>NZ_JBNKYN010000032.1:0-43251 GCF_050300915.1 Amphritea sp.
GTCTTGTGACTGTCTTTAATCATATGAAGTCAACGACCAAACCCATATGGTACTTTGGAACTAATAAGGATGACTTTTTAGTCGTAGTCTATCAGCACCATTATCAGGGTTGGTCCACAAGTCCTCATCAGATGTTGAAAAAAGGGATGGCCGGAGCCACCCCAAGCGCGGTTGTATTACTTCGATGAGGGTGTAATAACAACGCGGAGAAGTGTTAAACACTGTCTCTTTTCAAAACTTACGCTTTACCTGGTGGCTCTTTACTGGGTATCGGAAGCAGATGCCTGAGCGTTTTGCAGATCATAGCCACGCTTAATAACGTATGCTTTGATCGCATCGGCCTGCCCGACACTCAATACACTCTTGAATGACGCCATGCCATTCTTCGCTTTCAGGCCGTTGACCACAATCGCTTCCCAGAAACCGAAGGTGTCGGCACTGGCATAGCGAAGGTCTGGCACCACGCCACCACTCACCGCCCCGTCGCCGTGACAGGAAACACAGAAGGTGTGATACAGCGCTTTACCCTGCTCTACTTCTTCCGCCGAAGCGGTCATCTCAGGCAGGTTTAACTGGCGTGGCTTAGCCTCCAGCGTGGGCAGCGTTTTATCCCCGCCCAGTTTAAACACCAGCAAACGGTTAGTATTGGTTTTAACGGCTTCGCTCACCAACTCGCCGACCACCAGAGGAACGGCCCCACCCCAGCCAGCCATGACAGCAACATACTGTTCGCCATTGACGCTGTAGGTCATCGGTGCAGCAACGATGCCGGTCTGACTGAAAAATGACCATTTCTGCTCACCGGTTTTAGCATCATAAGCAACAAAGTTACCCTTCGCATTTCCCTGAAACAGCAAACCACCAGCAGTACTCAAAGTCCCCCCATTCCAGGGAACCGGCATATCAACCCCCCAGACCTCTTTCTGGGCAACCGGGTCCCATGCCACCAGTCGACCTTTAGTGGCTGCTTTTATTGCTTTGCGTACAGCAGGATCTTCCGGCATTGAAGCCGCAAGCAGGCTGACACCCAGATTCACCGTCAGATTCTTAGCTTTAAAATCACCATCGGGAATATAGGGAAACGCCATCTCCCGGGTTGGCAGATACACCAGCCCCGTTTGCGGATTGAAACTCATCGGTTGCCAGTTGTGACCGCCAAACGGTGAGGGTAATGCCAGAAAAGGCTGAGCCGCACTACTGTAGCGAGCTTCCGGCTTGATATTAGGGCGGCCGGTTTTCGCATCAACACCATCTGCCCAGTTGACCGTGACGTAGTTTTCCGCCGAGATAAACTCACCGGTTTGACGATCCAGCACATAGAAGAAGCCATTCTTAGGTGCCTGCATAATCACTTTGCGGGTTTTACCGTTGACCTCAATATCCGCAAGAATCATATGCTGCGCGGCAGTGTAATCCCACTCTTCGCCGGGTGTTGTCTGATAGTGCCAGACATATTCACCGGTATCAGGACGAACCGCTACAATGGAAGAAAGGAACAGGTTGTCACCTTTGCCGTCACTGCGCAGCTCCCGGTTCCAGGGTGAGCCGTTACCCACACCCACATAGAGCAGATCCAGATCAGGATCGTAGGCCATTGAGTCCCAGGCTGTGCCGCCACCGCCGAGTTTCCACCATTCACCCGACCAGGTCTTGGATATTTCAATCATCGTCGGATCAGTTTCATTAGCCGGATTATCAGGCACGGTATAGAAGCGCCAGAGCATTTTACCGCTATCAGCATCATACGCAGAGAAGTAGCCCCGCACGCCAAATTCAGCACCGCCGTTACCAATCAGAACCTTACCCTTAACCACCCGGGGTGCACCGGTTATCGAGTAATACTTGTCTTTCTCTGTGGTCTGAGTTGACCATTTCTGTTGACCCGTCTCGGCATCAATAGCGATCAGACGGCCATCCAGTGTTCCGACGAAGATCTTTCCATCCCAGGCAGCAACCCCGCGGTTAACCGCATCACAACAGATTTTTGGCCCCACCTCTCCCTTGTTGATCTGAGGATCAAAGATCCATTTCAGTTCTCCCGTCACAGCATCAAATGCGTAGACCACACTCCAGCTACCCGTGACATACAAAGTGCCATCGATCACCAGCGGGGTCGCTTCCAGCCCCCGGGTAGAATCAAACTGATAAGACCAGCTTAAGCCCAGATCACCAACAGTCTCTTTATTGATCTGTACCAAAGGGCTGAAACGCTGTTCAGAATAATCCCGGCCGTGGGACATCCAGTTACCGGGCTCTTCATTTGCCTGACTGATCCGTTTGCCATCAACATTGGCGGCTGCCTGCACCTGCGACATAAGGGGCATAACACATAAAGTCCCCAGCATGAGCGGCAAAAGTTTTTTGCTAAATCGCATGATAGATTCCTCGCAGATTAAAATGGAACGACAAGACGTAAAGTGACACCATCGGTTTCAATGCCATTCTCAACATTGAGATCTTTACTGTATTCACCCTGCAGCTGAAACTCTTTACCCACCCACTGGCTATAGCCAACCGTCAGGGTATCGGTGTCGATATCCGTAGCTGCCTGTGTAACCCCATCAATCTGCTGCTCACCGCCTTTCTGTTTACTGTAACGCCCCCAGATATAGCCACCCTGAGTGACATCCTGGGACAGCATTGCGCTCATCCGATACATATTATCCCGGCTCAGGCTATCACCGGCGGCCAGGTCATTATTGTCACCATAGACCTCGACTTCACCAATCAGATCCATGTACAAACCACCCTCGGTCAACCCCTTGGTATAGCCAGCCTGGAGTACAAATGACCAGCGGTTAGCACCCACATTCACCGCCTTATCACTTTCATACTCCCCGGTCGGCAGGTAGACAAAAGGAGTGATACCCAGCCACTCCTTGTTCGCGCTGTCAGCAATAGGCCAGAAAGTAGACCCCAGGAAAATATCACCAATACCAGAGCTGTCATCACCCAGAAGACCAACTTTCTGATCAACAACCGGAATAATAATCTGGGGATCAGCAGGCATACCAAAGAGTTCGGTATAATGGATCAGACGCTCAACAACCGCGTTCACTTCCAGATTTGCGTTATCCGCTACTTTATTACCATCAATATTGAAATTATCACCGTTAACCGTTTGCAGGTAGGTCACTGACAGGTTAACCCCGGAAGGGGCGACAATATAATCGCGCGGGTGAACTGTTTCAGCGACTGCAAATACCTGACTGGACAAGAGAGTGCCGCACAGCAGAGCGGAGACAGGCAAGAGCTTATAGTTATTGTTTTTCACGTTGTATTCCTCATGTACGTTATGCAACAACACCAGAATACTGAAAGAGGTAAAAAGGAAATTGATAAGATTTTATAGATCTTGTAACAATATGTAACAAAATAGGCATCACCAACGAGCAACTTGTTAACATGTAAATTATTAAGCTTATAACGACTTCATTCTTGTCATAGTTTCATAAAATCTCTAATATCTCCGCTATACAGGTCATCATTCAAAATAAAAAAAAGAGATGTAGATGTTATGCCTGAGAATAAAATCAAGCTGATAACGCCAGACCAGAGACTGGAGACTATTTCCTTTAAGCCCACTGACACCAGCGAAGGAAAAAGCTTTTGTAATATCCGCCTGGAGAATTATGCCAAGCTACCCTTTGTCGACCTGAACCTGCCCGGAATGGATCATCATGTACTGATCTACAACTATAAGCCGCCCACCGTGGCAGTGCAGTACAGCTGTGGTGACAACCATTTTCAAGGTGTCTGGGACAAACAGTCGCTCTCGGTTATACCCGCCTTTCAGGATAACCAGTGGCTGATTCCAGAATCTGACTCCAGCACACTTCATATCATGTTTCCTCACTCCGCCGTGCGAAAAGTGATCGAAGAGAACCTCAGCGTAAGCCCTGATAACTTTGAACTACAGTCGCTGTTTCAAACGGATGATCCGGTACTGAGAAACTTATCAGAGCTCATTTTATCTGAGACCCGGGCGCAGTTCCCCAGTGGTAATCTGTATATGGAGAGCCTGGCAAACGCACTGATTGTGCACCTGTTGAACCACTATTCAAACACAACAGATATCAGTCTTAAGCATAATGAGGCTGGAAAGATCACCCGAAAAGGGCTACAAAAGATTGTCGAATATATTGATCGCAATCTGAGTGACAAGATCAGCCTGGAGCAGCTGGCAGAGATCCTCAGCATGAGCAGCTTCCACTTCAGTCGCAGCTTTAAAGAAAGTACCGGCTATACGCCGCACCAGTTTCTTCTGCTAAGACGTACCTATCGCGCACGCCAACTTTTGTTGGATAAACGCTTTACCCCCAGCCAGATTGCGCAGATGACAGGGTTCACCGATCAAAGCCATCTGAACCGTTTTCTGCGCAGGATATTCAACCAGACCGCTTCACAAATCCGCAGTTGATCCCGGCGTAAGCAAATCATTTCATACTAAAATCGAGCATTTTTATACCAGACCCGCAGTATAAAGATCACTATTATTATCAATAGATACTTCTCTAATTTTATTTTCCAATAAAAATAAAAGAATAATAATATGTGTATTAATATAACTATCATTACTGATCAGTCAGATAATAATATTTTTGATTTAGATAAACACAATGACTTCGGCTTTAATATCAAGAAACATAAAGCAGATAGTTGTTTTCAGTCAGACCGCTCTACCGATGTATTTATCGTCGATTATTCAGCATCGAAACGAATAGATTTTTCTACAACCAGAGATCTGCGCAGTAAAAGCAATGGCGGCATTATTATAATAGGCCCTAAACCCAGCAATGAAGATCTGATCATTGCACTGGAGATGGGAGCTGACGAATTCATTACCCCTCCAATCAACTACCGTGAGCTGTCCGCCCGTATCCGCAATCTGGGCCGCTGGTCGAGATTAAGCCAGTCAACCAAGCCGACGGAAGAGAACCCTGTAATCAAATTTTCTGACTGGGAACTGGACACCATACGCCAGGTATTAAAATCACCCAGCGGGCAACTGACTAAACTCGCCAGAAATGAGTTTATGCTGCTCAGCATACTGCTGAACAACCGCAATGAACTGCTGACCCGGGAACAGCTGCTAAACCATCTCTACAACCGGGACTGGCATCCGTCGGACAGGACTATCGATGTGCTGATCGGTAAACTGCGAAAATACCTCAACGATTACCGCAAAGAAAAGGCGCTGATCAACACCGTCTATGGCATCGGCTACATCTTCGCCGGGGAGCAGCGGTAAAGGCTCTGACGACCCTTTACCGCAGAAAAGCTAAACAGCGCAAACGCTGAGTGCCTCAGAGAATACAGTGCTTAGCAAAGTCTTTTGCTTCATTCGCTGTCCAGTCGCCCTTTGGTTTCTCTTTCAACTCTTCGCACCAGGCTTTAGTGCCTACTTCAGGCGAGCAGCCCTGCATGCTGACCACAGCAACCCCCAACATCATCACAAAACTCAACTGTTTAATCATGCTCATCAATCTTTACTCCTGGTTTTATTCAATTAGTCGGTTACCCGCCCCCGCAGAGATTTAGTCTGTCCCCGCCGGGTTTTACTATCGACCCGTTTACGCTGAGATGAACGGGTAGGTTTAGTTGGCTGACGCGCTTTCTGCACTATCAAGACACTGCGAATCAGTAACTGTAGCCGCTGTAGTGCATCTTCGCGGTTTTTCTCCTGGGTGCGAAACTGCTGGGCTTTTATCACCACCACCCCCTCTTTGGTAATACGGGAGTCTTTTAACTGCAGCAGCCGTTGCTTATAAAACTCCGGCAAAGAGGAAGCCTGAATATCAAAACGCAGATGGATCGCAGAGGAAACCTTGTTGACGTTCTGCCCACCGCTCCCCTGAGCGCGGATTGCACTCAGCTCAATCTCATCATCCGGTATCGCGACATTGTTGGAAATTATCAGCACAGCTTAGTCCATTTAAGATATCGGGCGATTATATCAGTTTCTATTGTTCTGATTTTACCCCGGTCATCCACAGCGAAAACAGCTTGTAATTATTACGCCCCTCCTGCTTCGCATGATAAAGCGCAAGATCAGCACACTCCATCAGATGGGTGTCATCGCAGCTATCCACCGGTGCCAGAGCGATACCCAGGCTAGTGGTCAACTGTATCGGTTCACCAGCAACCGTTAAGGGCTGCGCCACTGCAGCAATAATTCGTTCAGCGAGGCTGATAGCGGTCTGTTGCATCTCCCCCGTCTGATTACCTAAGAGGATAACAAATTCATCTCCGCCCACCCGGCTAACCATGTCGATACTTCGCACAGTATCAATCAGGCGCCGGGCAATAATAATCAGCACCTGATCGCCAACCCCATGCCCATAGCTATCATTGATCTGCTTAAAGAAATCCAGATCCATGAAAATCAGCCCTAACTGGCGATCAGGATGACGTTTCAACACACTCAATTCGTGTTGCAGACGACAGCTCAGGGAGCGCCGGTTGGGCAGATCGGTCAGCGAATCACTCTGAGCCAGATGCTCAAGTTGCTCTTCAAATGCTTTGCGCTGGCTGATATCAGTGAAAGTGCCGATATAGTTCTCAATCTCTCCCTTCTGATTACGGTAAGAGGTAATCGACAAAGCCTGAGGGTAAACAGTGCCGTTCTTGCGCACGTTCCAAACCTCACCATGCCACTCCCCCTCGGTTTCAAGGGAGCTCCACATCATCTGGTAAAACTCGTAGTCATGCGCCGATGACTTGAGAATATTTGGGTTTTTCCCTTTCACATCGCTAAACAGATAGCCCGTAATCCGGGTAAATGAGGCGTTAATACTGATAATCCGGTTTTCTGCATCAGTAATCATAATGCCCTCATGGGCAGCATCAACAATCCGCCTGCTGATCTCCAGTGAACGAGCATTTTCACTCAGGGTAACATTTTTCTCATCGAGGTTACTCTGATAATCATCGAATACCCGCCACAACCCCCGGGAGTAATACCGTATCATGCCAATAGCCAGCAGCAGCAACACCGTGAATAGTAAAACCAGAGTAATATTGCTCTGCTTCTGTGACTGCAGAATCGCCTGACGCTGCTGTATCAGCAGATCCAGTGAAGGATCGGCATTACCTGCGGCAACGATCACCCAGTCCCATACCGGCAGTGGCCTCGCGTACACCAGTTGATTATCAACCGGCTGACCATCAGCCTGATACCAGTCAGCTCGAATAAATCCCTCAGCTTTGACCCGGCTCAGCAGCGAAAAAATCCGCTCACGGTCGTGGGGATTATCCAGTTGCGAGAGATTCAGGCCAACAAAGGGCTTAACCCCTTTACCCGCGATAACCATACCGCTACGGTCCAGCACCGCAAGATAACCGGCTTTACCAAACTGAATATGTTGCAGATGGTCAATAATCTCCTGTTGCAGATCATTCTGTATCTGAAACACATAGTCTCCCGCACCGACTAACCAGTTGAACGGTTCAAAGCGTGCGATAAAGGCAATCTTATCGCGCATAACCGACCGGTCACCCGGAGAGTACCAGCGATAACGTACATAACCACGCCCCTCTTCAGAACTGCTCACCTGCATAAAGCGGCGAACAAAATAGTTTCCTCGATCATCTTTAAGGTCAACCATGAGCGTGTTTTCCTGCGCTGGCTCAAGCGGCAAAAGCAGACTCCGACCCTGCTGGTCGCCAACAAAAAGATAACCTCTGCCATTAAAAAAGCGCACGCCCCTCAGGGTTTCTAACAACAGCTTTTTGAGTTCAGCGTCTGGAATCTTACCGTGATTTTGCTGATACAGGCTGTTCATGACCTCTATCGCCTGAATCACTTCATTCTGCGAGCGGGTCATAATAACCTGTTCAGCACTTTTGTAACGGGCATTAATAAACTGATACGCATCGTCCACTTCCCGCTGTAAGCGGCGGTTCAGATTAAGCTGAAGTGATTCCTGAAGATCCTCCAGATGACGGTTGGCACCCTGCTGCCCGGCTATAAAAAAATAGCCAAAAAGACTAACCAGCACAGAAACGAAAACTGCAAACATCAGCCAGAATTGGTACAAACCTGCTCTGCGAATTTTTTTCGTAAAGTCCATTGACACCCCGGCATCACCCTGCAAGCGTAAAAATCATACTCCCCGTTAGCTTAGTTGAGCTATTTCAAGGCGTATAGTTTCACAGCGGGGCAATTTACTCAGGATGACAGATGTTTTAAAAAAAGCGGCCATTGGCCGCTAAAAAACACCGACATAACCCGGCACGGAAATAGGCTACCGGGGACGGAGTGCATCCTGCTCAGAGAGAGCCGGTTGCGGTGCGAATCTCCAACGACGACTGGAGACTGAGAAGCGGGGTAGTAAACTACCCCAGGGAATAAACTATTGCGTTTAAAACAAGTGGCTTTAAGCCCAGCTTAGAAGAAGCCCAGTGGATTAATATCGTAGCTGACCAACATGTTCTTGGTCTGCTGATAGTGATCCAGCATCATCTTGTGAGTCTCACGACCGACACCGGATTTCTTATAACCACCGAACGCTGCGTGTGCAGGGTACAGATGGTAACAGTTAGTCCATACACGACCAGCCTGAATACCCCGACCCATACGGTATGAGCGGTTCATGTCGCGGGTCCATACACCCGCACCGAGACCAAACTCAGTATCGTTGGCAATTTCCAGTGCTTCAGCTTCATCTTTGAAGGTAGTAACGGCAACCACAGGACCAAAGATCTCTTCCTGGAAGACACGCATCTTATTGTGCCCCTTCATCAGCGTTGGCTGAACATAGTAGCCTTTGCTGAACTCGCCTTCATTTGCATGGGAATCACCGCCGATCAGGAACTCAGCACCTTCAGACTTACCTATTTCCATATAAGACATAATCTTATCGAACTGCTGCTGAGATGCCTGAGCACCCACCATTGTTTCAGTATCCAGCGGATTACCACGCTTGATCTGCTTAGCACGCTCAATCACTTTCGCGATGAACTGATCGTAAATGCTTTCCTGAATCAGCAAGCGAGATGGGCAGGTACACACTTCGCCCTGGTTGAAGAATGCCAGAACGGCACCCTCTACCGCTTTACTGACAAACGCTTCTTCCTGATCCATAACATCTTCGAAGTAGATGTTTGGTGACTTACCACCCAGCTCTACGGTTGATGGAATGATGTTATCAGCGGCACATTTAAGGATATGTGCACCAACAGGGGTTGAACCGGTAAAGGCGATTTTGGCAATCCGCTTGCTGGTAGCGAGCGCTTCACCGGCTTCTTTACCAAAGCCGTTAACCACGTTCAGTACGCCCGGTGGCAACAGGTCACCGATCACTTCCATCAGCTTCAGGATTGAAGCCGGAGTCTGCTCAGCAGGCTTCAGTACAACACAGTTACCAGTCACCAGTGCTGGTGCCAGTTTCCAGGCAGCCATCAGCAGCGGGAAGTTCCAGGGAATGATCTGACCGACCACACCCAGTGGCTCATGGAACTGATAAGAAACGGTATTCTCATCGATCTCACCCATGGAACCTTCCTGAGCACGGATACAACCGGCATAGTAACGGAAGTGATCAACACAGAGAGGTACGTCGGCAGCCAGTGTTTCACGAACCGCTTTACCGTTATCCCAGGTTTCGGCAACCGCCAGCATTTCCAGATTTTGTTCAATGCGGTCGGCAATTTTCAGCAGAATATTGGAGCGTTCTGTAACAGAGGTGCGGCCCCAGGCATCTTTCGCTGCGTGCGCTGCATCCAGTGCCAGATTAATATCTTCTTCAGTCGAGCGTGGGATCTCACAAAACTCTTTGCCGGTTACCGGTGAAGTATTCTGGAAATACTGACCTTTAACCGGTGCAACCCACTCACCACCAATATAGTTTGCGTAACGTTCTTTAAAGGAAACAACTGAACCTTCGGTTCCTGGCTGTGCGTAAATCATTATCCAAGCCTCTCTTTTTGTTATACACCGCACTTTGCGGGCTGTTTAACTACGCTTCCATATTAGCCAGTAACCATCACTTTTACCTATGCTCCCTTGGCACTGAAAAATTAGTTATTTAGTAGTAGTTTTTTATGTTTGCAATTCAATGACCACTTTGAGGATAAAGACTTAGCAACATACTGATATTAAACATACAATAAGTACGTCCTTAGTACTTTGAACAACATATCCGCATATACTGCGGATATAAGCACAACTATAAAAATTTAATTTTGTGAGGAGCTTCCCATGACTAATGATACGCATGGAAAGGAGCGTAACTTTGCTGAAGGTAGTCGCCTGATCTCGACGACCAACCTGACGGGATGCATCACCTATGCGAACCAGAACTTCGTCGATATCTCTGGATACAACCGCGATGAACTGATAGGCAAACCTCACAATATTGTTCGCCATCCCGATATGCCTGCAGCGGCATTCGCTGACCTCTGGTCTAACCTTAAGGCGGATAAACCATGGCTGGGCGCGGTTAAAAACCGCTGTAAAAATGGTGATTATTACTGGGTACTCGCCTATGTCACGCCACAATATGATAACGATGGTAAAAAAGTCGGTTATCAATCCGTACGTGGCCGGCTCCCCAACGAGATAAAGCAGCAGGCACAGGCGCTCTACGACAAGATAAATGCTAATCCCAAACGTTTATCCCTGTCCCGCACGCAGATGAGTCAGCGTATCCTCGCCACCGTTCTGTCCGGGCTACTGGCGGTCACGCTGGTTACTCTTACTCCGCTGGATACCCCCCTGCAGTTGCTACTATCAGGGGGGCTGACATGCGTATTTACCGCCCTTACCTACTGGCAGTTGAAGCCGTTGCACAACAGCCTCAACCAGGCGCTGAAGATCTACGACAACCCTCTCTCCCAGCGAGCCATAACCGGACGAATGGATGAAGTGGGTGCATTCAACATTGCCATTCAACTGCTTGAAGCCCGATTACATACGGTTACCGGACGGGTTGAAGATGCGATATCAACCCTCAAAGGGGTGATGGATATCACCACCCAGAGCCTGAGCCAAACGACAACCGGCATCGAACAACAGAATCTTGAAAGCGATATGCTGGCTTCCGCCAGTACTGAGATGGCATCCTCCTCCCATAATGTGGCAGAAAATACCGCCCGCACCTCCGATGTCACCCATCAGGCGGCGCTGGATGCCCAGACCGGCAGAACGACCATCAATGATATGCTCGACACAATTGGGCTACTGGCTGGCGAGGTCGAACAGGCGGCTGAGCAATCAGAGCAGTTGCATCTGCAAACCGAAGAGATCGGCCATATCACCACCATCATCAACGATATCGCCAACCAGACTAACCTGCTGGCACTTAATGCGGCCATCGAAGCGGCCAGAGCCGGTGACAATGGACGTGGTTTTGCGGTGGTGGCAGATGAGGTGCGTGAACTCGCCATTCGCACTCAAAAAGCAACTGAACAGATCAAATCCAGCATTGGCGCAGTACAGAAACAGGTGCGCAATACTGCGGATACGATGAGCAAAACCCATGCACAGGCAAAAGACAGTATCAGCCGGGCAGAGACAGCCGGACAAGCCTTTGATCAGCTGAGTCAGTCGCTGGATCAGATCTCGGATCAGAGTCAGCAGATCGCGGTAGCCGCAGATGAACAGAATGATACCGCTGAAAGCCTGAGCCGCAGCATCATCTCTATTCGCGATATATCCGACAGCAACAAAGACTCAATCAGCAATACTAATCAGGCGATAGAGGATCTCGGCCGACTGGTCACCGATCTGTCTCAGATCATTAACAGAACCGCCAAGCACTGATCAGAGGTACCTCGCCCCTGGATCCTCAGGGGCTGAGGTTGCCGCTCAACAACAAGCCCGCCAGTGTCCACATCATCAGACATACGGTACCATCCAGAATCCGCCAGTTGAGTGGTTTGCGAAACAGCGGAGCCAGCCAGCGCGCCCCCAGGCTGAGTGAAAAAAACCAGATAAACGAAAACAGCGCCGCCCCCGCGCCAAACCAGAAGCGCTCCTGATCGGGATAACGCCCACCGATACTTCCCAGCAGCACTACCGTATCCAGATAAACATGGGGGTTCAGCAGACTCAGTGCCAGAGTGGTCAGCAGTGCAGAGCCAAGCGAGGCAAACTGCCTGCCAGACACCGTCAGGGTTTCACTGCGCAGTGCTGAACGCAGAGCATTAGCCCCATACCACAACAGAAACGCACTACCCGCCCAGCTGATCAGTGTTAACAGCTGCGCCGACTGACTGATCAATATCCCCATCCCGGCAATGCCTGCGGTAATCAGCAGCGCATCAATCAGACTGCACAGCGCGGCAATCGACCAGTGATACTCCCGGCGCACGCCCTGACTCAGAACAAAGGCGTTTTGCGCACCGATGGCAATAATCAATCCGGCACTGGTAGCCAGACCGGTCAGAAAAGCAGCGGGAATCGAGAACAGCATAAAGATGGAATGTCCTGTGATTGCAGTGAAGTCAGAATTGACCAGGGCAGAATATGAGATCGACACCAGTGAGTAAAACTAATAATATTTATATTTCATTAGCAAAACTGATATCACCTCTATGTTTGATTATCGCCAGTTAAAGGCCTTAGCCACTGTGATCGAAGAGCAGAGCTTTGAGCGTGCGGCAAAACGGCTGTTTTTAACCCAGTCAGCCATCTCTCAGCGGATCAGGCAACTGGAAGAGTCAGCAGGCCAGTTACTGCTGGTACGCAGCCAACCGTTACGACTTACCGCGGCGGGAGAACATCTGCAGCGTCACTACCACCAGGTCACGTTGCTGCAGAATGAGCTGTTAAAAACCCTGGACCGGGCCCACGAAGAGGGTTTTACCAAACTGACAATCGGTTTAAATGCCGATACGCTGGCAACCTGGTTCATGGATGCGATACAACCATTACTGGCACAGAGTTCACTGCTGCTGGACCTTCGGGTTGATGATCAGGATCAGACCCATCTGCTGCTGCGGCAAGGCGATGTACAGGGCTGCATCAGCGCCAGTAGTAAACCGCTGCAGGGTAGTAATGCTGTGTTTCTCGGCATCAGTCGTTATCTCGCGCTGGCCAGCCCGGACTTTATCCAGCGCTATTTTCCCGACGGCGTCACAGCAGCGGCCCTGAGCCACGCGCCAGCGGTGGAATATAATGAGAAAGATGAACTGCAGGACAGTTTCATTCAACGCTTCTACCCCGAGGTGCAGGATTATCCCCGCCACCGGGTGCCGTCCTCCGAAGCGTTCACCGAGCTGATACGACGCGGATTCGCCTGGGGGATGGCACCGGATATGCAGATGCAGAGTTTGATCGATCAGGGGGCGGTCACAGAAATATCAGCAGGACAGCGTCTGGAAGTGCCACTGTATTGGCACAGCTGGAATCTGATCACTGAGACAGGTAAGCAGCTAACGCATCAGTTAGCCACCTATTGTCGACACCATCTGCAGCAATCCGCTACCCTGGATTAACGGTCAGTAGCGTAGCCTGAGGCTACGCCAACAACGGAGGAGAGTGCCTCTTCAGTGCTTTTCTTTAAAGCCGCTGAGCATAGACTTAACCAACGATTCGTTATGTAACTTGCTGGACATAACCACCCCGGCAATATGCAGAAGGATTAGTAACACCATCAGGTTAACGGAAAACTCGTGAATCTCTTTCCAGAACTCATCACCTTCACCCTCCTCTTTGCCCTTGTGGTCATGGCCTTCATGCGCATATGCAGCACTGATAAGGTGAATCTGAGGAGCCCCCGCCAGCGGACCTTTACCCTCTTCCACCGCATACAGTTTCATACCACTCAGAGTAATCAGCGTCAGCATCACCAGAAAAGCCACCACCATCAGTCCACCCAGTGGGTTATGCCCCAGGTAATGCTTTGGCTTACCGGATCTGATAGTTGAAATATACTCTTTAGTGGTTGTCAGTGATGGCACAAAATCGTTGAAACGTGCGTACCGGGTACCAAAGATACCCCAGAGAATACGCAAAACAACTAAGACGGCAATGGTATAACCCGAGTAAACATGCAGCCACTCGACCTCCTCTGCCGACAGATAACTGATAGCAAACAACGCCACCAGAGACCAATGAAACAACCGAACAAACTTATCCCATACATACACTTTTTCAGACATAATCCTATCCTGGACGGGTAAACGAAAAAAATCAGAAATTTTTAAACCGCGCTGCTTTATAATTCCCCAAACAAAGCAACAAATCGATCCGGCATCTGCCGGAACTGATGATATAACAGAAATATAACAAGGAATTGCAGTGTTTAAGAATTTTACTCAGGATTATTTGTTGATGTTCTTCCTGGCAATCGTGGTTCTCGCCAGTGGCACCGATATCGTCGCAGATCTATCCCATGGTGCCGGACTGACCCACCTGCTGCAAGAGATTACCATCCTGATATGCGCTCTGGTTATCCTCAGCCTGCTAGCCTACGATAACCTGGTTAAAAAAAGAACAATCAACCATCTGATGGCGGAACTGGAAGCAGTTAAACAGATGCCGGTGCCCGAATCAGTCGCCGTGCTGGCAGCCCGGCACCAGCTAAGCCAGGCGATCAATGAACAGTTCACAGAGTGGCAGCTGACAGGCAGTGAGCGGGATATCGGCATCATGCTGCTAAAAGGCTATAGTCTTAAAGAGATTGCCACCTTGCGTGGTACGGCGGAAAAGACCATCCGCCAGCAAGCATCATCAGTCTATCAAAAATCCGGCACACCGGGACGCCATGCGTTCTCCGCCTGGTTTATCGAAGACCTGTTATAAAGTTGTTGGTGGACACAGCCGCAGGTTGTAACGACACTATCTGAATAAACCCAAACTCACTGATCGGGATACCACTTTGCTAAGTTATCGACACTCATTTCATGCGGGCAACTTTGCCGACCTTCTAAAACATGTGGTTCTGACAGACATTCTCGAACACCTGATCAAAAAAGATAAGCCGTTTGACTATATCGACACCCATGCAGGTGCCGGACTTTATGACCTGCAGTCAGATGAAGCAGAGAAGCTGGGAGAGTACAGCAACGGCATCGGCAAACTCCAGGCAGACAAGTGGCCTGCGCTCGCCAGCTATTTTGCCGCGATTCGCAGCTGCAATCCTAAAGGCGGACTACGCTTTTATCCCGGTTCACCCATGATCGCCAGCCATTTTATGCGCCCCCAGGACCGGGCAACCCTGTATGAGCTGCACCCCACCGATTTCAAACTGTTGAGCAAAAACACCCGCGCCAACCGGCGCATCAGGGTGTTGAATCAGGACAGCCTGGAGGGACTTCTGTCGCTGCTGCCACCCACCTCCCGGCGGGCACTGGTACTGATGGACCCCTCTTATGAGATCAAGAGCGACTATGACCAGGTATTTAAAGTACTGAAAAACGCCCATAAGAAGTTCGCCACGGGTACCTATGCGCTCTGGTATCCGGTGGTTGAACGTCATCGCATTCGTAAACTGGAAAAACTGTTTATCAGCAGTGGTATCGCTAACATTCAGCGCTTTGAACTGGGACTGGAGCCCGACTCACAGGAGCGGGGAATGACCGCCTCTGGCATGATCGTTATCAATCCGCCCTGGACGCTGTTTGAGCATATGCAAACCCTGCTGCCGCAACTGGTTAAAGCCCTTGATGAAGGCAAGGGCGCGTTTTACAGCTGCGATATTCTGGTGCCGGAATAACCTCCTTGCTTTTTTCAGGGCAAAAAAAAGCCGATGCAGATGCATCGGCTTTTTTGATCGTATCAACGACCAGACATTAAGACTTAGGCAGTTTGAAAGTCCAGATTGAGCCACCCTGGTTCAGGTGCTTAATACGCTTGGCAACTTCACCACCCCACAGTGGCACTGCACCACCCCAGCCAGAAACAACTGAGATAAACTGCTCGCCATCCTGCTTCCAGGTGATAGGAGAACCAACGATACCGGAGCCGGTGTTAAACTGATATTTCAGCTCGCCAGTCTTAGCATCGAAGCCTTTCAGATAACCTTCCGGAGTACCGATAAAGACCAGATTACCGGCCGTTGCCAGAGCACCACCCCAGAGTGGAGAGAAGTTCTGGTAACGCCATACCTCTTTACCGGTTTTCGGATCCATCGCCCGCAGCACACCGATATGATCATCAGTCAGAGGCTTAATCGTAAAGCCAGCACCCAGATAGGCAGCGCCTTTCTTATAGGCAGTTGGCTCGTTCCAGATATCCATGCCCCACTCGTTGGAAGGTACATAGAACAGTCCGGTATCCTGGCTGAAGGCCATCGGCATCCAGTTCTTACCCCCCAGGAAGGCCGGTACCGCATGGACAGAAGAGCCCTTCTTACCATCGTCTGATGCACTTGGGTTGCCCGGACGCATCTCTTCGTTGTAGATCGGACGGCCATTCTTATCCAAACCTTTCGCCCAGGTAATCTCATCAACAAATGGGAAGCCGCGGATAAAGTCACCGTTGGTACGGTTCAGGACATACATAAAGCCGTTACGGTCAGCAGTTGCAGCCGCTTTAACGGTTTTACCACCATCCTTATAGTCAAATGAGATCAGCTCATTTACACCATCGTAATCCCAGCCATCATGTGGTGTTGTCTGGAAGTGCCATTTGATCTTACCGGTATCCGGATCGATCGCCAGACGGGAGGATGAGAACAGGTTGTCACCCGGACGCATATGGGAGTTCCACGGTGCCGGGTTACCGGTACCAATGAACAGGGAGTTGGTGTCAGGATCATAGGTGCCGCCCAGCCAGGTTGCTGCACCACCGCTCTTCCACAGATCACCAGGCCATGTCTGACCAGGCTTGCCGCCGGAGATACCGTTTTCAACTTTTTTACCATCTTTCCAGATATAACCCATATGACCTTCAACAGTCGGACGGGTCCAGAGAATCTGACCAGTTTTGGCATCATAGGCTTCAGCTTTACCCACAATACCGAACTCACCACCGGATACACCGGTAATGACTTTACCATTAACGATCATCGGAGCGGCGGTAATTGAATAGCCCTCTTTATAATCGGCAACGGTTTTTTTCCATTTAACCTTACCCGTCTTCGCATCCAAAGCGACCAGTTTGGCATCCAGAGTACCGAAGATAACCAGGTCTTCATACAGGGCTACACCCCGGTTAATAACGTCACAGCATGGCATAATGCCATCCGGCAGACGGGCATTGTATTCCCACAACTCATCACCGGTTTTTGTATCCACTGCGAATACCCGGGAATAAGAAGCGGTGACATACATCACGCCATCTTTCACCATTGGCTGGGACTCCTGACCCCGTTGCTTCTCTCCACCAAAAGAGAAAGACCAGACCGGACGCATATCTTTAACAGTATCGGTATTGATCATATCCAGCGGACTATAGCGCTGTCCACGAGGGCCCATACCGTTGGATACTACATCCTCTACTGTCTTCTGATCATCCAGAATATCTTTATCGGTTACATTTGCCTGACTCAGGCCCGACACTGACATTGCTGCAACCAGCGCTGTCACAGCAAAACTGCCGCTGAACTTCTTCATTGCATAGCTCCTTGATTAAGGATTGTTCTTATTTTCTGACTCTCAACAGGTCTGAGCAAAGATTCCAGACCTATCACATTGTGTAAACTTGCACCCATTCCAACAATTAACCGGGGGAATGAGTTTTATACTTACTTAGTAGTAATACCTGCTGTTATCGTTAAAAAACCGGTCTCAGGCGTTCAGCACGGACAAAAATCCACGCCGCTCAAACTCTTCAAGCACGTCCAGCACATCAAACTCAGTGACATTGTTCAGATCGGGAAATGACGCTAATGAGCGGGCTATCTGAGCACCGCTGCAATTACCATCGCAGGCTTGCAGCGTTATCAGAGTCAAGCGATCAGGAAATATAAGCTGTTGTGGTCCTTTCAGTACCCAACGGTTATGCTGACCATCAAAATAGAGTCTGCAGTCAGCATTGAGCACCGGCATCAACCCAGGCATTGCAGTGATCATGACAAAGCCCTCTCCTGTTTAAACTCTTCTAACTAAAGGCTCTCTGACTAAAGACCCTGCACCCTGCAGGGCCCTATCGTAAAGACATAGCCGGCGAACGGCTGATCGACCAACACCACAGACCAGGCAGGTCAGCTTACTGCGCAACATCCTGATACAGTCCTGGCAACTCATAGCGCAGGTTATAGCTGGCATAGATCTTTTCTACCTCACCACTGCGGATCAACTGATCAACCACAGTTTCAACCTCATTCCCCAGCTGACGATAACTCTGGGCTACCGCCATACCGATATCCCATTGCTGCTTACCCATGGTTGGAAAGCCATTTTCAGCCAGCTTGTAACGCGGGTTCCCCAGCTGTCCAAGCTGCCAGTCAACCTCAGCTCTCATCCCCATTACCGCATCGACCTTTCCCGCCTGCATGGCCGCAAAGGCTTCGCTGTTATTAAAGAAGTGAACGGTATTGTCACGCATCCGGCCACCAAAGGCCGATGTCAGATAAAACGCTGGCAGACTATCAATCTCGACGCCGATAGGGTGATACTGAAACACCGCCACAGTGGCCACCCGATCAAGCTTTTCGCTGTCAAAGGCAACTTGCCAGCGTTCTCGCTGATAGGGCCCAAACAGCACCACCTGCTCATTAATCAGCAACCCCTGATCATCCCGTTTAAAGGCGTATTCACGGTCATATGGCACCCGCATCATCACATCAGCAAGGTGTTTGCGCGCCAGCGGATTAGCTTCATCTTTATCCAGATAGTGACCTTTCCAGACATTGTTGCGCAGATCATCTTCCAGACTCTCATCCGGAGTGATCCAGTGCACCTTCATCTGCAGCCCGAAAGCATCAGCGATACGGCGGCCGATCTCAATGTCTACCCCCTGGGGCTCACCCGCACTCTCAAATGAGTAGGGCGGGAAGTTTTTGTAAGCACCGATGTAGATCACCCCACTGGCGATCACATCATCAAAAGTCCGGGCCTGAGCTGTACCGGTCCAACTCAGGGTCAATACAGCCAGCAGGACTAAAATACGCATCACTAACTCCAATTACTCTGTCGTCGCTACAGACACTAACCAGGTACGGATAGCCCACAGTGCTTCCTGATTCAGGTAGTCAGCCATTTTGGGCATATAGACGCGACCATCGCGAACAGCGCCATTGATAACCCGGTACTTAAACCAGTCATCACCCTCAATACCTGGCTCGAGATAACGCAGATCCGGTGCAATACCCCCGGAGATAGCTTCCAGACCATGACAACGGGCACAGTTCTGGGTATAGGCAGAAAAACCGATCTGCAAAGCAACATCGTGCTTTTCGTATCCCTCACCGTAGGGGTTTTCATCCAGCCATTCATCACCCAATTGCTTCAGTTCATGAGTGTCAACAGACTGCGGCGTGACATCACCATGAGCCATTACCTGCACCGACAGCAGCATAGAAAGTGAACCTGCAGCAATTGCACCCAGAGTTTTAGTTGGCATTCTCATTTACATCACCAGTCTTATTAGAGTTTTAAAATCCTGGATCTTTCGTTTCTGACAGCGGCTAAGCCACAATTCAGAAAATCGACTGACCTCTATGGGTTTGATAATAGAACGGCAGGGTGAAGCTCAAGAATTCTGCTTTGGTGTTGAAAAACTAGTACCTTCGTACTAGCCACAATTCATCAGGAGAGATTATCTTTTTAAGATCATAAACTTAGGCAATAAAAAAAGTAGTCATCAAGCGAATGAGATGACTCATCAGACATAGCTAAAAGGCTGTTGACAGCTATCTGCCAGACCACGGCAGACGGCAGCGGCCTCAATACCAACCGTTTAATCGGCAGGGTTAGCCAGTTTGTCCAACGCAGGCTGATAACTCTGGGCAGCGGAACGCTGCAACCACTGTGCGGCTAACTGGCTATCCTGTGGCTGCCCGACACCGGTCTGATACATCACCGACAGAGCATATTGAGCTTCGGCATTACCCGCCTCTGCTGCCTGAGCAAACAGTTCTGCGGCCCGGGTTATATCCTGTTCAACCGCCAGACCGCTTTCATACAACCATGCCAGCCGTGTAATTGCACGATTATCAGGTGGCGTCGCTGTCGCCAGCGTATGCAGCAGTTGCAAAGCCTGATCAGCATCACCGTTAACCAGTAATGACTCAACCCGGGACAAAGGATCAGCAGGATCATCGTTGTTCAGATTGGCTAACTGCTGTGCCGCATCACTGTCGCCATCCAAAGCGGCAACCGTCAACCAGTGACGCGCCTGATCACGATTCTGATATTCAGCTGAATGCAGATAGATAAGCCCCAGTTGATAGGCCGCAGCCCGACTACCGGTTTCAGCGGACTGTCGATAAAGCTGCATTGCCCGCTGCGGGTCTTTATTTACCCCAACCCCCTGGATATAGAGATTGGCGAGATTAAACAACGCCTCAGATCTGCCGGAGCCACCAATACTCTGCCACATCTGTCGGGCCAGGTCATGATGCCCCATTTTGAATTCGGCATAGGCCATATAGAGCTGATGACTGGGCCGGGCATCGAGAAACTCTTGCGGCAGTTCGATGCTGTCAGCGGCATAACAGCCGGTCGACGCAAAAAAGAGCAGCGCGGTGAAAAACATCGAAACCGGTAGCGTTTTCATCATCGTCCCCAACCCAGTCAACTGCAGCTCTTTAAAGATCACTTAACCACAAACTCTCCCTCCATGCCCTTGTGCCTGAGCCCCCCAATATAGAACTCAAACGTTCCCGGCTTGACCGGCACAAAGAAGATCTCTGCACTGCCCTCCTCCTCAAACTCAAGTTCCATCAGGCTGACAGCCTTGATCTCCATTCCACCCGCTTCTACCTTACGCAGATAAATTGAAGAGAAGAACTCTGGTGCCCGCAGTGCGTAGGGTTTCAAACCACTGGCGAAAATCTCCAGACGATAGGCTTTACCAGTTTCCAGTTCATAGCGTTTTTGTGACAGACTATAGTCACTTGCTTCGCTCCCCATCACCAAATCAGGAAGTCTTTCGGGCTTAAGAGTCAGATCGCCCTTGGCAAACAGATTATCACTAAACATGACCGCAGCCATAAGACAGATAACCACAAACCCGCTCAAAGTGCCACGGGCAATCTCCGCTGACATTACCGGCAAAACTCTTTTAATCATCGATCCATCCTCACTATTTTTTTTATATACCTCAATGCTAAGCGGATGGCATTTTTAAAAAATAGTACTTCAGAACTATTTGATCGGTACTTTTCGCATATTTAATCCTCCTTCAGTACCTCCTATGCTGAAACACTCTGACCGATGAGTTTACATATGCGTACACTAAAACAATTACTCTGGATTCTGGCCGCTGCGCTGTTCAGTCTCTGCGCGCAGGCAAACCCGCAGGAGATCCGGATCGGCTATATCGCCTACCACCCCAACCAGGGGCCGGTGCTCTCAAACCTGCTTCCCGAACCGGAAGACCGGGGCTTCAGCGGTGCTGAACTGGGGTTGCAAGATAACAATACCACCGGACGTTTTTTACACCAGCACTACACTCTGGTATCAGCGCTTGCCAACACCCCGGAAGAGGTTAACCCAACCGTGAAAAAGTGGCTGGATGATGGCCTCAGACTGCTGATTACCGACCTTCCGCAACAGGAATTAATCTCACTGAATAAGCTGGCCAGATCCTATGGTGCAGTGCTGTTTAACGCTGGCAGCTATGCTGATGAGCTGCGCACTCAGGAGTGTTTGGTGAATACCCTGCATACCCTGCCAAGCCGCGCCATGCTCACCGATGCTCTGGGTCAGTGGAGTAACGCCCGCCGCCTGCAACGCTGGCTGCTGATTAAAGGCTCGCAACCTGAGGACCTGGCCTTTGCAGACGCGCTGAAACGCAGCGCTAAGCGTTTTGGTCTGAAGATTGTGGCAGAGAAAACCTGGAGTTTTGATACGGATCTGCGGCGTACCGCACAACGTGAGCTGCCTCTGTTTACCCAGACAGACGAGTATGATCTGGTGGTGATTGCCGATGAGCGGGGCGATTTCGGCGAATATGTCATGTACAACACCTGGTACCCCAGACCCGTTGCCGGCACCCAGGGGCTGACCCCGGTTGCCTGGCACCGGGTGGTAGAACAATGGGGCGCGGCTCAGCTGCAAAGCCGTTTTGAGAAAGACTACCACCGCTGGATGAACAGCAAAGACTACGCCGCGTGGGCTGCCGTCCGGAGCATCGGTGAAGCCGTCACACAAACGAAATCTGCTGACACTGAAACCCTGTTTCGCTTTATCAATTCAGATCAGTTTCAGCTGGCCGCCTTTAAGGGGCGTAAACTGAACTATCGTAGCTGGAGTGGTCAGTTGCGCCAGCCGATACCGCTGGTTCAACCCCGTTCACTGGTCGCACAACCGCCACTGGAGGGTTTCCTTCACCCGGTTACTGATCTGGACACCCTCGGTTTTGATAAGCCAGAATCAAGCTGCACAGTGGTTTATGCAGCACATTGACACTAATCGGAACAAGAATAACAACAGGATCTGTTCTATGAAATGCTTAACCAAACTCCTCCCTCCCCTGGCACTGTCTCTGCTGGGCACTGCACTGGTGTGTAATCAGGCAGCAGCTGAAACCGCCTACGTATCCAATGAGAAAGACAACACCATCTCAATTATCAATATGGATACACTGGAGGTGACTGACACCATCGATGTCGGTGAACGCCCCCGGGGGATTATTTTCAACCACGACAAAACCCGACTGTATATCTGTGCCAGCGACTCTGACACAGTACAGGTGATGGACCTGAAAAATAACCATATCATTGCCCAGCTGCCCTCCGGTGAAGACCCGGAGCAGTTCGCCCTTCACCCGGATGACCACCACCTCTATATTGCCAATGAAAATGATGCTCTGGTGACCATCGTTGACACCGAAACCCAGGAGGTTATCAGTCAGATCGATGTTGGCGTAGAACCGGAAGGGATGGCGGTGAGCCCGGATGGTAAGTGGGCACTGAGCACCAGCGAAACAACCAATATGGTCCACTGGATCGATACCGCGAGTAAACAACTGGTTGATAACACTCTGGTGGATCAGCGCCCCCGCCACGTCGAATTTAACCAGGATGGCAGCATCGTCTGGGCCTCATCAGAGATCGGCGGCACAGTCTCAGTGATTGATGTGGCCAGCAAACAGATCACCCATAAACTTAACTTTGAAATCAAAGGGATCCACCCGGACAAGATCCAGCCGGTTGGCATCAAGCTGACCAATGATGGCAAATACGCCTTTGTCGCACTGGGTCCGGCGAATCACGTCGCGGTTATCGACGCCAAAACCTATGAAATTCTGGATTACCTGTTAGTCGGCAGACGAGTATGGCATATGGCGTTTAACAACGATCAGAGCCGCCTGCTGACTACCAACGGTATCAGCGGTGATGTATCGGTGATCGATATAAACCGGATGAAGGTGACCAAGTCGATCAAAGTCGGCCGTTACCCCTGGGGAATCCAGATCAAACCCTGATCCGGCCAGCGATGATGAGCATTGAAATACGTAATCTCAGTTTTAACTATGGCGACCTGACAGCACTGGAAGAGATTAATCTGTCACTGCGGGAGGGCTGCTTTAACGCCCTGCTGGGGCCTAACGGTGCTGGCAAAAGCACTCTGTTTGCACTGCTGACCCGACTCTACGCCCTCCAACGTGGCGAAATAATCATTGCCGGCCACAGCATCACCCGGCATCCGGCGCAGGTGATGCGTAAACTCGGTGTGGTGTTTCAGCAGAGCACACTGGATCTGGATCTGAGTGTCGCCCAGAACCTCTTCTACCACGCGGCACTGCACGGCATGTCTAAACGCCAGGCCTTGCCCCGGATCAGCGAAGAGCTGACGCGCTTTGATCTCAGTGCGCGCCTGCATGACAAGGTGCGGAACCTTAATGGAGGTCACCGGCGACGTGTTGAAATCGCCCGGGCGCTGCTGCATAAACCCACTATCCTGCTACTGGATGAGCCCAGTGTCGGCCTCGATCCCGCCACCCGGGAATCCCTTAACCGGCACATTCGTAAGCTGTGTCAGGAACAACAGCTGACCGTTCTCTGGGCAACCCATCTGATGGAAGAGGTGCAGCAAGACGACCCGGTAACCATCCTGTTCAAAGGTAAAATGCTGGCCAGCGATACCGCAAACGAGCTTTGCAGACAACATCAGTGTGCCGATATCAGCACGCTGTTCCGGTCTCTCACAGGAGCGATAGCATGACGTTTAGGGATGCACTGATCTGCTTTAACGGCCTGCTGCAACGGGAACTGCTTCGCTTTGTCCAGCAACGTTCCCGTTTTTTCAGTGCGCTGGTACGGCCGTTGTTATGGCTGGTGGTATTCGCTTCAGGCTTTCGCGCCGCGCTGGGGATCGCCATCATCGCGCCTTACGAAACCTATATCACCTATGAGGTGTATATCGTGCCGGGACTGTGCGCCATGATCATTCTGTTTAACGGTATGCAAAGTTCGCTATCAATGGTCTATGACCGGGAGATGGGTAGCATGCGGGTGTTACTGGTCAGCCCTATGCCGAGATCGTTCCTGCTATTGGCAAAACTGCTGGCAACCTCACTGATTTCGCTGCTACAGGTGTATGGCTTTTTGCTGATTGCCTGGTTCTGGGGGGTCGAAGCGCCACTCTGGGGATACCTGGCTGCACTGCCAGCTTTCCTGCTGGTGGCGATGATGCTGAGCGCGATTGGCCTGTTTATCTCGGCCAGAATAAAGCAGCTGGAAAATTTCGCCGGGGTGATGAACTTCGTTATTTTTCCGATGTTTTTTCTCTCGTCGGCACTTTATCCACTATGGAAGATGCGCGAAGCAAGCGAGTGGCTCTACTGGATCTGCGCCTGGAACCCCTTCAGTCACGGTGTCGAGCTGATCCGCTTTGCACTCTACCAGCAGCTCAACGGCGAAGCGCTGCTGCTTGTCGGCGGTGTCACGCTGGTTGCATCCGTGCTCGCCGTCAGGGGTTTTCAGCCTCAGCAGGGGATGGGGAAACGCTAGCCTTTAGTGCATCGCAATAGAAAACCACCCGTCCCCGGCCCTGACGTTTGGCTTCGTAGAGTGCCTGATCGGCACTCTTCATCAGTTCTGAAGAGTCCTCACCCTGAAGGTGAATAGCGGCACCAATACTACAGCTGATATCGATCTCTGTGTCTGCAAAACAAACCGGTTTAATCAGCTGCTCCAGCAATCGCTTGCAGAGTACTTCCAGCTGCTCACGCCCCTCTTCTGGTCTGAGCTTAATAATGATTACAAACTCATCCCCACCTACCCGGCAAGCCAGATCAGTTTCGCGTAAACAACGTTTCAGTTTGTTGGCAACGTCAACCAACACAGCATCACCCACATCATGACCAAGCTGGTCATTAATGAGTTTAAAATGGTCAAGATCAACAAATAACAGCGCAATCCCTGGCATTAGATGGCGTTCTTTAGTCGCCAGATCACGATTCAGACAGTCCATCAGCGTCCGTCGGTTGGCCAGCCCGGTAAGCGGATCAGTTTCCGCCATAAAACGCAGCTGCTGCTCCAGCTCCTTACGCTGGGTAATATCATAAAAAATAGCGATATAGTGCTGCACCTTACCGCCGCTGTCCTTATAGGCGCTGATCGATATCCACTCTGGGAAGACCTCGCCATTTTTGCGCTGATTCCAGATCTCCCCCCTCCAGACACCTTCCGAGTTCAGCTGTTGCCACATGCGCTGATAAAACTCTTCATCCTGAAGGCTGGACGAAAGCATCGCAGGCGTCTGACCCAGCACCTCATCTGCCCGGTATCCGGTGATGCGCGTAAACGCACTGTTCACCTGCAGAATTCGTTGATCGGCATCACAAACAATAATCCCCTCATAAGCAGAATCGACAATCATACCGCTGAGCTTAAGAGAGTCGGCGGTTTTACGCAGCATCGCCTGCTGCCGGTTGATATCATGCTCATAACGCTTAAAGCGTGCCTTTAGCCAGCGCCCAAACGTCAGCGAGACCAGCAGCGCCAATAATCCGATAATGGTGAAGGCAAACACCTGATTAAGCGCAATAGCGTGGATCTCGCTATCTTTTATCTGCTCTTGCGCTGTCAGCAGATTATTCAGCTCATCCTGAAAAATCCCCACAACGAGAATCCAGCCTTTATCGGTTAATGGATGAATCAATGACAGCTTGGGACTGGGTTCAGTCGCTCCCGGCTTATACCAGTTATAGTATTGATAACCGCCTCCCGCACGCGCCTTATCTACCGCCTTCTGTGCGCTGTCACGAACTTGTGGATTGGCGTCATACAGGTAGTTTATGCCTTCGCGCTCCGGTGTTGCTCCGCTGGCCAGCAGCACGCCGTCATCCCTCACGAGGGCGACATAGCCGGAGTTAGCAAAACGAATATTGCGGATATAGTTATAGATGCGGGGTTTCAGATCATTTTCAAAGTGATAAAGATAATCACCGGTGCCCACAATCCAGTTATAAGGCTCGAATACCTCAACATAAGATATTTTATCCTCCATCGGCTTAGCCTTATCGGATTGAAACCAACGGTAAGATGAAAAGCCTGACTTTTGCGGGTTTGACACCGCATCAATCAGTCCCTGAGTGATAAAGTGGCCTTTATCATCCTGCTCAGCATACAGTGAACTCCCCTCTCTTTCCGGCGCAATAGGCAACAGAACTGAAGTGCCATTCATCTCTTTAATGAAGTAATAACCCCGGCCATCAAAGAATCGAACATCCCTGATCGCTTCAACCAGCATCTGTTTCATCTCAGCTTCACTCAACGTCTGATGATAACGCTGATAAAGTGAGTTCATTAACGATAGCGCCTGGCGCGTCTGATCCCGGGAGTGCTGCTTAAGCTGATGCATCGCTTCAGCAAACATCTCGTTAATCATATGCTCGGCATCTGCCATCTCGGCTTTAAGCCGGCCCCGTTCTGCCTGCATCAGGTTTTCACGCAGCGTGTCCTGCTGTATCTGGTGCTGGGACTGGGTATTGAAATAGAAATAAACGCTCTGGGATAGCAGCAACAGTAGAATAATAAAAAAGACACCCCACAAGAGCTGTGTAGGTAAGCGAGTTGAGTTATTACTGTTAAGCACCACTAAAGTCCATCTCATTTATAACAGGAAGTGAGTCACTTTCCCGGAAGAACCAGTAATACGTTTAACAGGCAGCTGAACCTGCTGCTAACGTTTATTGCTGCTCAAATATTTAGCCTTATCATATCATGAAAATTAATCATGATGCCTTAAGGCTCTTTCAATTAAACAGTACTTTAGTACCGCTTTTTTGCACGCATAGTAGAATATCCATTGCCCGGTACTTTAGCTGTAATAGAGTCAGAGATA
Source organism: Amphritea sp. (assembly GCF_050300915.1). Classification (GTDB taxonomy): domain Bacteria; phylum Pseudomonadota; class Gammaproteobacteria; order Pseudomonadales; family Balneatricaceae; genus Amphritea. The sequence continues at coordinate 27,349 of NZ_JBNKYN010000032.1, forward strand.
ATTTATGCAGCGCAATATGCTCAGGAGCATCACAGAACCGATACTGAAAGCCATTTCTATTCTGAAGCCGCAATGTAGTAAACTGGGCTAGCAAGCCCAGTCCCATTACAGAATAATTATAACGGGCGATAAATTGCTGCTAATAAGGCAGCCGTCCAACGGGAGAACAACGTGTACAAAATTCTAATAGCCGATGACCACCCTCTGTTTCGTGAAGCAATTTGTGGCGTGATAGCGAACGGCTTCCCGGGTTGTGAAACACTCGAGACTGAGGATTTGGACAGCGCACTCGCCATTGCCAAAGAGGAGGAGGATCTTGACCTGATTCTGCTGGATCTGAATATGCCGGGCATGCATGGCTTGAACGGACTGATCAGCCTGCGTAATGACTCACCCACCATCCCGGTTGTGATTGTTTCTGCCGAGCAGGATAAACAGGTTGTGCTTCAGGCAATTACCTACGGTGCTGTTGGGTTTATCACCAAATCCTCACCACGGGAGCAGATGACCGAAGCACTGCAGCAAATTCTTAATGGTAATGTTTATCTGCCGTCGGACATTATCCGCTCAGAAAAACCGTCAGGCAGCCTACATCGCCGTCACGATGAGAGCCAGATCCCTCCAGAAATGCTGTCCTCGCTAACCCGCAGGCAATTACTGGTGCTGGAACGGATGTCTGAAGGCGAATCGAATAAACAGATCGCCTACACCCTCAATATTGCTGAAACCACTGTCAAAGCTCATGTCAGTGCAATCTTAAGAAAACTGGGCGTACACAACCGCATTCAGGCAGTTCTGTCTGCCGGAAATGTTGACTTTAACGAATACCTGAAGCGGTAACGGCTGAGTCATTCATGCCGCTAAACATCGCGGCAACCAACCCATAAAAACAGAAAAGTGTCTGAATCAGCCCGGCTGATTCAGACACTTTTATCGTTATTGACCTGTTCAGCTACACCCTGCTATCTCAATCGACAACGCCCCTGCTCTCACTCCAGCAGGTGGTTCAGCGTCATTTTCAGCTTCATCGGCTTAACCGGTTTATTGATTAACAGATACCCCTGTTCCCGAACGATCTGTTTCAGCTCATTGGTATAATTAGCCGTGATCATCACCACCGGGACCGGATGACGCAGACGCTGATTGAAGTGTGTCGCCGCATCTAAGCCGTTTTCATCATTTTCCAGATGATAATCAGCAATCAACAGATCCGGCGTAGCATTATCTTGCAACAGTGCCATCAGCTGCCCTTCATCATGCGCGGTTTGTACCCGGCAGCCCCAGCCCTCAAGCAGGGTTTGCATCCCCCTGCAGATTGCCGGATCATTGTCGATCAGCCAGATAGCAGCCCCGTCAAGCTGGTCGCCACTGGCTGGCAAATGCTGCGCTTTACTCTCCACCGGAATCTGATCAGCCCGCGCCAGAGGCACCTCAACGGAGAACATCGACCCCTTGCCTGGCACCGAACTGACACTGATCTGGTGCCCCAGCATCCGTGAAATCTTATCAACAATAGCCAGCCCCAGCCCAAGGCCCTTATCATTCTCGATCAGATTGCCCTGCAAACGCTTAAATTCGAGAAAGATATCACCCAGCTTATCTTCGGGAATCCCCCGGCCTGTGTCCCATACCTCAATCTCTAAGCTATTGCGTTTTCGCCGACAGCCCAACAGCACAGAACCATTATCAGTATAACGAATCGCATTGGTGAGAAAGTTTCGCAGAATACGGGCCAGTAACTGTGAGTCAGAACAGATCACGGCACTGCTTGCCACATAGCGCAGTTTCAGCTGTTCACTGAGTGCAACCTGTTGAAACTCGTTGGCAATATTATTCAGCAGGCTACTGGCGGGAAAGACCGTGACATCGGGTTCAATCACCCCGGCATCCAGCTTGGAGATATCCACCAGGGTACTCAACAATGACTCCACATCATCCAGCGAGCTACCCACCGAATCGATCAGGTGACGTTCACTCTGAACCGCAGGCTTTTCCTGCAGCGCACTGGTAAACAACCGGGCGGCGTTCAGCGGTTGCAACAGATCATGACTGACTGCGGCAAGAAACTTGGTTTTCGACAGGTTAGCCTGCTCAGCATGTTTACTCGCCTCCAGCAGGCGCCCCTCAACCTGTTTCCGCTCGGTGATCTCCAGTCTTAACTGATCATTCAGTTTAGTCAGTTCCGAGGTTCGCTCAATCACCCGCTGCTCCATCGTCTGATACGATTCCTGCAGCGCATAAGCGGTTTTACGCCGTTCAGTAATATCCCGGATCAGCACGAAGAAGCCAACAGCACGACCGTCTGCATCCAGGTTAGGCACATAGGCTTTAAGCATATACCGGGGACCGCCCTGTGGATCTTTCTCTTCGATTTCAAAGGTTACGCTCTCACCGGACAGCGCGCGGTTGATATAGGGCTTCAGATTAACAAACTGGTCACCACCGTGAACCATGGTGATGGTCTTCCCGATCAGCGCTTCCCGCGGCCAGCCATACCAGTCCTCATATACCTTATTGGTAAACTGGAAGCGCAGATCATCGCCAACATAGGCGATCAGTGCAGGTACATGGTCGGTAATCAGGCGGATCCACTGCTCACTCTCCCGCAGGGTTTCAGCATACTGATGACGTTCGGTAATATCGGTGTAGGTGTTAACAAAGCCCCCCTCCAGAATCGGATGGGTACGGATCTCAATCACCTGGCCGTTGCGCAGGCTCTGCTCCAGCTCGATAGTGCCGCCTGAGTGGCGGTGATTGGTAAACGGGGTTAGCAGAATCAGCTCACAGCGGGCGATCAGATCTTCAAACAGAGGCTGCTCACTCAACGCCTCTTCACTAAAGCCTGATAGCTCAAGAAAACGCTGATTCCAGACTTCCAGACGCCCCTCTCCATTTATCAGCACGACCCCCTGAGAGAGGTTATCAACGGTGTTCTGCAACACCCGTGACTTATCCGCCAGCGCCCGTTCCCGACGCGCCGTCTCGTTCTGCTTAAGCTCAGTAATATCGGTATAGAGAATAACCAGACCACCATCCAGGGTCGGCCGTTCACTAACCTGAAACCAGCGGCCATTCTTGAGGCGATAAAACACTGAATTATCGGTTTCGTCTCCACGAAACTCCTCTTCAATCAAGCCGTGCCGGTCCGCCAGGCGACGGATATCCTGAATCCCCAATCCCTCTTCAATCGACACCCCGGTGCCAGCCCAGACCGATTCAAAGCGACTGTTATACAACACGATGCGCCGCTCACTATCAAACAGGACAAATGCATCGGAGATACTTTCAATGCCATCAATTAAGCGCTGATGCGCCAGTTCGGCTTGCTGTTTCGCCTGACTCAGAGCCTGATTGCTGGTTTTCAAATCACTCAGAGCCACATTCAGTGCGGCTGTACGTTCACGTACCTGCTCGGCCAACACCACGGAATGCTCAAAAGCGGCGTAAGGGTCGGTGCGGGTCGTCGCGCTGACTTCCACCCGCTCAATCAACACCCGGTTAATTTTCTGCAGCTTGCGATTCTCCCGCTCCAGCTGCTCAACCCGCTGGACAAGGTCAATCGGCTGATCCTGTCCCATGCCACTCATACTTTTCTCCCGATCGCCACTCCCGTAAAGGTTTGGTTCACGTGCATACCATCGATCTGCTCGCCGTAGGTATTGAAGCCAACCACCCGATGGCGCTGTAACAATTGGGAAACCGGATCACTCTTACCACGAATCTGTGCCTCAAGTCGACGCAGAAAACAGTCGCATCCCAGTGTTAGCAGATGCTCACCGAGCGCCTGTTCTTCACGGGTCAACTGTTGATCCAGCTTGAATATCAGCTCTCCCGGCTCCATCAGCGTTAACACAATACCGTTCTCAACAGCACAGTAGAATGTCAGGCTGAGATCATCGTTGACACTCTGAATAGAACGGACAAAGTACTCATCACCGATTCTCACCGCGATCGGATTCAGCGCAAACGACTCATGGTTCAGCTTTTCCACCGGAACCCCAACAATACGGGAATACTCAATGGCGGCGGGTTCAGCATTCAGCTCCAGTACTCTGCGCTGTTCACTATCCGCTTCAGTGACTACCAGCTTGGTATCGCGGCTTTCCATATGGTGGCCGCTGAACACTCTGAATTCGCAGCTGGTGTTCACCAGAATAATCACTGCCGCATTAGTATGAAAAGCACCATCGAAATAGACATGGGTATTGGCGAGACAGATATCATCACCGGCAGAACCACCAAAATGCGGGATACTGCCCAGCGCCGAGTCCAGAGTCACCAACACCTTCTCCTCCTGTGTAGACAGGCCATCAAACAGTGTCAGGGCAAAACTGTGATCTTTAATCGGCGCGATCTGCTGTTCCAGACAGCGTTCAGATAACTGCTCTACCACCCCCTGAGCATCATTGAAATCAAACTGCTGCAGACCACCTATCAGCTGCCCGCTTACCGCAAACGCCTCACGGGAAAATCCTAATGCTGAGATAGATCCCTGATCGTAGCCTTCGGCGGTAATCTCACCGGCAGTGGTACACCCTGCGACCAGAACACCTTCGAACCGTTGTTGCAAGGCTGCAGCCAGCTTATCCAGCTGATACTCTGCTGAGCAGAAAAACAGCAGAAAGTTAAGCTCAGGCCAGTCCAGCTGTTGGTATAGCTGATCGACAGCCACCCGCTCATCACGTTCTGTCGAAAATGCGGTGCGCAGCTCGGGCTGGCAAATATTCTGGGATGAATGATCGGTCACAGTAAGCACGCCAGTAGTTTGGATGACCCTTGAGTGTAAAAGGGAATCGAATATGAGAACAGTATACTTGAGTACCTGAAGGACAGTAAAAGCGTCGAAGATAAATATTAAGATATTGTTTTATATAGATTTCTAAAACAAAAAAGCAGGACTAAAGTAGTAAAAAAGCATCCTCACCGGCAGAGGAAGGGGTTTACCGGCAAGGAAGCGGGGTCGACTGAGTGGTTACCAGCTCAGCACAGCACCCAGAGCAACGGTATCGGTTGCTGCGGTATCGATGCTGCCGTTATCGGTCTTGTGCACCGTATACTCAGCTACCAGTGTCAGATTGTCGTTGATGTTGTGGAACAATGCCGCACCGGTCAGAGAGTCTTTGGTAGTGACTGAACTACCAGCAGCGGTGTTTTCCGTCTGTCCATAAGACAGCACCACCCGGTTAGTCGAGAACGCATAGGAACCCTGCACCAGATAACCATCAGACTCGGCACTGTCGGTCAGTGTATTACTGGCAAACACGCTGCTGATACCTTCCTGATCAAATCCGGATGCAGTCAGTGCAAATCCAGCGGCAGCGATCTTCGCCCCATAGGAGATACCTTTAGCATCAACACCCGAAGTTACAGAATCACCGATGGCACCACCAATCCAGGCCTTCACAGCAACACCATCGTAATCTGCGCTGTAGGTCGCTTCGGTCTCAAAACGGGCGGAATTAGTATCACCCGCAGCGGTACTACCCGTAGTGTTCGGGTCCAGCACACCTACGGCAACCTGGAAGCCACTCATTACCGGAGAGCGGTAAGTAATCTGCGCAGTCGGGTTGGCATAAGGATATCCCGTAGTGATATTACCAAAGGTGGTATTGCTGGTGGTTGCCGGTGCAAAACCCACGCCCATCAACAGCTCATCACCAAAGATGTTGCTGCGACCATAGAGGCCAAAATCTTTACCGAACAGCACCTGACCAAAGTCGCCATCAACAGTGGCGTAAAACTGACGGACATCGATCATCGAATCCGTCTTATTCGCATTTGTTGACACCTGATTGCTGTCATTAATTGAGACCCAGAAGGAGGAGCGGCCACCCACCGTCAGATCGCCCACCTTTTTACCGACATTAAAGCCGATATAGTTTGGCAGAAATCCCATCCGCACCCGGGAGGTCTTAGTGTTGGTATCAGCAACTTTATCCTCACTGTCCTGATAGGTGTAGAACGCATTGAAATAGCCGTCTACAGAAAATGTTGTACCATCCTGATCGTACAGACTGATACCCGCCATTGCACTGTTACTGAATGCTACTGCCAAGGCTAACGGCACGCTGCGCCATAGTTTTTTATTATTCATTATGCCCTCTGATTCTTCATCGATTGGTTTGTTGTAAGTCAGGGCATTATTGGGGTTAGCGATGCCAGCCAACAGAGCACTTTAGCCCTGTTCAGATACCTAATTGGACGCTGCTACCAGACCTTGCTATCGCCGCGCACAGAAAGGATAAGCAGGCGTACAGCGAAAGTACTTAAGACTCTGGCGGGGCTGTGTGTACACCTTTAGCAGCTGTCACCCACCCTCACAGACTGAGCATGAAAACGTCAAAACCGGGCAGTATCAACCGGGCTTGTTAGCTGGACAAACTCGTGAATAGCGACTCGCGGTAAGAAAAAAATCAAAGCGGTGGGGTTCGGTGTTGTTGTTACTCACAAGCAATAAGATGTACTGAAGGGGTGATTGCCCCTTTCGCTTCGTCGTTTAATTAGCAGGATATCGCTGCGGTTACATTTGCCCTCGGCTCCTACAGACGAAACCTCAGGTTGAGCCCCTTGCTAAACGCTGGTCATTAACATTTAATAACCACATCAATCGCCAGGGATAGTGACCTTTCCATAAGAAGAGATTCACTTCATTAGCTCACGGCCATGCTGGGCAAAGATACAAAATATGATTACTGCCCCGCACACTCGACATCTTTAATTGGCGCAACTCAGTATGAGAATGAAGAAACGTTATCACCTCTTAGTCATTGCGGGATTAATACTCAGTATCGGATTTATCATCCCTGAACCGAAAATCATCCCGGTTGCTGGGGCCACAGATGCTGATTGGAATAAAGACACATTCTGGTACGAGCCATGGGGCAGCTCTGGCGTGCACAAGGGGATTGATATCTTTGCGCAGAAAGGAACTGCCGTACTTGCTTCGTCCAATATGCTGGTCCTCTATCGGGGATCATTGAGTCAAGGTGGCAATGTGATTGTTGGGTTGGGCCCAAAGTGGCGTATTCACTACTTCGCACATTTGCAGGATATTGATCAAACTGCCGGGCTTCTTTTGCAGGCCGGTCACCCAATAGGCAGCGTGGGAGACAGCGGCAACGCCAGGGGCAAACCCGCACATCTGCACTATTCAATAGTAACGCTATTGCCAAGACCCTGGGCTATCGATACGTCTACTCAAGGGTATAAGAAAGCGTTTTATCTCAACCCAATCCGTTACTTTGCAGATTGATCTCAATAGCTATCAGAGACACGGGACGACAGATAACTTTATATCTGGAGATATAAGGGGATGAGATGACACTTAAGGGCAAACAGGTCTTTGGCACGTATTCGCACAAAGTCATCAACCTGCAGCTGATTACAACCATAAAAAAGCCCACTTCCTGTGCGGAAGCGGGCCGGTTATAGATCACCGATAAGCGGCTGACTTATGCTTTACTGTCGTTATCCAGCAAGATCTCCGGATTGAAACCCAGCGCAAATGCGCCCCAGTGTCGGCCGTTGACATAGATTGGAAAGGTCAGATCGTTGAGCACTTCGCCAGTATCACGGACAAATGTCTGCAACAGGAAAGGCGCCGTGTTGGTGACCCGGCGCACCTCTGCACGACTGCCTTTAAAGAAGCGACGATGACGGCTTTTGGCATTATCGACATCAAAATCGCCGGTCAGGGGTTCGGACACCTTCAGATGATGTGCCGGAGCATACCCATCAACACTAATCGCCAGTGCGTAGATCAGATCGGGTTTCTGTCTCAGATAATCGTCATACATTGGCCGTAATAGCTTTTCATAAGCCTCAACATAACTGACATCATATTTTTCAGGCAGCATACCTTCGTTAGTACGTTTGTAATTGCGGTCAAACAGATCAAAGCCCTGGCTGTTGAGTGTTTCCAAGGCATCCTGTATCTGCCGCGCCCATCCCCGCCCCGCCTGAATAATATTTTCGAAGCTACCGTAACCAATAATAAAGCGTGACAGCAACTCCTGGGTTTCCTCCGTTGAGCTTTCCAGCTCTGCAGAAAATACCCGGGAGCGTTCCATCTCATCACGAATATCTCCACTGATACCCGCAATACGCTCTACATGAGAGTGGGACTCTTTATTGGTATACGACAGCTCATCCAGGGTCGAACTGATGGTGGTCAGCTGATTGTTAACCCCTTCAAAATCGCTCACCAGACGGGTGAACTGCACACTGGTATCACTGATAAACCCTTCGGTATTCCGGGTGTATTCAAGAATGTTGGCCGAATTGGTTTTGGTATCACTCACCAGATCGGCCATCACCGATATATTCTGATCGATCTCAGAGGTAGCATCCTGCACCTGTTGTGACAGGTTGCGTACCTCATCGGCAACCACTGCAAATCCCCGCCCCGCTTCACCAGCCCTGGCTGCCTCAATAGAAGCGTTTAACGCCAGCAGGTTAGTCTGATCGGAGAAGCGTTTCACCATCGAGAGAATTTCAGTGATTTTCTCTGAACTGGAACTCAGTTTTTCTACCGTATTCTGAAACCCGGATGCCAGTTCAGAAATATTGCGCACCTGGCCCAACACCTGTTCCAGTTCATGACTAGAGCTTCTGATCTCATTCAGGTTATTGCTGGTATATTCAGATATCTTCAGCGTATTGCCAGCCACTTCCTGAATCGCGGTGGTCGATTCCTGACTGGAGATCAGCACCTGCTGAGCCTGCTCTTCCTGAGCACTGGTGGATTTATGCACCTCTTGCAGGACTTTACTCAACTGAGTCGCACTCAGGGCAACCCGGACACTATGATTACGGGTCTCAGCGATAATTTTCTTCAGACTGGTGGAAAATCCATTGTAACTGGACGCCATGGTAGAGATTTCATCATGGGTAAAATCAGGTAGTGTCGCGGAGATATCGCCATCTTTATCCTTGATAGCACTGAGTACATCAATCATTTTACCGATAGGCCGTAAAAAGATGTGACGCATGAAAAAGATGATAAACAACGAACCAGCAACTGCGAAGACCAGCAAAAGCCAACTGAAAAGCTGTAACTGATCTAACATGGATATCAGTTCAGCGTTGTTACCAGTCTGGGTGACTGTTTGCGATAGTTGCCCAAGGCCATACCAATTGAGCCCCATAAACAACAGCGAGGGCAGCAGCAGGAAAATCACATTACCAACAATTTTGCGGGTTAGTGAGTTGAAAAAGTTTCGTTCTAATGTGTCATAGAGCCCCATACTCATCCACTTCTTTGTCATTATTGTTTGGATACGGTCAGACACTGTTTTAAATCAAAAGCATCGCCATTAACAGGAAAATACTACTCATTTCATGTAATCTCGATAAATATCGGCGAGATAGAGACTAAGGGTGTATAGCCTTTAACCTAAAGTCTTAATCGCGTCACAGCCTCTCAATTTTGTCAGTTCTGGCTCCCGGGGAGGTTGACTAGCGGCGGCCATTGCAACTGCCCGCTACGGCGGTTTAACCAGGCTTTAGCATCACGGTAACCGGGGTAGTACTGGGCGACTACCGACCAGAATGCCGCTGAATGATTCATCTGTTGCAGGTGACTGAGTTCATGAACAATGACGTAATCGATAATCCCCACGGGTGCCATCAGCAGCAGCCAGTTGAAGCTGACCACTCCCCGACTGTTACAGCAGCCCCACTTGCGCCGATAGCTACGCACCAGCACTTCAGAGGGGGTTAATTTCATCAGTGCGCTCCAGTGCGCTACCCGGGCCTCGAAATAGTATTGCGCCTGTTGCCGATACCACCTCTCCAGTTGCTCTTTAACCGCCTCGGCTGGCATTTTGCGGATACGCCGGGAAAGCGCCAGCCTGAGACGTCCATCGGCACAGTGAATCAGGGTTTCGGGCTGATTAACGACGATGTCGAGGGTTAATCTTTCACCCAACCAGAGTAACTGACTGCCCTGCTCCAGCACTGTCGAAGGTGACGCCGCCGGTAACCGCTGGCGCAGTTCCTGCTGTCGAACCCGAATCCACTCAGTTTTCTCTGCCACCAGCCGGTCGATACGGGATTGCGCCACCCGTGTGGGGGCAAGTACCCTGACACTGTCAGGACGCACCTGGATCTCGATGGTACGGCGCCGGGAGCTACGACGCAGTGTATATTGCGGCAGACAACGTTCTTCAGCACTCATGGATAGGACTCACAGAAAGTCATGTGGGGAACAAACAGTGATGTAAACGCTATATCTTGACAGGTCATTGGTATGTTTCGGACAGGGTTATCATTGGGTAATCAGCGTGCAACAGCGCTTCATCATTCGCCTGAAGTCTTGCTCCAACTGTGGATCAGGATTTTCTGCATAACGAACCTGCTCATAGCAGTGCGACAATGCCGCAAACTCATCAGAAAGTGAAGGATACGACCGCGCTAAACGGGCAAAAAATTGCCCTGTCGTTTCCCCGCTATGTCTTTGCAAGCCAAACGGCAGCAAACGTTTATCCAGCTGTTGCAACGCCTGTTGCAGGGAGTCCCTGTGCGGTCCCCGGCGGATAAACAAACTCCCTGCTACCGCCAGCAGCACTAATCCACCCGGTAACAGAAGCAGCAGTATCACTTTAACCACAGAGATATCGCCGATTAACTGTTGCAGAAAACCGGACTGACGCTCATGAAAATTTAGCACCCAGCGATGCCAGCCATAATTAATCGCTTCATAGCGCAGTCGTAGCTGTTTCAACAGCGCACCATTGAGAAAGCCGTTGCGCATCAGCATAGCATCAGCCAGAAAGGCAGGTTCCGAACTGAACAGTTGCGCCGCAGGCTGCTCCAGCCGCAATGGCGCAACCACCGACGTGGGGTCCAGTCGGTGCCAGCTTAAGCTTTCACTATCCCAGTACTCCAGCCAGGCGTGGGCTTCATACTGGCGAACGGTTAGCGCACCGTCCAAAGGGTTCAGTTCGCCCCCCAGATAGCCACCGACAACCCTCGCCGGAATACCGGCTGCACGCAACAGAAACACGCCGGCACTGGCAAAATGGCCACAAAAACCTTGCCGGGTCTGAAACAGAAACTGATCCATCCGGTCTCGCTGTGTCAGCAGCGGTGGCTCAAGGGTATAACGAAAATCAGAGGCAAAGAAACCCAGCATTTTTGTACTGACTCCCTGTGCATCCAGGCTTTCCGAGCGCCACTGCAACGCCAGTTGCCGGGCTTTGTCGTTGCCCTGTTCAGGAAGTTGCAGATAATCCCTGATGCGCGCGGCAGAAAGCGACTCTTTCAATGGCGCAAAACGGGATCTCAGCCGATACTGCATCCGCTGCATCAGCGGCCCCTTCCCCTGCAGCGTCATATCACTGATACGCTGCATCGATACCGGGTAACTGAACGGCAGATCCAGGGCGTAGCGCCAGGGCTGGCCGGTCGCTTCCATCGTCATCTGGTAACGATACTCCGGACCGGTAAGCAGCTGAACGTTGGTATTGGCAAGCGTGTCACCGCCCCCTCCGGGTAACTGTTGAGAGCGACTCCAGCGCTGACCATCAAACCGGTCGTAGGTCAGACCGCGCCAGTAACGCTGATTTTCAGGCGGCAGCTGTTCATCAAAACGAGCGCGAAAAGCGATCTCGGCAGAGCGGGTCAGACGGCTGACATCTCCCGGAGAGATCGAGTCGGATAGCCCGGTAAAGCTCTGTCCGGTATTCATGTCCACCTGCCACAGTGGGCCGATGCGGGGAAAGATCAGGAATAGCACCAGCATCATCGGCAAGGCCTGCAGATAGAGCACTGCAGAGCGTTTTAATGGCCGCCAGACATCGCTGTTCTGCTGGCTGCGATAGACAGTATTCAGGCAGGCTGTCACCACCATCAGCGACAACAGACTATACAGCGCCATCGGAATCGACTGAAAAAAGAGAAAGCTGCACACAATCAGCAGCAAAGCGACGTAGAGCACCACCAGGGCGTCCCGACGATGGTACATCTCCATCAGCTTCAGCAGAAAAGCTGCCACTAACAAGCCGACGGTCACGACCATCACCGATCCCGAGCGCAACTCCAGCAACAGCCCCACCAACACCAGCAGCAACAAGCCTGAGCGCACACTCCAGTGGGGGAAGTTCCAGCGACCACTGTGCACCATCAGACGCCAGCCCACCGTCAGCAACGCCAGCAGAAACAGCCACACGGGCACCACCGTTATATAGGGCGTCATCACCATCAGAATAGTTACCAGCAACCAGATCATACTGCTGCGGGTTAGCTGAAACAGCGGCTTCACGAGTGCTGCTCCTGCGTCGGATATTGACTACTGATCACCTGTGGACTCAAGCCAAACAGTGCCAACGCTTCCAGAACCCTGACCCGATGAGCCTCGCCCCGTTCGGGACTGATCTCCACGCCGGGTAACAGCAGGCCATACTCCTCACCGCTACGGTGCAACTGCAACACCCACCAGGTGAGCCGGGAGATACGCGCCTCCCTGGCAAGCTCTGGCCAGAGATCCCAGTGTAGCCAGCGCCGGTTATCACTCAGTTCAACATACTGCTTCGCATGCATCCCCTGCCCCCGGGCATAGTTTTTCCAGGCAACACGCTTCAGTGACATACCATCCTGATACTGTTCCAGCCCGATAAACTCTTCACCTCCCATACGCACACCCGGATGCACCTGAGCCTGATCACCGGCACCTGAACCGTTCAGGTCGGCTAACTGCCCCCCTGCCTCTGGCCGTGGGTAAGCCAGGGTTTTCAAGTCAACCTGCAACCAGGTCCAGGCGCGAAACAAACCTAGCGGGTAGTAGGTTTCAACGAGCAATGCGTTGGCCAGCAGAGGCCCCCGCTGGCGGGCAGGCTGGTACAGCGTAACGGAGGTTTGCCGGGTCTCTAACAGATCCACGGCCGTCACACTGCCATCAAGCAGACGCAGCTGAATACTTTCGTAGTGGCGCGCCCCCTGCGCCGTTAACGTCAGGTCAAATGCCGCCTGCTCGCCGACAAAACAGGCATGCCCACGCAAAAATGTTATCGTCAGTCCTGACAGGTTTGCATAGGTATGCAAAATGGTTATCACAAACAGGCTGGCCAGCAGAAACGTCACGGCAAACATCAGGTTGTTCTGAAAGTTAATCGCCAGGATCAGCATCACCAGCAATAGCAGCAGAAACACAAACCCGGCGCGCGAGGGCATGATATAGATACGCCGCTGACTCAGGGTAAGCTGTTTTAACCGCGGGCTGCGCCGCAGGCTCCAGTTGAATACCGCCCGCCCCAGCCGTTGCCGTATCGACCCGATCATCAGCGAAACCTCTGTGCAAAGGTCATCTCTGTCACTCAGCCCAGCACATCAACCCGACTCAGCAGTTGCTGAATCAGAGCGTTAGCGCCAAAGCCGCCGATATCTTCAGCGGCACGCAACCGGTGACCGGCAACCGGCCCCAGCAGCTGTTGCAGATCTTCAGGGATAACATAGTCACGGCCTTCGATATACGCCCAGCTGCGACTGGCACTCAGTAGCGCCAGCGCCCCCCGGGGGGAGAGACCAAAACTGAACTCAGGCGTCTGACGGCTATGGGCGATCAGCCGTTGCAGATAGTCGAGAATGCTGTCAGACACTTTAACCCCCGCACAGGCCTGTGATATCTGTTGCAACTGGGATACCGAGATCACCGCGGGCAGACGACTGAGACGCTCACGTGGATCACCGCCACGCAGCAACTCGCGTTCCGCACGGGCATCGGGATAGCCCAGCTCGATACGCATCAGAAAACGATCCAGCTGAGATTCGGGCAATGGAAAGGTGCCCTGCTGGGTCACCGGGTTTTGCGTTGCGATAACAAAAAAAGGCTCGGGCAGTTGATGGGTCTGACCATCCAGACTGACGCGCCCCTCCTCCATCGCCTCGAGCAAAGCAGACTGGGTTTTCGGGGTGGTCCGGTTAACTTCATCGGCCAATAACAACTGCGTAAATACCGGGCCGGGGTGAAACTTAAACTGATTGCTGGAGGGGTCGAAAATCGTGACGCCGAGAATATCCGCGGGCAACATATCACTGGTGAACTGCAAGCGCTGATACTCTAACCCCAGCACTTTAGCCAGAGCATGGGCCAGAGTGGTTTTTCCCATTCCGGGCAGGTCTTCTATCAGCAGGTGTCCCTGACTGAAGATGCAGGTCAGTGCCAGTTTGATCTCCTCCTGCTTACCATAGAGAACACTGGACACCTCTTTTATCACCGCTTGAATCTGATCTCGCATCGGGATTCACTTTTCCTTTGGCTGGGCTAAACATCCATCCATTATATATACAGCAACAGGTGAAATAATCGATAACTCAGGGGTAAAAAATATCCAGAATCATAATTTTTTGATACTTCACTCGCTCACAGAGCGTCAGGTTCAGACTATTTTTGCCGATAAAAAAAGGCGCTTAGCGCCTTTTAATGGGGTGTTACTGTTATGACGCAGTGTATCAGTGGTGATGTCCACCTTCGCCGTGTGCATGACCATGGCTCAGTTCTTCCTCAGTTGCATCACGGACTTCAACGATCTCAACATCAAACTTCAGGGTCTGGTCTGCCAGCGGGTGATTGCCGTCAACGATAACCGTTTCATCGGTAATCGCCGTGACAACCACCGGCTGCTGCCCCCAGGCAGTCTGCGCCATAAAACGCATACCCACTTCGATATTATCAACCCCTTCAAACGCAGCACGATCAACCTCCTGAATCAGTTCAGGGTTAAGCTCACCGTAGCCCTCTTCAGGAGAGACCTCGACATTCACCTTGTCACCGGCTTTTTTGCCCTCCAGCTCTTTTTCCAGACCCGGAACAATACTGCCGCTACCATGCAGGTACGCCAACGGCTCAGCGCCTTCAGATGAGTCCATAACCTCATCATCCAGGTTTTTCAGGGTGTAGTGTATAAGGACAATTTTCTTGTCAGCTATCTGCATGGTTCAGACCTCAAAGATATTAAGACATGAACAGCGCTGCTGACAGAGGCCTAGATTAGTGAATTATTTTTAATCTGGGGGTGAGTATTCATATATCAACCCCTGAGATAAAATTATCCCGACCCAATTGCATCAACCCCACCAATCAAGCTATCCCGTCAAACAGCTCGCGAATCAGCTCTGCAGCGGGCAGAGCACGACAGCCAGAACGATTCTGTCCACTCCACAAGGGTGAGAAATCACCCGACTGTTGCTGTTCTGCTGCCGCTCTCAACGGTGCAATCGAGGCGGTTGCCAAAGGGAACACCGGAGCATCAGGGGCAATAGGGCCTAACTCAGCCATCACCCGGTTGACGATACCCCGGGCTGCACCACCAGAAAAAATATTGCTCAGAGCGGTGGGCGTCTTGCTTTCCTGCAATGCCTGGCGGTGAATCTCGCTGATACGTGACTCATCGCAGAGCAGAAACACAGTGCCCAGCTGTACGCCAGCAGCCCCCATTGCCAGTGCCCCACGAATCCCGCGGTGATCGGCAATGCCACCGGCCGCAATCACCGGCAACCGGGTGGCGGCAAGAATCTGCGGCAGCAGCGCCATTGTCCCCGACTGGCTATGCAGGTCACGATCAAGAAAGAAGCCCCGATGTCCGCCAGCTTCAACGCCCTGGGCAATAATCGCGTCCACGCCCTGCTGTTCCAGCCATACGGCTTCGGCCACCGTGGTGGCACTGGAGAGAATTTTGCAACCACAGTGACGCACCCGTTCAAGCAGATCCGGCGCTGGCAGACCAAAATGGAAGCTAACCACGGCCGGTCGGTACTGCTCGATCAATGCCGCCATCTCGCTATCGAACGGATTACGGCCCGGCCCGGCGGGGATACTTTCAGAATCGATACCAAACTGCTGATAATAGGGCTGTAACTGTTTGCGCCATTGCTGCTCACGCTGCGGATTTGCAACCGGCGGGGTAT
>NZ_JBNKYN010000033.1:0-41705 GCF_050300915.1 Amphritea sp.
AACAGCCCGTAGAGGGTCGCTCTGCCGGAGACGGCTTAACGCAAATTACATCTCTTCGGCCTCTTTCAGCCGTTCCTGCCGCTCGCGTTCCTCCTGCATCACCGCTTTGATCTCCTCCAGTACCGAATCAACATCGGCACTATCGGCATCACCATCATAGAGGCCGGTCAGCTCAGTTTCAGGCTTCAGCTCCCCCTCTTCGTACAACGCCCACATCTCCTCACCATAGCGGGACAGGCTCAGTACCGGGGCAAACTGGGAGTAATAGCGGGTCATATTATTGACATCACGCAGCAACATTGCCCGCGCGCTGTTGTTCGCCGAGGCATCAACCGCCTGCGGCAGATCAATCACCACCGGGCCGTACTCATCCACCAGCACGTTAAATTCAGACAGATCGCCATGTACAATACCTTCACACAACATCAGCTTAACGTAGTGCATCATCACGGCATAATCTTCCAGCGCCTGCTCTTCAGTCAGCAACACATCCCCAAGACGAGGCGCAACATCGCCCTGATCGTCAACCACCAGCTCCATCAGCAGAACACCATCGATGCAACCATAGGTTTCCGGCACACGCACACCCGCCCGGTAGAGTCTGGCCAGCGCATCTACTTCGGCATTTTGCCAGATCTCTTCCTGCTGTTTACGACCGTAGGCAGAGTTTTTTTCCATCGCCCGGGCACGCCGGCCACTACGGACCTTGCGCCCCTCCTGATATTGCGCGGCATTTTTAAAGCTTCGCTTCACCGCATCTTTATAGACCTTGGCGCAACGAATCTGACCGGAGCAGCTGACGATATAGATATCCGCTTCTTTACCGCTCATGAGTCGGCTAATAACTTCGTCGATCAAACCTTCATCAATCAGTGGCAGAAGAGATTTTGGTGCTTTCATGCATACCTGTATTATAAAAAACCTGTTATTAGCCGATAGTGGCAAAACTAAGTTAGCAATACTAACACTTTTAAGATTTTTTTAGCCCGTATCCGGTCTTCATATTGATCATTATCAGACAAAAAAAAGCCCGCGAAATTCGCGGGCTTTTTAAAAAGTGGAAAATTACACCATGGTTGGATCAGGATCCATCCCCATTAGCGAGCGTCCCAGAATCTGCTTACAAACGTCGTAATCGGTATACGCATGGGCAGCTGTCATATTGCAGTCACGCCACAGACGCTGAATTTCGTTGTCGTGAATCCAGGTAGTACCACCCGCTACCTCGAACAGCCGGTTTACCGCCTCACAACACATCTTAATCGCATAGGCCTGATTGGTACGCCAGAAAGCCAGCTCGGCATCGGTTGGGTAGCGTTTCTGCTCACCAAACTCTTTATGCTCGTCCCAGGTTTTTTCCATAAACGCCCGCGCCGCAGCAACCTGATGAGTGGCCTCGGCCAGACGCATCAGCGGTGGAATCTCTTTGCCACTGCTGGCCAGTGTATAGGCACGGGTACGGTTTTTCGTCATCTCGGTATAAACCGTCAGCATCCGCTCTGCGATACCCAGTGCCATAGCCGCAAAGCCACAGGCGAAGTAAGGACGGTACGGGGTGTAATAGATCTTGCTGTCAGGGTATAAACCAAAGCCTGAAGACTGACCACTCATCATCGCCTTGGCGCGTTCAATACGGTGCTCAGGAATAAAAGTATTCGGTTTGATCTTCAACGTCTTAGTGCCTGAAGGCTTCATGCCCGCAGAGTACCAGTCATCTTCAATCTCATAATCACTGGATGGAACAACACCGAAACAGTAGTCTTTTTCACCGGTCTCTTTGTTGTCACGCAGGAAACCCAGAATGGCCCACTGAGCATGATCACAGCCAGAACTCCAGCGCATATCTCCGTTGAAGATAACACCGCCTTCACACTCTTCAGTTTTACCAAAAGGAGCAATTGAACTGCTGGCCACCGCATCCGGATTTTCACCCCAGAACTCATCCTGAGCCTGTTTTGAAAACATCGCCATCTGATGACTATGGGTAATCAACAGACTGAAAGCCCAGGCAGTACCGCCACAGGCACCGGCAAGTGCGGCAATACAATCGGTCACTTCAGGTAATGACAACTCCATGCCACCATAAGCCTTTGGCTGAAGAGCACGATGGAGATTAATTGATTTTAACAGGCGAATATTCTCATCCGGCACTTTACGCTCTTTTTCAGCCTGAACCGCATTTGCCGCGATAGCAGGAAGAATCTTTTTGAGCTCACCCAGCATTGGATTTGGTCTTTCCATTACTCATTACCTTTCTGATTATTGTTTTCGTAACAGCTGTTTTGCCTGAACTCCTTTTATCAGAGCACCAGAAACAACCCAGCGATCAAAAGCATGAATACATTATTGATGACAGGCAGGCAGAATAAAATGGATCTTTCATAGTCTAATTTGCACTTTCCATAGTTAACATATGAAGTATAATTAGATTTGGATTTATTCCAGAAAACAGTAAAAGCCTTATATTTAGTTGTTTTCACATAAACATGACAATATGCAGATCGATAGCTTTTGACATAGCTTGTACAAATCCATATACAAGCAACATTACTTTCATATCTTACATTAGTCACTATAGTTAAGTATTACTGAGTCACCAAGTCCATGACCGAGATAGCAGAAAAGATGAGTAGCAGATCCAGCCCACTCGCCCAAAGCGACACGGCATCCGCCGATATTCCCAATATCGATATCGGACAGGCGTACGATCAGCATTACATCGATGCTGAAATACATTATGAACACCTGGAAAAGCTGGCCGATTTCTTTGGCCGCAATATGCCGGTGCATCATCATGATCGCTTCTATCAGATTCATGTCATTCTTAACGGAACCGTTCGTGTACATCTGGATGAAACCAGCTACACCGTCGAGGGCCCGATGTTTTTCCTCACTCCGCCAACAATTCCCCATGCGTTTGTCACAGACAATGACGCCACCGGCCATGTGATTACGGCAAGGCAACAGCTTGTGTGGGAGTTGATGGGAGGCATGGGCCCCACCCGCTGGGGGAATAACGGCATTATGAACACCCCCCTGTGCGTAGCACTATTCCCCGAACAGGATGCTAATGCCAAACAGATGCTCTATCTGCTAAGTCAGATGGCGGATGAAAATGACCATAACAGCATCGAGCATACCCTGGCTTTAAAAGCGCTGTTACAGCTGGTACTGATAGATATCGCCCGCCTTTCGGATCAGACCCATCAGAAACAGAAAACCCGGAAGGAAGATGTACGTATATTTCACCGCTTTAATGAGTTAATTGAAAACCACTACCAGGATCATCTGGCCCTGGCCCAGTACTCCGATATGATCAGCGTCACCGAGGCGCGGCTGAATGAGATATGCAGACGCCTGGCCGGACTCCCTTCTAAACGCCTCATCATGGAGCGCCTGATGCAGGAAGCCCGTCGTTTGTTAACCTACTCCTCGGCCCCCATTACGGAGATCAGCTATCAACTGGGCTTTAAAGACCCGGCTTACTTCGCACGCTTCTTTCGCAGAAATGCAGGCATTACCGCAAGCCAGTACAGAGAAAATAAAAATTAGCTTTATTTTCAATAATATAGGTACTATATCTAGTGCAAGCAGCCATATACTCTAACTAATTTTCCTATGAAAAGTACAATTAAAGCAGTGGAAAATATATGTTTAATCACTCTATGCACTCTATAATTAGTTAACATATTAATCTTTGTCCTGCCTTCTTTCGAAGGCAGCTACAATAATAATTACAAAGATCCTCCATTCATCAAAGGTGACCCTCCATGTCTCAGTCTGCATTCGACCCAAAAGATTTTCGCCGCGCCCTCTCTCAGTTTCCAACCGGCGTAACGGTAATTACGACTCTGGATGCTGATGGCAAGCCAGTTGGCGTTACGGCAAGCAGTTTTAACTCAGTCTCTATGGATCCCGTGCTGGTGCTCTGGAGCATCGATAAAGGCGCACACAGCCTGCCTGCCTTTGAAAATGCCAAGCATTTTGCGGTTAACGTCTTAGGTAAGGATCAGGTTTCCACCTCGAATAACTTTGCCAGCCGGGGAGAAGACAAGTTCGCCAACGCAGCTTACACCGCAGGCCTGGGCGGCTCACCGATTCTGGATGATTATGCAGCTCAGTTTGAATGTAAAACCTGGGCCGTCTATGAAGGTGGCGATCATCTTATCTTAGTTGGCGAAGTGGTTAATTACCGTTACAACGACAGCGTTGAACCACTGGTCTTTGCCCGGGGTAGCTATGCAATCTCGTCTCAACACCCGGAGATGAACATTTCACAAGCGTCATCATCACAGGAAGATGATTTCGTCGGCAGCTACCTGCTTTACCTGCTGCGCGTTGCTTACCAGGGGTTTAGCTCCGAACTCTACCCAAAACTCAAGCAACACCATGATATTACCCCTGAAGAGTGGCGTATCCTTGCCCGCATGGTCTCTTCTCCAGAGATCGACACCCAGGAACTTGCAGAGCGGGTTATGCAGCCTGAAGTAGCCTTCAATCAGACTATCAGCTGGATGGCAGAAAAGGGACTTGTTGAAGTGTCGGGAAGCACTGCGCGGATCACAGCTAAAGGCTCTGAGGTCGGTGAAAAGATGAAGCAGTTGGCACTGGCTGAAGAAGCCCGGTTACTGGCTTCAATACCTTCTGATCAGACCGAGCAGTTAAAACAGAATCTCAAGACTCTGATTTCCAAGCTGTAAACTTAAAACGAATATTTCAAAACTAAAAAAAGCCCTGATATACCATCAGGGCTTTTTTATTTCCGTTAAACGGCAAACAACAGACTTAGTCGTTGATCAGTAACTGAATACCAGCCGCCGTATTGGAGATCGGAGCGATCAGATTACGATACCCCTCGGTTACTTTGCCAGTCAGACAACCGCGCATCGCCATCCACATATTCAGCTCAACGCCCTGACCACCGGCCAGCTCGACAATATCTTCTAGACTGTATTTAGTCAGCGCTTCCGGATCAGATACCATTTTGTCCAGACACTCTGTGTCAAAATCGGTGTTGATAATACCTGCACGCTCACCATCTAACTGATGAGACAGACCGCCAGTTCCCATGACAACAACCTTCTGATCACCACCGAAGGATTCAACCGCACGACCAACCTGCTGACCAAATGCATAGCTGCGAGACAGCTTAGGCATTGGGTGGCGTTCACAGTTGATGCAGATAGGGATAACCTTAACCTTGGAGTAATCCTTGCCAGGATACATCAGCGTCAGCGGCACGGTCAGACCGTGATCAACTTTGATCTCCTGACACACGGTTGGATCGAAATCGTTCTCAACCAGCTCATTGACAATATGCCAGGACAACTCAGTCTCGCCCCGTACCGGAGGAATAGGGTTGATACCCCAGCCTTCGTCGGCATTTTCATACTCGGGGGCTGTACCCACGGCAAAGGTAGGTTTCTTATCCAGAAACATCTCCAGACCATGGTCGTTATAAAAAATAATCAGAATGTCTGGATCAACTTCGTTAAACCACTTTCTCAGCGGCACATAGCTTTGAAAGAAGTCGCGCCAATATGGCGTGTCTTCCAGACCTTTATCCATGGCAACGCCAATGGCTGGAATATGAGATGAACCGATACCGCCTACTATTTTAGCCATTGTTTTTACCTATCCCCTGACTGTCCAGATATGCTTGAAACTCTTCGGTGGTTTGTCCAGTCTGTAAACCACCGAAATCCTGTACATTCAGACCCAGAATCGGTCCGATTTTAGCGAGGTAATAAATACTCCCCCCTTCACGAATCAGGCCCAGAACATCACGATCACGCACGCACTGCTTCTGAGCGTCATTCAGCTTAAATTTTTCCATGTAAGCCTCTTCATCGGCGACAAAGGCATCACGGCCCTCCTTCGAGTTGAAGGAGTAGAACATTTTATTCACGGGATAGCCCTTCGTGGACATCGGTCCATCGAAGAAAGTAGTGCCTGGAATAGCACGCATTTTTTTTATAGTCATAGTGACTCCATTGAGTTGCGGGACTACCAAAACCCTAATACAAAAATATAGGCGCTTTCTACAAGTTGTATATTACGCGTATCCACACTGGATAAAATGCAAATTTCATGCTTTATTATTGTACAAAACATGGATTAAACGATATCAGAATGACAACTAACCACTCACACCACCCTATTCCTATCACCGATTTCTATGGTGAATCCACGGCCTGGCCGGTAGAGGATATGGTTCACTGCGAACAGTTAAGTCTGCGAAGTGCCCGTTATGACTGGCAGATCAAACCCCACCGACACCGGGATCTGATGCAGATGTTCTTTGTCCTTGAAGGACAGGGTTCAGCCCAGGTTGATAGTCGCTCACTGCTGATAAGTGCCGGCGATCTGCTGGTCATTCCCGAACAGTGTGTTCACACATTTCGCTGGGAGTCCGGCTCCAACGGCTATGTACTCGCGGTCGCCCGCCCCCTGCTGAAAAAACTGGAAAAAGTACTCGATGACCCTTCGTGGACCCACGGTACTGCGACCTCTTTCTCAACCGGAGCCGACCGAAACTACCTTAATGACCTGCTCTCCTCGCTTAACGAAGAGTGCGCAGGAAAGGAGATCTACCGCCACCTGCTGATGGAAAACAGAGTGCTCTCCCTGGGGATCTGGATTACCCGTCAACATCTGCTCATGAGCGAAGCGGATGCACTCCCCAAAAGCCGCTCAGAACAAAGATTAAAACGATTTACCGATCTGCTTGAAAGCCATTTTGATCAGGCACACAGCGTCGACTGGTACGCAGATAAGGTGGGCGTTACCGCAGCCCATCTGAACGAGATTTGTAAAAAACTGCGGCAACAAACAGCACTCAGCCTGATTCACCAGCGCATCCTCACCGAAGCGCAGCGTAACTTAATCTTTACCGGTAAATCCGCTGCAGACATTTCACACTTGTTGGGATTTTCCGATCCCGCCTACTTCAACCGTTTTTTTAAACGGCTGTGCGGTGTGACACCGAAGCAGTTCAGGCAATCAAAAATGCAGGATTAAGCAGCCAGTGTGTATACCCTGCCCGCCTGGATCGCTTGTCATCCATCAGAAAAGGGCTATTTCTCGCTAAACTTTGGCCCCAAAAATGCGTAGAATACCGCCTTCGTAACAACACATTGAACCGGAGCTGTCATGAGTCTCGATGATATCGATAAGCCTTTAAGCAAAGAAGATGAAACTGCCCAAACGAAAAATGGCTTTCTGGCACTTGTCTCAAAAATGGTCTTCGAGGAAAAGTTACCGGTGCGCTTTATGTACAAAACCGTGCCTGCCCATCTGAATGACACCGGCTGGCGGATGTTTACCGGCTATGAAACACCGGAATTTCTTGAAGATGAGATAACCAACCTGATTCCGGTCGCCGTCGAAAAGATGACAAAACTGGATCCGTCACTGACTGAACTGGTGGAATATAACGCAGGTACCGTGTGGGAGCGTACTCCCGAATCCGAAGGCTGGGAGCGGGTTTATGACTTTAAGATTCCCGCAGACAGGGTTGAAGTCGAGATCACCAACGATATTGATGAGTTTAAACATTAAGCGTTAAAAACTTTTACTTAAAAAACAGCCTTTCCCTTGAAAGGCTTTTTTTTGTCCTTATAAAGTAGATTAACGGAGGCTCAGAAGAGCTCCGTAAACCGCCTGATCATTGTGATAGGCAACTAAAACATATTGCTCTATGAGGATATTACTATGCGTCAATTTGACCTGGCTCCACTCTACCGTTCCGCCATCGGCTTTGATCGTCTGGCATCGATGATCGACAACGCGACCCGCAACGAACAGGCCCAGAACGGCTATCCACCCTACAATATTGAACTGATCAGCGAGCACGCTTACCGCATTACGATGGCGATTGCCGGTTTTGATAAGTCTGAAGTGTCTATTAATACCGAGCACGGCATGCTGACAGTCACCGGCCGTAAGAATGCCGACGAAACTGAGCGCAAATACCTGCATCAGGGGATCGCGGCCAGAGGATTCGAACGCAAATTCCAGCTGGCAGACCATGTGCGTGTCACCGATGCCTCTATGGAAAATGGCCTGCTCCATGTCGACCTTGTTCAGGAGATACCTGAAGCGATGAAGCCGCGCACTATCGACATCAACTGATCCGTCATTAACCCGACAGATAGCAGATAACAGGGAGCCTGAAGCTCCCTGTTTTAATTTATGCGTTACTCTCTGCTCAGCTCTCTGTTCTACTCTCTGTTATGATAAGCAACTAACGGCCCGATGCCAGCCCTTGTTGCTAAAGCCGGTTTATAGAGCTTGTTTATAGAGCTTGTTTATAGAGCCTGTATATAAAGCCCGGCCATCTCCTCATCAAAACAGCAAAAGATAACCTCTTCCAACCCACATTTTTTATAAGCTGTCGATACGGCGCGGGTGGCGATTGCGACCGCCTCGGCTTTGGGATATCCGTAGATGCCGCAACTAATAGCAGGGAAAGCGATGCTTTTAATGTGATAAGCCGGACAAAGCTTTAAACAACTAAGATAACAGGACTCCAGCAGCCGGGACTCGCCTCTGTCCCCGCCTTGCCAGATCGGACCTACCGTATGAATCACATACGGTGCGGGCAACTCATAGCCCCGGGTAATACGAGCTTCGCCGGTAGGACAACCATCAATAGTCCGGCATTCAGCCAGCAACCCGGGACCTGCCGCACGATGAATCGCGCCATCAACACCGCCGCCACCCAGCAATAAACTGTTGGCAGCATTAACGATCGCGTCAACATTCAGCGTCGTAATGTCCGTTACCTCAACCCGAATCACTCTCAACTTCCCCAATTTTAATGGCCTGATAGATCCAGCACTGTACATCATCGCTCCAGTAATCCGCAGCAAGCCCAGCCTTTTGTCGTAACTGATTCAGAAAATTCTTTGGCTGATTTAACTGCTCCCACACCGACGGCAGAAAGGTAGAGCGGTGCCCTTCAGCTTCGAACAACAAACCATCAATACCCGGCCGGATCTTAGCCAGCAGATCAGCTTCACTACTGACTGGCAAGGGCACCATTGGCGTCAGCACCGAGATCTCATACTGCAGCTTTGCCAACTCAGCTGCAGACACCGGATCAAAACGCTGATCCCGGAATGCGGCCAGATAACTGTTACGCAGCACCGCATCAACCAACGAACTGTTCGCTTCCAGATTGCCAATACAGCCACGCAACCGCCCATCTAGCTTCAGGGTAACAAAGCAGGCTCGCGACCTCTCCACCCCCTCAGGAATATTCTCGGCTGAGGGGCGTTGAGGCTCCAGACCCGACACCCCACGGGCAACCGTTTCCCGGGCAAGCTGAAGCAGAAACTGCTGCTCGGTCGCACTGTAACGCTCAATAGAATGCATAGGATGAATACCCCACTACCCGGCTTTGATCACCGGCGGTGTCCCCGGAATTACAGTACCCCAGAAGCTCGGCCTCCAGCCGCTGTTCTGCTGCATAGGCCAGCATACCGTTCAGGGCGTTACAGCCGCAGGCTTGTTGCGGTGTAATGTTTGTCGCAAGGTGGCTAATCTGCTGCAACGTTGCCCGGTCGATCTGCTGTGCTTCTGCGTAAGGGTGAAAATGACTCAGGTCGCTACTGATCACCAGCAGCGTTTGCGGCTCCCGCAGTACCCGGCTGATCAGTGCAGCAACATCCTCTGATGGCGTTTGCCCCACCAGCACCGGCAACACCTTTAATGCACCATCCAACAGCTGTAAAAAAGGCAGCTGTATCTCCAGACAATGCTCCTGCGCATGCGCAGTATCGTTGACTACCGCCAGCCCGTCATCAACCAGCTTATCTCCGAGCTCACGATCGATCTGAAGTGGCCCCAGCGGGGTTTGCCACACCTCAGCCCCGATCACTGCCATCCCCCGCAACGGCACCCGATGCGCGGGTCCCAACAGCACAACCCGGCTGATCACGTTCAGATAGGGACGGATGCGGTTATAGGCTTTGGCGGCAATCCCTCCCGAATAGATCAGGCCCGCATGGGGCACCTGAATAGCCACCGGCCTGCAACCCTGTTGCGGGTTATCTGCCAATAACTGACTGACCATCAGCGCAAGTTCATCAGGATTATCCGGGTAGAACATGCCAGCAACAGCAGACTGCTTAATTCTCATATACACTGATCCTTAGATAGCAAACGTACTCATACGCTCAGTATAGGTCATCAGCCCCAATGCAATCAGTCAATCCACAGCATCCAACCCACTACTGGCATCGTTCTGAAGATGGGCGCACCCAGTGTGATGTTTGTCCACACCGGTGCAAACTGCAAGAGGGTCAGCGCGGACTCTGCTATGTCCGGGGCTGCGAAGCAGGCGAAATTGTACTTTACAGTTACGGACGCTCCAGCGGTTTCTGCATCGATCCGATTGAGAAAAAACCACTCAACCACTTTCTGCCCGGCACCCCGGTGCTCTCCTTTGGCACCGCGGGATGCAATCTGAGCTGCAAGTTTTGTCAGAACTGGGATATGAGCAAATCACGGCAGATGGACACCCTCGCCAGCCAGGCAAGCCCGCAGATGCTCGCCGATGCCTGCGTCAAAACAGGCTGCCGCTCAATCGCTTACACCTATAACGACCCGGTTATCTTTATGGAGTATGCCGTTGACGTCGCCCAGGCCTGCCGGGAACAGAACATCCACTCTGTCGCGGTCTCGGCAGGCTTTATCCTGCCCGACCCCAGAGCTGAATTTTTCCGCTATATGGATGCCGCTAATATCGATCTGAAAGGCTTCAGTGAACGCTTCTATCACAAACTCTGTGGCGGCCACCTGCAACCGGTACTCGACACCCTGATCTATCTGGTACATCAGACCGACTGCTGGGTCGAAATTACCAACCTGATCATTCCCGGTGAGAATGATGATCCGGATGAAATCAGCCAGATGTGTGAATGGATATACGAAAAACTGGGCCCGCGGGTGCCTCTGCACTTTACCGCCTTCCATCCCGATTACAAAATGCAGGACAGGCAGCGCACACCACTGCAAACCCTTGAAAATGCGCGCAGCATCGCACTCAGTTGCGGGCTGAAACATGTCTATACCGGCAATGTTGCCGCAACCGACAGCGGCTCAACGTACTGCAGCCACTGCGGCCAGTTATTGATAGAACGCTGCCAGTACCAGTTAGGCGAATGGAATCTCGATAAACACGGTTGCTGCAATCACTGCAAAACACCGCTGGCAGGAAAGTTTGAGGCCCAACCCGGGAGCTGGGGAGCACAGCGGCAGGTAGTTCGTTTTAAGAGCAGTGGCTAGAGCGCTTTGAAAGCAGTGGCTAGATCGCGGCTTCGCCGCTGGCTAGTGGTTAGAACGTCGCTTCGCGACTCGCTAGAAAAAGCAAAAATAACAGCGGTAGCCACGATAATACAGAGGGGACATAAACGCCGCAAATCACCGGCAGCAAAAAGCAGAGCGAGGAACGAGCGGCGCTTTTTGACGTCCGAGTGCATTTGCCTTGATACTCATAGAGCCTTCTCCCCCAGCTTACTGTTTTCACACTAAGCTGGAAGGCGACCAAACCAAAAGGAGAAGACCCATGAGATTTTACACCAACAAACATCCTTTTTACTGCGGTATCGACTTGCATGCACGCTCCCTGTACGTCTGTATCTTAGACGATGATGGGCAAACCGTGCTTCATAAAGAGATTAAAGCCAAGCCTGAACCCTTATTCGATCTTCTGACTCCTTATCTCGGCAATGTTGTTCTCGGGGTCGAATGTATGCATTGCTGGTACTGGATTTCCGATTTCTGTCATGAACATAACATCGATTTTATTCTGGGTCACGCCCTGTATATGAAAGCGATCCATGGAGGAAAAGCTAAAAATGATCGGATTGACTCATACAAAATCGCGCACTTAATTCGTGGCGGAAACTTTCCCTTAGCCTATGTGTATCCCGCTGAAATGAGGGCGACCCGTGACCTGCTACGTCGACGGACTCGCATTGTCAGACACGGTGCCGATCTGAAAGCCCATGTCAAAAACACCACCAGTCAGTACAACCTGCCACCTAACAACCTGAATCTGCGCTACCCCAATGCCCGGGAACAGATGCGCCAGAAGTTTGCAGATGAATCCGTGCAGAAAAATATCGACCTGGATCTGAATATTATCGAGTTTTATCACCGCCAGCTCAGTGCTATCGAATGCTATATCGAAAAGCACGCCAAACATCACAATGGGCGGGATTACCATATATTAACCAGCGTACCTGGCATGGGACGCATACTGGCACTCACTATTCTGTATGAGATCGGCGATATTACACGCTTTGAAAACGTTCAGAAGTTTGCATCATACAGCCGGTTGATCAAATGCAGGGCTGAGTCCGCAGGAAAAATATACGGTACTCAAGGCAATAAAATTGGTAACGCACATTTGCGATGGGCCTTTGGTGAAGTTGCCGTCGGTTATCTGAGAGGGAATGAGAAGGCTCAGTCATATCTGGCCCGATTACATAAACGTATGGGCAAAGCGAAGGCACTGACCGCCCTGGCTCACAAGTTAGGACGCTGTGTTTACTTTATGCTTAAGAATCAGCAGGTATTTGATGAACAGCGATTTTTAACCGGGTAAGTCACGCAGTGAAGTGAGCTGAACGTCTAACTGGAAATAACAGAGACCGTTGAAGGCCTGGTAACCCTTATTAAATTTAACAGGTCTTGTGGTCCGGGCACATTAGCCCCTGGCCTTGATTAGACGCTTCACTGGCGTGCATTAACAATCAGTAAAGCGGTTTGCACCTGAACTGAGCCTGATACTAACTGGAAATCTATTCCACTGTTTTGAATAGCGCCTTTCTCAGGTTAACCGATGAATGTCTAGTACCCCTACTCACATCAGGGATGACGTATTGGTAGGCACCCGTTGAGCACGGGGTAAGTAGAGTCTCAATATGTGTTTGTTGCAAACTCGTTTTGGCAACGACAATGACAGACGAAGAAAACTGGCTGACTGATTAATTAAAAAACTGACCGCTTCGCGGCCAGATAAGAGCGTTATATTCTATTGACTCCGAGGCGGCTCATATGTGTTATACATTTTTAGCTGCGTGAACAATTAAGCTTTCAGTGTATGAATACCCATACCCGTAACCATAACTTGCGCCGCCTTTAACAGCTTCAGTATCACTTAAAAAGCGAGGAGAACTTGTAATGCCCTCTGCTTGATATTGATAATTATATGCACCTGACAAAATTGAAGTAATTGATTTTATGGAATACCCTTCCTTATTAAGAGCCTCGATTGTTCTTTGTAAATCCTCAGTCAATCTTTCTCCGTCTATCTCACAGTCAGACCAGCCTGTGCTTTTCCACTGCTTTTCTTTACGTGTTATCTGTTTTTCACCACCAAACATTCCTTTTTTGGTTTCACCAGTTGGAACATTAACAGTGATCTCTTTACCTATAGGTCGAAAATATGCTTTTACGTACACCACTTTATCCATTGCTCAATCCTATTCATTCTATGATGGCTAACGCCCGCAACACCGGGCAATTTGGAGCGAAGCGGAAAATTATTCCGAGTGCTTGCGCTTGTGTACGCCCAGCATGGACATGAACTAATGAGGTGAAAGTCCTCTGTAGGAAGGTCACCATCCATAGCGATTTATAATCGTTATTAGATGTTAACTACTACCGAATGGCAAGGGCTTAACCGCAAGGTTAGGTCTGGAGGAGTCAGAGCGAAGCAGAGACCATGAGCCGAAGGCGAAAGCAACCGAAGGGCGCGATAACCCGCTAGCAAAACTGCGTGCTGATGAACAAAAACATCATATGAGGCGCAGGCTGAAGGCGAGTTGGCACAAGACGACGAAGCCATGTGATCTAACGGCCACCGTAAATGATGCAGCAGTGCAGCGAAAGTTCAGGAATCCCGGGGGCAGGTCTTGTATTTTGCACAAGAGTTAATCCTATTTTCTTAACCCTGCAAAATGCAAGACCTGACCCCAATTTCACATCATTCATTAAAATTTATTTAGTAATTTTCTCTAATCCTTTTTTGAGCTTTCTTTTTTTGTGAGAAATCCACAGTTTTTTTAATCATTTCTCGTATAAAAATAAGAAGAAAAACATGTGCCAAAACTATAAAAGCACCACCAGCTATCATCACATAAAAGTGAAAATCTCCTACTATTAATACAAGCCCAATAATTACCGAAAAAATTCCTAATAGTCCATTCTTTAGCATTAAGGTTTCCTTAGTGTTTTTTTGATCCTAGCGCTAAGCTAAGTGGCACGTAAAGCGCCTCATTACTTAAGCGCCTTGTTATGATTTTTATTGAAGAACTTTGTCATTTGCTCAGCAAAGCTATAACGCAGATTTTCACCTAAGAATTCATCAATTTTTTCGATAGGAATAAACAATTCAATATCCAATTCTAATGGCGACAAAGTTTTGTTTTTGTCGAAGGGGCAAGAACCTTGTTCAGAAGTGACTGCAATGTTTAACTGTACTCCCTTACTACTGTAATTCATTTCAAGTTGGTAGCTTTTTAAAGGCCAATAGTTGCGTTCGTTATCACCTGGGTGACCTAGTGGGCCTTCAGAAAAATTCCCTATACCGTTTCCTTCAATACGATACGAAACTCCTTTCACAGACAAATTTCTTCTGATGAAGTATTCATAGAAAAGAGGAATATCTAAGCACTTTCTGTCTCCATTAATGCTGATTCCTCCAAGAATTGAAATATGTGCAGATATACTCGGTATAGTTTGTTTTTTATTGATAACTAGCTGGCCTTCAACTTCCATTTTGAGTACTCCAGTTCTAAAATATCAACGTCGGCCTTCAGCGGAGCAGACGCGATAGCGACTGCGTCCGCTGGAAGGCATTGTTGGGCGAATATTGCCTCATGCATTAATTTCCGCTTCGATTATTTGGGAAAGTCTGTCCCATATAACTTCTTGCTCTGATTCATTCATGCCATGCACCGGTTTATCTGGTTGATTCAGAGCCTGAAATCTAGACAGATTGGCGTCGCGTGAAAATCTACAAGGCTTGAGTATGACTGGAACGATCTTTGTTCCGTCAAGTTGTGCTTTTTCCAATATCGGAGGAAGTTCGTTGTCAACAATAAAATCTGACGCGAGAAAATCAGCACTGACAATCAGAACTGCAATTGCAGCTTGATGAAGGGCGGTTTCTATTTCTTTCTCCCAGTGATCCCCCACCTTTATTTTGGTGTCATCCCATACGTCTACAATCCCCAGTTTTTCTAACGGCTTCAAATGGACTCTAAGACGCTCAAGATGTGCGGAGTCTTTATGTGAATAACTAATGAATACCTTTTTCGAATTATTGGTTGTCAAGTGTTCACTTTTATTGCTTTGGTTTTCTATTGGCTGAATCCTTCGTAGAAAAACTCTACCTCCAGTTCCAATTGTGGATTTCCACGCACCGTCAAGATTCGAGGCATCATGGAGCTTTGCATTCACAGTTACGACTCCATGGCCAGATGCTGGGTCTAGCTTTACAGTCACGGTCTGACCGTTCACGTCGAGTGTCTGATACTTCGGTTTATCGAAAAAGTTCATGTCTGGATGAAGCTCCGCTTGTAGCGTTTCCCCTGCGACCGATCCCGAGACGATGTAAACGGCAGTGCCATGAACGGGATCATTAATCCGCGCACTTCCGGTTACTTGAACTCCATTTTGTTTAAATTCAACAAACACATTTGCATTATTCGTCCCTGCGATATGGCCGGACCATTCTCCAGATACATCAATCATTTTTAATCCTTATCTTTGAGACAGCGTGCTTTAGGCGCCCAACGCCGCCAGCACAGGCCGAGCGTAGCGAGGTCCAGTGCAATGCGTTTTTTGCATTGCACGATTGTGCTTGGCCTTGTTAGCTGCATATCACCTGCTTTATACATTTAACTCTAGGGTCACTAAGAATTGGCCCTTTGAGGATTAATATATGAGCATTTACATGCTCTCGAAATGAGGCATATTCACCCACAACCTCGTGCGGGATTAGTAATGCCTCAATGACATTAAAGTCTTCGTCGTAAATTACCGCAGCCAATTCGTCGAAGTCTTTTTCACTGTACTTTCTGATTGCACTAAGCTGCCGCGAATTATTGGTGGGAGTGACTCTACGACCTTTAATTTGAATGCGTACTCCATTCGAGTCCATGCCGTCGTAACCTGCTTTTGAGTTCGCCTCAAGCTCAAGATTTAGAGCGTTAGCAACCAGCCACTCAGTGTAATCTCCAAGGGGATTATTCTGAGTTCTCACGACCCCACGATTTTTAAGCTCTTTGGTAATTGAAGCTTGCAGCCTCAACAACTCTTTTACTTCCATTTCTGTGAGATTCACGCGATTCCTCTTGGGCAGCTAACGCCTTGCTAATGGGCCGCGTTGTTGCGAAGCAACGCTTCTAGCGGTCCAGCCGCAGGCGTTCATTGAGCAACTTGTTAAGAGACTATGGCACTGCTTGCGGTATTTATAGCTAACGATATTAATGTGCCTACAGCCTCTGACCCTTTATTTTTAGAAAACTCTACCAGCCTTTCGCCTAAGGACTCACTTCCTTGGAGCGAATCAGGGACTTTACGCAAAGATTGAAGGCCCTTCTGAGTAAGAACAACTTCATAAGATTTACCGTCCATCGACGAAAAATCTGCGGTGATACGAATATATCCCTCTGCCACCAGCCAGTCTACGGTATGCCAGAAGTACTCTATAAAATTAAAAGAGCCTTCTTCGTCATCTTGATCTATGACGTCATCTAAGAATGAATCGGCATTAAGTCTAACTGGCTCCGGAAACTCCAGAAAAAGCCTGCTGAAAATCAAAGCAACTAATGTATCGAATTTTTGCACGAACTCTCCTAAGGGCTCTTAACGATTAGCTTGAGGGTCCGAGCGGCAGCGAGGTCCCTGCGCCGAAGGCGCAAAACTCAAAGCGCTTGTTATGTGTGCTAACCATTATTATCCTCTGGTAGCGTTAATCCCATCACGTCTTGATTACTCTCGGTTACAAGCGCATGCCTTATAAATGCCTTAATTCTGCTTGCTTGATACCTAAAAACTTCATGGTTGTGTTTTTTACTATGTGCATGAGCGAATATGTAAGCAATTGCATCCGCGAGTTGCAAAAAGCTGTTTCTACTTGCCTCCTCATAAATTGGCTTAAGACGCACGTAGCTACCAGGAATAAATGGATTGGAAGTGGGAATGAGTAGTTCAGATAAGAAGTGCGCCTGCCTTCGCGGACTTGATTTTGAAATCCTAGCTTTTGTTTTATCTTTAGATATATAAACTTGAAAATCATTTACCGAAAAGACCTGTTGTCCGTTCTCTACATATGGAACGAAACAAGCTGAAGCCATTTGATGGAGGATTGCCTTTCTATCCTCAATGATCTGAATCTGATCTGTTGGAGAGTTTTCTGGTAAAAGTTTTCCCGATTCAGGAATAAGCGCATAGCTGAATCTAACTATACATTTGTTGCGATTAACAAGATTAACGATCTTTCGGAAAAAAATATTCTGTCGAGAACGACAGAACCCCTCAATACCATGTTTTGCACGATACTGCCCACTAAGAAGGTTTCTTACATGAATTGGAATCTCTGCTGGGATTCCGAATTCATTTTTTAGTAACAGAATCCCCTTCTCCAGGCTTGGCAAATTCTTACGCTTGCAAATAACAAATGCGTACACTAGCACATCGTCATACTCAGAATCGTCCCCAAAAGCCAAGTAGGGTGAATTGGGATCGTTGCCGGATTCTGTAATCATAGATTCACATAACATTTTAATACTACGCCGGTACATATGCATGCGGGGCTGAATTCATTAAAGGCAAGGTAACTATCAGATAATAAATAGGAAAAAACCGACATCGCGTTCTCCTTTAAGACAAAAACGAGAATGCGCAGTTGCATTCCGGACCCGGCGTAGTATTCCGCCAGCGTTTCAACTACCCCTTTGTTCTCAGACGTTTTACTAACTCATCAGGCAGCAAAACGAGCCTTGATATAACGATAATCTGAGCATAACCGCAAGCAAAATAAAATAGACTGTAAAATTGTCGCGATTCAATATAAAAGAATAACCGAAGCCCCTAACCGCTCTGAATCTTTGCTTTTTCTAGCAAGGAAACGAAGTTTCCGTCTAGCAACTAGTAGTCGCGTAGCGACGTTCTAACCACTAGCCAACGGCGTAGCGGCGATCTAGCCACTGTATCAAGAATACTCATGCAAAAACTGCCGCACCTCGGCCACCTGTTTCAGAGTGCGCATCTGTTGCAACATCTGCATCGCTTCGGGGTATTCACGGGACATCATTTTCAGCCACTGCTTGATCCGGCCGTGGACATACTTAGGTGCCAGCTGCTGTTCCACCATTTCGAGAAACTGTTGCAGCAGAATCAGCATCTCAGCCCAGCTCAGGTGGTCCGGATCATCGCCCCGTTGCAGTGCTTTAATCCGTAAACCCAGATCAGGTGCTGCCACTAAGCCACGCCCAATCATCACATCATCACAGCCGCTCACCTCGCGGCAGCGCTGATAGTCCTGCCAGTTCCACACTTCACCGTTAGCCGTCACCGGTATCGAGACATGTTCTCTGATACGGGCGATCCACTCCCAGTGGGCTGGAGGCCGGTAACCTTCCTCTTTGGTTCGGGCATGCACCGTGAGACCATTGGCACCGGCATCGGCAATCGCTGCGGCGTTGTCCAGTGCCTGGGACTTATCGTGATAACCTAAACGCATCTTCGCGGTAACCGGAATATGCTCAGGCACCGCCTGGCGCACCCACCAGACGATCTTATGCACCAGTTCAGGCTCGTTCAGCAGAATTGCACCGCCTTTACTTTTATTAACGGTTTTTGCCGGGCAACCAAAGTTGAGGTCGATGCCGCGGGCACCAATACTCACCGCTTTACGGGCATTACCGGCTAAGATCTGCGGATCACTGCCAAGCAGCTGCAGGATCACCGGGGTACCCGAGCTGGTATAGCTGTCATTAAACAATTCCGGGCAAATTTTACGGAAGACTTTGGCAGGCAGAACCCGTTCAGAGACACGGACAAACTCCGAGACACACTGATCGATCCCGCCAATACGGGTGAGGATTTCCCGCATGGGGGCATCAACCACCCCTTCCATTGGTGCCAGAACTATCTTCAAATCAACCCTTTAAACCAATAAGTAACATTTAGTAAACGTTTCAACTATATGAAATAAATAATAAAATGCCCGCTCCGATCTTCACCGGGCGGGCATCTTCGCAAGACCCGGCTTAGATTGCAGCCAGCCCCCGTTGCAGATCGAGTTTAATATCCTCCAGCGATTCAAGCCCCACTGACAGGCGGATAAGATTATCTTTGATACCCGCTTTAGCTTTGGCCTCTGCGCTCATCCGCCCATGAGTGGTAGTGCCCGGGTGGGTAATGGTGCTTTTCACATCGCCCAGATTACCGGTAATGGAGATCATCTGCGTTGCATCGATGAAGCGCCACGCAGCCGCTTTATCACCACTGACTTCAAATGCCAGCACGCCGCCAAATGCCCGCTGCTGTTTTTTAGCAAGTGCATGTTGAGGATGCTCTTCCAGACCTGAGTAGTATACTTTGTCGATACCCGGTTGCTGTTGCAGCCAGAGGGCCATCGCCAGTGCACTGGCACTGTGAGCCATCATCCGCAGTTCGAGTGTTTCCAGGCCCTTCATAAAGACCCAGGCATTAAACGGGCTGAGACAGGCACCACCGGTACGGATAAAACCGTAAACCTCTTCCATCTCTTTGTCGCGACCGACAACCACGCCACCCACACAGCGCCCCTGACCATCCAGATATTTGGTTGCTGAGTGCACCACGATGTCCGCGCCCTGCTTCAGCGGCTGTTGCAGTGCCGGAGTGCAGAAACAGTTATCGACCACCACCAGCGCATCATGTTCATGCGCCAGCTTAGAGACCGCTTCGATATCACCCAGTTCTGCCAGTGGGTTGGAGGGGGTTTCGAGAAAAAACATCCGCGTTGCAGGGGTAACCGCCTCAGCCCAGGCGTTGATATCGGTAGGGTCAACGTAGGTGACGCTGATACCGGTACGGCTGAGATACTTATCAAACAGAGAGACGATAGAGCCAAACACACTGCGGGAACAGACCACATGGTCACCCTGCTGCAGCAGAGACAGGCAGGTACTCAGGATTGCAGCCATCCCTGACGACGCCGCAACAGCACGTTCAGCGCCTTCCAGAGCAGCCATTCGGCGCTCAAACGCATTGACCGTAGGATTGGTAAACCGGGAATAGATATTCCCCTCTTCCTCGCCACCAAAGCGGGCAGCCGCTTCCCGGGCACTGGAATAGACAAAACTGGAGGTGGGGTAGATCGCATCATTATGCTCTCCCTCATCACTCCGGTGCTGCCCCGCACGAATCGCCAGAGTGCTGAACTCATAGTCAGCATCTTCAAACTGGATCCGCTCAGGACGTTCAAACCTGGACTTAGACATCAGCCATCGTTCCCATTAATTCAATCATACAGTCCGGCTTATCCGCTATATGGTTGCGTGCAGATCAGCATTCTGGTTAGTTGAAGATCGCTTATCACCGCTTTTGGCAACATCGTTACGTTCAGCATCGATGCGACTGAGATACGCCTCATCGATATCTCCGGTAATATACTTTCCATCGAACACTGACGCATCAAACCCTTTTACCGAACTGTTACCTGCCAGCAGGCAGTCTTTCAGGTCATCCAGATCCTGGTACAACATCCAGTCTGCGCCGATCTCTTTACCCACTTCGTCATCGGTACGCCCATGGGCAATCAGTTCGTTAGCCGATGGCATATCGATGCCATAGACGTTAGGAAAGCGCACGGCGGGGGCGGCAGAGGCAAAGTAAACCTTCTTCGCGCCCATCTCACGTGCCATCTGCACGATCTGCTGCGAAGTCGTACCGCGCACGATAGAGTCATCCACCAGCATCACTACCCGGTCTTTAAATTCAAGCTCGATCGGGTTGAGTTTACGCCGAACCGATTTAGTCCGCTGTGTCTGGCCCGGCATAATAAAGGTCCGGCCGATGTAGCGGTTTTTGATAAAGCCTTCGCGGAACTTAACGTTCAGATGGTGAGCCATCTCCAGGGCAGCGGTACGGCTGGTATCCGGAATCGGAATAATAACGTCGATATCATGGTCCGGACGCTCACGCTTCACCTTTTCAGCCAGCTTAACCCCCATCCGCATGCGGGACTTATAGACGTTAACTTCATCAATGATTGAGTCAGGACGGGACAGATACACATATTCAAACAGACAAGGGTGCAACTCCGGATTCTCAGCACACTGCATGGTGTGAACATCGCCATCCTGAGTGATGAAGATCGCTTCACCCGGGGCTACATCGCGGATCAGCGTAAAGCCGGAGATATCCAGAGCAACAGACTCCGATGCCACCATATATTCTGTGCCTGCGTCAGTATCACGCATACCATACACCAGCGGGCGGATACCATGTGGGTCACGAAAGGCAACAATGCCATATCCGGTGATAACCGAAACCACCGCATAACCACCCCGAACCCGCTTATGCACGGACTTAATCGCGGAAAAGATATCATCCGCAGTGGGAATGAGCTTACCAATCTTCTGCAGCTCATGGGCCATAATATTCAGCAACACCTCAGAGTCAGAGGTGGTGTTAATATGGCGCAGGTTTTCTTTGCGCATCTGCTCGCGCAGCTCGGCAGTGTTGGTCAGGTTGCCATTGTGTGCCAGCGCGATACCGTATGGTGCGTTAACATAGAACGGCTGCGCTTCAGCGGAACTGGAGCTACCTGCGGTAGGGTAACGTACATGACCGATCCCCACATTGCCCATTAAACGTTTCATATGACGGGTACGGAAGACTTCGTTTACCAGACCGTTATCTTTACGCATAAAGAACCGATCTGCTTCACATGTCACCATACCAGCGGCATCCTGGCCACGGTGCTGTAGCACTGTCAATGCATCAAAAATCGTCTGATTCACATTAGATTTGGCTACGATGCCAACTATACCGCACATTAAGGCTACCTCAGGTATTTAGTTAGTTACAGCAAGTATAAATGAAAAATTGGTTTAGCTATTCCGCCCACTGAGATTCCAGATCATCTGGCCAATATCAGCCGCAGTATCCCGTGTCCAGGATTCCATTAGCAAGAAGTGGGGAATCAGTTGTGACTCAGCCCACCAGCTATCTTCAGTTACCGGTGAACGCACCAGTAACGCAGTAATAACAATAACGATCAGACCGCCCCGGACAACACCAAAACCAATCCCGAGAATCCGGTCTGTACTACTCAGCCCCGTTGCCTGAACCAGCATATTGATAAGATTATTGATCACCGCGCCCACCATCAATGTCGCGATAAACAGCAGTATAAACGCAGCACCGAGACGCAGTGAAGGCGTCTGTAGAAGGCCTTCCAGTAAAGTACTTAATGAGGGAGCAAACAGCCGGGCGACAATAAACGCGGCCACCCAGGTAACCAGCGACAGTGCTTCTTTCATAAAACCGCCGCGCAGGCTGTATAATCCGGAAATTGTGATGATGCCGATAATAGCCCAATCGGCCCAGTTTAGTTGCATACTAGAAATCTACTTCAGGATCTGAATCAAGGGCAGAATTCTACCAGAGCTGTTAGCTTAACCCAACGTTTATCGTGTCGTGAAACGGACTATAATACCGTCCAGACCAAACTCTTTCTGAATACTGACCTGTAATGCAGTCAACCGGGTTTTCTGAATATCCGGACCGACAAAGACTTTCACCAGATCACCCGTTTTCCGGATATACACCTTATAGCCCGCTTTGATCAGCTTAGAGCGCAACCCTTTAGCGTTATCTTCATCCTTAAAACTCGCCAGTTGCAGACTCCATGCGACCGGCACCCCTTCCTGATCCAGCGCTGGCGGGTCATCCCGTTCTTCGATAACCGGCTGCTGCCTGGCCACTTCATCCGCCAGCTGTTGCGGCATCACCGCAACCGTCACCGGTTCAGCAGGGGCCGCAGGGGTTGTTGTGTCAGGCAGCGGCTTATTTTCCGGCGTGATCGTCACCAGCTGCGGTTCAACTGGCGGCGGAGGAATCGCACTCTCTAACTGGCGCTCCCGATACCCGGCACCATCAAAAAAGATCGGCAACAGAATTGCCGCTGCCACAATCAGAATTGCCGCTCCGGCAAGACGCTGCTTAAAGCCGTCATTCACTGTTATTTACCATCCATATTCAGTGCGATTAATGCATCACTCACGGTAAAAAAGGAGCCGGCGATGATCACCCGATCAAACCGCCCCACCTCTCGCTTCACCATGTTCAGCGCATCCGCAACAGTATCACAAGCTGTCTGCAGAGTAACGGCCACTCCCAGATTCGTCAGTTTTTCCGCCAACACCTGTGCCGACTGGCCACGGGCACCTTTCAGACTCACCAGATACCACTGATCGATTACCGGATGCAGCAGACTCAGCACCTGATCTATATCTTTATCAGCGAGCATCCCCAACACCATCAGGGTGCGCCCCGCAACGGGTTTATCACGCAGCTGACCGGCCAGATACTCCGCCGCTTCGGGGTTATGGGCAACATCGAGGATATAATCCGTCCCGGCAACATTAATCTGCTGCATTCTGCCGGTCAGCGAAGCCTTCGCCAGACTCGCTTTAAGCTGATGAGGCGCGGGCATCATGCCCAGCAGACTCAGCACCTGTATAACCGTGGCGGCATTCGCTTTTGGCAGTGTCAGTTCAGGCAAACCTGAGATAGTCAGCAGGCTACCCTCCGCTTGTTCGCCCTGCCAAAGCCAGTTATCGTCATCCACTTGCTGCCAGTTAAAATCCCTGCCCCGCTGATACAGCCGGGCACCGATCTCATCGGCATAACCGGTTAACCTCTCCGGCGGATTCGGGTCACCACATACTGCGGGGCGCCCAGCACGATAGATACCCGCTTTTTCATAACCTATCTGCTCCCGGTTATCACCCAGCCAGTCAATATGATCGACCGATACTGTGGTGACCACAGAGATATCCGCATCGATAATGTTGATCGCATCAAGACGACCACCCAAGCCTACTTCCAGCAACATCACCTCGGGCTGCTGTACAGAAAACACATGCAACGCCGCCAATGTATTGTATTCAAAGTAAGTCAGGCGAACATCACCCCGGGCCTGCTCGATCGCCTCAAAGGCACGAACAATAAGCGCATCACTGACCGGCTGGCCTGCAAGCTTAATCCGCTCGTTATAGCGCAGAAAATGGGGCGAGGTAAAACAACCAACCGTTATTCCCTGGTCACGCAACACCTGATCCAGCATCGCAATGGTTGACCCCTTACCGTTAGTGCCACCAATGATAACGGTCTTACTGCCGCTCAGGTCTAACGACATCCGCTGGTAAACGATGCGCAACCGGTCAAGGCCCAGCTCGATCAGGTCAACCGGGTGATTATTTTCAATCCATTCCAGCCACTGCTGCAGGGTAGTAAAGTGTGCTTCAGGCATATCGATTTCAGTTTATTTCAGACAATAAAAAGGCCGCTCAATAAACCACAGCGGCCTTATCACAGAGTATTGATCAGAGCATGACAGCGTCTGATTCAACCACCGTATCAGTGACGCTGGGCAACCCCTGCATCATGCGCAGCACTGCAGAGAGACGATCGCGCAACTGCCCCCGGGAGATGATCATATCGATCTGACCATGCTCCAGCAGAAACTCACTACGCTGAAACCCTTCCGGAAGTTTTTCACGAACAGTCTGTTCGATAACCCGGGGGCCAGCAAAGCCAACCAGAGCACCGGGTTCACCCACATTCAGATCACCCAGCATCGCCAGCGACGCAGAAACACCTCCATAAACCGGATCAGTCAGTACCGAGATATAAGGCACGCCCGCTTGCTTCAGTCGCTCCAGTGCAGCGCTGGTTTTAGCCATCTGCATCAGGGAGAACAGCGCTTCCTGCATCCGCGCACCACCACTGGCAGAGAAACAGATCATCGGAATCCCCTCTTCCAGTGCGATGTTAGCTGCGCGTACAAAACGCTCACCAACAACCGCCCCCATAGAACCGCCCATAAATTTAAACTCATAGGCGACGGCAACAACAGGCAGGCCTTTAACATCGCCACGCATAGCGACCAGCGCATCTTTCTCGCCAGTCTCTTTCTGCGCAGCGACCAGACGGTCCTTATACTTCTTGGTATCGCGGAACTTCAGATGATCAACCGGCTCAACTTCGGCACCGATTTCACGGGTTGTACCTTCATCCAGAAAAGCATTCAGACGCACCCGCGCAGTCAACCGCATGTGATGATCACATTTAGGACAAACATTCAGGTTTTTTTCCAGCTCCGGGCGATACAACACAGACTCACACTTTGGACACTTCTTCCAAAGCCCTTCCGGAATATTGTTGCGCTTCTTCTCAGAGCGAACCAGAGAAGGAACAATTTTATCCAGCCAGTTACTCATTAATTACTCCAGCTTCTGCCTGTGGCAGCCTTTATTTATCCATGGCCTGACGCATGCTTGCAGTAATCGCTGCAACCGCCCCAGGAATCTGTTCCTGATTGCCGGCAAGCTCGGCAATCTTATTAACCAGCACACTGCCGACGATAACGCCATCAGCCACTTCAGAAATCGCCCTGGCAGAGGCATCATCACGGATACCAAAGCCCACACCGACAGGCATATCGGTATATTGGCGAATCATCTGCAGCTTTTCCGCAACTTCTGCGACATTCAGCGAGGCCGACCCGGTGACGCCTTTAACCGATACGTAGTAGACATAACCACTACCAGCCGCACAGATCTGCTTAACCCGCTCCACCTCAGTGGTTGGTGCAAGCAGGTAGATCACATCGATATCAGCAGCTTTCATCAGCCGGTTAAATTCGCTGGCTTCTTCCGGTGGCAGATCAACGGTGAGAATACCGTCCAGTCCTGCCGCTTTAGCTTTATCAGCAAAGACCGAATACCCCATCACTTCGATAGGGTTCAGATAGCCCATCAGCACGACAG
Organism: Amphritea sp.; assembly: GCF_050300915.1. Lineage (GTDB taxonomy): Bacteria > Pseudomonadota > Gammaproteobacteria > Pseudomonadales > Balneatricaceae > Amphritea. Next base: position 26,073 of record NZ_JBNKYN010000033.1, read on the forward strand.
GCGTAGTCTGGTTGGTTTTGCGAAACTCAGCCACCATATCCAACACATCAACCAGACGTGTACCGTGCAGCAAAGCGCGTTCACAGGCCAGTTGAATAACCGGGCCATCGGCCATGGGGTCAGAGAACGGAATTCCCAGCTCAATGATATCTGCACCAGACTCAACCAGCGCATGCATTAGCGGCAGGGTTACTTTTGGCTCAGGGTCACCCGCAGTCACATAGGGGATCAATGCTTTGCGACCCTGGCTTTTCAGATTTTTAAAACACTCTGTAATACGACTCATCTTAATCTTCACTCAGTCAGGGCTTAAAAGTTAATACCGTCAATTTCTGCAACAGTATGGATATCCTTGTCGCCCCGTCCTGACAGGCAAACCACAATGATCTGATCCTTGTCCATCGTTGGCGCCATCTTCATCGCCTCAGCTACAGCATGGCTGGACTCCAGTGCAGGCATAATGCCTTCAGTCAGTGTCAGATGACGGAACGCATGCAATGCTTCATCATCGTTAATGGCCGTATATTCCGCCCTGCCAATATCTTGCAGGTAAGAATGTTCAGGCCCTACACCCGGATAGTCCAGACCCGCTGAAACAGAGTGAGTACCAATCACCTGACCACCCTCATCGGACATCAGGCAGGTACGATTACCATGCAAGACACCCGGGCGGCAATGCGAACTCAAGGGAGCTGCATGCTGACCAGTTTCAAGCCCATAACCACCCGCTTCCACGCCGATCATACGCACACCGGCATCTTCGATGAATGGATGGAATAAACCGATAGCATTAGACCCACCGCCAACACAGGCAACCAGCGCATCCGGAAGCTTACCTGTCTGTGTCAGACACTGCTGCCGGGCCTCGCGACCAATAATGGACTGAAAGTCACGTACCAGTTTAGGATACGGATGTGGACCGGCGGCAGTGCCAATAATGTAAAAGGTATTATCAACATTGGTCACCCAGTCACGCATCGCTTCGTTCATCGCATCCTTCAGCGTACGGGTACCGGAGGTGACCGAGACAACTTCAGCACCCAGCAGCTTCATGCGGTAAACGTTCAGCGCCTGACGACGAATATCCTCTTCGCCCATATACACAGTACATTCAAGACCCAGTCGGGCAGCAACCGTGGCCGTCGCAACACCGTGCTGCCCTGCACCGGTTTCTGCGCTAACCCGGGGCTTACCCGTGAACTTAGCTAACAAAGCCTGACCAATGGTGTTATTCACCTTGTGCGCACCGGTATGGTTCAGGTCTTCACGTTTCAGGTAGATCTGTGCACCGCCCAGCTCACGGGACAAACGTTCCGCGTGGTACAACGGTGATGGCCGGCCTACATAGTGGGCAAGGTCATAGTCGAACTCAGCCTGAAACTGTGGATCCCGCCAAAGCTTTTCGTAGGTCTGCTCAAGCTGCTGGAGAGCAGCCATCAATGTTTCAGACACATAACGGCCCCCAAACTGGCCAAAATGACCACCTGTATCGGGCATCTGCTTTGCGATCGCGAGATCTTCTTTAGTTAGCACGAGCTACCTCATTCATAAATGATATTAGTTTTGAACTATCTTTAAGGCCTTTAGCCGCTTCCACCCCGCCGCTGACATCAACAGCATAGGGCTTCACCTGACATATTGCCTTTGCCACATTGTGCTGATCGAGCCCACCTGCAAGAATAAGTGGTTTATCGATATCAGCCGGGATGCGGTCCCAGTCGAACGCTTCACCTGTGCCCCCCGGCACTCCTGGACGATACGCATCCAGCAGAATCGCCCGGGCAGCGACAAAGCGTTCAGTTTCAGCGACTACATCAATATCCGGAGACATTCGCAGCGCTTTAAAATAAGGGTGATTAAACTGTTCGCAGTAGTCCGGCGACTCATCACCATGAAACTGCAACAGATTGATGCCCGTCTGATCCAGAACCGCCCTGACCTGTTCGGGAGATTCATTGACAAACAACGCCACCGTGGACACAAACGGCGGCAGCTGTTTAATAATAACCTCCGCGACAGCGGGCTCAACATACCGGGGACTGGGCGGATAAAAAACAAACCCCAGCGCATCAGCACCCGCGTCTATCGCCGCCAGTGCATCTTCCAACCGGGTAATTCCACAGATTTTTACGCGGGTTCGCATCACTTGGATCAGACTAATTAGAAAGAACCCAATAGTAACAGATAGCAGGGCCTGAGGTTAACCGTTTTGCATCAGGAAATATGGCCCCAGCTCCGATTTTGGCAACTCATAGCGGTCTGGATATTTAACATCCACAAAATACAGACCGTACGGCGGTGCAGTCACGCCTCCCTGGGTACGGTCCTGGGCATCCAGTACCTCTTTCGCCCAGACTGGCTCCGCCTCACCAGCTCCGATTTTCATCAGCACCCCGGCAAAATTGCGGATCATATGATGCAGAAAAGCATTAGCCCGCACATCGATAACGATCAGCTCTCCGGCCCGATAGATATCCATCGCCCGTACTTCGCGTACCGGGCTTTTTGCCTGACAACCAATCGCCCGGTATGAGGTAAAATCATGTTCGCCAATCAGATAGTTCGCCGCAGCCTGCATCCGCGACATATCCATCGTTTTATGCGTCCAGGTCACCCCCCGGCTCAGCAACCCAGGTTTCACCGGGGCAGAGTAGATCAGGTAGCGATAACGCCGCTCCAGCGCAGAAAAGCGCGCATGAAAACTATCATCAACCCGCTTAGCCCAGCGAATCGCGATATCATCCGGCAGCTTGGTATTGGTACCCATCACCCAGGCCCGCTCAGGGCGCTGCGCAGCCGTATCAAAGTGGATAATCTGGTAGGTACCACTGACACAGGCATCGGTACGCCCTGCGCAGATAACCTTAACCGGTTCATTAGCGATTGCAGAGAGCGCCAGCTCTACAGTCTCCTGTATGGAAGCGACATCTTTCTCTTTTTGGGTCTGCCAGCCGCGGTAGGCAGCACCGGCATACTCCACACAGAGCGCATAGCGCTGAAGCGGACGCACCGGCTCCTGACTCTGTAACTCAAAATACTCAGGCTCTGAGGTTGCACTGGCCGCCTCATAAGAAAGGGCGACCGAAGTCGCCCCTTGCTGATGTTCAATCTGGGTTTTATCCCGTTGCATAATCAATTATTTCTCGGAGATTAATCGAAACCGGCCAGGTGCACACCTGGCCTGCTGTTTCAGCTAATAGAGCTTAACAGGCTATTTGCCTCAGCTCGCTGCGACTCACTACCCTCTTTAACGATCTCTTCGAGGATATCTTTGGCACCATCCAGATCTTCCATATCGATGTAGGCACGTGCCAGGTCAAGCTTGGTCTCAACCTCGTCAGCACCTTCAAGAAGATTCAGACCGTCAAGAGAATCGTCTTCGCTGTCATCAGTCATATCCAGGCTGAGCTCATCACTGCCTGCATCACTCAACAGCATTTCCAATTCAGAATCCAGCTCTGCATCAAGATCATGGCCAAGTGGAGAATCATCTTTCTGTGGCGCGGTAAACTCTTCCTCATCCAGCACAACTTCATCATCAGCACCATCCAACAGCGCCTGAAGATCAGCATCCAGATCATCATCCTGAGTGTCAGCTACTTCCAGCTCTTCAACATCGGCTTCGCCAACACCGGCCAGCAACGCATCGAGCTCGGCATCAGAAGTGTCATCCTCTGCGACCGGAGCAGCCTCATCTTCACCCAACAGCGAATCAAGATCAGCAAACTCTTCATCTTCATCGCTGACAGAATCATCCATCATCAGATCAAGTGACTCATCCTCATCGACGCCAACATCCTCTGCGTCAGCGACCTCAAGATTAAAATCAAGATCCAGATCATCATCCAGCTCTTCAGCCGGTTCTGCGACATCACTGATATCAGCCAGAGGCTCAACATCAAATTCAAGATCGGCATCGTCAACAGCGTCAACGTCTTCTTCAGCGTCACCAGCAGCCAGAAGATCTTCAATGCTATCGGCCTCAGGCTCTTCAATCTCCTCAGACAAAGGCCCCAGATCATCAACTACGGATGGACCTGCCAGATCATCCAGATCAAACGATTCGGCATCTTCTCCCAGAATTGAATCGAGAGCATCATCAACTTCCTCTTCATCCTCCATCGCAACAGCAGCTGCAGGGGGCTGACCGAAGTCCTCATCAAAGCCGAGATCAAACTCCTGCTCATCAATATCATTGGATTCCGCGACATCAACCTTATCGAGATCCATGTCCAGATCCAGGTCCAGATCATCAAGATCCGTCTCTTCAGCAACCGTCTCATCAGCCTCAACAGTTTCAGATGCAGCAACAACTGCAGCAGCTGCCGCAGCGGCGGGGACAACAGTTGCATCGTTATCCTCAACAATCGTCTGCCCCGGTACAATCGTTTCCGCAGAATCCTCTTTTTTACCGCGACGCATAAACAACAGGGCCAACAGGAAGGCTACGATAGCGCCCCCAGCGGCTCCGATATAAAGACCAAACTCTTCCAGCAGGCTTTTCGGCTTGACCTGCGGCTCGACAACAGGAGCAGCCGGAGCCGCAACGGGTTGTTTCTTCGCCGTTTCCAGCTCAGCCTGCAGATCGGCCAGCTGCTGATCTTTCAGCTCCAGCATGCGCTGTAACGTTTCCATCTGCTGCGCCAGGGCATCTACACGCCCGGTCAGCTCTGCATTTTCACGCTGAATCTGATCCACACTTTCCAGCGCTGACGCCAGATCGGTTTCAAGCTGTTTGTTCTTTTCCAGAAGAGCTGAGTCTGCCTGACTCATATCTGCGTCGGCCGCCTGGTCTGATACCACACTGCTGTCCGCCTTGGTATCAGGAGAAACGATCTTCAGTTGCCCCTGGGCCGACCTGGCTGCAACCTCCTCACCCTTTTTTTCAGTGGCTGCCGCTTTATCTGCACTACCCTCATTACCTGAGGTATCCATCTGTTGTGGCTGAGCCGCAGGCGTAATACCCTGCTTCCACATCTGCGTTTGCCGCCAGAACTCTTCATTGGCCTGTTTCTGATTCAGCGCCTGAACCTCTTCCAGCGTAGGAAGATTCATCACAACACCAGCTTTCAACTGGTTGACGTTATTATTACGAAAAGCATTCGGGTTTTTACGCTGTAACGCCAGCATCATCTGGGCTTCAGAAACTGAGTTGCTGGGCTTATGCCGTTTAGCGATATCCCAAAGCGTATCATTCACATCCACATACACCTGACCATCAGTCATACGGGTGCGGATATTATTCACCGGGGCCTGAGACGCCATAGGTTGTGACTCTACAACCGCTGGCGCACTCACAGCAGACGAGCGTGCAGGCTGTACTGCTACAGGAGCGGGTGCCGGATCATAAATAGGCGGATCCAGCAGCACGGTATATTCGCGAACCAGACGTCCGCTGGGCCAGTTAACCTCTACCAGAAAGTTGAGGAACGGCTCTTTCACCGGCGCTGAGGAGGTCAACACAATGGTGCCCCGACCAGCAGAGCCAGGTTTCACCTCAAATTTAACATCAGAGAGGAAACGTAACTTCTCTATACCCGCCAGAGCAAATTCATCAACGTTGGCCATTCTTGGCAGAATCTGTTGCGGATCGACGGACCGCATCTGTAACAGCTGTATCTCAGCTTTTAACGGCTCGTTCAATGCGGATGTAATTCTAATTTCACCGAGGCCAAGCGCATTTGCATTTGAGGTTCCTAGTGCACCTGCAATTGCCAAACTTAGGGCTAATTTGCGCAGCATATTTTCGCTTCCTTAATTTCCCCTGGTCCTGAACACTACAAAAGTCGTCAATATTCAGAAAGTTACGTATCCAGTTTTATTGGGCAAAGTATTCATTAAAACCTATGTTTAATCAACAACCCAGATCGGCCATAAATAGCGAAACTTCAGTATTTAAAACCGCCGTTCTCACATCAGAGATCATTCCTTGTCATCAAAACGTTTTCAATATTAAAAATATCTCCTTTTATTTCATAATGTTAAGACCAACAGATAAAGTAAAACCCAACTAAAACATAAAATCAACAAGCCACCGAATACTCACTACCTAAGTTGGTGACTGCGCTTAACAACATGATTGAAAACCATTTATATCGGTTTCGTTGACCTGAATCACATCAGCAGATATAAAAAAACCGGCCTGTCAGCCGGTTATATCTATACCAATGAGCATCAGCCCTGCAGCAGGATCCGCAGCATCCGACGTAACGGCTCTGCCGCACCCCACAACAGCTGGTCACCCACACTAAAGGCGTTGAGAAACTCATCACCCAGGTTCATCTTCCGCAGCCGCCCCACAGGCACACTCAGAGTACCAGTAACTTTGGCCGGGGTCAGATCGCGGGCGGTGATATCACGCTCATTAGGCACCACACTCACCCAGTCGTTCGCTTCCGCGATCATAGACTCGATCTCATCCAGCGGTACGTTCTGTTTCAGTTTGATAGTGAACGCCTGACTGTGACAGCGCATCGCACCGATACGCACGCAGGTGCCGTCAATCGGTACCGGATTAGCGGTCAGCCCCAGAATCTTGTTAGTTTCAGCATAGGCTTTCCACTCTTCACGACTCTGCCCATTATCCAGACGGGTATCGATCCAGGGGATCAGAGAGCCCGCCAGCGGCACACCAAAATTATCGGTTGGCATGGCATCGGAACGGATAGTCGCGGCAACCTGGCGGTCGATATCCAGGATAGCGCTGGCAGGGTTTGCCAGATCAGCCGCCACAGAATCCTTGATCACACCCATCTGCGAGATCAGCTCACGCATATGACGCGCACCACCACCCGAAGCGGCCTGATAGGTCATGGAGGTCATCCACTCAATCAGACCTGCATTGAACAAGCCACCCAGCCCCATCAGCATCAGAGACACTGTACAGTTACCGCCAACATAGGTTTTTACACCATTTGCCAGGCCATCTTTAATGACATTCATGTTAACCGGGTCAAGCACGATGATGGCATCATCTTCCATACGCAATGAAGATGCCGCATCAATCCAGTAGCCATCCCAGCCTGCTGTTCGCAGAGCACCATAAACCTGTTTCGTGTAGTCGCCGCCCTGACAGGAAATAATAGCATCCATCTGTTTCAGTTCATCAATGGATGTTGCGTCTTTCAAAGCCGGAATATCTTTACCGATATCCGGACCTGGCTGACCTGCCTGGGACGTTGTAAAGAAGACCGGCTCTTCGATATGATCGAAATCACCCTCTTCTATCATGCGCTGCATCAGCACGGAACCAACCATTCCGCGCCAACCTACAAAACCTACACGCTTCATCTGTTCCACCAAATATTCGAACCTGCTAACAGATTCCTGAGAATAAAAACAACAAAGCTGCCACAAAAGTCTGCAGCAGCCTACTATGACTCCGGACGCTCCGGAGCCCTTTAATTATGCAACAATTTAGTCACATAGACTATCTGATTCAGAGCATTTTATGACCAACTAAAGTCATACAGCCCGGTTTACGCCTGTAAAGCAGCGATAACCGCATCGCCCATTTCAGTGGTAGACACCTTCTGCATCCCTTCAGACCAGATATCGCCAGTACGCAGGTTCTGATCCAGCACCTGACTCACGGCCGCTTCAATACGATCAGCCGTTTTACCCGCATTCAGCGAGTATCTCAGCATCATCGCAACCGACAGAATCGTTGCCAGTGGGTTAGCCATATTCTGCCCGGCAATATCCGGTGCCGAACCGTGGCATGGTTCGTACATCCCTTTACCGTCAACATCCAGAGAAGCCGAAGGCAGCATGCCGATGGAACCGGTCAGCATCGCCGCAGCGTCAGAGAGAATATCGCCAAACATATTACCGGTCACCATAACGTCAAACTGCTTTGGCGCACGCACCAGCTGCATCGCCGCATTATCAACGTACATATGACTCAGCTCGACATCCGGATACTCTTTTGACAGCTCTTCCATGATTTCACGCCACAGCACGGTCACTTCCAGTACGTTAGCCTTATCGACAGAGCAGAGACGCTTATCACGGGCACGGGCGGCTTCAAACGCCACACGACCAATACGACGGATCTCATTTTCGTCGTAAACGTACGTGTTATAGCCCTCGCGGACATTGCCCTCTTTCAGACGCACACCACGAGGCTGACCAAAGTAGATACCGCCGGTCAGTTCACGCACAATCAGAATGTCCAGACCGGATACCACTTCAGGTTTCAGGGTTGAAGCGTGAGCCAGTTGCGGATAGAGAATCGCCGGACGCAGATTACCAAACAGACCCAGACTGGAGCGGATACCCAGCAACCCTTTTTCCGGACGGATCTGAAAGTCAGGGTTGGTGTCCCATTTCGGACCACCCACAGCACCCAACAGAATCGCATCAGCAGCACGGGCAGCTTCAAGTGTTGCCTCAGGCAGCGGCACACCATCAGCATCAATAGCAGCGCCACCCACCAGTGCTTCAGTCAGTTGCAGATCCAGACTATCCTGCTGGTTAACCAGTTCCAACACGCGACGCGCCTGCGCAACAATCTCAGGGCCAATACCATCGCCCGGTAAAATCAATACATTTTTAGACATTACTCTGTTTCCTCAATCTGGGCTGCAGAGTCTGCTCTGCAGCCGGAAATTCATCTATTTTCTGGATGACGATTACTTAATCGCATCAAACAGCCAGGGGGCCTGCTGCCGCCGACGATCCTCATAAGCACGGATATCTGCTTCGTTCTGCAGCGTAATACCGATATCATCCAAACCATTCAGCAGGCAGTGCTTGCGGAAGCCATCAATACTGAAGGTCAGCTCCTCACCGGATGGGGTGATGACCAGCTGGCGCTCCAGATCGATACTCAGCTGATAGCCTTCGGTCGCTGCTACCTCTTTGAATAGCTGATCCAGCTGTTCATCACGCAGTACAATCGGCAACAGACCGTTCTTAAAGCAGTTATTGTAGAAGATCTCAGCAAAGCTGGGCGCAATCACGCAGCGGAAGCCATAATCATCCAGCGCCCAGGGCGCGTGCTCCCGACTGGAACCACAGCCAAAATTTTCCCGGGCTAAGAGAATGCTGGCACCCTGATAACGGGGCTGATTAAGAACAAACTCGGTATTCAGCGGACGCCCTTCGCAGGACTGATCCGGCTGACCTTCATCCAGATAACGCAGCTCATCAAACAGGTTTTTCCCAAAGCCGGAACGCTTGATCGACTTCAGAAACTGTTTGGGAATAATCATATCGGTATCGACATTAGCCCGATCCAGCGGTGCAGCGATACCTGTGTGCAGTGTAAACTTATTCATCTCGCTCTCCCGATACCTTATTAAATCAATTCACGTACATCGATAAAGTGACCGGTCACTGCAGCCGCTGCAGCCATTGCCGGGCTTACCAGATGCGTACGACCACCGAAGCCCTGACGGCCCTCGAAGTTACGGTTGGACGTCGATGCACAGTGCTCACCATTACCCAGCTTGTCCGGGTTCATCGCCAGACACATGGAGCAGCCCGGTTCGCGCCACTCAAGGCCCGCTTCGATAAAGATCTTATCCAGCCCCTCCTCTTCTGCCTGAGCTTTCACCAGACCAGAACCCGGCACCACCAGGGCCTGAATAATGTTGTCAGCAACTTTACGGCCCTTAACAACTTTGGCGGCATCGCGTAGATCTTCAATACGGGAGTTAGTACAGGAACCAATAAATACCCGATCCAATTGGATATCAGTGATCTTCTGATCTGCCTGCAGCCCCATATATTTCAGTGCACGGTTAATACCATCCACCTTCACCGGATCTTTCTCGTTGGCAGGGTTAGGCACCTGACCAGACACGCCCACCACCATCTCTGGAGAGGTTCCCCAGGTCACCTGTGGCTCGATATCGGCTGCGTTAATCTCAACCACCGCATCAAACTCGGCGTCGGCGTCAGAAACCAGCCCCCGCCATTCGGCAACCGCAGCATCCCAGTGATCGCCTTTCGGGGCAAACGGGCGGCCTTCGAAATAATCGATGGTGATCTGATCAACCGCCACCAGGCCGACACGTGCACCGGCTTCGATAGCCATATTGCAGACCGTCATCCGTCCTTCCATCGACATCTTGCGGAACACGTCACCACCAAACTCTATCGCATAGCCAGTGCCGCCCGCAGTACCGATAACACCGATCACATGCAGGACAACATCTTTTGGCGTCACCCCAACACCCAGCTCACCATCCACACGCACCAGCATATTCTGCATCTTCTTGGTGATCAGGCACTGAGTTGCCAGCACATGCTCCACCTCAGAAGTACCAATACCGTGTGCCAGCGCACCCAGTGCGCCCAGCGTCGCCGTATGGGAATCACCACAAACCGCAGTAGACCCCGGCAGAATTGCGCCCTGCTCCGGTGCCATAACGTGGACGATCCCCTGACGGTGATCGTTCATCTTGAATTCGAGAATACCGAACTCGTCGCAGTTGGCATCCAGGGTTTTCACCTGAATTTTAGACACCGGATCAACGATCAGATCAACACCGCCGGAACGCTCCGTAGTGGGGACGTTATGGTCCGGCGTGGCGATATTGGCATCGATGCGCCACGGCTTACGACCCGCCAGTCGCAGCCCCTCAAATGCCTGCGGTGAAGTCACCTCATGCAGCACCTGACGATCAATATAGATCAGCGAACTGCCATCCTCATTGGTCCGCACCAGATGCGAATCAAACAGTTTGTCGTATAACGTTTTTCCAGCCATTTGAGGTTACCTCACTACGTCTTTTTACCGGCGATTGTTCAGCCAGCTCTCTTATATGCAGCAATCCTAGTGCACGCAGTCGCAGAAAACAAATTCATATTTTTTATACTTTGCATTCCAATTTGGAATAGATAGACTAACAGCAACAATAATAGGGTAGATTGCATGGATACCAACTCGTTACAGGCCTTTGTCGCGGTTGCCGAAAGTGGCTCTTTTTCCCGGGCAGCGGAACAACTGTTTCTCACCCAGTCGGCGATGAGTAAGCGCATTCTGATACTGGAACAACAACTGAATAGCCGACTGTTTGACCGTATCGGACGCACGGTGGGACTGACCGAGGCGGGTCGGGAACTGCTGCCCAGAGCACAACGCATTCTGCTGGAACTGGAAGACGCCCGCCGTTCCCTGAGCAACCTCAGCGGTGAAGTCAGCGGCACCTTGTCGGTTGCGGCCAGCCATCATATAAGCCTGCACCGCCTGCCCCCGGTTCTGCGCCAGTACATCCACGCGTTTCCAGAGGTGAAACTGGATCTGCGCTTTGATGAATCGGAGATCGCCTATGACAATGTGCTGCGGGGTAATCTGGAGATCGCTCTGATCACCCTCTCTCCTCATCCTGATCCGAGCATTCACTCCCGGGCGATCTGGCGCGATAAACTCAATTACGTGGTGGCAACTGATCACCCGCTGGCATCGCTTGAGCGGGTGACACTGGAACAGCTGTGTGATTATCCGGCCATCCTCTCCGGCAGCGCCACCTTCACCCGGCAGTTGGCTAATCTGCAATTCTCGCAATTAGGACTGCAACCGGATACAACGATGTCAACTAACTACCTGGACACCATCAGAATGATGGTGCAGATCGGACTTGGCTGGTCGCTATTACCCGAAACCATGACCGAGAACAGCCTTAAAGTGCTCAATGTCGATGTTCCTCCGGTGACCCGGGAACTGGGATACATCACTCACAAAGAGCGCACCCTGAGTAATGCAGCCCGTCACTTTATACTCCTTTTGGAGCAAGCCGCAGAAAAGGGTTCATAATCTTCACCCGCTTCATTAATATGTTAAGACAGATAACCATTAGGCACTGATGATGACTGAAACCTCGGGTAGCGGCACTGACAACTGGCTACAGGAACAACTGCAGCGCTGGCAGGAGATGGCTGGACAATTAACGTCTGCACAACCTGAAAAGTGGCAACAGTTTCTCGACAGTTTTCAGGGGGGCCCGACCACCGATTTCAGTGATCAGCAGGCCAACCTGTTGAACCTGGTTAAGTCCCAGGCGGCACAGTTCAGTCAGTTTGCTGATTCACTGCGTGATAAGAACAGCGACAATCTCAGCACCGATCAACTGGTGCAACAAATGCAGCACTATATGCAGCAGCAGTGCAATGAGATGCTCAGTCGCCAGTGGAATCTGCCAGAACCCTTTGCCACGCTGATGAAAGACGCCCTGCTGAATCCCGAGGCCCTCTCACAGACGCCTTTTCGGGAACTACTGGAACAACTGGCAAAATCCCCGGAGATCGGTAATGGCCCCTACAGCCCGGCACAGATTCGTTCACTGGCCCAGGCAGTCATCGATTATCAGGACTCGCTGCATGATTATCTACAGCAGTATGACCAGATTTTTAACCAGACCGGTGTTGGCCTGAAACAACTGCTGGAGCAACGAGAAGACGATATCGACAGTGTTAAAGTCCTGCAAAATCTTTGGGTTGAGTGTTATGAAAAAGCCTACCGCGAAACGGTATTTACCGATCAGTATCAGGCGTGTCATGGCCGCATCAGCAACAGCCTCAACCGGGTGCGTCAACTAGCCTTTAACAACCGGGATAAAAAACTTAAAGAGTTCGGACTGGTTACCCGCGAAGAGCTCGACAGCACCATCCGCACGCAACATCTGATGCGTAAACAACTGCGGCGACAGCAACAGGAGATCAACGAGCTACGAACGCTGATCGCCACGCTGCAGAAGCCACAGAGCACGGCACAACGTCGCAGCCGGAGCAAAGCTGAATGAGCGGTTTCAAATTCAGCCCGGAGAAAATCATTTCAGAACTCTGCCAGTTCAACGAGCACCTGTTACAGAGCGTAAACACGCTGCAGCACCTTGAAGAGGTCTGCGTCGGCCAGACGCCTAAAGAGATCATCTATCGTGAAGATAAACTGCAGCTGTTCCGCTATCAAAGCGAGAAGACGCCCCGCAAGAAACGCTGCAAAACCCCACTGCTGATCTGCTACGCGCTGGTTAACCGCCCCTATATGGTCGACCTTGACCAGGAGCGCTCATTCGTTAAGCGACTATTGGAACTCGGGCTGGATATCTACCTGATCGACTGGGGTTACCCCGATGCCGCTGATCGCTATCTGGATATGGATGACTATATCAACAGTTATATCGCCAACTGTGTCGATCAGGTATTACAGGATTCCGGCCAGAATCAGCTTAATCTGCTGGGAATCTGTCAGGGGGGCACGCTGAGCCTGTGCTATACCGCGCTTAACCCCGACAAAGTCAAAAATCTGGTCACCATGGTGACCCCGGTTGATTTTAAGACACCTGACAATATGCTAAGCCACCTGGCACAACAGATCGATATCGACCTGGCCGTTGAAACCTACGGCAATATTCCCGGCGCAATGCTCAACGATGCCTATAACGCCCTCATGCCGATGCGCCTGGGGCTGCAAAAAAATCTCAACACCCCCCGACAGCTGAAAGACCAGGCCTCGGCGCTGAGCTTTCTGCGGATGGAAAAATGGATCTATGACAGTCCGGATCAGGCGGGCGAAATGTTTCGCCAGTTCCTCACCACCTTTTTCAAAGAGAACGGTTTCATCAACAACTCAGTTGTCATCAGCGACCGGGCTGTCGACCTGAAGCAGATCACCCAGCCCCTGCTCAACGTTTATGGCAGCTCTGATCACCTGGTCCCCCCGTCGGCTTCCCGCGCCCTAACGGGGCTGACAAACAGCCGGAACTACGCAGAGTATGAGGTTGCATCCGGACATATCGGCGTATTCGTTTCCGGCAAATCACAAACGGAGGTCGCCCCGCGCATTGCCGACTGGTTAAAACAACAGGAATAGCAGGAAGATAATCCCGGCTTTTTTTAAAAATTCCCTTTTTTCCTCCGGGTTTCTCATCTAAAATCCGGCCTTTCTTTTGTCGTTAACCAAAAACCGTTTGGTTTTTAGCCGGAGTTTATGACGTTGCCATCTAACGGGAAAATCAAACTGCAGGGTTTCAACAACCTGACCAAAAGCCTGAGCTTCTGCATCTATGATGTCTGCTATGCCAAGACTAAGGAGCAGAAAGCTGAATATATCGAATATATTGATGAGCAGTACAACGCTGACCGTCTGACAGAGATCCTCACAGAAACCTGCGATATCATCGGCGCTACTGTCCTCAACGTTGCCCGCCAGGACTACGACCCTCAGGGTGCCAGCGTCACCATTCTGGTGGCAGAAGAACCGCTCAAAGACTCAGCGAATGTCGACACCACTGAAAAACCGGGCCCGCTGCCCGATTCGGTGGTTGCTCACCTGGATAAGAGCCACATCTGCGTGCACACCTACCCGGAAGCGCACCCCGATGATGGCATCTGTACCTTCCGTGCCGATATCGAAGTATCTACCTGCGGTATTATCTCACCACTGAAGGCACTCAACTACCTGATCCATAAGCTGGACTCCGATATCGTCACCATCGACTACCGGGTGCGCGGCTTTACCCGTGACATCAACGGTGTAAAACATTACATCGACCACGATATCAACTCGATTCAGAACTTTATCAGCCAGGATATTCGTGATGAATACCAACTGATGGATGTTAACGTCTATCAGGAAAACATCTTCCACACCAAGATGATGCTCAATGATGTTGACCTCAACACCTACCTGTTCGGCACTACCACCGCCGACCTGACCGGCCGTGAAATCGAAGAGATTACCGAGCGCCTCTACCAGGAGATGAACGAGATCTTCTACGGGCGGAACATGCCGGATATGAAGGGGAAGTAAACACTTAGAACGGCGCTGCGCGCCTGCTAGTCGCTAGTAGTTAGACGTCGCTTCGCGACTTGCTAGCAAAAGCCACTCGTTCCCACGCTCCCGCGTGGGAATGCATACCTTAGTTCACGTACTCTCCCCCCCCAAAAAAAATTCAACCGTTTCTGCATAATCGTTCTAATCAGTGAGACGGAATCATTGAACGCGCTATCCTTAGCGTTATCGATCTTCCTTAAATATATCTGTCCCCTTTATTTGACGGTCTTTCCCAACCGAAAATCCGCACAATTCGATTGAACCATAGCAAGAAGCCATCTGTAGTATTCATCTAATACCCACTGCTGCGCTGAGGCTGCTACCTTGTAACCCGTACCTTCTGAGATATAAAAACAATCAGCAACCGCTAGGAGTACGTGATGAGTAATAAGAAGATTCTGATGATCACCGGGGATTTCACCGAAGACTATGAAACCATGGTGCCCTTTCAAACCCTGCTGACGGTGGGTCACCGTGTCGATGCGGTTTGCCCGGATAAAGTCAGTGGTGATTCCGTTGCCACCGCCATTCATGATTTTGAGGGCGACCAGACCTATAGCGAAAAGCGGGGCCATAACTTTACCCTCAATGCCACCTTTGCAGAGATCGATCCTGCTGACTATGACGCGCTGATTATTCCCGGGGGGCGTGCGCCGGAATACCTGCGTCTCAACCCCACTGTGTTAACCATGGTGCGTCATTTCTTTGAGACGAATAAAATGTCGGTCTTCAATATCTTGTGCAAACTCAAGGTTTAGTACTTTGAGATGGTAATACCTTGCCTAAGTAAGAATAGAACAGCATTGCATCAAAAGTTAATCACACAGGACTAACATATCAAAGCATAATGA
>NZ_JBNKYN010000034.1:0-41349 GCF_050300915.1 Amphritea sp.
TTTTCTGTTGTTAGTTACAGGTCCTGCCGGATCAGGTAAAACGATGCTCATTCATCAGCTCCAGAACGCTGAAAGTGATCGAACTCTGCGGCTCTGTTCCGTAGATGGTAGTAAAACCAGTTCGCTTAACGGGCTGCTGGTTGCTTTAAGTAAGCAGCTAAGTCCTGAGCTTGATATTCAGGCTGATAATCAGCAGATGCTGAATGCTATCTACAGTTTTGCTCAGGTGATGGCGGTTGAGCATATTCAATGGGTTATTATCATCGATAATGCCGATCAGCTGGAACAGCCGGCCATCCAGTTACTGCTGCAGATGCTAAGTGAAGCACAGGGGTTACCAGTCAAGCCTCATCTGCTGATGACTGCCCGTGAGGGTTTTGAAGCCCGATTGCAGGCGTTTGATGAGTACACCTTGCTGGAATCTCAGGTTCATCAGCTGGTATTAGAGCCGTTTACCTTTAAAGAAGCTAAAAGTTACCTGTATCAGCGCTACAGTGCCGCTGCCTCTTTATCAGAGAAACAGTTGCAAGCGGTTTTTGATGTTTCAAAAGGCTATCCTGGGGCTCTTAATCAGCAGGCTGAACAGTTGTTCCGGTCCGGTACTGTCAATAAAACGAATGAGGCTACAGGAGTTTCCCGTCTTCATCTTGTCAGTATCGCCGCTGTTCTTCTCGTTATCCTGGTTGCAGGGTTATGGCAGTACTGGCCTGAGAGTGATGTCGGTACTACCCGAACTCAGGTGCAAATTCAGGTGCCTGTTGAAGCGGAACCGGTAATTGCCTCATCAGATTCACCTCCAGTAGTGGCAACGCTTGAAGTCGAAAGACTTGTCCCCAGCAATGATAATGAGATAGAAGAAAAACCAGTACAGAGTGATGATTTGCCGATAGCAACTGCTGAGATTAAAGGATCTTCGGAGGTACCGTCGTCGGTTGTCGTGGTTTCACCTGACGCTGAGCCCGAAAAATCAGATACGGCTGCCGTCAAAACTAACCAGGGTATGGCTAAATCTTCATCTGAGACGCCGGCCTCTCCTGCTGAAACAATAACTAAGCCCGTGGTTAATGAAGTTGTACAAACGGCCCCGGTTGAAGCGCTAGCGCCAGCGAAAGTATCTAAGGTGGCAACAGATAAAGCGG
Organism: Amphritea sp.; assembly: GCF_050300915.1. GTDB lineage: Bacteria > Pseudomonadota > Gammaproteobacteria > Pseudomonadales > Balneatricaceae > Amphritea. Next base: position 1,140 of record NZ_JBNKYN010000034.1, read on the forward strand.
CTGATATTCCCAAGCCTGTTGTAGCAAGTAAATCTGTCTCATCGGGTAGTCAGTTGAGTGAAGCGGAGCAGGCGCTGATGGGGTGGCCCTCAACAGGCTATACCTTACAAATGCTGGGTGCTGGTAAGCAAAGTAGTGCAGAGCAGTTCATCCAGGATCAGGCTGAACCACAAAAATTTTATATGTTTCAGACTCGTTACAAAAATAAGCCCTGGTTTGTGGTAGTCTATGGTCAGTATAAGGATCGTAATACGGCTCATGCAGCAGCTGCGGCTCTTCCTTCAGCGCTTGCTAAGCTGAAGCCCTGGGCGAGGACTATTCAGGGGATTCAGGCAGATATCGCAACCAGAAAGTAGTATTTTTTTTTATTGCTTACGCAAACAAAAATATCTTCTGTTTTGCTTATAATTTGTCCTTCCTACCCTCGCTGTGTAAAATACCTGTCCCATTTTCCCTACATGAACAACTGTGGCTGGAAATTTGCGGCGGTAATATATTGATAATTAAGAACTTTTTGGTGGGATTCGTTTATGAGCAAAGGTCTGTATCGCCCTGGTGAGTTCAAAGACAACTGTGGTTTTGGCCTGATGGCCCATATGCAAGGTGAACCAAGCCACAATGTATTGTTGAAGGCGATTGAAGCACTTGCATGTATGACCCACCGTGGTGGGATCGCAGCTGACGGCAAAACCGGGGATGGCTGTGGATTGCTGATGCAGAAGCCGGATGCATTTCTGCGAGCTGCGGCACAAAGTGACCTTGGGGTTGAGCTGGGCGATAACTATGCTGTTGGCATGGTCTTCCTGTCAAAAGAGCCTGCCCTGGCGGCTGCTGCACGTGAAACATTGAATAATGAACTGCTGGCGCAGGGGCTGAATATCGCCGGTTGGCGGGTTGTGCCGACTGATCCAAGCTGCCTTGGCCCGATTGCCAAAGACACTCTGCCGCAGATTGAGCAGGTTTTTGTCACCACAGATAAAGCGGAGCGTGAGTTTGCAGTCAGTCTGTACACGGCACGCCGTAAGGCTGAAATTGCACTGAGCGCCGATAGTGATTTCTATATCTGTAGTCTGTCTGACAAAGTTATCTCTTATAAGGGTCTGACAATGCCGGTGGATCTGCCGGTGTTTTATCAGGATCTCAGTGACGAGCGTCTGGAAACCGCGATCTGTACCTATCATCAGCGGTTTTCAACCAATACCGCGCCACGCTGGCCGCTGGCTCAACCATTTCGCTTACTGGCGCACAATGGTGAGATCAACACCATCGAGGGCAACCGCAACTGGTCACGGGCACGCTCCAGTAAGTTTGCTACGGAGATGTTGCCAAACGTTGACGAGCTTTTGCCGATTGTAAATACTACCGGTTCGGACTCTTCCAGTATGGATAACATGCTGGAGTTTCTTCTGGTCGGCGGCATGAATCTGTATCGTGCGGCGCGCATGATTGTGCCACCAGCCTGGCAGAATGTTGACACGATGGATGCCGACTTGCGTGCATTCTATGATTACAACTCCATGCACATGGAGCCCTGGGATGGCCCTGCCGGTATGGTGATGACCGATGGCCGTTTTGCTGTCTGTATGCTTGACCGGAATGGTCTGCGTCCGTCCCGCTGGGTAATGACCAAAGATGGTCTGATCTGTACCGCATCAGAGATCGGGGTATTTGATTACAAGCCTGAAGATGTTGTCTCTCAGGGGCGTGTTGGGCCGGGGCAGATTCTCTCTATCGATACCCAGACCGGTGAAGTGCTGCATACCGCTGATGTGGACGACCGGCTGAAGAAAGCGCAACCCTATAAAAAGTGGATGCGTGAAAATGCCCTGCCATTAGAGCAGACCATGAACCTGACTGAAGAGTCCCAGTCTTTCTGTGAGATGACCCCGGAAGAGGTTAAAACTCACATGAAGATGTTCCAGGTCACCTATGAGGAGCGTGATCAGGTATTGCGTCCGCTGGGTGAGACCGCGATGGAAGCGGTGGGCTCAATGGGTGATGATAAGCCGATGGCAGTGTTGTCATCAAAAGTCCGTTCAGTCTTTGACTATTTCCGTCAGCAGTTCGCCCAGGTGACCAATCCACCGATCGACCCGCTACGTGAAGCGATTGTTATGTCGCTGGAAACCTGTATTGGTGCCGAGCGTAACGTATTTGAAGAGACTCCTGAGCATGCTCGCCGGGTTATTCTGACTTCGCCAGTACTGTCAGCCAGTAAGTTTCTGCGGTTGAAAAACAATACCGTTGAAGGTTTTGGTGTTGCTCAGATCGATCTGAATTATGATCCTGCGGTTATGGATCTGAAAGCGGCGATTGAGTCGGTTGCTGATCAGGCTGAACAACTGGTTCGCTCCGGCAAGGTTCTCATTATCCTGTCTGATTTCGCGATTGCACCGGGACGACTGCCTATTCATGCGGCGATGGCGACCGGTGCGGTGCATCACCGTCTGATCAATACCCGACTGCGTGCTGATGCCAACATTGTGGTCGAGTCAGGTACGGTACGTGATCCGCATCAGTTTGCTGTACTGTTTGGTTTTGGTGCTACAGCCGTCTATCCATACCTGGCGTATCGGGTGTTGACTGACCTGTGTGCTACTGGCGAGATGCAGATGAACTGGCTCGACAGTCACGAGAACTATCGTAAGGGCATTAAGAAGGGCCTGATGAAGATCCTGTCGAAGATGGGTATCTCTACGATTGCCTCTTACCGTGGAGCGCAGCTGTTTGAAGCGGTGGGTATCAACTCTGAAGTGGTTGATCTGTGCTTCCCGGGTGTTGCCAGCCGTATTCAGGGAGCTGACTTTAGCGATTTCCAGAAGGACCAGCAGACTCTGGCTGCGGAAGCCTGGGTTGCACGCAAGAAAATCCAGCAGGGCGGGTTATTAAAGTATGTCCATGGTGGTGAATACCACGCCTACAATCCGGATGTTATCCGCACCATTCATACCGCTGTTCGCAGTGGTGATCCCGCCGATTATCAGGCCTATGCAGACCTGGTAAATAAGCGGGGTGTCGCGACTATTCGCGATCTGATGGGGTTGAGAAAAGATGTTAAACCGATTCCGCTGAGTGAAGTTGAACCGGTTGGAAACCTGTTTCCACGCTTTGATTCTGCCGCGATGTCGCTGGGTGCTCTGTCGCCTGAGGCGCATGAATGTCTGGCGATGGCGATGAATGAACTGGGTGGCCGTTCGAACTCCGGTGAGGGTGGTGAAGACCCTGCCCGTCACGGTACCAATAAGCGTTCAAAGATTAAGCAGGTGGCTTCCGGTCGCTTCGGTGTAACGCCTGAGTATCTGATCAATGCGGATGTCATGCAGATCAAGGTGGCTCAGGGTGCGAAACCCGGTGAGGGTGGTCAGTTGCCGGGCGGTAAGGTCAACAGCCTGATCGCACGGCTGCGTTACTCGGTGCCGGGTGTTACCCTGATTTCGCCGCCGCCGCACCATGATATCTATTCGATTGAGGATCTGGCACAGCTGATTTTCGACCTGAAACAGGTTAATCCAGAAGGTCTGGTATCGGTGAAGCTGGTGTCCCGCCCGGGTGTGGGTACGATCGCCTGTGGTGTTGCCAAGGCTTATGCTGACCTGATTACTATCTCAGGTTATGATGGTGGTACGGCGGCAAGTCCGCTGACTTCAGTGCACTATGCTGGTTCTCCATGGGAGCTGGGTCTGGCTGATGCGCATCAGTCCTTACGCGGTAACCATCTGCGTGGCAAGATCCGCTTGCAGACCGATGGTGGTCTGAAAACCGGTCTTGATGTGGTTAAAGCGGCCATTCTGGGTGCCGAAAGCTTTGGTTTTGGAACTATGCCGATGGTAGCGGTAGGCTGTAAGTATCTGCGCATCTGCCACCTGAATAACTGCGCAACCGGTGTTGCCACGCAGAACGATGAGCTGCGTGATAACTATTACCGCGGTACGGTGGAGATGGTTAAGAACTACTTCCGCTTTGTTGCTGAAGAGACCCGTCAGTGGATGGCAACGGTGGGCGTACGGACGATGGAAGAACTGGTGGGCCGGGTTGATCTGCTGGAACTTCTGGAAGGGACAACGGCGAAGCACGCCAAGCTGAATCTTGCACCGCTGATATCTGATGCCGGTATTCCGGCGGAATATCCTCAGACCTGTCAGGTTGAGCACAACGACCCTTACGATACCGGTAAACTTAATACCCGGATGCTGGAGCTGGCTAAGCAGGCGATCAGTGATAAATCAGGGGGTGTATTCGACCTGCCTATCACTAACTGTGATCGCTCAGTTGGTGCCCGGACCTCCGGTGCTATTGCGAAGACTCATGGTAATCTGGGGATGTCTGATGCCCCGATTCGTTTTAACTTTACCGGTCATGCCGGTCAGAGTTTTGGTGTCTGGAACGCCGGTGGTCAGGAACTTTACCTGGAAGGTGATGCGAACGATTATGTTGGTAAGGGGATGGCCGGCGGCAAGATCGTTATTAATCAGCCGGATGTGGTGACCTACGCCAGCAATGATACTGCGATTATCGGTAACACCTGTCTTTATGGTGCAACCGGCGGCACGTTGTATGCAGCGGGTTGTGCAGGCGAGCGTTTTGCTGTGCGTAACTCCGGCTGTCATGCGGTCATCGAAGGCGCAGGCGATCACTGCTGTGAATATATGACCGGTGGATTGATTACCGTGTTGGGCCAGACTGGCTACAACTTCGGTGCAGGTATGACGGGCGGCTTCGCTTACGTACTGGATATGGAAAACACCTTTGTTGATAAGTACAACCATGAGCTGGTGGATATCCATCGGGTCGCTCCTCAGCATATGGAAGAGTACAAAAACCACCTGCGCTCTGTGATTATCGGCTTTGTTAAAGAGACCGGTAGTGCATGGGGTCGGGAAATTGTTGAAAACTTCGATGACTATATTGGTCGCTTCTGGCTGGTTAAGCCAAAAGCCGCAAGTCTGGGGGCGCTGCTGACTGATATGCGCTCGCGTCCGGAGTAATGGGTTCATCGAACAGGTGTTTAGTAAAAGCTGTGTCTGTCTGCAGGCAGACACTATTAGGCGGGGTGGAGAATGTCTGAACGTCTGAAGAATGATTTTCAGTTTCTGGAAGTAGAGCGTCAGGGACCAGGTAAGATTGAAGCGGATATCCGTAAAAAGGAGTTTGCCGAGATCTATGAGCCATTTAAGCCTGAGGATGCATCTGAGCAGGCACACCGCTGTCTTGAGTGCGGTAATCCATATTGTGAATGGAAGTGTCCGGTACACAACTATATTCCGAACTGGCTCAAGCTGGTATCTGAAGGCAATATTATACAGGCCGCTGAGTTGAGCCATCAGACCAACTCATTGCCTGAAGTGTGTGGTCGTGTCTGCCCTCAGGATCGTCTGTGTGAGGGTGCCTGTACGCTGAACGATGAGTTTGGTGCTGTAACCATCGGTTCAGTGGAAAAATATATTACCGATACCGCCTTTGCGATGGGCTGGCGCCCGGATATGACCAAGGTGCCGGTAACTGATAAAAAAGTGGCCGTGATTGGTGCTGGCCCTGCGGGTCTTGCGGCCGCAGATATTCTGGTGCGCAACGGGGTTAAACCGGTGGTATTTGATCGTCATCCGGAAATCGGTGGATTGCTGACCTTCGGTATTCCTGAGTTCAAGCTGGATAAAGACGTGATGGTGCGTCGCCGCGAAATCTTTACCGATATGGGTGTTGAGTTTCGTCTGAATACCGAAGTCGGTAAGGACATTCAGATGCAGGAGCTGATTGATGGCTTCGATGCGGTTTTCCTGGGTATGGGCACTTACACCTATATGAAGGGCGGCTTCCCGGGCGAAGAGCTTCAGGGGGTGCATGATGCATTGCCGTTCCTGATCTCTAACGTTAACCGCTGCCTCGGCTATGAAAAAGATATCGCCGACTATATCGGCGTAGAGGGTAAAAATGTTGTTGTTCTGGGCGGTGGTGATACCGCGATGGATTGCAACCGCACCTCTATCCGTCAGGGCGCTAACAGCGTAACCTGCGCCTATCGTCGTGATGAAGCGAATATGCCCGGCTCTAAGCGTGAAGTTGAAAACGCCCGTGAAGAGGGTGTGCAGTTCATGTTTAACCGTCAGCCTGTTGAGGTTGTTGGTGATGCTGGCAGGGTTACTGGCGTTAAAGTGGTGACCACACAGATGGGTGAGCCCGATGAGAATGGTCGCCGTCGTCCGGAAGTCGTTGCTGGCAGTGAAGAGGTATTGCCTGCTGATGCGGTGCTGGTGGCGTTTGGTTTCCGTCCAAGCCCGTCTCCGTGGTTTGCCGATTTCGGTATCGACCTGGAACAGGATGGCCGCATCAAAACCTCAGCAGAAGCCGCGTTTGCCTTCCAGACCAGCAATGAGAAAATCTTTGCCGGTGGTGACATGGTGCGCGGATCTGATCTGGTGGTGACGGCTATTGATGAGGGCCGTAAGGCTGCTGAAGGCATTCTGGATTACCTTAAAGTGTAAACCTTAGCCTGTCAGGAAAAAGGTCGCCGTGGGCGGCCTTTTTTATCGGTGGGATTTCTGGCAGATAACATGACCCAGTTGTTCGCTCCCGCCTGCAAAAACCTGTAAAATGCCCGCAGTTTTAAATCTGAATCGAGAAGAAGCAATGGCTGAACTGAAGAATGATCGTTTTCTGCGCGCGCTGATGCGCGAGCCTGTTGATGTGACACCGGTATGGATGATGCGTCAGGCTGGCCGCTATCTGCCTGAATATCGCGCCACCCGCGCCCAGGCTGGCGATTTCATGAGCCTGTGTAAAAATAAAGAGCTGGCTTGTGAAGTGACCATTCAGCCATTGGAACGCTACGATCTGGATGCAGCCATTCTGTTTTCCGATATTCTGACGATTCCGGATGCGATGGGACTGGGACTGTACTTCGAGGTGGGAGAGGGCCCTAAGTTTAAGAAAATTATTCGTACCGAAGCGGATGTTGATGCGCTGCCGGTGCCTGACTCAGCCAAAGATCTTGATTACGTGATGGATGCCGTTAAAACCATCCGGTCTGAGTTGAATGGCCGGGTGCCACTGATCGGTTTCTCCGGCAGTCCCTGGACACTGGCAACCTATATGGTCGAAGGTGGTTCGAGTAAAGATTTTCGTCATATTAAAGAGATGCTGTATGCCACGCCTGAAGTGTTGCATCAGTTGCTGGATAAGCTGGCGCAGTCCGTTACTGATTATCTGAATCAACAGATTCTTAGTGGTGCACAGGCGGTACAGATCTTCGATACCTGGGGTGGCGCACTGAGTGGCCCGATGTATCAGGAGTTCTCGCTGAAATATATGCAGCAGATCGCCAACGGTCTGATCCGCGAACATGAGGGGCGTAAAGTGCCTCTGATTATGTTTACTAAAAACGGTGGTCAGTGGCTGGAAGCGATGGCGGAATCCGGTGCCGATGCCCTGGGGCTGGACTGGACCACCAATATTGATGATGCCCGCGCCCGTGTTGGCGACAAAGTGGCGCTGCAGGGTAATATGGACCCGTCTGTGTTATACGGTACACCGGAGCGTATCCGTGCAGAAGTGGCTGATATTCTGGCCCGCTATGGCAACGGTCCGGGGCATGTGTTTAATCTGGGGCACGGTATCCATCAGTTTGTTGATCCGGCACAGCCGAAGATCTTCGTTGATGCGGTGCATGAGCTCAGCGCTCAGTATCACGTTTAATCCTACCGTTAAAAAGAGGGCTTTATGAAGCCCTCTTTTGCTATGTAACAGATAACCATGAAACGACTGACACAACTTTTAGAAAGCAATCGCAAGTGGGCCGAGCAGATCAGCCAGGACGATCCGCATTTTTTTGAAACATTGGCGCATCAACAGGCGCCGGAATATCTTTGGATTGGCTGTTCCGATAGTCGTGTTCCTGCCAATGAGATTGTCGGCATGCTGCCGGGCGAGTTGTTTGTGCACCGCAATGTATCGAATCTGGTGATTCATACCGATATGAACTGCCTTTCGGTGATTCAGTATGCGGTGCAGGTGCTGGAAGTTAAACATATTATGGTGGTGGGGCACTACGGTTGTGGCGGTGTTAAGGCGGCGCTGGAGAGCACCCCGCATGGTTTGATCGATAACTGGCTGAGACAGATTCGGAAGGTGAATCAGAAGCATCGTGAGCTGCTGTCTGCCTGGGATCACTCCCATCAGCAACTCGACCGGCTGTGTGAACTGAATGTCATTGAGCAGGCTTTCAATGTCTGTGAAACCACGATTGTTCAGGATGCCTGGGCCCGTGGACAGGATCTGACCGTGCATGGCTGGATCTATGGCCTGAATGATGGTCTGGTAAACGATCTTGAGTTTAATGCCTCTGCCGATGATGAAGTAGAAGGGCAGTATGCGCTGGCGATCAGTAAGATCGAAACTTTGCGCCAGCTGGCAAAAGCCTCAGAAAGGGGACATAACGCCCGGACGTTGTGGGAACGGGTGCGGAAAGTGTTTAAATAAGGCTGAGCTACTCAGTTGCGTATCAGCCGATAGTAAAAAGCCTCGCGATTGCGAGGCTTTTTTGTTTGGATCGGGTTGTGCTTATTTGGCCGCTTGCAATGCCTGCTCCAGATCTGCCAGCAGATCGTCGATATGCTCAATGCCGACCGACAGGCGCACCATGTCTGCTGAAACACCGGCTGATTTCAGCTCTTCATCGTTGAGCTGGCGGTGAGTGGTTTCCGCCGGGATCGACGCCAGAGACTTGCAGTCACCGATGTTCACCAGACGGGTAAAGATATTCAGTGCGTCATAGAACTGGCGGGTGCCTTCACGTCCACCTTTGATACCGAAACTGAGGATGCCGGATGCCTGACCATCCATATATTTCTGTGCCAGGGGATAATCTTTATGACTTTCCAGGCCCGCATAGTTAACCCAGCTAACCTGATCATGGTTTTCCAGATATTTAGCGACTTTCAGAGTGTTTTCGCAAACCCGTTCCATACGCAGGGAGAGGGTTTCGATACCCTGGAGCAAGAGGAAGGCATTCATTGGAGACAGTGCTGCACCGGTGTTTCTCAGTGGTACAACCCGACAGCGGCCGATAAAGGCTGCCGGCCCGAAGGCTTCGGTGTACACCACACCGTGATAAGAGATATCAGGTGTGTTCAGCAACGGGAAACGGTCGGCATGATCAGCCCACGGGAACTTACCTGAATCGATAATAACGCCGCCGATAGAATTGCCATGACCACCAATATACTTGGTCGCTGCCTGTACCACGATGTCGGCACCGTGCTCAATCGGGCGCCACAGGGCAGGGCTGGCAACCGTGCTGTCAACGATCAGCGGCAGGCCGTGTTTATGAGCCAGCTCAGCCATCGTTTCAATATCAGCGATACCGCCGGAAGGGTTGCCGATTGATTCACAGTAGATAGCGCGGGTGCGGTCATCAATTTGCGCTTCCATCGCCGCAAAATCATCTTTGTTGGCAAAACGTACCTCAATGCCCTGACGCGGGAAGGTGTGGGCAAACAGGTTGTAGGTGCCGCCATACAGCTCGCTGGTAGCGATGATATTGTCACCCACTTCAGCGATGGTCTGAATCGCATAGGTGATCGCCGCCATGCCGGAAGCGACAGCCAGTGCAGCTACTCCGCCCTCCATAGCGGCTACGCGCTGCTCCAGTACGTCGGTGGTAGGGTTCATAATACGGGTATAGATATTTCCCGCGACTTTCAGATCAAACAGGTCAGCGCCGTGTTGGGCGTTATCAAACGCGTAAGAGGTGGTTTGATAGATAGGCACCGCGACCGCTTTAGTCGTCTCTTCCGGGCTGTAACCACCGTGTATGGCAATCGTTTCCAATTTCATCTGAAGCTCCTCATGGGCAATGTGATACGTCTGATTTGATTTTTTTATAGATTAGGTAGCGCATGATTGTAGCCCTTCAGCGGAATAAATAAAGTTCTCTTTGGTTCAAGCGAACCGAGGCTTCCGTTAGAATGCTCTGATTGATCCCAAGGAGTGTCTGATGGCCAAGGCAAAGAGTGCGTACGTCTGTAATGATTGCGGTGCAGATTATACTAAATGGCAGGGCCAGTGTAGTGCTTGTCATGCCTGGAACACACTCACCGAGGTGCGACTCAGCAGTGCTAAACCCAGCAGTAGCCGCGGCGCCCGCTTTGAAGGCTATGCTGGTGCCGGCGGGATGGCTAAGGTGCAGGATCTGTCAGAGGTTAATCTGGCTGATATGCCCCGTTTTGCGTCCGGGTCAGGAGAGATGGACCGGGTGCTGGGGGGCGGGCTGGTGCCCGGGTCGGCGATTCTGATCGGTGGGCATCCGGGGGCGGGTAAAAGTACCCTGCTGTTGCAGACCATGTGCCATCTGGCGCAGCAGATGCCAGCGCTCTATGTGACCGGTGAGGAATCACTGCAACAGGTTGCGTTGCGGGCTCAGCGGTTGGGGCTGACGACCAACAATCTGAAGATGCTATCCGAAACCAGTGTGGAACAGATCTGTGCGATTGCGGAACAACTGAAGCCAAAAGTGCTGGTGGTGGATTCGATTCAGGTGATGCATGTTGACGATGTGCAGTCGGCACCCGGCAGTATATCCCAGGTGCGTGAAGCGGCAGCCTATCTCACCCGCTTTGCCAAGCAGACCGGTACGGTTCTGTTTCTGGTGGGCCATGTGACCAAAGATGGCTCTCTGGCGGGCCCTAAAGTGCTGGAGCATATGATCGACTGTTCACTGCAGCTGGAGGGTGACAGTGATGGCCGTTTCCGCACCCTGCGCAGCCATAAAAATCGCTTTGGTGCGGTGAATGAGCTGGGGGTGTTTGCGATGCTGGAGCAGGGATTGAAAGAGGTGAAGAATCCCAGCTCCATCTTTCTTAATCGTGGAGAGAAAGCCAGCCCCGGCAGTCTGGTGATGGTGATCTGGGAGGGCACCCGGCCGTTGCTGGTGGAGGTGCAGGCACTGGTGGACCAGAGCCATATGAACAATCCTCGGCGGGTGGCGGTGGGGCTGGATCATAATCGACTGGCGATGTTGCTGGCGGTACTGCACCGTCATGGTGGACTGCAGACCGGGGATCAGGATGTCTTCGTTAACGTGGTGGGCGGGGTAAAGGTATTGGAAACCAGTGCCGACCTGGCGTTGCTGCTGTCGGTCGTGTCCAGCTTTCGTGACCGCGCATTGCCGCAGGATCTGATTGTCTTTGGCGAGGTGGGTCTCTCCGGCGAGATTCGCCCGGTACCGAATGGCCAGGAACGGATCAGAGAAGCGGCTAAACATGGCTTCCGGCGGGCGATTGTGCCTAAGGCCAATGTGCCAAAACAATCACCCGAAGGGATGACCGTTATCGGTGTGAGTCAGCTATCTGAGGCGCTGGATGCGCTCTGATCTTTTCGCGCTGAGGGCTTTACGCTGAGAGTGCTCTCAGCGTACTGTTTAGTTCGCGCTGAGGTGCACCAGCTCTCGTTCGAGGAGCTCCTCACTGCCCAGGTTGAGTTCAACCAGACGACGCAGGTGGGTGATACTGTCGATATCCATTGTCTGCGCTTCAAAACCCAGATATTCGCCGAGTTGATGGCGCAGAATCACCGGCATCCGGATAACGGTGTCATTCGACAGCCGGATAACCAGTTCAGCGGCATCACCGGTATGCAGTAGCGGTGTCAGAATCACTGAAGTGAGAGCCCCTTGAAAGGAGATGTCGATCAGCTGCACCGGCCAGCTGCAATCATCGGTACGGATCTCACAATCTGCATCAAAAGTGATCCGTTGGAAGCGGCGCCGCTCTTCAGTCATACCTGTGCTCCATTTTATCTGTCTTATTCATCATCATTTTAGAGCATATTATCTCAGGAGTATCTTTTACCGATACTCAGAGTGAGAATATTAAAAAAAAACCGGCGCCAGGCCGGTTTGGTATACATCTGGAATGCAGTCAGACTTAGTTATTTGGCAATCCGCTTGTACTTGATCCGCTCTGGCTGATGGTCTTTGCCATAGCGGCGTTTGTAGTCTTCGGCGTATTCGGTGTAATTGCCTTCAAAGAACTCAACTTTTGAATCACCTTCGTAGGCCAGCATATGGGTACAGACCCGATCAAGGAACCAGCGGTCGTGGGAGATCACCACAGCGCAGCCCGGGAAGGCCAGCAGCGCTTCTTCCAGAGCCCGCAGGGTTTCTACGTCAAGGTCGTTGGTTGGCTCATCGAGTAGCAGCACGTTGCCGCCCTCTTTCAGCAGCTTGGCCATGTGCAGCCGGTTGCGTTCACCGCCGGAGAGGTCTTTAACAAACTTCTGCTGGTCCGCGCCTTTGAAGTTGAAACGACCACAATAGGCCCGGGATGACGTGGTATAGTTACCAACCACGATGTTGTCCTGGCCGTCGGAGATCTCTTCCCAGACGGTTTTTTCGCCTGCCAGATCGCGGCTCTGATCAACATACGCCAGCTTGACGGTTTCGCCGATCTCAATCGTACCCGAATCAGGCTGTTCTGTGCCGGTGATCATTTTGAATAGGGTCGATTTACCGGCACCGTTACCACCGATGATACCGACAATGGCGCCCTGAGGAATAGTCAGCGACAGATCTTCAAACAGCATCTTGTCGCCAAACGACTTCGTCACGTTGTTCAGTACGATCACTTTTTCGCCCAGACGAGGCCCCGGTGGAATGTAGATCTCAGAGGTTTCGTTGCGGGTCTGGAATTCGCGGGAGTTCATCTCCTCGAACTGGCGCAGACGGGCTTTTGACTTGGCCTGTCGGCCTTTCTGGCCCTGGCGGACCCACTCCAGCTCGGCATTCACCGCTTTATGGTGAGCGGCTTCCTGCTTGGACTCCATCTCCAGGCGCTTATCTTTCTGTTCCAGCCAGCTGGAGTAGTTGCCTTCATACGGAATACCCCGGCCCCGGTCCAGTTCCAGAATCCAGCCGGCGGCATTATCGAGGAAATAGCGGTCGTGAGTGATTGCCACTACTGTTCCTGGATATTCCTGGAGAAAACGCTCGATCCAGGCGATCGATTCAGCATCCAGATGGTTGGTGGGTTCGTCCAGCAGCAGCATGTCCGGCTTGTCCAGCAACAGGCGGCAGAGGGCAACCCGGCGGCGTTCACCACCGGAGAGGTTCTTAACCTCGGCATCCCAGGGGGGCAAACGCATCGCATCAGCGGCGCGCTCCAGCATGATGTCCAGGTTGTGGCCATCTTTGGCGGCGATCAGGTCTTCATAACGCGCCTGCTGTTTAGCTAATTCGTCAAAATCGGCATCCGGTTCGGCGTAAGCGGCGTAAACCCCTTCCAGTCCATCCAGCGCTTCTTTGACATCGGCAACTGCCTCTTCTACCACTTCACGAACGGTTTTGCTGTCATCCAGTTGCGGCTCCTGAGGCAGATAGCCGACATTGATGCCGGGCATTGGCCGGGCTTCACCGATATACTCCTGGTCCACCCCTGCCATGATGCGCAGCAGGGATGATTTACCCGAGCCGTTCAGTCCCAGCACACCGATCTTGGCGCCAGGGAAGAACGAGAGGGAGATATCTTTTAGTATTTCGCGTTTGGGAGGCACAACTTTGCCGACCCGATTCATGCTGTAAACGTACTGAGCCATTACACAACCTGTTTGTTAACTGTTATCTCAAAACTGCGCATATATTAGCCGCCCCGGGAGTTTATTGCCATTTGATATACGTCAAAAGAGCCACTGGAGAATGCTGCATTGTCTTTCTAAACTCAGAATGCAGGTGGTAGCAGAACGGATATATATGCGGCTGGCTGCAAGGCAAGAGCGTGCGATCACTGAAAACAACAACCTGGGAGGTGAGAGCAATGAGTAATCTGACACGTTTTAATAGTCTGTTTGACGATACATTCTTTAATGATTTCTTTCGCCCGGTTCGGCGTGAGGATAGTGGTGACAAGGTGCCGGCGATTGATGTCCATGATGGCGAAGGTCAGTATCTGGTCAGGGTGGATCTGCCGGGCATCAATAAAGAGGACATTAAGGTCAGTCTGGAAAACGGGGTGCTGTCGGTCAGCGCTGAAACCACGAAAGAGGATAAAGAGGAAAAAGATGGCAAACTGATCCGCCAGGAGCGTCACTATGGTAAGTTTGTCCGCTCCCTCAGCGTGGGTTCTGATGTCGATCCGGCAGGGGTCAAAGCCAGTTTTGACAATGGCGTATTGAATCTGACGCTGCCTAAGGTTCAGGAGCAGCAACCTTCCAGTGTCTCTATCGCTATCGAATAGGCTGGATCTGATGCGCCTCGGTTCCCGGCAGCAAAGTGCTGCCGGGATTATTTTCTTCATGAACAAAATTCTCTGTTAACTGACTTACTTTCAAGTGCGCTTTGTATATAAATTCGACTATAATGTGCGGCTTTTCCAAGGCCCGGAATATCGCTGCTGTAATGGCGGGTTGACCGGGCCGGAGTAAATCTCAACCTTGGGGACCGCTAATGTTTAGCAAAGAGATGACTATCGCTGGTTTTGATCCTGATCTGTATGCTGCGATGCAGGCTGAGGCCAAACGTCAGGAAGAGCATATCGAACTGATCGCTTCTGAAAACTATACCAGCCCACGGGTAATGGAGGCTCAGGGGTCTGAGCTGACCAATAAGTACGCGGAAGGTTACCCTGGCAAGCGTTACTACGGCGGCTGTGAACATGTTGACGTGGTTGAACAGCTGGCGATAGATCGTGCGAAAGAGCTGTTTGGCGCGACTTATGCGAACGTTCAGCCGCACTCCGGTTCTCAGGCAAACGCAGCGGTTTATATGGCCCTGTGTCAGCCAGGTGATACTGTTCTGGGGATGAGTCTGGCTCACGGTGGCCACCTGACTCACGGTTCTGCGGTCAGCTTCTCCGGCCGTATCTACAACGCGGTTCAGTATGGTCTGAATGCTGAAACCGGCGAGATCGACTATGACGAAGTTGAACGTCTGGCGCTTGAGCATAAGCCAAAAATGATCGTTGCGGGCTTCTCTGCCTACTCCCGTATTGTTGACTGGCAGCGTTTCCGTGATATCGCTGATAAAGTGGGTGCCTTCCTGTTTGTTGATATGGCACACGTTGCGGGTCTGGTTGCTGCCGGCGTTTATCCTAGCCCGTTGTCGGTCGCTGATGTGGTAACGACTACGACACACAAGACGCTGGGTGGTCCACGTGGTGGTCTGATTCTATCGGCTAATGCTGATGAAGAGCTGCAGAAGAAACTGAACTTCGCTGTATTCCCAGAGTCTCAGGGTGGCCCGCTGATGCATGTGATCGCTGCGAAAGCGGTCTGCTTCAAAGAGGCGATGCAGGATGACTGGAAAGCTTATCAGGCTCAGGTTGTTAAAAACGCTCAGGCGATGGCAAAAACCTTCAAGGAACGCGGCATCAAGATCGTTTCTGATGGGACTGATGACCACCTGTTCCTGGTTGATCTGATTGGTAAAGAGTATACCGGTAAGGATGCGGATGCGGCGCTGGGTCGTGCAAACATCACCGTTAACAAAAACTCTGTGCCTAACGATCCGCGCTCTCCGTTCGTCACCTCGGGTCTGCGTATCGGTACTCCGGCGATTACCCGTCGTGGTTTTGCGGAAGCCGAAGCGGAACAACTGACCAACTGGATCTGCGACGTACTGGATAACATCGATAATGAAGATGTTATCAACAGCGTTAAACAGAAGGTTCTGGATATCTGTGCACGCTTCCCGGTTTATAAGTAAACCGTTACAATAGAAACTGTTTTAATCTCAGTTTCCCTATCGGGGCGCCTTGTGCGCCCCGGTTGTTTATATAAGCACTTTGAAATCGGTAGTTATCAGTGTGCTTTTATAAACGTTTGAATGCTCTTTTCAGGCTGCAGCTGCAGCCACGCTCTTTGAGGATGATATATGTACTGTCCGTTCTGTAATGCCCATGAAACCAAGGTGGTCGATTCACGCCTGGTGGCAGAAGGCCAGCAGATTCGTCGTCGGCGTGAATGTATCACCTGCCATGAGCGGTTTACCACTTACGAAGCCGCAGAGCTTCTGATGCCTCGTTTGATTAAAGCCGATGGCACCCGCCAGCCCTTCGATGAAGATAAACTGCGTGCCGGTATTCAGCGTGCGGTGGAAAAACGTCCCGTCAGCGTTGAAGATATCGAAGCCTGTATCAGCCGGATCAAACAACATCTGCGGGCCACCGGTGAGCGTGAGCTGCCCTCCCGTACGGTGGGCGAAGCGGTGATGAGTCAGCTGCGCAAGCTGGATCAGGTCGCCTATGTGCGGTTTGCATCGGTGTATCGTAGCTTCCAGGATATCAACGAGTTCAAAGAAGAGATCGACCGGCTGTCAGAACAGAAAGAGGATGCCGTTCAGGCAGAGTAAGCGGCATGGCAAAGTGGAGCGTTGCAGATCATACCTTTATGTCCCGTGCGGTGCAGATCGCCTGGCAGGGACTCTACACTACGGAGCCTAATCCACGGGTAGGCTGTGTGCTGGTCAAAGATGGCCAGCTGATCGCTGAAGGTTATCATCGTAAAGCGGGTGAGGGCCATGCCGAGGTTAATGCCCTGCGCAGTGCAGCTGAACAGGCGAAGGGGTGTACTGCTTATGTCACTCTGGAGCCCTGCAGTCATTTTGGTAAGACCCCGCCCTGTGCTGACGCGTTAATCGCGGCGGGTGTAACGGACGTTGTTGTGGGTATGGTTGATCCCAATCCACAGGTTTCCGGTAATGGTATCGGTAAACTGCAACAGGCTGGAATAAACGTTCGTGTTGGCTTGATGGAGAGTCAGTGCCGGGCGCTGAATCCGGGATTTATTAAACGGATGGCAACGAAAATGCCATTTGTCCGGCTTAAAATGGCTGCCAGTCTGGATGGGCGTACGGCGATGGCATCCGGTGAGAGCCAATGGATTACCGGGCCACTGGCCCGTCAGGATGTACAGCGGTTGCGGGCGCGCAGTTCCGCGGTGATCAGCGGTGTCGGCTCAATTATCAGTGATGATGCGTCGCTGAATGTTCGGCAGACCGAGCTGGGGCTGGAAAATGCTGCGGCAATCGCTGCCCGCCAACCGCTACGGGTGGTGCTGGACAGCTCCGGGCGGATGCCTGAACAGGCTAAGATGTTAGGTCTGCCGGGTCACACGCTGATTGTCAGCTGTGTTGATGCGCCTGCTTTTATGGCTGATATTGAGTCGGCAGAGTGGCTCAAACTGTCAGGAGAACAAGGCCGTATCGATCTGCATCAGTTGCTGCAGGAGCTGGCGCGCAGAGAGTGTAATGAGGTGCTGGTGGAGACCGGTGCTACTCTGGCAGGGGCCTTTATTGAGGCGGGGCTGGTGGATGAACTGGTACTCTATCAGGCGATGAAACTGCTCGGCAGCAGTGCCCGGCCGATGTTTCAGCTGCCGCTGGATAAAATGAGTGAACAGAAAAAACTCACTCTCATCGACAGCCGGATGCTTGGGGATGATCTGCGTCTGACGCTGAAACCTGAGCTGGAGAAATAAAGATGTTTACCGGAATAATTGAAGCAGTGGGCGTGATTGCCGCGGCCGAAGAGGTGCAGGGCGATCTGCGTCTGTATATCCGCACCGGAGATCTGGACCTTACCGATGTTAAGCTGGGTGACAGTATTGCGGTGAACGGAGTCTGCCTGACTGCGGTGGCGCTACCTGGTGATGGTTTCTGGGCCGACGTATCGCGGGAGACCCTGGTGCATACCCGGTTTCCGGATCTTGCTCCGGGGGAGCGGGTGAACCTGGAAAAAGCGATGCAGCCGACCACCCGCTTTGGTGGCCATATTGTCACCGGTCATGTGGATGGGCTGGGGGAAGTAGTATCAATTGAAGCGGACGCCCGTTCCATCCGCTATAAGATTAGTGCGCCGAAGGCGATTGCCCGTTATATCGCTGCGAAAGGCTCCATCACGGTGGATGGCGTCAGTCTGACGGCGAATGCGGTCGACGGCCATGTTTTTGATCTGAATATTGTGCCGCATACGGCGCAGGAAACTATAATAGCCAGCTATCAGTCTGGTCGGAAGGTGCATCTGGAAGTTGATATTATTGCCCGTTATATGGAACGGCTGATCAACTACACAGATGATAGCGATACTAATTTAACGGAAACGGCTGGCGGGGTGAGTATGGCTACCCTCGCTCAAGCGGGTTTCCTGAACCGCCGCTAGTGCGGCCACAGAGGCTTTAGGTTAATGGAACTGAATACCCCACAGGAACTGATAGAAGATATCCGTCAGGGCAAAATGGTTATCCTGATGGATGACGAAGACCGGGAAAATGAAGGTGACCTGGTAATCGCTGCGGAGATGGTGCGTGCCGATGATATCAACTTTATGGCGAAGCATGCTCGCGGACTGATCTGCCTGACGCTCACCCGTGAACGTTGTCAGCAGCTGAAATTGCCATTGATGGTGCAGAGTAATGGCGCACAGTTTTCCACCAACTTCACCATGTCAATCGAAGCGGCTCAGGGTGTGACCACCGGGATCTCTGCAGCGGACCGTGCCCATACCGTACGTACGGCAGTCCGCGCAGACGCCAAGCCCGAGGATATTGTCCAGCCGGGCCATATCTTCCCGCTGATGGCGCAGCCGGGTGGCGTGCTGAGTCGGGCTGGTCATACGGAAGCGGGTTGTGATCTGGCCCGCCTGGCGGGGATGACGCCGGCAGCGGCGATTGTCGAAATTATGAATGATGATGGCACCATGGCGCGCCGTCCTGATCTGGAAGAGTTTGCCCAGAAGCACAACCTCAAGATCGGAACGATTGCTGATCTGATCCATTACCGCACCACCAATGAACATACGGTGATGCGCGAGAGTGAAGGGGTGTTGCCGACCGAGTTTGGTGATTTTAATTTTGTCACCTATCTGGATGAGATTCAGGGTTGTACCCATATGGCGCTGACGCTGGGTGAGATCACTCCGGAAGAGCCAACCGCGGTGCGGGTTCACCTGCGTACTGAGGTGCTGCGTGACGTGGTGGGTGCGGCGCAGGGCGAAGAGCTGAAGTGGACGATGCGTCGTGCTCTGCAAAAAGTGGCGGATGAAGGTAAGGGCGTGGTGTTGCTGCTGGATACCGGTGTGCGTGTTGATCTGGGCGATGCCTTGAATCAGATGCTCAACACTGAGAAAAAGATCCGTCAGCATAATATCAGTGCTTCAGGTTCCTATCTGACGGTAGGTACCGGTTCCCAGATCCTGCGGGATCTGGGGGTAGGAAAGATGCGGGTGCTGAGTTCACCTATGAAATTTAATGCAATCTCCGGTTTCGATCTTGAGATTGTTGATTACATTGCATGCGAAGAGTAAAGAATATGTCAGTACAGTATATTGAAGGTGATTTCCTGACCGGTAATGGTCAGTACGCGATTGTTGTGGGCCGTTTTAACAGCTTTGTGGTTGAGAGTCTGCTGGACGGGGCAATTGATACCCTAAAACGTCATGGTATCGCTGAAGAAAAGATCCGTGTGGTACGGGTGCCCGGTGCATTTGAAATTCCATTAGCGGTACAGAAGATTGCTGCGCAGAAAAAAGATGATGCCATCATCGCGCTGGGTGCGGTTATCCGTGGCGGCACACCCCATTTTGAATACGTTTCCGGAGAGAGCTCCAAAGGTGTGGCTCAGGTATCTCTGGAATATGGTATTCCGGTGGCTAACGGTATCCTGACAGTTAACTCTATTGAGCAGGCGATTGAACGTTCCGGCACTAAAGCAGGTAATAAAGGTGCAGAAGCTGCGCTGTCTGCACTGGAAATGGTCAGTCTGCTGCGTCAGCTTGAGGTTTAAGATGAGCGACACTCCTGCGCCTAAAAAAACGAAAAAACCGTCACATACCGAGATGCGCCGGGCCGCCCGAAGCTTCGCCCTGCAGGCGTTGTATCAGTGGGAGATGTCCGGTAATGCTGTTGCGGATATCGAGTTGCAGTTCCGCATGGATAACGATATGTCCGGCACCGATCTGAGCCTGTTCAATGAGCTGTTGCATGGTGTACCGGCCAACGTGGCTGAGCTCGACAGAGCCTATGAGCCGTTTCTGGATCGCGCTTTGGCCGACCTCGACCCGATTGAGCGTGCGGTATTGCGGATCGGCAGTTTTGAGCTGATCTATCGTATTGTCGTACCCTATAAAGTCGTGATTAATGAAAGCGTTGATCTGGCAAAAATCTTCGGTGCGACCGAGAGCCATAAGTATGTCAACGGTATTCTGGACAAGCTGGCTGCCCGGGTGCGTATGACCGAGATCAATGCGAAACGCGGTAAATAACCGACAGTGGCGACAGACGAGTTTGAACTGATCCGAAGTTACTTCTCTGATCTGGGAAGTGACCGCACGGGGTCGGTTCGTCTCGCGGTGGGGGATGACTGTGCAGTGATCGCTCCACCTGCTAAGCGGGATCTGGTGGTTTCGATTGATACCATGGTTGAGGGGGTTCACTTTCTGCCAGGAACCTCCGGAGATAAAGTCGCCAGCCGCTTATTAGGCGCGGCACTCAGCGATCTTGCCGCGATGGCGGCAACACCCGCTTTCTTTACCCTGGCTCTGACCCTGCCGGATACCGATCCGGTCTGGTTGCGGGCCTTCAGTACCCGGCTGGGGGAACTGGCCCGTCTTTATGGTGTTCAGCTGGTGGGGGGAGATACCACCCGAGGCCCGCTAACCCTGAGCATTCAGGTGCATGGCTGGACCCCTGCGAATAAGGCTCTGCTGCGCAGTGGTGCCCGCCCGGGCGACCGGGTGTTTGTTACCGGCACGCTGGGGGATTCAAAAGGGGGGCTTGAAACCCTGCTGCAGAATATTCACGGCGAGCAGGTGCCCTATCTGCAGCATCGCTTTTACTGCCCTGAGCCGCGTATTAGCACTGCATTGCTGATCGCTGAGTTTGCCACAGCTGCGATCGATATTTCTGATGGTTTGCTGGCGGATCTTAACCATATCCTCGTCGCCAGTCGGGTCGGCGTGATGCTCAATCCGGCGGAACTGCCGATCTCCCATGAGTTACACCACTGGGTTGGTGAGCAACAAGCGCGGCAATGGGCATTGAGCGGGGGGGAAGATTTCGAACTCTGTTTTACCGTACCAGCACTGCTTGAACCTAAACTAGCCTGGGCGCTGCGTGACCACAGCGTTGCGGTCACCTGTATTGGACAGATCTCTGCGGCTCCGGGTATCCTCTTGGCAGAAGACGGTCAGGTCTGGCCGGTGATGCCGCAGGGCTATAATCATTTTCCAGCTAAAGGGATAGACGAATGAATCAGGCGCCTGCGTCGGTATGGCGAAACCCAGTCCATTTTCTCGCTTTTGGTCTTGGCAGTGGGGCCTCTCCCTGGGCGCCTGGTACCGCGGGCACTGTGGCAGCAATCCCACTGTTTCTGCTGCTTCAGCCGCTCTCACTTGCCTGGTATGCCGCAGTATTAGTGATTACCTTTGTTGTCGGTATCTATCTGTGCGGTAAAACCTCTGAAGATATGGGGGTGCATGATCATGGTGGCATCGTCTGGGATGAGTTTGTCGGTTACTGGATAACCATGTTTGCCGCACCGCCTGGATGGCTCTGGATTGTGATCGGCTTTGTGCTGTTTCGCCTGTTCGATATTATCAAACCCTGGCCCATCAGTTGGGCGGACAAGCAAGTGGCCGGTGGCCTGGGTATTATGCTTGATGATGTGCTGGCGGGCCTGATGGCTCTGGCGTGTCTACAGTTATTGACGCTGTTCTTTTAGGTTTCAGGCTGCTGGCAGTTTGACTTCCAGTGGCTTTACCCCCTCCGTTTTCAGTTTGAATTCAGACATCGCTGCTAATCTTTCCGGGTAGTCTGATAACTATTCGTGACTGATATCGCTATATTTGTAACATTACAGTTGTTGATAAACCCTAGGAGATCGGTTCATTCGTGATCCGGTCTGAAAATCCTGAGACAGAATCGCAGTATACTAATATCGAAACCCCTGTGGCTGTCGCGAATAGCAGAGGAGTAACTATGAAAGCATTGATGATTAAAATTGTATTTTTATGCCTTTTGGCATCTCCTGCTTTGCACAGTGAAGGGATCGGGATGAAAACACTCGATGCTGAGGAGTGCCGGATGCTGGTGCAGGCTGGTGAGATTCTTTCAATGACCGAGCTGATGCAGCTGGTGAGTACCCTGTCAGAAGGCAAAATTATTGATACCCACCTGCTGCAAAAAGGGCAGTCCTATATCTATGAGATGGAGATAGCGGGTGTTGATGGCATGGTGTCGATGCTCTATGTTGATGCCCGTAACGGTAATGTCGTTGATCCGGTTGTCCGGGCTATTGAATAAGGAAGTACGGATAGATGCGTATTCTTTTAGTGGAAGATGATGCGGCGCTGGGGCCGGAACTGAAGAGCTCGCTGGCGAAACATGGTTACGCGGTTGATCTGGCCGTCAATGGCATCGATGGTGAGATCATGGGTAAAGAGGATATCTATGATCTGGTGGTGCTGGATCTGGGACTGCCTGACCGCTCCGGTCTGGAAGTACTGCGTAACTGGCGGGCAGGGAAAAACAATATTCCAGTGTTGGTGCTGACGGCTCGCAGTGCCTGGCAGGAACGGGTTGATGGCTTTGATGCGGGGGCTGATGATTATCTTCCCAAGCCCTTTCATACTGAAGAGCTGCTGGCGAGGATGACAGCGCTGTTACGCCGGGCGAATCAACAGATCTCCTCTCAGTTGGAAGCCTCCGGTCTGACACTGGATGAGAATACTCAGTCTGTTATCCGGGAGGGAATGGAGATAGCGTTAACCGGAACGGAATACCGCTTGCTGCGTTATATGATGCATAATCCGGGCAGAGTATTGTCAAAGCTTCAGTTGGTTGAACATATGTATGATGATTGTGCTGAGAACGACAGTAATGTGGTTGAGGCTTATATTAAGATGCTGCGTAAAAAAATCGGTCACGAGATGATTTTGACTAAGCGGGGTCAGGGGTATGTATTCGGAGCCAGTCGTTGAGGTCGATACAGTCACGGCTTAATGTCAATTTTATTGCGGTTACGCTGCTTCTCTTTACGCTTTTCTGGGTGGGACAGAGTTGGTTTCTGCGGCAGATGGCCTATGATTTTGTTGCGGCCCGCCTCACCAGTGACGCCTACACCGTACTGCGGGCGGTGGAGATGGATATCGGAGCCGGTTGGCGTATTAATGTGGATAACACCTCTTCGGTGTATCAGCAGCCGATGTCCGGGCACTATTATCAGGTCTCTGTGGATGGTAAATGGTTTTACTCCCGCTCGCTCTGGGATGGACAGATCCCCGTGGAGCAGGGGCAGGATATTGGCCAGGAGAATATCCGCCTGATTCAGCAGGACCATAAGCCAACCCTGGTATATTCCAAAACGTTTATGAAACAGGGACGTGAGATTCAGGTTGTTCTGGCTGAAGATATCAGCCGTATAGAGGAGTCTCTGAGTCAGCTGGGCTGGCTGATGGTGGGGTTGGGCATTATCGGTCTGATCATCCTGCTGGCATTGCAGATCTTTATTATTCGCCGTGGTCTGAGTTCTCTGACCGAGGTAAGACAGGATATCTCGCGGTTGAAAGCCGGTGATATCCGTCAGCTCTCACCGACTAATACCGCTGAGATAGAGCCGTTGGTAACCGAGATTAACTATCTGGTACAGAATATGGAGCTGCGTTTGCAGCGTTCACGAAATGCCGTTGGCAACCTGGCCCATGCGGCAAAAACTCCACTGACAGTCATCGATCGGCATATCGATACTTTGCTGGAACAGGAGATTCCTCAGGGGCAGTCGATCAGGGAGCAGTCATCCCGGCTGCGGGAGATGATTGAGCGGGAACTGACAAGGGCGCGGATCGCCGGCGCAGCCTTGCCCGGTCAGCGTATCTATGTGGGCGAGGAGCTGGAAAAACTGATACGCACCCTGAAGGCGATCTATCGTGAGAAAGCGCTTGTGTTTGATCTGGATATCAGTGCAACAAGCTATTTCCCCGGCGAGCGCGATGACCTGGTTGAACTGATGGGAAATCTGCTGGATAACGCCAGCAAGTGGGCGCAGAGTCAGATCCGTATCAAGGCGCATATGGATGACCACTGTCTTGAGTTGGTGGTTGAGGATGATGGCCCGGGAATTGTGCCTGAGGCCCGTGAACGGCTGATGAGCCGGGGTGAGCGATTGGATGAGTCAACCAGTGGACATGGGCTGGGTATGAGTATCATTGTTGAGATTGTCCGCCAGTACCAGGGGCGTTTTATGCTCGGCTCATCAGCCAGATTGGGCGGGCTTGAAGTTCAGGTGATGCTGCCAAGGCGGGCCGATCTTGAGCTTCCCGAGTGAAATTAATTCACGGACACCTTTAATATTCTGATAATGCCCCCATTTCAGGGTATGTGAAAGGCGTTATCGCTGCTAGAATAATCGCCTCATTTTTCGAAGGAATTCCCTTAGTGTCTGTAAAGTACGTCGCATCATCCAAGCTGCCGACCCCCTGGGGGGTCTTTACAATGGTTGGGTTTGAAGACCTGGCATCCGGGAAAGAGCATGTGGCGCTGACTTTTGGTGATCTGAGTTCTGCAGATTCGGGTTCCCCTAAGCCTGTACTGGCGCGAATCCACTCTGAATGCCTGACCGGCGATGCTTTGTTTTCACTGCGCTGTGACTGTGGTTTTCAACTGCAGGAAGCGCTGAAACGGATCAGTGAAGAGGGCCGTGGGGTGCTGCTTTATCTGCGTCAGGAAGGACGTGGTATCGGCCTGCTGAATAAGATCAGAGCCTATCATCTGCAGGATGGTGGTGCTGATACGGTTGAAGCGAATGAAAAACTCGGCTTTGCTGCCGATATGCGTGATTACAGCATGTGTCAGGTGATGCTTGAACACCTGGGTGTTACCAGCGTTAACCTGATGACTAATAATCCGCGCAAGGTGAAGGCGTTGAAGGAATATGGTCTCAACGTTGCTGCCCGTGTACCTTTGCAGGTGGGTAAAAATCATCATAACGAACAGTATCTGGCGACCAAAATGGGTAAGCTGGGTCACCTGATGAGCGAACATCATTTTCAGGATGATGAAGAAGAGTAATTAAAAAAACCGGCAAGCGCCGGTTTTTTTAGCTCTGATCCTGCCCTATGGACGTTTTTTATAAACGCGCACTGATCGTCGCAATTATTCCCTGACTATCCAGCCCGCACGCCGACAATTGCTCTGCCCGTGTTGCATGTTCTATCCAGCGATCGGGGATACCCAGCGTCAGTAACTGATTGGTATATCCTTTAGCATGCAGGTACTCACTTACCTCTGCACCTGCACCACCTTTAACGGCATGGTCTTCAAGTGTTACCAGCAACGGATGAGATTTCACCAACTGATCGATCAGCTGAGCATCCAGCGGCTTAACAAAACGCATATCGATCAGTGTCAGGTCGAGCTTTTCAGCAGCCACTCTGGCCTCATTCAGAAGTGGGCCAAAGTTAAGCAGCGCTGCGTTTTCCCCCTCCCGTATCGGCCGGGCTGTCCCCGGTTGAATGGTTATCGGTTTATTAAGCTCAGCGCCCGGGCCTTTGCCTCTGGGGTAGCGAACGGCGGCGGGGCCAGAATATTCATAACCGGTCTGTAACAGGTTACACAGCTCCTGCTCATCGGACGGGGTCATGATCATCATGCCGGGCAGACAACGCAGAAAGCTGATATCAAAACAGCCTGAGTGGGTTGCGCCGTCTTCCCCCACTAATCCGGCTCTGTCGAGGGCAAACAGAATGTCGAGATTCTGAATAGCGACATCGTGGATCAACTGGTCATAACCGCGTTGCAAAAAGGTGGAGTAAATTGCGACCACCGGTTTCATCTTCCGGTAGGCCATGCCTGCCGCCAGTGTCACGGCATGTTGTTCGGCGATGGCAACATCAAAGAAACGCTCACCGAAGCGGCGGGAAAACTCAATCAGATCAGAGCCTTCACTCATGGCCGGGGTGATCGCAACGGTGCGGGTATCCTGTTCGGCAAGATCGCAGATCCAGCGGCCAAAAATATTAGCGAAATTGGGTTGCTTCGATTTTGGTGCGGCTGGCGGTTGGATGATCGGCTCAATCTTGGTGATGGCGTGATAGCCCACCGGGTCTTTTTCTGCCGGGGCGAAGCCTTTGCCTTTCAGGGTGGTGATATGGAGAAACTGTGGGCCAGGGCTGTTGAGTGATCGCTGCAGGGCGGGCAACAGTTGCTTGAAGTCGTGGCCATCTACCGGGCCGTTATAGTGAAAATCCAGTGCCTCAAACAGGGCAGCCGTGGTGGCTCCCATTTTATCTTTAAGATTTTTTGCCAGATAGGTCGCCAGTCCACCCTCATTGCGGGAGATCGACATATCGTTATCATTGAGAATGACCAGCAGGTTGGCATTGGTATGGGCGGCATGATTAAGCGCTTCAAATGCCATCCCTGCGGTCATGGCACCATCACCGATCACCGCTACCGTTTTATGTTTCAGTCCCTGAAGCCGGTCTGCCAGTGCCATACCCAGTGCTGCGCTGATGGAGGTGCTGGAGTGACCAGTACCGAAATCATCATATGGGCTTTCACTGATGCGGGGAAACGGCGCCAGTCCGCCTTTCTGACGGATGCTCAGCATCGACTCCCTTCGTCCGGTCAGAATTTTATGGGGGTAACTCTGGTGGCCCACATCCCAGATCAGGTGATCTTCAGGTGTTTTTAGCAGATAGTGCAGGGCGATGGTCAGTTCGATCACTCCCAGTCCGGCGCCAAAGTGCCCGCCGGTCTGACCAACGGAGTAGAGTAAAAATGCCCGTAGCTGTTCGGCCAGCAGAGGCAGTTGCTTAACCGTAAGTTGTCTCAGGTCTGCGGGGTCCGCAATGCTGTCCAGCAGCGGGGTTGCCGGACGAGACTCGGGAATAGCATAGAACATGGGGATCAATACTGGCGCTCAACAATATAGTCAGCCAGCCAGTGAAGCGGCGCAGCTGCGTCATTAAAATACTCGATACTGGCATGGGCCTGTTGATTTAGCAGTGCCAGCTTCTGTTTTGCACCGGCCATGCCTAATAGTGCCGGGTAGGTGGATTTCTCCAGCAACAGATCAGAACCCTGCGGTTTGCCGAGGGTTTCGGTGTTGCTTTCAATATCCAGGATATCGTCTTTCACCTGAAACGCGAGCCCGATAGCGCTGGCATAGGCATTCAGTGCTTGCAGGTCGGCCTCGGTCGCATGGTTGCTGGATAGTGCGCCCATCTCAATACTGGCGCTGATCAGGGCACCGGTCTTGTGCCGGTGCATCAGTTCCAGTTGCTCACTGCTGATCTGCTGTCCCTCATTGCAGAGGTCGATAGACTGGCCTCCCACCATACCGAGATAACCGCTGTTGCGAGCCAGTATTCTGACCATCTGCAGACAGATCTCAGCGGGCAGCGTTGTATCTGCCGCCAGTAGTTCAAAGGCCAGTGCCTGGAGTCCGTCACCGGCAAGAATTGCAGTGGCCTCATCGAACGCAATATGGCAGGTGGGTTTCCCCCGGCGCAGCTCATCATCATCCATTGCCGGAAGGTCATCATGTACCAGCGAATAGCTGTGGATACATTCGATCGCACAGGCGGCGGCATCAGCTTGTTCCAAGCGGCCGCCAAGTAACTGATTTGCCATATACACCAGTACCGGCCGTACTCTTTTTCCGCCATTAAACAGCGAGTACTGCATCGCCTGACGTACTTTTTCGGCGTCGCCAGACAGGCACAGGACCGTTTTCAGCTGCTGCTCGACTCTTTGCTGGTATTGTTGCAACAACGGCTTGGCATCCATCAGATCACTCCTCAGGAAGGTCAAAGGGGACCTCTTTTAACTCCCCATTCTGCTGAATCAGCATCTGCACTTTTTGTTCAGCATCGGCGAGAATGGTCTGACAATCACGGGTAAGACGGACGCCTTGTTCAAAAGTTTGCAAAGATTGTTCCAGTGATAACTCCCCTTGCTCCAGTTGAGTTACCATCGACTCCAGCTGAGCCAGAGATGTTTCAAAATCAGGTGTTTTTTTCTTTGCGCACATAGACCATACCGTCGGGGGTGGAAAGCGTTTAAAAGGCAACAAATTACCGGACAGTGGCGTCCGGGTCAATCAGACCAATAAATTGTACTCTAAACAGAGGG
This sequence comes from Amphritea sp., assembly GCF_050300915.1. Taxonomy (GTDB): domain Bacteria; phylum Pseudomonadota; class Gammaproteobacteria; order Pseudomonadales; family Balneatricaceae; genus Amphritea. The sequence continues at coordinate 29,244 of NZ_JBNKYN010000034.1, forward strand.
ATATAGGGGAAGCCGGGTATTTTTTTGATACTATCTAGCTACAGCAAAAAGGGTATCAGGCGATAACAGACTATTATTGGCGACATGGGTCGTTTGATTATCCAAAAAAATTGTTCAACTGGGGAATTAAAGAGTGGATATAGCCACGCTCATAGGTATTTTAGGTGGTTTTGGTATCGTTATCGCCGCCATGGTAACCGGTGGCGATGTCGGTGTGTTTGTCAACGTACCGTCACTGTTGATCGTGGTGGGGGGGAGCCTGTTTGTTGTGTTGATGAAGTTCCCATTGACGCACTTTCTCGGGCTGGCCAAAGTTGCTGGAAAAGCTTTCAAGTTCAAATCGGTAAAGCCGGAAGATATTATTGCGGAAACCGTTGAACTTGCTGATGCTGCCCGTAAAGGGGGGCTGTTATCCCTGGAGGATAAAGAGGTTAGCAGCGACTTTATGCAGAGAGGTATTCAGCTGCTGGTAGACGGACATGATCCGGATATTGTCAGAACCTTGCTGAACAAAGAGAAAACCCTGACCTCAGAACGGCATGAATACGGCTCAGATATTTTTAAAGCGATCGGTGATGTAGGTCCGGGTATGGGCATGATCGGTACGCTGATCGGTCTGGTGCAGATGCTTTCCAATATGTCTGACCCAAAGTCGATTGGTCCGGCAATGGCGGTGGCACTGTTGACCACACTGTATGGCGCGATGATGGCGACCATGTTCGCCCTGCCGGTATCCGATAAACTGGATGCACGTAAAGCGGAAGAGGAACTGAATCAGTCATTGATTATTGACGGCTTACTGGCAATTCAGGCCGGTCAGAACCCCCGTGTTATTGAGCAGATGTTGCGCAACTATCTTCCTGAGAATAAACGTGCCGTCGCAGAAGAATAAGGGATAGTGGGATGACTGAAGAAGAACATAAGTGTCCCCCCTGTCCTGCAGGTTTGCCAGGCTGGCTGGCGACCTTTGGCGATCTGATGTCGTTGCTGATGTGCTTTTTCGTGCTGTTGCTTTCATTTTCGGAGATGGATGTACTGAAGTTTAAGCAGCTGGCCGGTTCCATGCGTGAAGCGTTTGGGGTGCAGACTCAGGTTAAGGTTGAGGATATACCAAAAGGGACCAGTATCATCGCGCAGGAGTTTAGTCCTGGGCGTCCGGAGCCGACACCGCTGAATGAAGTCAGGCAGATGACCCTCAGTAATGACCTGCAAACACTGGATGTCAGAACCAAAGAGGGGGAATCTGAGATCAGTGATAAGCTGGAGGGCGAAACCGCGCAACAACTGCAACAGATGTTGCAGAAGATGGAAGCTCAGGCTGAAGCTGAGGCGAAAAAAGAAGCTGTTGAGTTTGCTGCGGCACTGCGTCAGGAGATAGGTCAGGGAAGCGTCGAGATTGATACGGATGGCCGTAAGATTGTTATCCGGGTAAAGGAGAAAGGCTCATTTGATTCGGGTTCGGCTGAGTTGAAGTATGCCTATATTCCTGTGATCGCGAAGATCCGTGATGTGCTGTTAAATGTTGGGGGCAAGGTTGCCATTGAGGGGCATACCGATAATATTCCCGTGTCTGGCGGTCAGTATGAGTCCAACTGGGGATTATCTACGGCGCGGGCGCTGGCCGTAGGGCATGAGTTGTTTGCCGATCCACGTATTGATCAGTCGCGCTTTACCATCATCGGTTATGCGGATACCAAACCTCTGGCTCCAAACAATACCTCAGAAAATCGCAGTATGAACCGTCGGGTGGAGATTGTTATCCAGAAAGGCAGTGATCCGGAAGCGTTGGAAAAACTCAAAGCACAGGCGGAAGGAGATAAAGAGTTTGCACCGTTAGAGCCGCAGGATGTGTTCTGATTAGTCCAGGCTGATAATCTACAGACAATAAAAACCCGGCCAGAGTGCCGGGTTTTTTACACTGATTAGTCCAGATAATATTACTTGGAGTTATCCAGCATGTATTGAATAGCGCCTTTCAGTTCGCTTTCAGTACAGTCCATGCAGGTGCCTTTTGGTGGCATCGCATTCAGGCCATTAGTTGCGCTTACCAGCAACGCATCAATACCTTTGGCCGCGCGAGGGCCCCACTGTTCTGCATTGCCAAACAGAGGTGCACCAGCTGCACCAGTCATGTGACAGGCCATGCACTTAGTGTTGTACAGTGTAGCGCCATCGCGTTCAGCCATCGCAGCAACAGGGGTCATCAGCATGGCAGTGACTGCCAGAATCATCGTTTTTTTCATCTCATCTCACCTTTTTTAGTATCCGTGTATCGCTGCCGTTAACCGGCCCCGGAATTTTTAGTCATCGCAGTGTATGCATATGGCTACTTACTGTAAATACCTCAAAAGGTCTTAATCGAAGCTGAATCAGAAAAAACTAATGCAGGTCAAATATGCTCTCAAACGCCCAGACTCATGGCATACGCTGCCTGGCTGTGCTGGTTTGATGCTCTTAGCTGCTGCAGTTTGCGTTGTTCTATATAGTCTCTATAAAGTGACATAGCCTGATCAGTTGGCAGGTCAATGATGCTGATAACCTGTTCGGCGCTATGGCCGTCGCGCAGAAGTTGCGCGATTTGATGTTCAATTGAATTCGTCTTCATTGTTTTAAACCTTTCTTCTATTCTGCCGACATATTCTCTTAGAAAATTGTGACAAAAATGTTTCGCAGGCATAAATTCCTATTTATTACAGGGTTTTTGTTGTCGGACAGGGGGCGAATAGTATATGTTCTGTTTAATACTCAAAATGACAGATCTGTTTGATTTAGCCTCTGTATGAGTGAGATGTAAGAGTAAACGGACTTTCACACAGAATTAGAATAAGGGGGATCAAATGGAAAAGAATACTACTCACAGAGTTGGTTCAGAAGACGTAAAAACATCTATTTTTGGAGGGGGTATGCCAACGAGTCTGCGTGCCAGTTATGATGCCGATGAGCTGGCTCAGAAGCTGGGCTTTGTTTCATTTTCAACCGACTTTCTGATTCGTTGTTACCGCGTATTTGATGGTGATATCAAATCGGCCATTATTTTCAATGTCATCTCTCTGTGGGCGCTGCGTCAGCGCGAAGCCGCCGAAGATCGTCAGGAAGTGGCTGGTTTTTCCTGTAACAATCATTCGATCAGCATCGCCACCGGAATCCCTTACGAAACGGTACGTCGTAAAGTGAAATCGATGGTTGAGAATGGCTGGCTAGAGTTCAGCGACTCTTCTCATGTGGTACTAAACTCTGTTAAATGGCGGGAAGTCCTGAGTGAGGTTATTGATCCCGAACGTTGTGTTGTCGGTTATGTTCGCAGCACCGATGTGGCGCCGACCTTTGGCCGCAGTGAGCGCCGGGGTACTCCAGCAGACCGTCGCAGCTAAGTCAGATTGTGTTTCATCTGCACAGGGTCGCAATTGCGGCCCTTTTTGTTGTTGGTTGTTTTTTTAAGTTGGGTCATCTGGTTTGCAGAAATAGATTGCTGTGAAAGCTGTTTTTCTATCAAATGCGCTTTTTAAAATCAGAGTAGCATGGCAAATGGAAAACAGCGGGATTTCAGCGACCGAGTTGTTCGATCAGATAGCCGAAGAGGTCTATCAAAAGGGGGTTTGCCTTCTCCGTCACGGGTTGCCTGAAGCACTGGGTACTGCACTGGCGGCAGAGGTGCGCAGTTTGCCGGAAGAGCGCTTCAGTCGAGCCGGTATCGGCCGTCAGGCTGATCATCAGACAGTTGAAGCCATTCGCCGCGATGAGATTTGTTGGATAGATAAAAGCACCGCTGCAGGTCACTCCTGGCTGGAGTGGGCCGATGGTCTGAAGCAGGCACTCAACAGAAGGCTGTTTCTGGGACTGTTCTCATTTGAAAGTCACTACGCGCACTATCGTGCCGGAGATTATTATAAAGTGCATCTTGATGCTTTCAGAGGACAGCAGAATCGGGTGCTGACGGTGGTTACCTACCTTAATCCTGACTGGAATGATAAAGATGGCGGAGAGTTACTTATCTACCCGGAAAAGGGCAGTAAGCCGTTACTTAAAGTGCAACCTGAGTTCGGCACCGTGGTGATCTTTCTGAGTGAAGAGTTTCCTCATGAGGTGCTGCCAACGATGACTGACCGCTATAGCATCGCTGGCTGGTATCGTATCAACAGCTCTGACAGCAACCGGGTTGACCCTGAGTCCTGATTAAGAGTTCCGCCGCAGTCAACGTATGCTGCTCCGGGGCCGGTTTTGCAGCCAGTTATCTGCTAAACCTCAGGGGGAACAACTTCCGGTTTCCCCTGCCTCAGTGATAACATAATGCACTCGACTTCCTCGGACTAAGGACTGCCGGTGCCTCTCTCTGCTAAAACAGCCTCATCAACCCGCCTGTTCATCTGCTTGCTGGCTGGGTATGTGCTGGTTCACCTGTTTATCCGTCTGGCGATGGGGGGAACGCTGGAGTTGGATGAAGCGGAACAGCTGATTTTTGGACAGCAGCTGGCACTGGGTTACAACACCCAGCCTCCACTGTATAGCTGGCTGCAATGGTTTTTTTTCCAGCTGTTGGGGGAGGGGGTGCTGGCCCTTGCAGTGTTAAAGTCACTGTTACTGTTCACGATCTATCTGTTTACCTGGCTGATAGCTGGTCAGCTGATTCAGAATCAGCGGATCGCCCTGCTGGCGGCATTTTCACTGTTGCTGATTCCCAGTATCGCCTGGGAGTCAGTCAGAGATCTGACCCACACCGTACTGGCCACGGCGATTGCCTCTGCAACTTTCTATATGGCAATCCGCATCTGTCATAAGCGCTCGTTGGCCGCCTATGCGGTACTGGGGGGACTGTTGGCCTGCGGTATGCTGGCAAAGTACAGCTTTGCTCTGTTCGCGCTCAGCCTGTTACTGGCCGCGCTTTCAATACGTGAATACCGCAGTCTGGTTCTTGATCGGCGTATTGTTGTTTCAGCTGTCATCGCGTTACTGCTGTTCTTGCCGCATATGCTCTGGTCTATCGGTCATCTGGATGAGATCAGGGCGTTTATTAGTGATCAGGTGGGCGAAGGTTCACAGCCAGGCTATCTGGCTGGCGTGATCAGCGGTTTTTCCAGTCTGGTGAAAAATTCAGCGGAGTTTCTGATTCTGGTCTGGCTGGTGTTAACGCTGCTTGTGCCATCAGCGTACCGACCCCTGGTAGCCGGGAGTGTCAACCCTCACCGGCTGTTAGCAGCGCGTTTTCTGATCGCTGCGGTGTTGGTCTGTGTGCTGTTGATCGTCATCTTTGGTACCACCCAGTTTCAGAGTCGCTGGTTTCAGCCATTGCTGATTATTTTTCCGTTGTACCTTCTCAGCCGGGCTGAGACTAACGGAATCTCTCTTCGTCGTGAGGCTCTGTTGCGTTCCGTGATTATCTTTTTTGCGGTCACGGTGATGGTATTGCGTTTCAGTCAGTTCTGGCTGGCGCCCTATGTGCAGAAAAATCCCAGTCGGATGCAGTTTCCATCGGCCGATCTGGCCGAACAGCTTAAGCAACAGGGATTTACCGGAGGAACGGTGATTGGTGATAGTAATCTGACTGCTGCCAATATCGGTCTCTACTTCGATAATGCGCGACTCCTGAGTCCGAAAACTGAGTTATTTCTCGCGGATAACCGCAATAACGGGACTGAAGGGCAGTGTCTTATTGCGTGGAAGGCAACCCGGGAGGATACCGATACCATGCCGGCAGGGCTCGACCGCTACCTGCGTGCCCATGGGATTGTTGTAACCGGGGCGGTGCCGGGGTATGTCTCGGCTCCCTATCAGTATACAAATAGCGGAAACTATCGCATCGGTTTTGTGCTGCTTAGCCCAGAAGCACGTTGCCATACTACGAGGGCAGACTGAGCTCGCTGCAGTGGTGCATCCGGTGTTTTAAGCGTTTAGTTGGCCGGGGCCATAGTAATTGATTGTCACAAGGCCGCGGGAGCGATATAAGTTTAATTTACGGGGTGTAAATTGTTTCCGCCGCAGTCACTCTGCGGATGTGCAGGCTGGTAATTAAGCCTGAGGTTTAAGTTGGTCAGGATTGTCGAGACAAGGCGTGTGTTATGAATCAGAATTCCAGTGAGAGTGCGTTCGCAAAACTCACACAGATCATCCAGTCAGCTGCTAAAGCGAATACCATTGAAGCACAGGTTCAGCATATTGTTGATGCGATCAGTGAGACGCTGTTTGTCGATGTATGTAGTCTTTACCTGCGACAGCTGGATGATAGCCTGCGGCTGGTGGCCAGCCATGGTCTGATTCGCAAACACCCGGTTATTATTCCGCCTAAACAGGGGCTGGTGGGCCAGGTATTACAGCTGCAGAACACCATTAATATTAAAGAGCCGGACCAGCGCCCCGGGTATTACTATGTTGCCTCCTCGAAAGAGGAACGGTTTCATAGTTTCTGTGGTGTTCCGTTAGTTTACCGGGCTCAGGTGAATGGTGTTCTGGTGGTTCAGAGCCGTCGTTCTGAAGTCTTACAATCCGACTATGTGGCGTTACTTTCAACTCTGGCAACCCACCTGGCCATGTTATTGGCCACCTATTCAAAGGATGTGCTGTTCAGCCACTCGCAGGTTAAGTCATATCAGGGTATTAGTGGTGCGCAGGGTGTTGCTCTGGGTAAAGCTTTCATTCGCAAGCAGTCAAAGCTGACAGAGATTCAGAAGCTGAAAACCGACGATGTTGAAGCTGAGCAGATTCGCTGGGCCAACCTGAAAGTTGAAGCGCTAAATGAGCTTCGGGAGGAACGCGATACGGTTAAGGACACCCTTGGCGAAGGCCTGGCGTCAGTTCTGGATGCGTATCAGATGTTCTTGAAGGATGTCACCTTTGAACAGCGAATTCTCGATGAGATCGTCGCCGGGTTTCAGCTGCCCTGGGCGTTAAAACAGTCGGTCAGTTTCTTTTCCGATAAATTTAAAGCGATGGATGACCCCTACCTGCGAGCCCGTCATGAGGATATTGAGCAGCTGGGGGCAAAACTGTACCACATCTGGCAACGTAACGCTGAGCCAGAGGCTCCATCCGGTAATGATCCGTTAATACTGGTAGGCGACCACATCAGTGTGTCTGATATCGTTCACCTGACGACCGAGCGGTTGGCGGGTATTGTCTGTTTTGCCGGTGGCTCACTCTCCCATATAGCGGTGTTTGCCAACGCGCTGGGTATTCCTGCCGTAATGGGTTTAGGTGATGTCTCTGTTCAGAGTGGTGAGCAGATGGTCGTTGATGGTGATACCGGTCAGGTGATCTGTTCTCCAGGGCGGTCAGCTCTCAGAGAGTACAAACGGATTATCTCTGAGCGATTGTTAATGGCGAACCGCTTACAGGCTGATAGTCAGCTACCGGCGGTGACTAAAGATAATGTCAGAGTGACCTTGCTGGCTAACTCCGGCTTACAGGCGGATGTCTTACCAGGGTTGAAATTTGGCGCAGAAGGGATCGGCTTATTCCGTACCGAAGTGCCCTTCATGGTCCGGTCCAGCCTGCCTTCAGAAGATGATCAGGAGAAAATATACGCCAGCCTGATCAGCCACTATAAGGATAAACCAGTCTATTTACGTACCCTGGATATTGGTGCCGATAAACCCCTGTCATACCTGCCGGTGGTGAAAGAGGATAATCCGGCGCTGGGGTGGCGTGGTATTCGCTATATCCTTGATAATCAGCCATTGTTAATAACGCAGTTGCGGGCGGTGATGCGCGCTGCAGCAGGCAGTGAACATGTACACCTGCTGCTGCCGATGATCGCTTCAACCGAGCAACTGGATCAGTGTCTGGCGATACTCCAGGAGGTGCATCAGCAGTTGCTGGATGAAGGTTTCTCTGTCTGTCGGCCAAAGGTTGGCATCATGGTGGAGGTGCCCAGCTGTATCGCTTTGTTGCCGTTCTGGCGCGATAAGCTCGATTTTATCTCTATCGGTACTAACGATCTGAGTCAGTATCTGCTGGCACTGGATCGCAACAGCCCACTGGTGGGTAAATGGTACGACTCTCTGCATCCCGCGGTGCTGCATGAGTTAGTGCGCATTACCCGTATGGCGAAGCAGATAAATTTGCCTGTTAGTGTCTGTGGGGAGATGGCGTCAGACCCGGTGGCTGTGACGCTCTTGCTGGGTATGGGCATTCAGCAACTGAGCATGAGTGCGGCGAAGATTCCCCTGATCAAATGGATTCTGCGTGAAATCTCCCGAGGGGAAACCGAGCTGTTGCTGGAACAGGCGCTGGATCAGGATAATGCCACCGCTATTCGCAAATTAGGTCAGCAGTTTCTGGGGTCAAAAAAACTGTTGTTCATCGACAGTCTGCAAAAATAGGGGCAAATAAGCTTGAGCTGGATCGGTTTTGAAGCGGATATTTTCGCACTGCTTGATATTACCCCCTTCAGCTGGCGGGCTATCGGAACGGCACTCTTTTGTGGCGCTGTTATTGGCTGTGAACGCCAGGTCCGGGGTAAACCCGTGGGCATTCGTACTTCGGCGCTGATCACCGTGGGCACCTATCTGTTTCTTGCCTGTGCCCTGTTACTGCAGGGGGAAACCTCTGATCCGACGCGCGTTTTGGGGCAGGTCGTTACCGGTATCGGTTTTCTCGGCGCGGGCGTTATGCTGTCAAAAAATGGCGCGGTGATTGGTGTGACCTCTGCCGCCGCCATCTGGATACTGGCCGCTCTGGGAGTGCTTATCAGCATGGATCACTTGATGCCCGCGATCAAACTGTCACTCTTGGTGGTACTAATATTGTGCGGTGTGGAGTTTCTTGAAAACCGCCTGAGAGTGCTCACCCGCGGTGTACATCAAAAAATAGATCGGACGTTCGGTCGTTCTGAAAGGACTAAGTTATGAGTTCAGAAGCATTGATCACAGCGCCTCTGCGAAGGTTGGATAATGAACTGTATGAGCTGATTAAGGGCATCAACATTCTTGATAGCGTCAGTCCGGTGAATTACCGGCCGGAGAAAATTGCATTTTTTGAATCCAATTTTTCCAAGAGTCCTGAATTTCTCTACTCTACGCAAAAGGTGGATTCCTTTTGTCTGAAGCGCAGTCTGTATAATTTGCCGGTTGATGAGTTAGCTGATGATCAGTTGATGCAGTTATACAGTGAGGTGATTGAGTCCTATGCGGACAAGATCGATCAGTATAAGTCGATCGGCACGCCAGATTTCCTCTATGAGTCGCTCCGCTATTACGGTGAACCCAGCGAAAAAGACATTCGCAACGCCAACTTTATACTGCACCTGCCAGATCTTGATCCCAGCAATGATGCGATCCTCACATCAGACGAGATCGTTACCCGGCTGGAGGCATTTGCTCAGACTGAGGGCTATCAGTATCAGATTAAACTGGATGACAGCATGATTGCGAATGCGCTGGTGTCCGGTCTCACGGTAAAGGTGAATAGCGCGGCTCATGCGTCAGAGACGGAAGTCAACGCGCTGGCACATCATGAACTGGGCGTGCATCTGGTGACGACGCTGAATGCTCGCAGCCAGCCACTCAAAATTCTGACAATGGGTTGCCCGGTTAATACTATGACTCAGGAAGGGCTGGCAATACTCAGTGAATATCTGGCCGGCTGTATGACTCTGCCTCGCTTGAAGGTGCTCGCGTTGCGGGTGCTGGCCGTGGAGTCGATGATTGAAGAAAACGATTTTAAAAAGACCTTTTTACTGCTTAAAGAGCAACATAACGTTGCCGATGAACAGGCGTTCACCATTACTGCCCGGGTTTATCGGGGAGGCGGCTTTACCAAGGACTATCTCTATCTGCAGGGCTTGCACCAGATGCTGAATGCTTACGAAACCCGCCCTGATTTTAACAATCTTTTGTCGGGTAAGGTTTCAATTGAACATCTGTCAGTCATTACCGGGCTGATCGATAAAGGCTATCTGCTCAAACCTGAGCTGATCAGCCCTGCTATCGCCCATCCACACGATAATGATGCGATTCAGCAATTTATCACGCATGCGATTAAATAGAGAACTGACCGGGTTTAGTCTATGGTTTAACCAGTGGAGACGGCTGTTTCAGCCCCCGGAGTTAAACCTTTTTCATGGGTATCTTGTCAGATCCGGCTGCAATGATGGCAGCCCTGGCATGGGTTGTGACTCCGCCTCTGCCGTCAAACGGAGGCACAGCGGATATGAAAAAAAGCGACACTGTAAGATGCAACAGCGATTCTGCCAGCGAGCCTGTCGACAAAGCCTCAATCCAGCATAATGAAGCCTCACCGGCTCAGGAATATTTTGCCCCAATATCAATTGATGAAGGGGCACTTTGGGGCGAGCAAACACAGCGGTCACTGATCAACTTCAATATCGGTCAACAACGCTTTGAAGCGGGTTTTATCGATGCCCTGGTGCATATAAAACGGGTGTGCGCTGAGGTCAATCATCGTCAGGGACGACTCCCCGACGATCTGTATGGAGCCATAACACAGGCCTGCGACGATCTGCTGGGCGGTAATCACCGGGACCAGTTTCCCCTGCGGGTGTGGCAAACTGGTTCGGGTACCCAGACCAACATGAACGTCAATGAGGTGATCACCACTCTGGCTAACCGGCTACTGAAATCTGGCGGAGACCCATCTGGGGACGGTGCGAAGGTTCACCCCAACGATCATGTCAATATGTCCCAGTCCTCCAATGATGTATTTCCAACGGCGATGCGTCTGGCCGTGGCGCAGCAAAGCAGTGATACACTGCTGCCTGCCCTTGATCAGCTGATGATCGCTCTGAATGATAAGCAGACAGAGTTTGCCACTGTCTATACCGTGGGCCGTACCCATCTGATGGACGCGCTGCCGGTGACAGTGGGTGCAGCGTTGTCGGCACACATCACACAGCTAAAGGAGGCCGCAGAGGCGATACAGGAAAGTCTGAAGGCGGTCTGTAAACTGGCAATAGGCGGCACGGCAGTAGGGTCGGGCAGTAATGCCCCGGAGGGCTTTGGCGATGAGGTTGCGGCGGGGCTGGCGCAACGATACAACCAGCCCTTCAGCCGCCATGAAAATCTTTATGCGGCGGTCTCCGGTGAGGATGCCTCACTGCGTTTCAGTGCTGCCCTGAAGCAGCTGGCCGCGGTGCTGCTGAAACTGGCCAATGATTTTCGTCTGCTGGGCAGTGGCCCCCGCTGCGGCCTGAATGAGTGGCAACTGCCCGCCAATGAGCCTGGCAGCTCGATCATGCCGGGTAAAGTGAATCCAACCCAGTGCGAAGCCCTCAGCATGGTGTGCCTGCAGGTGTTTGGTAACGATCTGACGGTGTCGCTGGCGTCCTCGCAGGGCCAGCTGCAACTGAATACCTATCGCCCGGTGATTATCCATAATCTGATGGAAAGTAGCGGATTGTTAGCCGACGCGATGAATTCTTTCGCGACTCACTGTGTCGCGGGACTGGCGCTGAATCAACAGCAGATCACGTCGAATATGGCGCAAAACCTATCAATCATCACCCTGCTGGCCCCGCAGATTGGCTATGATGTCGCTTCGGCGATTGTCCATCAGGCCTATCAGCGTAAATCTTCCCTGGCGGGTGCTGCCGAAGCGTTGGGTTATTTCACTCAGGCAGAGTTTGAAACCCTGCTGAGTGATGTACTGGATAAGCAGCATGCAAGTAGATCCTGAGAACCTTGAATTTGATAGTGAAAGCTGGATAGCTAGGTTGTTAAATCGAGCATAAATCAGCTTTTTATCCAGTATGATAAATATCGAAAAAAAATATTATGAACTATTGACCGCTACCCCAATTAGCCTGATACTCGCGCCATTATGAAACCAGCTCAAAACACACCAATATCAGTGACTGAATACCTGAATACATTGCGACGCCATGTATCGTATGCCTGTGTCTGTTTGGGTGTGGTGGGCCGACGACGATAATCGTCAGAGCTAAGAAAATACTCAAAGAGCCGCAGGTACCCCCTGCGGCTTTTTTTTTGCACAGAATTTACCTATGCCGCCGGCAGTAAGAGCGGCATACCTGAACCAGAAGATTTTAAGGAATAAGTGTAGGGGGATGTTAATTATTGGACGGATTATGAGGTGGGAGACATTGCCCGGAGGCCGCGTGGCGTTTGATGTTCAAGGAGGTTTGCAATATTTCGGGCCT
>NZ_JBNKYN010000035.1:0-41032 GCF_050300915.1 Amphritea sp.
GTCCCGGATATCGAGCGGCTGGCGCAGAACCTGTTTATCTCGCCACCCACAATCGCGCAGCATGCCGCGCTGGCGGCATTTCAGCCCGAGACTATTGCTATTCTTGAACAACGCCGGGAAGCGTTCAGAGCGCGAAGGGATCTGCTGGTCGGGGGGCTGCAGGCGCTGGGCTTTGAGATTCCGCTGATGCCGGAGGGGGCGTTTTATGTCTATGCCGATGCCTCGAGGTTTACCGACAATACCTTTGATTTCTGCTGGGAACTGCTGGAACGGGATAAAGTGGCGGTCACACCAGGGATCGACTTTGGCGAATACCGGGCAAATCGTTATATCCGGTTCTCCTATACCACCAGTGTGGAGCAGATTGAAAAAGCACTCCATCGACTTCAGCAAAGGTTGAGCTGATGCAGCTGGAGAATATGCAGTCTGGCCGGCTGATTAAGCGCTATAAACGGTTTCTGGCGGATATTGAGCTGGATGATGGTCGCCAGTTGACGGTGCACTGCCCCAACACTGGCTCGATGAAAAACTGCGCCGACCCCGGTAGCGAAGTCTGGATTCAGGACTCCGGAAATCCGCAGCGCAAATATCTGTTTGGCTGGGAACTGGTTCAGGTGGAAGGTCGCTTCTGGGCCTGTATCAATACTGGCCGGGCGAATGCGCTGATCCGCGAAGCCATCGAAACGGGCGTTATTAGTGAGCTACAGGGCTATGATCTGATTCGTCAGGAGGTTAAGTATGGCGACGAGAACAGCCGTATCGACCTGTTGCTTGAAGCGTCTCAGCGACCACTCTGTTATGTCGAAATCAAGAATGTCACGCTGCTGGAACAGCATGGCTGTGGCACCTTTCCAGATGCCGTCACCAGCCGTGGGGCGAAACATCTGCGCGAACTGATGCTGATGGTGGCGCAGGGACATAGGGCAGTGCTGATGTTCTGTGTACCGCATACCGGAATTCAACAGGTTAGCCCGGCGGATCATATCGACCCTGCCTATGGCCAGTTACTGCGTGAAGCGGTGGCCGCCGGGGTTGAAGTCTATGCCTATGGTGCGACGATTACGCCACAGGAAGTGACTATCAGTCATCCGTTGCCGGTACAGCTCTGAGCGTTACTCCACCAGACAGAGCTGACCGTTAATAATCTCACAGGCAACCGCTGTCAGGCGGGCTCCGGAGCAGGGGCCCGCGATACAGAATCCTTCATCGATAGTGAATAGTGCGCCGTGGGTGGAACACTGGATAAACTGCTTTTCGATATCGAGGAAAGTGTCTGGCATCCATTCCAGTGGAACGCCTTTATGTGGACAGCGGTTTTCATACAGGTAGATCTGTCCTTTGTGGCTGACGGCAAACAAGTTGCGCTGATTCAGCTCTAAACCTTTGGCACTGTTGTCTGCCAGTTCACTGATATTGAATAAGGGTGTAACAGTCGTCATAGTGAATCCGTCTAATCATCCCATGAGAAAATATCAGACTGTGGCGCTGATACTGCTATTATAATCGCCAACTTTTGTGACTAATTATACCTTTACATAGTGTAGCCTGAATTTGTGAACAGTCTGTTAGCGACTCTGGTTGAGTTGCGCATCTTTATGATCACCCTGTTTGTGTCTGGTGCTGTGCATCTGACCCTGATAGGGGGTGGCTGGCTGGATTCTGCGGATTTGGTTCGCTTGGGAGGACAGCCGTTGAACGTTACGGTCACTGCCTCCCGGGGTGATGACAGCGCAGATACTGAAGATGCCGTTGATACTCAGCAACAACCAGACCGACAGGTCGAAAAACAGACCGAAGGTTGGACAACACCGCTGGCAGAGGAGAAAGCGTTCGGGGCGATCCACGATAGTGCTGTGCCCGCGGCCTCACTGGCTCAGGCTGAGACTGACCTTCAACGCCAGTCAGCCCTCAGACCTCCACCTGACCTCAAACCGCTACTAACCCAGGCTGATGATATTAAAACAGAGACGTCTACGGGGGCGGCCACGTCTGCTGTGGATAAGCCTGAGTCGACTGCGCAACAAAGCGCACCGTTCTATCAGTCGAATCCCGAGTTTATGATCCCTCCTGAATACCCTGTGTACCCGCGCCTGGCGCGTAAGCGGGGGATAGAGGGGCAGGTTATTATCCGTGTGGAGATTGGCCGTGATGGTGGTATTGAGGCTTTGCAACTGGAGCAGAGCTCAGGTTCTGATCTGCTGGATCAGGCGGCCCGCAGTGCGGTGCAGCGCTGGCAGTTTATGCCCGCAAAAGTGAATGGTCAGACGGTGGCATCCTATGTGCGGGTACCGATTGACTTTGTTCTGGAAAACCACTGATGAGTCATCGCAATCTCTTGTTTATATTATGGTTTATGTTGCTGCTGGCGATGATGTTGTCGCTGGCCACCGGCCCGGTAGCGGTTGACCTGACGGAGGTGTTTGATGGTTCGGTTGCCAGCCAGGTGTTTTGGCAGTTGCGCTTGCCACGTTTGCTGCTGACGCTGCTGGCGGGTTCTCTGTTGGCGATTACTGGCGCTGCTGCTCAGTCGCTGTTTCGTAATCCGCTGGCCGACCCAGGACTGATCGGTATCTCCGCGGGTGCTGCGCTTAGTGCCGGGACGATGATGGTGTTTCTGGGTAGTTCGGTTTATCTGCTAGGGGGGTTGATGCTACCGCTGGCTGCTTTTGTCGGCGGGGTGTTAACAACTCTGCTGGTGGCGCGCTTATCGGTTACGCTGCAGGGCGTGTCGGTGACCAATATGCTGCTCTGTGGTATCGCTATAAATGCGATCGCCCTGGCTGGGCTGGGTGGGTTGAAATATCTGGCGGCGGATCAGCAGCTGCGACAACTGAGTTTCTGGCTGCTGGGTAGTCTGAACCACAGTCGCTGGCAGGATCTGCTGGTGCTGCTGGTGGCGGCTGTGCCGGTGTTATGGCTGCTGCCCCGCTATGGCGAAAAGCTCAATCTGTTGCTGCTGGGAGAGCAGCAGGCAAGCTTGCTGGGGCTGGATGTGCTGCGTTGTAAGCGGGTCATGATCCTGCTCATCGCACTTGGAGTGGGGGCTGTGGTCGCTCTGACCGGTATTATCGGTTTTGTCGGGCTGGTGGTGCCTCATCTGGTGCGTCTGTTAACTGGCCCTGATAACCGCCGCTTATTACCTTTGTCAGGCTTATTGGGGGCCGTATTACTGACGGTGGCTGATATTATCTCCCGCGTTTTAGTCAGCCCGGCAGAGCTGCCGGTGGGGATTGTCACGGCGTTAGTCGGTGGGCCATTTTTTCTGTTGTTGTTAACCCGGCGCAAGCGGGAGTTGAGAGTATGTTAACAGCGGCGAATCTCAGTTTGCAGCGCAACGGTAAAATGTTGTTAGAGGATGTCAGTGTTACGCTGAAACAGGGGGAGGTTACCGTGCTGTTGGGTCCTAACGGTGCCGGTAAATCAACACTACTGGCGCTGCTGTCGGGATTGCAGTCCCCGGATTACGGGCAGGTTCTGCTTGATCAGCAGCTCTTGAGCGGTATTGATTCGCAACTCAGAGCGCGGTTGCTGGCGATGTATACCCAGCAACAGCCCCTTAATTTCCCCTTTCGGGTGGAAGAGGTGGTGGCGTTGGGCTGCTACCCTTTAAGGCTTGGTGCAGATGCTACGGCGGAACGGGTCGCAGAGTGTCTGGCGCAATTTGAGCTGGACACCCTGGCCCGGCGTGATTATACCTCCCTTTCCGGTGGCGAGCAGCAGCGGGTGCAGGTTGCCCGTGTCATGGCGCAAGTGGGCAGCGGTTGTCAGGTGGTCTTGCTGGATGAACCGGTGAGTGAGATGGATCTGAAATATCAGCAGCTACTACTACAACGCATCCGCGTCACTGCGGATGAGGGGGTGGCGGTGTGCTGTGTTCTGCATGATCTTAACCTCGCTGCGCAGCTGGCTGACCGGGTGGTTCTGTTGCGACAGGGGCGGATGGTTGCCGAGGGGCCCGTTTCTACGGTAATGACCGCGGCATCACTGAGTGAACTTTATTCTGTGCCAGTACATCAGGTCGCCAGCGAGCCGCATCCGGTTTTTGTCAGTGGGGTTGTATAAGCACGTGTTTTAACGGCTTGCTATATAGCCTCAGGCATTCAGCGGCAGGCTGATCAGCGGGTCTTGTTTGATCTGCCGGCACAGTGCGTCGATAGGTTTTTCGGCACCGGTATCAATGTGGTAACTATAGCTTAGTTCATCGTCTTCTAACGGCTGCTTGCTTTCCATCTGTTTCAGCATAACAGATAGGTCTGCATCGGAGGCATCTGCCCCCTCCTGCTTGCGGGTCTCAAGGCGTTGTTGCATCAGTTGCGGGTTGCAGCTGCAGTCGATAATGCGTAGCTCAATCCTGAGTTTTTGCGCCATTTTCAGGTAGTTTTTCCGGGTTCTGATGCGGATAAAGGTGGCATCAACAATCACCGATTCACCTACTCTCAGGAGTTTTTCAGTCAGCGCTTTGAGATGGTTGTAGGTATGTACATTCATCTCATGGCCATAGAGTTCGAGGTTTTCGCCCTTCCGGCTAAACTCCCGGTGCAGTCGTTTGCGCTCGACATCGGAGCGGATACGGATCGCATCGCTGCGTTCCAGCAGCTGTTGGCTGAGATAACTTTTACCGCTGCCAGAAACACCATGCATCAGGAACAGTACCGGGGAGGGTTTATTGGCATAGCTGAGTGCCAGTTTGATATAGCGGCGGTATTCCTGCAGATCGCATGTCGCCCCGATCACTGCCACTTTGGCTCGTACCATCGCCCGGTAGCCTTTGTAAAAGTTGAGTAGCTGGGTGCCGTCATAATCGCCGGTAATTTCCAGATAACGGTTGAGACAGCGACTGGAAAACGAGTGTTGTTGATTGGCTTCCAGATCCATCAGCAGGAATGCCAGATCGCAGATAGTGTCGATCCAGCGAAACTCTAAATTAAATTCAATACAGTCAAACAGCCGTACCTGATTGTTCAGCAGGGTGGTATTGGCGAGATGAAGATCGCCATGGCACTCACGAATATTACCCTCGCGCTTGCGTTGCACAATCTTCGAGGACAGACTACGGAACTGCTGACTTATCTGGTACGCCAGTTGTTGTAATTCCATCCAGTCGTTAAGTGAGTCGAGATGCTCGCCGGTGTGGGCGAAATTATCACTGACCACCTGCCAGATCGTATCGGGTTCTCCCCAGGGGCCATCAGTGCTGGCATGGGGCACGCGCAAGTGGAACTTGGCAATCTGCTGGCTCAGGGCATCGATATGGGCGGTTGTCAGGGCATTTTTCTGCAGTAGTCGGTCTAGCCGCAGGGAATCATCAAACTGCCGCATTCTGACCGCATACTCAAACGGCGTGCTAGCAGACTCTGGTTCAGGAGTGGTTAATTCAGGGGCGGTTAACTTAGGGCTCGCTGGCGTGCCACAAATAGCGACGACTTCCTGATAAATATCCGGGGCTAAACGCTGATTAAGGCGGAGTTCTTCATAACAGTAGTGTTTGCGACTCTCCAGACTGGTAAAATCCAGAAACCCAAAATTGACTGGTTTTTTGATTTTATAAGCGATCTCGCCGGTCAGAATTACCCAGGAGATATGCGTCTCTATCACCCGGATGTCGGCGACCGGATGAGGATAATTGTTTGGATCTGACAGGGCTGTGATCAGTTCTTGAGTCATATGTTTTTTAAGTAGTTACCGGAATTCATAGAGGATTATACGTAGCCAATGGCAAAAAAGAGAGGGGCAGCTGCATCCCGTTCCCAAAAGAGTCGCAAAACACCGCCAAATAAGCCCTCCTGGATACGCCGGGTTGTTAAACTGTTGCTGAAAATATCCCTGGTTATGTTGGTGGTTTGCGCGGCCGGACTGGTGTATCTGGATGCCCAGGTCAGGGCCAAATTTGAAGGTAAACGCTGGGCGTTACCAGCAAAAGTCTATGCCCGTCCGTTGGAACTTTTTCCCGGTCAGCAGCTTAGCCGTGATGATCTGAAAATAGAGCTGAAGGGACTGGGGTACCATTTTACCTCCCGTGCGACTCAGCCAGGCAGCGCCGAATGGGCGACCTCCCGGGTACGGGTATATACCCGTGGCTTTGATTTTCCTGATGGACAGGAGCAGGCCCGTAAACTGCTGATTGACTTCAATGGTGATAGCGTCAGGAGTATCCGTGATGAGTCTGGCAGCCAGCTGCCGCTGACACGCTTAGAACCGGTACTGATTGGGGGAATCTATCCGAAAGACAATGAAGACCGTGATCTTATTCAGCTGTCTGAGGCGCCACCGTATCTGACGGATGCGCTGATCGCCATTGAAGACCGCAACTATTATAGTCATTTCGGTATTTCGCCCCGGGGGATTGCCCGGGCGATGGTGGTGAATGCCAAAGCGGGACGCTTTGTTCAGGGCGGTAGTACCCTGACGCAGCAGCTGATTAAAAACTTCTATCTTAGTTCTGAACGCTCGCTGTCACGCAAGCTGGCAGAGATTCCGATGGCGGTATTGCTGGATCTGCATTACAGCAAGGATGAGATTCTTGAGGCTTATCTCAACGAAGTGTATCTGGGGCAGGAGGGTGCCCGGGCGATTCATGGTTTTGGCCTGGCCAGCCAGTATCTGTTTGCCCAGCCGATCCGTGAGCTGAAGTTGCATCAGGTAGCGTTGATGGCAGCGATGGTTAAAGGTCCTTCGTTTTATGATCCCCGACGCCATCCGCAGCGGGCTACCGAACGGCGTAATCTGGTACTGAAAGTGTTGCAGGAGCAGGGCACGATCACGCTGGCGGAACGACTGGACGCTGAGAAGCAGCCGCTCGGCGTCGTCAAACAGCAGAGCTTGCTTAAGGGGGCTTACCCCGCCTATCTGGATCTGGTGAAGCGGCAGCTGCGCGAAGAGTATCCCGAAGAAGCGCTTAACAGTGAAGGACTGCGGGTGTTCACCGCGCTCGATCCGATCGTTCAGACGCAGGCTGAAAGCAGTCTGGTCGATGTAGTTGGGCAGTTGCAAAAACGCTATGGTCAGCCGGTTAAAGAACTGGAAGGCGGTATGGTGGTCAGCAATCCGTTAAGCGGTGAGGTGCTGGCGATTGTCGGCGGGCGAAACACTCGCTATCAGGGGTTCAACCGGGCGCTGGACACGCAGCGTCCGGTGGGCTCACTGATTAAACCGGTGGTCTATCTGGCGGCCCTGGAGGGCAACTATACCCTCGCATCAATCATTGAGGATGAGCCGATTGAAGTAAAGCTGCCCAACGGCGATCTGTGGCAACCACAGAATTACAGCCGTACCAGTCATGGGCCGGTGCCACTACATACCGCACTGGCACACTCTTACAATCAGTCCACGGCCCGGCTGGGATTGGAGATTGGTACCCCAAAAGTCGTGGATATGCTGAAACGGCTGGGATTGCAGCGGGATGTTGATGAATATCCATCAATGTTGCTGGGTTCTACCGCACTTTCTCCACTGGAAGTCGCTCAGCTTTATCAGACAATCGCTGGTAACGGTTTTCAGGTGCCGATGCGGGCCATTCGCATGGTAACGGACAGCCACAATGAAGAGCTGTCACGTTATTCCTATAACATTCTGCAGACTGTTGCCTCCGGCCCGGTTCACCTGATTCAGTATGCCCTGCAGGAGGTTGTGCGCGAAGGCACCGCCCGTTCGGTGTATAGTCGTTTACCTCAGGGGCTGACGGTGGCGGGAAAAACCGGTACCACTAATGATCAGCGGGATAGCTGGTTTGCCGGCTTTGCCGGTGATCGCCTGGCTGTCGTCTGGCTGGGTTTGGATGATAACAAACCGTTGCCGCTGACCGGCAGTAGCGGAGCGTTACGCGTCTGGACTGAATTTATGGCCCGTGCCCGGCCGCAGCCATTTATGGCGGAAAGACCGGAGACAATCAAGTATCATTGGGTTGAGGATGCAACCGGATTGATGTCCGGCGAAGGGTGTGAGGGGGCCCGGCAATTACCATTTATTGAGGGCACCGAACCGAAGGAATCGTCCGGGTGCGGTGATAATGTTATCAGTAATCCGCTTGATCTTCTCAAGCGCTGGTTCAGATCGGAATAAACAGATGAAGAAAGTTATAACGACAGGCTGTGGGCTGCTCTTAACCTCATTGTTGGCAGGATGTATGGGGGGCAATGCCAATATAAACCCTATTGTCGAAGATCGTTCGGTGCCTGGAAATGGGGTGGTCACTGATCCGAGCGCAGGCTCCGATGTGGCGGTAACGACACCGATTGATCCGGGGCAGGGGTTTACCGTAACAAATACGCAGGTGGCTGCGCCAACACCGGTATCCAATAGCAACCCTGCGGTTATCGCCCTGTTACAGGGGGCTCAGGAACAGCAGCAGCTGGGTGAGTATAGTGCAGCGCAAAGCAGCCTTGAGCGGGCCCAGCGGATCGCGCCCCGTGACCCCCATGTTTACTATCGGCTTGCCGACCTGCGTCGTCAGCAGGGGCAGTATCTGCAGGCCGAGCAGTTTGCGCTTAAAGGGCTGACACTGGCCCGTGGAAAATCCGGACTGGAACGTAAATTGTGGTTTTTAATCGCCGATATCCGCAGTGAGGGAGGCGATCATAACGGTGCCGCGGATGCCCGGGATAAAGCCAATCTGTATTGATTTACTACTATTAGGACTAGGCGATGAGTGATTCAGCTATTGAAAGCTTTTTGGCGGGTCACTTTCTGTTTCAGACTTTTTCTGCAGAGCAGCGGCAGAAGTTGCTGCCTCACTGCCGGTTGATCAGCCTGAAAAATAGTGAGACGCTTTTTAATCAGGGTGAGGAATCGAAGCACTTCTATATTGTTAAGAGCGGCAGTATGCAGCTGTTTCGGCTCTCCCCCGATGGTCAGGCGAAGGTGATGGAAGTCATTCATGCCGGAGACCCTTTTGCTGAAGCACTGATGTTTCTGGAAAAGAACCACTACCCCCTCAATGCGCAGGCGATGGGGGATACCCAGGTGGTGGCAATTGTCAGTCAGCCTTACAAGTCCCTGCTGCTGGCCGACCCCCAGGCAGCGATGCATCTGATGGGGGGGATGGCGGTAAAGCTGCATAAGCGGATCAGCGAGATCGAAATTCTGACATTGCAAAATACTCGCCACCGACTGGGAAATTATCTATTCGGGCTGGCACCTGATCCGGCGGCGCAGCAGTGTCTGTTTGAATTGCCGATGGCTAAGCAACTGATCGCGTCTCAGTTAGGTATGCAGCCTGAAACCTTTTCCCGGTTGATTAAAGAGATGAAAGATCAGGCGTTGATCGAGGTGAATGGTGCTGAGATTAGAGTGAAGGATCTGCCGGGCTTGCGGGCTTTCGGACACTGAGTTATCGCGTGGCTATGTGCTTTCCTGCTTCGTTCTTCATAAAAACATGACAACAAAAAAGGGCAAACCCGGAAGGTTTGCCCTTTTTTAAAAGCAGCCATCGATCAGATCGCTACAATGTTCTCAGCTTGTGGACCTTTAGGGCCGCTGGTAACGGTAAACTGTACTTGCTGGCCTTCTGCCAGCGTTTTAAAGCCATCGCTGACGATTGCGCTGAAGTGAGCGAAAACATCGGGGCCAGACAGTTGCTCGATAAAACCAAAACCTTTAGTTTCGTTGAACCACTTAACCGTGCCAGTTGTTGTATTAGACATAATAATATCCTGAAATTTAGGGTGTGCCTCGAAAGGCGGAAATGCATGAAATTGTAGACTAAGACTTAGAAACTGCAGGACGTGGTGTTACGAATAAAACAACGAAATGTAGGATGTAAATATGAGACTTCTTTCTAGCTGCTGATCACTCTATAGAGTTAATTGGGCAGTGTCTATAAGTTTCTGTTTTTATTTATTTTTTATGCTGGTGTCGTTTGTCGCTGAAGCCGCTCCGACTATTCATATGCGCTGTTTTACTTTGATGGCGATTGCGCCGACCCCGAGGAACGCAACACCAATTACTACCAGCGTGATTGGCCAGCCCAGGGAGTTGGCAAAATACTTCTCTGAGAAATAGGCGATAAAGCCGAGCATCGCTACTACCGTGGTGATTAGCAAGGCGCGGCTCTGTAGCACGACACAGGCATACAGTCCTGAGGCGGTAACCGCAAGATAAAGCAGTTCTGCCGGGCTGTTTTGTAGCAGGTCGAATAAGCCGGTGTAGGCCATGATCGAACCGATAAAGTATCCCAGTGCAATCAGACGGGGATAACGTCCCGATCTGTGGATGCCGTAAGCGGTCAAAATGACGCACAGGCCGGTGATCAGGCTGGCCCAGTTGGCGGATGTGAATAGGTCGATGCGATCAAACAGGCCGCTGTTGAGCCAGCAGACCCCGATTAACAAAGCCGGTTCTGCCAGCAGCTTATAGGGTGTTTTTTCCAGCGCACTGCCCACCAGAAAAACCGAGGCACCCAGCGCAATGGCAATATAGGCGATGGGGACGCCGAGCATATCGAGTCCTACTTCCAGAAAACCATAGCTGAAAAACAGCCCGGTAAACAGCAGTGCTGTGCGTCGGTATCTGAGGAACAGTGCGCCCTGGTGCAGGGCTATCACTGCGAACACGAACAGCACGGCGGCACGCCAGTTATCACCCTGGGGATAGACTTCGTGAATCAGCACAAACCAGCCGCTAGTCATCATGCCCACCGAGGCGATGGTCAGTGGCAGAATGAGTCGGGGAAAGCGGTTTTCATGCAGGGCGGAGATCAGCACAACCAGCAGGATATAGCCCACCCCGAGGGTCACCAGAACCCGCATCACACCGCCCATGCTATCCCAGAACATACTGATATAGGTGCTGATGCCAGCGAGAATGAAAATGCCGCCAAGGTAGGCAAACAGTGTTCGGACAATATCGCTTTTACTTCGATGTTCAGCCGATCCTCTGGCATCGGCCTGCGCATGAAACGCGGTATCGACATCGTCGGGGGTGATGTCATAGGTATTCATCAGCTGGGTGATATGTGTTAAGGCTCCGGCTTTATCGGTCACGCTGGAGGTGCCCAGCAGTCCTGCCAGCAGTGGCCATCCCCAGATACCGCCACCGATTAACAGGATCAGGACGATCACCACCAGTAGCGCGGTCATGGTGACACAACCCAGCCGATAAAGTGGGTGTTACCCCGGTAGTAGCGGCCATCGATATCAGGCAGGCTGATGCTGCGGCCACTCTTGGTCAGTATGGCGGCATTGCGATAACGGGAGGCGTAAAACAAACCACCAAAGATATTCCGCGACCCACCGTCGCCGACGCTAAACGCGTAACCATCCGGCGCAATGCTGGATGAATCAACTGTCACACCCTGCAGGTCGGGCAGATCAATCAGGGTGGTTTGTGGCGTTTTGTTAGCATCGTCCTGGAGGTTTGTACTGGTCGGAGTAGGGGGCAGTATATAAGCGATCTCCTGTACTGCACCGGTAGCCACCCTATAGCGCCAGATACGGGGTTTCTGGTTGTTTGGCATATTGCCCAGATCGATGACCTGAACCGAGCGGTTGATCACCGAAATCTGCACACCGCTTTGATAATTATAATATTCGGTGGCGAACAGCAGATCGTATTGCGGCGGGGCAACCAGAAGCGTGGGGACCCCGGATATCAGTATAAACAGCACAACCAGCAGCAGAGGTAAACCCAGACCAAAAGCGATAGTGGGATTATCACGGAGGAAGCTCTTCATAACCGGTGTCCTGCTATAGGGTGATGGAAATAATGCCGTCGTGGTCAGGCTATTCGGTACAGTATATCAGGACATTTGGATGAGGCTTATAAAACGCAAATCAGGTTGTTAATCATGCAGATATTCCCGGACTGATCATTTTTGCACGTTTGGTCTAAAGCACAAAGGGCAGATCGGTCACACCAAAATCGATATCCAGCTGACATAGGGCTGCAGTGCGTTTCCCCCGGTGATGAGTGCTGAGGTTGATCATATGAGTGACCGGCAACCCTGCAGGTTGGTCCGCGATGTTCCATCCACTTTACTGACATAGAAAAAATCGCTCTCCAGCCAGTTGTACTCCAGATGATCCAAACAATCGATGATTTTCTGATCCTATTCTTTTCTTACGTCAGTGAGTTCGGAGAGATCCGGGAAGAGGATGCCGACAAATTCAGGCACCTCATCATCTCAGCCCATAAAGCGGGATAACCAGGCAATATCGCCAAACATAAGGTGATTCAGAGAGCCATGGATCGAGTTGAAGAACAGTTTTATTTCTGCCCGGCGTTGTTGACCGGGAGTCGTGGCGCAGGCGCTGTCGAGTTGATTATTCATTTTGGCGTTGTAGTGGGCCATTCTTTGACAATAGGTGGGGCTAATCATAGGGGGGACTTGTCGGTTGTGCCTGCTGGAGTACAGGTAAAATCTCACTATCCAACCTGGCGGATAGTGCATCAGATCAGAGTGAAATTCCAGTGACCTGCCGTGAGGGAAAGCTCATCCCGGGAAGATAAAGCCTGACCAGTCTTTCTGACGTTCTCTTCTGCTGATAAAACCGAACCATCTGATTAATTGACATCGCACTAAGGTGGGAAGGCTGTTCCAGAAGTAAAAAATACAGATAGCTGCTCGATATGGACTCGACGATCCACGGCTATTTCGCCGACTCCTGGTAAGGTGTTCCTTCATTCTATTGATCTAAGGCACTGGCTGGAAAACAGAGAAAAGAGGCAGAGTAAAACATAAAAAACGAAAGTTACTCTGCCTTAATTTCTATTTACTGCATGACCCCTTTTTGGCCATCTCTAATTGCGCAACTTCATTTTTTCCCTTCTCCTCATCGACTAACTCCAATCCAGCACCGCCGACAAAGGCCCCTAATTTTATATATTGTCTAACAAAATAATTCTTTCCACGTTC
The DNA here is from genome assembly GCF_050300915.1 of Amphritea sp. GTDB lineage: Bacteria > Pseudomonadota > Gammaproteobacteria > Pseudomonadales > Balneatricaceae > Amphritea. The sequence continues at coordinate 12,848 of NZ_JBNKYN010000035.1, forward strand.
TGTTTTCACCATTAGATCGTTAGGAGAGAACTCCGATTCAGTTGATATTTTATGCTCTTCTCCTCCGCCAACCTCTTCGTAGAAAAATATATCGGGTGCGGTCTCTCCAATACATTTGCCGTCAACCCACACATCCTTTTTCAGAGCAGCGCCAAATACGCCAGCACGGTAAATATATAACCCTGCATTTTCTTCGTTTGATGGGGGATTGAATTTCTTAGCTATATCAGCTTTTTCTTTGCTTTCCATAGGAACGGAGGCACATCCAGCTAAGAGGGATGTTGCTACAGCTGTTGCAATAAGGAGTTTATTCATTGCTCTTCCTTGTTTATTGATTGATAAGTAAGTGTTGCTTGTTAATTTAAACCTGTTTATTTAATTTGTCGGAGATCAAACCGAATCATCTGCTTGATTGCCATTGCGCTAAGGGGCAGGGCGCCGGCCAGCAGCAGTGGATAGAGATAGTTGTTATCTGTGAGTGGACTGGCGACCAGATTACCGGGGCCGGTTAGCAACAGGGCGACCGCCATATTCAGGGCTGCTAACAGGGTAGCATTGCGCAGTCGCTTCTGGCTGGTCATGAAGACTGCGGCGAGCATAACAGCGCTGACGGCAACCGCCACCACCTGCGTATAGATCTCGCCATGTTCCATCCGCCGTAACAGCTCAAACAGGGCGAACAGACCGATCAGCCAGCGCCCCCAGGCTGGACGACTCCAGTGGCTGTTGCGGGCACTGACCAACATGGCGCTTGCCAGCAATGGGATGGCGGCATAGTAGGCCAGATTGCTCAGCAGACGCTGGAAGGTTTGCAGGTCCATGTCGCTGCTGACAACTAACAGTGCTATCAGCAGGTCAGCAAGGGCGGCAAAACCGATAAACGCCAGGCTCAGGGATGCGGCTTGGAGCGTTGCTTTAGGCTGATCATCAGTCAGGCACTCAGCCGCTCGCTTAAGCAGCAGTGCTGAGACCGTTGAACTGATGATTAGCGCAACCAGTGCCAGAGTGAACAACGTTGATTATTCCGCTGCCAGCTTGGCAAATACCCGCCCAGCCGCTTCGATGGTAGCGTTGATATCCGCTTCGGTGTGTGCCTGAGACATAAAGCCCGCTTCAAACGCCGATGGTGCCAGATAGATACCCTCTTCCAGCATACCGTGGAAGAAGCGGCCAAACTTCGCGGCATCGCACTTCATCACTTCAGCGAAACAGGTGACCTGTTCCTGATCGGTGAAGAACAAGCCGAACATGCCGCCGACCTGGGTGGTGGTGAAGGGCACACCATAACGTAGTGCCATCGCTTCAAAACCCTGTGTCAGCAGTTCAGTTTTCGCGCTGAGTTTTTCGTGGAAACCCTCTTCCTCAAGGGCGTTCAGCATCGCCAGACCGGCGGCCATCGCCAGTGGGTTGCCGGACAGGGTGCCCGCCTGATAAACCGGGCCCAGTGGCGAGATATGTTCCATTATTTTACGCTTGCCACCGAAGGCACCCACTGGCAGGCCACCGCCGATAACCTTGCCCATGGTGGTCAGATCAGGAACTACGCCGTAATAGCCCTGTGCGCCGGTCAGTGAGACCCGGAAGCCGGTCATTACTTCGTCCAGAATCAACACAGCACCGTACTGGTCACAGACCTCACGCAGTCCTTCGAGGAAACCCGGAACCGGTGGGATACAGTTCATGTTGCCCGCCACTGGCTCAACAATAATACAGGCGATATCGTTGCCCGCTGCGGCGAAGGCTTCGCGGACATTGTCGATATCGTTATAGGTGAGGGTGATGGTGTGTTCTGCCAGACTGGCTGGTACACCCGGAGAGCTTGGCTCGCCCAGCGTCAGCATGCCGGAACCGGCTTTTACCAGCAGGGAATCAGAGTGACCGTGGTAGCAGCCTTCAAACTTCACAATCTTGTCACGACCGGTATAACCCCGGGCCAGACGGATGGCACTCATGGTGGCTTCGGTGCCGGAGTTCACCATCCGCACCATATCCATGCCCGGCATCATCTCGCAGACTTTATCCGCCATCTCGATCTCAATCGCTGTCGGCGCACCGAATCCCAGCCCGGAATCCATTACTTTGCGCACTGCATCCATCACTGATGGGTGAGCGTGACCGAGAATCATCGGCCCCCAGGAGCCAACATAGTCGATATATTGCTTGTCGTCTTCATCGAACAGATAGGCCGCTTCACCGCGCTTGAAAAAGATCGGCGTACCACCGACGCCTTTAAAGGCGCGGACCGGTGAATTAACACCACCAGGGATATGGGCCTGTGCGGCCTGAAATAAAGACTCTGAACGGGACATGTTGAACTCTCTTAAATTCGTGTCGTGAGCGGATCAGTTAAAAAGACTGCTGAACTGTCCGGCCCGGGCGCAAATATCATCACTGGCAAACAGACTGTGGATCACTGCGATCATATCCGCCCCGGCTGAAATTACCTGCCCTGCATTATCCATATTAATGCCACCAATCGCTACCACCGGAACGGCTAGTGTTGATCTTGCTTCACTTAGCAGACCGATGGGGGCGGGTGTGGCATCGGGTTTGGTGCTGGAAGGGAAAAACGCGCCAAAGGCCACATAATCAGCGCTTTGCTCACAGGCGATCTGCGCCAGTTCGAGGGAGCTATGGCAGGTGTTGCCGATAATCGCGCCAGACCCAAGATATTCACGGGCCTGGCGGATATTGCCGTCACTCTGCCCCAGATGAACGCCATGAGCGCAACAGGCTTTGGCTAACTCGGTATCGTCATTGATCAGCAGGGGGCAGTTGAACTGATTGCACAGGTCAACCAGGGCCAGTGCCTGCTGAAGGCGTCGGGGTTGATCGGCAGATTTATTCCGATACTGGATTATCCGAGCGCCACCGCGCAAGGCCTGCTCCACCTGAAACAGCATGCTGTCGGTATCGGGCATAAGAGTACTATCGGTAATGGCATACAGGCCTTGTAACTGAAACTTTTTCATCGGCTGATTGGTTGCTCTGCTGGCGGCTTAATCTGTTTTCTGAGTATAGAACTGTTCGACTTGTTCCCGGGTAATGGTGCCGGTAATCTCTTTGCTGTAGTTCTGTATCCACAAGGCATCAAGGCGCTCACTGTTCATCCTGTCCAGGGCTTCTTTGAGTGTCGCATTAATACCCAGTGAAACGATATCTTTACGAATGGCGGGCACTTCGAGAAGGTCCAGCTCCAGCTGCGGGTTAAAACCGTGCAGTTCGCCCTCCCGGTCGATAAAGTATTGCAGGTCGGCGGGCAGCAGAAGATAGCGCGGGATGCCTTTTTTATCTTCCAGAATAAGCCATTCTGGCCGCTGTTCGAGTACTTTTATCGCTGATTCACAGTTGATTTTCATCTCGCAGCGGACAAAACGGGTATTCATCGCACTGGCGACCCCCAGTCGTGAAAGCACCTGAGTCAGGGGTTCCTGGCGGTAGTCCAGTCCCTGGGCCTTGAGCGAGCTGAGAAAAATTGATGGCTGATTAAAAAAGAAGCGCACGGCGGTGCTGGCGACCACAATGGTCAGCATGCCGGGGAAAATAATATTGGGATTACCAGTCAGTTCCAGCAGTGCGATCAGGGCCGCCAGTGGTGCGTTGAGCACCGCTCCCATCATCGCCCCCATGCCCAGCATGGCGTAGAAGCCAACACCGGAATTGCTCTCACCGGTATAATGGGCAATGAGCACGGCGAAGGTGGCGCCGGCCACTGCCCCAATATAGAGTGTCGGCCCGATCAGTCCGCCGGGAATACCCAGTCCCAGCACAATCGGTGTCAGTAACCATTTGGCGATTAACAGCCCCGTCAGTAGGGCTAGCCCCATATTTCCTTGCAGAACCTCAGAGATGGTGTCATAGCCGAGCCCCATCACCTGTGGATACCAGATCCCTACCAGACCTGTTAGCGTGCCTGCAATCAGGAGTTTGATTCCCAGAGGCCAGCTAACTGACTTTTGCGTTTGTATCATAATGCGGATAAACCCCCCAGCGAGTAGTGCACAGATAATCCCCAGTAGAATCACAAACGGGATTTCGGCGACCGACTGGATCTGCAGTGCGGGGATAGTGAACGCTGACTCCACACCGTAGGTTACCCGGATCAGCAGGGCTGCGGTAACCGAGGCAACCAGCACCGGAGTAAAGCCGATCACGGTATACTCCATCAGAATCACTTCCATGGAGAAGATCACTCCGGCCAGCGGTGTATTAAAGGCGGCGGATATCGCCGCTGCCACACCGCAACCGACTAACAATCGCAGCGTGTTGTTAGGCAGTTTAAACACCTGGCCGATAAGACTGCCACAGGCGGCACCCAGATGGACTGCTGGTCCTTCCCGGCCCACTGACTGACCGGTTAACATGGCAATACCACCACCAAAAAACTGTACCAGCATGTTTTTGGCTGGCAAACTGCCCTGGTGGTAGCTGAGGCGTTCGAGTACATGGACAACCCCCACTTTTCGGGTGGACGGTAACAGTTGCCAGAACAGCAATGCGATCACGATAGCGCCAACAACTGGCAATACCATGCGCAGCCAGACAGGCAGTCCTTCAAAATTTTCACTCTGCCCACCGGGCAACCAGAACTCCAGTGGCAGGTCGATCATCAGCCGAAAGGCCAGAATCACCATGCCGGAAACCAACCCGGATACAATCCCTAGCAGCACCAGCTGCGGCAGCGCCTCTGCATGAGCCAGCCGATTTCGGAAGTGAGCGAATGATAGGGAGTCTTTGAACATCGGAAACTGATCAGCCTGTTTTTAAACGCGCGTGATAGAAAGCCTTAGCGGATGGGCTTTTGATTGCCTATTTTATCTATACGCAATAGTAATGCCCCTCAAGGGTTTGTATCATACGCAGACTGAATAGAAAACCGTAGAACGATTTGTGAGGTCAAAGTGATCAAAGTAGGTATCGTAGGCGGCACCGGGTATACCGGCGTAGAGCTGCTAAGGTTGTTGGCGAACCATCCTGAAGTATCGGTCGAGGTGATTACCTCCCGATCTGAGGAAGGGCTGCGAATTGACGATATGTACCCCAACCTGCGTGGTCACTACGATCTGCAGTTTACGGTACCGGATGTGGATACCCTGGCACAGTGCGATGCCGTGTTCTTCGCGACCCCCCATGGGGTGGCGATGAAGATGGCACCTGAGCTGGTAGAGCGGGGTGTGCGGGTGATCGATCTGGGGGCGGATTTCCGGATTAAAGATCTGGAACTCTGGTCTAAATGGTATGGCATGGAACACACCAGTGCGGCACTGGCTGCGCAAGCGGTGTATGGTCTGCCGGAAGTGAACCGGGAATTGATTAAAACCGCGCGGATGATCGCCTGTCCGGGGTGCTATCCAACCGCGACCCAGCTGGGCTTTCTGCCGCTGGTGGAAAACGGCCTGATTGATCATCGTCGTCTGATTGCCGATGTTAAGTCTGGTGTCAGCGGTGCCGGTCGTGGTGCCAGTGTCGGCTCGCTGCTGTGTGAAAGCAGTGAAAGTATGAAAGCCTATGCGGTTGCCGGTCATCGTCACCTGCCAGAAGTGAAACAGGGGTTGAGTGAAGCCGCTGGCCGTCCTGTTGGGCTGACGTTTGTGCCCCACCTGACGCCGATGATCCGGGGTATCCATGCCACCCTTTACGGCATCCTCAAAGATCCGACCGATGGTTTGCAGGAGCTGTTTGAACAGCGCTATGCGAATGAGCCGTTTGTCGATGTGATGCCTGCTGGCAGCCTGCCAGAGACCCGCAGCGTTAAAGGCGCCAATATGTGTCGTATCAGTGTGTTTCGGCCGCAGAATGATGACACCGTCGTGGTGCTGTCAGTGATTGATAATCTGGTGAAGGGCGCTGCCGGGCAAGCGATTCAGAACCTTAATATTATGTTTGGCTTTGATGAAGCCGAAGGTCTGCGTCACGCAGGGATGATGCCGTAAAGGTTTACTATCTATACTTGACTATTTTAGTTGGTTAAATAGATAATACCTACCTGAACAGGTAAAACGATTTTTAGTGGAGCAGATATGACAGAGATGACTGACCAGCAGCCGGATATGGTGTTTTCCGATTCCGCGGCGGCCAAGGTGAAAAGTCTGATCGAAGAGGAGCAGAACGACAACCTTAAACTACGGGTATATATTACCGGTGGCGGTTGTGCGGGTTTCTCTTATGGCTTCACCTTTGATGAGGCAGTTGCTGAAGATGACACCGCTATCGATAACGATGGCGTCACTATGGTCGTTGACTCGATGAGTTATCAGTATCTGGTAGGTTCGGTGGTAGATTACAAAGAGGGCCTGCAGGGGTCGCAGTTTGTGATTAATAATCCTAATGCTACCACTACCTGCGGGTGCGGATCTTCTTTCTCGATCTGATTAACATCTGTTACAACATTTAAAAAGCCAGCATCTGCTGGCTTTTTTATTTTTCAGGCTTCCTGATTAGCCCAGTACATGGGAGATATACATTTATATGGTTAAAGTGATCGGGTAGCTGGCTAAGCTGGGGTATGTGCAGACGATGAAGGGATGCGGGCATTTATCGATACGCTGCGAAAATACACCCTGGCTGACCTGATGGTGAATAAGAATCAGCTGATTCCATTGTTGGCGGTGGGTTAGGTTTGAAGTTTCAGGCTAGTCAACCCCAGTAAATTGCCCCCAGCGGCCGGTAACCTGCCGCGCCGGTAACCTCCGGAACGTTACCGCTCATCCGCTTCAGGGTGCGGTAGGCCAGCCAGGCAAATGCCGCCGCTTCAACCCAGTCCGGATCAAGGCTCAGTTCTGCGGTGGTGCTCAGAGAGTGTGGTTTCAGCAGTTGAGTCAACCTGGTTTTCAGCAGGCTGTTGTGGCTGCCGCCGCCACAGAGAAAGACCTGCAGGTCTTTCAGCTGGTGGCTTTTGATGGCATCGGCAATGGAAACGGCAGTTAGCTCCAGTAAAGTTGCCTGCACATCTTCAGGTTGCGGCTGACTGTCTAATGACGCGACCATCTGTGCTATCCAGTCGCAGTTAAACTGCTCCCGGCCGGTGCTTTTAGGGGGCGCTTCACTGAAGTAGGGCAGTGCCAGCAGTTTTTCCAGTAGCGCTGGCAGTACTTTGCCTGTAGCGGCCCAGCGCCCATCCCGGTCATAGCTTTCGCTTTTGTGCTGCATAATCCAGCTGTCCATCAGCACATTGCCGGGGCCGGTATCGTAGCCGAGTACCGGCTTATCTCCAGCGGCTTCCAGAATAGTCAGATTAGCCATGCCACCGATATTCACCAGCACCCGGTTATGTTCAGGGTGACGAAACAGCGCATTGTGAAAGGCGGGCACCAGCGGCGCGCCCTGTCCGCCTGCGGCCATATCGCGACGACGGAAATCACCGATAGTGGTAATGCCGGTGCGTTCGGCGATCAGATTCGGGTCACCGATCTGCAGGGTGAAATGTGCCTCGGGGCGGTGACGAATAGTCTGTCCATGGCTGCCAATCGCGGCGATCTGCTGGTGCTCAAAAGCGTTCAGTTGAATCAGGTTTTCGACAGCGGTGGCGAACAGTTCGGCCAGCTCAAGATCCAGTCGTCCCAGTCGTTCAATCTCATTATCACCGGGGTTGAACAGCGTCAGGGTGGCCGCATGAATAGCAGCAGGGATCGGTTCGCTATGACAGGCGAGCAGCTCAAATGCCGGTTCAAAGCGAACTGCTACCGCATCGATACTGTCCAGGCTGGTACCCGACATCAGGCCTATATAGAGGGGCGCATTCATTGGGTCATGGGTTGAGCTGCTCATCGATGTGTTTGCCTGCCGGATGCTGATATCAGTTAGCCGCTGATGCCAGTTGAGTCGCTTTGAATGATTCCAGTTGTGCCAATGATGCTTCGGCCACGACTAAGAACTTTTCACGCTCCGCTTTATCAATGGATGCAGCCTGCGGCAGTTTCACTGTTTGCGGGTTTTTATGCACACCATTAACGCGGAACTCGTAGTGCAGATGCGGGCCGGAGGCGAGTCCGGTCTGGCCGACATAGCCGATTACATCACCCTGACTGACCCGGCTGCCGGTTTTCTGGCCTTTACGGAAGTTGTTCATATGGCCGTAGAGGGTGGTGATATTACCGCCATGCTGGACGATCACACAGTTGCCGTAGCCGCCTTTCTTGCCGCGCCAGATGATCTTGCCATCGCCAGCCGCTTTGATCGGCGTGCCGGTGCGCGCAGCATAATCAGTGCCTTTATGGGCGCGGGTCAGACCCAGTACCGGGTGTTTACGGCGTGATTTGAAGCTAGAGCTAATGCGGGCAAAATCCACCGGGCTGCGCAGGAACGTTTTGCGCATGCTGTCGCCTTCCGGCGTGTAATAACGGCTGTTGCCATCGCTGTCGGTGAAGCGGATAGCGGTATAGGTTTCACCCTGATTAACGAACTGGGCAGAGAGGATGTCGCCTTCGCCGATCTTTTTGCCATCGAGAAACTTCTCTTCGTAGATCAGGTTGAAACTATCGCCCTGACGCAGGTCGAGAACAAAGTCGATGTCCCAGCCAAAAATCGCGGCCAGCTCCATAATCATCTTGTCTGACAGGCCCGCAGCAGAGGCATCAAGAAACAGGGAGTTTTCGATGGTGCCGGAAGCAAAACGGGACTCGATATCAGGTTGCTTGGTTATCTCTTTAACGCTGTAGCCCTGATCGGTGGCGCTTAGAAGAGTGCTTTGCAGTTGATTGCTGATATGCTTCAGTTTAACCAACTGTTTATCGTCGATAACAAAGCTGATGGTCTGGCCAGGGTAGATTCGTTTCAGCGCTTCAGTGCCTTTAACGGCATCACTCACCAGAAAAGCATCCCGGCTGCTAAGACCCGCCCGTTGAAACACAGAGGTCAGGGTATCGCCACTGCGAACGGTCACATCCTGCCAAACGTCTGGTTTCTGCTCTTCTGGCTGAGGGGACGCTGGCTGGGCTGCGGGTGACATCATCGCCATCTGATCGGGCTTAGTCTTATCTGCATGTGGTGTGGCAGACTGTAGACCGAATGGAGACGGTGGTTCTGAGTCGTTGATTTGAGGCTGGCTGAATGTCGTTGGCGCGTCTGAAGCGGGCGCTTCCGCAGAGGGCATCAGCATCGCTGTCAGACCGATAATGGCTGTACAGATGATGACCGCCATCAGGTGGGTGATCGGGAGATGCCTTTTTAACCGTTCAACTAGAAACACGGCGCTGTACCTCAGTATGCATAAAAATCGCTGAATTATACCGGATGCTGTCACATAATCGAAATATTCACCCTGTATCGGCGAAAATCGTTACACATTAAGTGAAAAGTCCAGCATCCACAGAGATAGTTGTCTCTTTTTTAAGTCTGCTGCTGCCGTGGAGGCGTCCGGTCAGCTCTATCAGAACGCATTTGCTCAGGAAAGTTCTGTCTGACAGCTTTTGTCAGTAAGACTGATCTCAGCAGAGTGCAGCCAGACCTGAAGAAAGTGTCGGCTTTTGTCTGATCCGAACATCATAGGTTTGTCGGATTTAATGTGGAAGGGTAGAATATGCCCCCAATCCATAATTACTACTTATTTTGTGAAGGTTAATAGACGGCAATGACAGATAAAACACTGTTACAGGATCTCAGTGCGCGCGGACTGATCGCGCAGATGACCAGTGAAGAGGAGCTGGAACAACACCTGGCTGAAGGTTCTGTCACCCTCTATTGTGGTTTCGATCCTACCGCCGACAGCCTTCACATCGGTTCGCTGGTGCCGCTGTTGGCGCTGAAGCGTTTTCAGCAAGCTGGCCACAAACCGCTGGCGCTGGTGGGTGGTGCCACCGGTCTGATCGGAGATCCGAGCTTTAAAGCACAGGAACGCAAACTTAACGATGACAGCACCGTGGCTGGCTGGGTTGAAAAGCTCAAAGGTCAGGTGAGTCAGTTTGTCGACTTTGACTGCGGCGCAAACAGTGCTGAAGTGGTAAACAACCTCGACTGGACCCGGGAGATGGATATTCTCACCTTCCTGCGGGATGTCGGTAAGCATTTCTCCGTTAACCAGATGATTGCTAAAGAGTCGGTCAAACAGCGAATTGACCGGGAAGGTGAGGGGATCTCCTTTACCGAATTTACCTACATGATTCTGCAGTCTTACGATTATCAGCAACTGAACGCCAGCCATGGTTGTACCCTGCAGATCGGTGGTTCTGATCAGTGGGGTAATATCACTGGTGGTACCGAGCTGACCCGGCGTATGAACGGCAACAAGGCCTTTGGTCTGACTTTGCCGCTGATTACCAAGTCTGATGGCACTAAGTTTGGTAAAACTGAGTCTGGCACTATCTGGCTGTCGCCGGCTAAAACCTCACCATACGCCTTCTATCAGTTCTGGCTGCAGACTAATGATGCTGATGTCTACAACTTCCTCCGATACTTCACCTTTTTATCGATTGAAGAGATCGACGCGCTGGAAAAAGCAGATGCTGAACGTGAAGGTCGCCCTGAAGCTCAGTCTGTTCTGGCACGGGAAGTGACCCGTCTGGTGCACAGCGAAGAGGGTCTGGTTGCAGCGATGCGTATTACGGATGCTCTGTTCAGCGGCAATCTCTCTGATCTGAGTGAAGCGGATTTTGAACAGCTGCAACTGGATGGCCTGCCTTCATCAAGCCTGGCGGACGTTGATCTGGCGGAAACGCCGCTGACCACTCTGCTGAGTGATGCGGGTCTGGCGGCTTCCGGTAAACAGATCAAAGATGCTCTGCAGCGAAATGCGGTGATCGTTAATGGTGCTGAGAAAGGTATGGATGACAACATGAAAGCAGCTGAAGTGTTTGCCGCTGCGAACGGCACTTACGGGCGCTTCTTCCTGGTGAAACTGGGTAAGAAAAAGCACCACCTGTTTGTGATCTGATTCAGGTCGCCTGAAATAAAAAAAACGCGCTACCCGAAAGAGTCAGCGCGTTTTTTTATACCCAGAGAGCACTCTGGATTAAGACAACCTAAGTTTTAATACAGCGCCTTCTCGTCCCGCACCAGATCTTTGAGCATCTCCAGGAACAGGGTGTCTGCTTCGCTGTGTACAGCGGGAATCTTGACGCTGGTGGTGGCGGATAACTCATCCGCAATTTTTACGTTGGCGTGTTTATCGTCAATATGTTTGCGGGTAATTTCCAGCGCGGTGGCGCAGATGTGTGGTTCTACCATTATCTTGCGCAGTACCAGCAGAAATTCGTTGAGTGCGCGTTCCTTGTTTTTAATTTCCGAAGTATTCATGCAACGGTCTCCGACAGAAAAGGGGAAAGTCTGATGGCCTCACTATAGCACTCTCGCTGACGGGTCTGCAGCTATCCGTTTCAGCATCTGAAAAATATATTATTTATGTCGATGGTCTCTTGATCAATTCCTGTACTGCTGGCAGAATGGCGTCACAATTTAGTTGTTTCTGCGTTAAGTAGGTTACCCCGAAGCAGAAACCTGATAAGCACACCCAGCTTATTTTCCCGGGTTTACAGTGTGTACCCACACTTAATCACCGGATGAAGAGTTGCTTTTGCCTTTCTCTGGCCGTACCGGTCATCTTCGCAAAAGCCTGCTGGTTGATGTTATTACACACCAACACCAGTAGGCGCGTCATAACATCCTCCAGTATCAGAATTTTTATACATGCGTTCGTGCATGTAATTTGAGGATACTATTGTGGAACAACTTTCTGGCGCACAAATGGTTATTCGCGCTCTTAGAGATGAGGGTGTGAAACACATCTACGGCTATCCGGGCGGAGCGCTGCTGCATATCTATGATGCGCTGTTTCAGCAGGAAGAAGTACAACACGTGCTGGTTCGCCATGAACAGGCTGCCACCCATATGGCTGATGCGTATGCCCGTGCCACCGGTAAAGCCGGTGTGGCGCTGGTAACTTCCGGCCCGGGTGCAACCAATGCGATAACCGGTATTGCTACCGCGTACATGGATTCGATTCCGATGGTGGTGATTACCGGCCAGGTAATGAGCTTCCTGATCGGTGAAGATGCGTTCCAGGAGACCGATATGATCGGTGTCTCCCGTCCGGTGGTTAAGCACAGCTTCAGTGTTCAGAACCCTGAAGATATCCCTTCTATTATCAAGAAGGCGTTCCATATTGCTGAAAGTGGTCGTCCAGGACCGGTTGTGGTTGATATCCCAAAAGATATGACCAACCCGACGGATCGCTTTAATTATGAGTATCCGAAAAGCATTAAGCTGCGCTCTTATAATCCGGTTAGCCGTGGTCATAGCGGGCAGATTAAGAAAGCGATCGATATGGTGCTGGATGCCCGGCGTCCGGTTATCTATACCGGTGGCGGCGTTATCATGGGTGATGCCAGCACTGAACTGACTGAACTGGCTAAGCTGCTGAATGCACCAGTGACCAATACGCTGATGGGGCTGGGGGGTTATCCCGGTACCGATCGTCAGTTTATCGGTATGCTGGGGATGCACGGTAGCTATGAAGCGAATATGGCGATGCACCACGCCGATCTTATTCTGGCAGTGGGGGCGCGCTTTGATGACCGGGTGACCAATGGTGTGGATAAGTTCTGTCCGACGGCCAAGATTATCCATGTTGATATCGACCCTGCGTCTATCTCGAAAACCATTCAGGCTGATGTGCCAATTGTAGGACCTGCCAAGCATGTTCTGCAGGAGATGGTTGGACTGGTAAAAGAGAGTAAGAAACAGCCAGTCAAAGAAGCGATAGATTCCTGGTGGCAACAGATTGAAGAGTGGCGTGCCCGTCACGGTGGCCGTTACCGCACCGATGACTCGGATAAGATGAAGCCTCAGCAGGTTATCGAGATGCTGAGTAAAGTCACCAAGGGTGATGCCTATGTCTGTTCTGACGTAGGTCAGCACCAGATGTTCGCGGCACAGTATTATAAGTTCAACAAACCAAATCGCTGGATCAACTCCGGCGGTCTGGGCACCATGGGCTTTGGTTTGCCGGCCGCGATGGGTGTGAAGATGAACTTCCCGGATGAGGAGGTTGTCTGTGTCACCGGTGAGGGCAGTATTCAGATGAATATTCAGGAGCTGTCGACCATCAGTCAGTACGATATTCCGGTTAAGGTTATCTGTCTGAACAACCAGTCTCTGGGGATGGTGCGTCAGTGGCAGGATATGAACTATGAGTCCCGCCATTCGCAGTCTTATATGGAGTCCCTGCCGGACTTCGTGAAACTGGCTGAGGCGTATGGTCATGTGGGTATGAAAGTAGAGAAATATGAAGATCTGGAAGCGGCGATGACCGAAGCGTTTTCCCTGAAAGATCGCATGGTGTTTATGGATATCAGCGTTGATCCGTTTGAGCATGTATACCCAATGCAGGTACCACGTGGCTCTATGCGTGATATGTGGCTGAGCAAGACGGAGAGAACCTGATCATGAGACATATTATTTCTGTGTTGATGGAAAACGAGCCGGGTGCACTGTCCCGGGTTGTGGGTCTGTTCTCCCAGCGGAACTTTAACATTGAGTCGTTGACGGTTGCGCCAACAGAAGATTCAACTCTCTCCCGTCTGACCGTCACGACTATCGGTAGTGACCGGGTGATTGAACAGATCACTAAGCAGCTGAATAAGCTGATCGATGTGGTGAAGGTGGTGGATCTGACCGAAGGTGATCATATTGAGCGCGAGCTGATGATGATCAAACTGAAGGCGACTGGGCAGATGCGTGCAGAGATCAAACGGACGGCGGATATTTTCCGTGGCCAGATCATCGATGTAACGCCGAACACCTATACGGTTCAGCTGACTGGCGCCAGTGACAAACTGGATGCCTTTATTGAGACGCTGGGTACCACTAATATTATGGAAGTGGTGCGTACCGGTGTCTCCGGTCTGTCCCGTGGTGAAAAGGTGTTAAGCCTCTGATATTCGGGCTTTGTTGACCGTTACTATAAAGAGCCGCTTACAAAGCGGCTCTTTTTTTTACTGCGCAAGGATTTCATCATGGCAGATATTGGTCGAGTTATATTCTGCAGTCATTCCCACCATCAAAAACAGACTCACCACAGAGGACTCAGAGAGCACAGAGAAAATCTGATGAGTAGCTTTTCTCCGTGTTATCTGTGGTGAAATTTTTTTCTATGCCTTTTCGCGTCAGGTATTCAGACTTACTGCAGCGGATTCTTGTTGCCTGGGGCTACCGGACTTTGCTCATATAAAAGATGAAAAAATCTGAAATTTTCTGGCGAATCTGCTATTCAGACTATAATTAATAGTCCTCCGGAAATTAAACACGGGGATGCAGATCGGTGACACAGGGAACCTGCGGTGTCCTGACGACAGAGTCAGGAAGTCTATTAACAGAGTACCGGTCTGAGGAGGTTATATGATCGGTTCTTTGAGGCTGGTTCTGCTGGCCTGTGTACTTGCTACAGTGACAGTCACTGTTGTTAATACTGTTGCAGATGCAGCCAGTGTCAGCGATATCAGCCGTTACGCCAACCCGGCAGAAGAGCACTTGGTCCGCTATCGTCAGCAACCTATGTGGTGGCAGTCTGGTTTATTCCCCCGTTGGGATGATACCTACGTTATTGTATTTGAACAGGAGATGCTTGCCTGACGCTATATCGTTCCTGTGATCCGCTGCGGAGGTAATCAATACTGGCGTTTCAAATTTAAGCGTATTACTCTTGGTCTCAAAATAACCGACTATAGTATTCAGAGATCATCCTATGAGTGGAAAACTGCTCTATCTGGTCGGCGCTTCAGGCAGTGGTAAAGACAGCTTGCTTGAGGGGTGCCGCCAGCGCCTGCAGCCAAACCATTGCTGTTTTGTTGCCCATCGCTATATCACTCGTGCGCCTAATGTTGGCGGTGAGAATCATATCCACCTGTCTCCTGAAGAGTTTGATATGCGTGCCACGATGGGGATGTTTGCCATGCAATGGTATTCCCATGATTATAGCTATGGCATCGGTTCAGAGATCGATAACTGGCTGGCGAAAGGGATCAATGTCGTTATCAACGGCTCGCGGGAGTATCTGCAAATTGCGATGCATGCCTATCCGAATCTGATTCCGGTACTGGTTGAGGTGGATGAAGCGATACTGCAGCAGCGACTGATTCAGCGAGGCCGTGAAACCGAAGCCGAGATCGCTAAGAGGTTGAACCGACACCGCCAGTTTGTTGATAGTCTGCCGGAAAATATTATGCTGATCGATAATAATGCACATCTGCAGGAAGGTGTGGACGCGTTATTGAAACTGATAGAGTCTCTGGCGCCAGACTCGGTTAAGGCTGCCCGTTCAACACACTAAGTTATGACTGATTTTAGGGAGGGTGCTATGATCGCACCCTCTTTTTTTGTCCTGGAGGTTTGCAATGTTCAGTATAGAGATGAGCGTAAGGGATTATGAACTGGATATGCAGGGTATCGTCAATAATGGTGTTTATTTTAACTATCTGGAACACGCCCGACATGAGTTTCTGACAGCAAATGGTATCAGTTTTTCGGCCTTAGCTGAGGCCGGGATCAATCTGGTGGTCATTCGTGCTGAACTGGACTACAAAGCCTCACTGAAAAGTGGTGACCGCTTTCGGGTTGAGGTTGCGCTGGAACGGGTGGGAA
Source organism: Amphritea sp. (assembly GCF_050300915.1). Taxonomy (GTDB): domain Bacteria; phylum Pseudomonadota; class Gammaproteobacteria; order Pseudomonadales; family Balneatricaceae; genus Amphritea. The sequence goes on from NZ_JBNKYN010000035.1 coordinate 28,418, forward strand.
AAGCGAGGTTTGGTTTTCGTCAGCAGGTTGTCCGTCTTGCGGATGAAAAGGTCTGTGTTGCCGGCCTGGTCGTCGGTGCTGCATTGAATCAGCGTGGGCGGCCCTATCTTCCCCCAGAATTTGATGCGCTGTTCAGTGCATGATTAAATCCGCCTTTGATACCCCCGCCATCGTGCTGCTGGTGGGGCTGTGCATGCTGTTCGGCTTCAATCAGGTGGTGGTGAAGTTTGGCCTTGAGGGGATATCGCCGTTGTTGCAGGCGGGTCTGCGTTCCGTTGGTGCCTCGCTGCTGTTGATGCTGTGGATGGTGTTTCGCGGCGAGCAAATCTTTCGCCGTGATGGTGCTTTCTGGTGGGGGGTATTATTAGGTGTGCTGTTTGCCATCGAATTTCTATTGATCTATATCGCACTGAGTCTGACGACGGCGTCTCATACCACCATTTTTCTTTATACCTCTCCCTTTATTGTGGCGCTGGGTACGCATCTGTTTGTCCCGGATGAGTCGTTGAAGAGGGTGCAGGTTGTCGGTCTGTTAATCGCCTTTGCCGGTGTTTTCTTCGCCTTCAGGGATTCCCTTGATGGAGAAGCTTCATTATTGGGTGATAGCCTGGCGTTGGCAGCGGCGTTTTTCTGGGGCGCCACCACGGTGGTGCTGAAAGCCTCACCTCAGCGGCATCAGTCACCCTCACGGGTGCTGCTCTATCAGCTGGTTGTGTCTGCGTTGGTGTTGCCACTGTTGTCATGGTTGTTGAATGAGCCGGGGATAACCAACCTGACTTCGCTGGTGCTTGGGTCGCTGTTGTTCCAGACGGTGTTAATGGCGTTTGCGGGTTATCTGGCCTGGTTCTGGCTGCTGAGTCACTATCCGGCAGCGAAGATTGCCAGTTTTACCTTTCTGACCCCGTTGTTTGGGGTGCTGTTTGCCTGGTTGATTCTGGATGAACAGCTCTCACTCGATATGCTCGGGGCATTGTTGCTGGTGGCGCTGGGTATCTATCTGGTCAATAAACCGGGTAAACGGGTGGTAGCAGAGTAACCCGCTTCTAGCGATGCCCCGCTGTGGAAATGGTCCCGGTAGTAAAGAGCTCTAGCGGATCTGTGACCAGAATGCGTCGATCAGCGGACTCTGTAGTTTCTTTTTCAGTGCGAACAGGCCAACGTCGTAAGCTTTCAGTTCTGGCTCAATATCAAGGATACGGACCCGCTCGGCCAGTGGACTGTTATCCAGAACTATCCTGGGGACAACTCCCACGCCAAACCCCAGGCTGACCATACTGACAATCGCCTCATTACCGGCCACCTGAGCATAGATAAGCGGTTTGCTCTGCCGGGCTTTAAACCACTGGTCGATCCGTTTGCGCGATACCCCTTCTTCGGACAGAATCATCGGTACCGCTGACCAGTCGGGGGTGCCGCTTAATATCGAGTCCAGCTGGATATCCTGTTGTGGCGCGATAAACACCAGTGGCGAGGTGGCGATATGTTTGAATGCCAGGCTGGCGTTGAAGCTGTCGGGCCGGGCAGCAATGGTGATATCATCGGTTCCACTGAGCACCCGCTGAATCGCACTTTCGGGATCGCCGGTATGCAGCTTGATTTCAATTTTGGGGTACTGCCTGCGAAAGTTGCTGAGAATCTCATAGAGAAAACTGTAACTGGCGGTCACCGAACAATAGACACTGATCTCCCCTTGCAACTCCTGCGCGCCTTGCAGCAGCGCATTGCGTATTACATCCCATTCGATCAGTGCTTCCCGGGCATACTCCTGAAAACGTTTTCCCTCCCGGGTCAGGCTGACCGTGCGGTTATCCCGGTCGAACAGCTGTACTCCCAGAGTGTCTTCCAGTTGCTTAATTGACCGGGTCAGTGCGGAAGGGCTGATGTGGCAGGCTTCACTGGCACGGCCAAAGTGAAGCGTGTCGCAGAGGCTGATAAAAAATTTAAGAGAGCGGGTGTCCATAGCGTACTCACATTCAGTGCGTTGCAGTATCTGAAATGTATTTTCACATATATATCTGTAACTGCAATATAGATTTGTGCCGCCTGGATGAGAGGTAAAAAACAGTTCCTGGTCATGTTAACAATCTGCTTTTTCTGACAGGCTTGATCTGGATTAGGGAAATCTGTCGCTATTGCCGGTACTGTTTGCGGTCATATTCACGTTGCAATGGCGTTTGTTCGCCCTGAGGTTCGGTATGAAGTATGACATCGTAATAATTGGCGCAGGTCCGGCCGGGCTGAGTTTTGCCCGTTCACTGGGGGATACTTCCCTGAAAGTGCTGCTGGTGGAACGATCATCCCTCGCGACTCTGCGTGAGCCTCCGGAAGATGGCCGTGAGATCGCGCTGACGCACCTGTCGATTGAGATGATGAAAGCCTCAGGAGCCTGGCAACAGCTGGCCGACAAAGATATCTCACCGATCTGTGCTGCAAAAGTGCTGGATGGAAACTCCAGCTATACCCTGGATTTCGATAACCACGATACTGAGCTCGATGCTCTTGGTTATCTGGTGCCCAACGATAAAATTCGTAAGGCGTATTTTGAGGTTGTCGAGGGGATTGAGAACGTTGAACTGCTGACCGAGATCTCTGTGGAAGATGTTGGCAGCAGTGCCGAGAATGCCTGGGTTATGCTGTCCAATGGTGAACGGATTGAGTGTGATCTGCTGGTGTCCGCCGACAGTCGCTTCTCTGAAACCCGTCGTAAAATGGGTGTTCCGGCAACCATGAAAGATTTTTCCCGCACCGCGATTGTATGCCGGATGGAACATACCCGGCCTCATAATCAGACTGCGTTTGAGTGTTTTCACTATGGCCGAACGCTGGCTATTCTGCCGATGACCGGTAATCTGTCCTCTATCGTGGTAACCGTCTCCAGTGCTGAGGCAGACACTATTTTCAATATGAGTGAAGAGGCGTTTGCCGCAGATATTGAGCAGCGTTTGCAGGGGCAACTAGGCAGCATGAAGCTCTACGGACGCCGTCACCTTTATCCGCTGGTGGCTGTACATGCGAATAAGTTTATCAGCCGTCGGTTCGCGGTGATTGGTGATGCGGCGGTGGGGATGCATCCGGTTACCGCACACGGATTTAATCTGGGTTTACGCAGCCAGGAAACCCTGACCAAAGAGATTAAACACGCACTGTCTAAGGGGCTGGATATTGGTTCTCACTCTGTACTGGAAAAATATCAGAGCAGTCATATGCGGGTCACCAAGCCGCTGTACATGGGCACTAACCTGGTGGTCGGGCTGTTCACCAATGATAATTTTGCGGCAAAAATTGCCCGTAAGGCGACACTGAGAATTGCCAATAACTTTGCACCGCTGAAACAGGTGATCACCCGCAAACTGACAGAGAAGAAGATCGATATCCCCTTCTTTCTGCCGGGCCTGAAGTAGCGGGCAGAGATCGCAGTGGCCGGACAACGGTGAACAACGGGGTGTTTCTATCACAATCGACCTTTTTCTATTGAGTCTTCAACTTAGCAGGGTATTCTTAACGTTATTCCGTAGAACTGAGAATGAAGACTAAGATGTCCTGTTATGAAAACCCGTGAGCAACTCAGAATTCTGCTACTGCAGATCCGTGATGGCGAGCAGGTACGCCGGGAAGAGCACCATAGCTTTGCTGAATATTGTGGTGTCGCGCCCCGGCAGATCGAGATCCTCAACGTATTTGATACACCGGGTTTTCCGGTAACGGCTGCTGATGAGTATGATGCTCTGTTGGTCGGCGGTGCCAGTGAAGCGGATGTTCTGCAACCGGAACAGTATGTGTTTATCAGTGGGTGCAAGGATCTGATTCGTCACTGTGGCGAAACCGGTAAGCCGGTATTTGCGTCCTGTTTTGGTTTCCAATTAGCGATACTTGCCCTGGGCGGAGAGATCCTGCACAAAGATACTGGCTTCGAGATAGGTGCCATCCCCATTACTCTGGCAGAAACGGCCAGGAATGATCTGCTTTATCATGACACTCCGGATCAGTTTGCCGCTGTCTCAGTGCACCGGCAATACGCTGAAACATTACCCCCGGGTTGTCGGTTGCTTGCCTATACCGACCAGTGTGTTCACAGCTTCAAACTAAAGGGGAAACCCTTCTGGGCGTTTCAGTTCCATCCTGAGGTTGATAAAGCCACCCTGATTGAGCGGCTGACCTTTTATAAATCCCACTATACCGAGGGTGATGGCCAGCTGGAGCAGATCTTAAACTCGGCGGTCGACACGCCGGAATCGAATATTCTGGTGCGAAAATTTGTCGACCGGGTGCTTTTAAAACTCGGGTAGTTCGCTGCAGCGGTATGTTGCAGCGGCGTGTTGTCGTGGCTCTCGGGTAGGAGAGCTTTTCTGTACCGATAGCTTTCCCGTATATGGGTTAGTAGAATGTCGGAACATTTTGTTAATCCATTGGTGTAAATAGCTCTATGAATGACCCACAGGTAAACAAACCGGAACCATCTGAACAATCCGATCCGGAACAGGCATGCCCGGATCAGACTGACCCCAAGCCCCGCAGTCGCGGGATCTATCTGCTCCCCAATCTGTTCACCACAGGCGCGCTGTTCTGTGGTTTTTATGCGGTTGTCGCCGGTATGAACGGTGTGTTTGATAATGCTGCGATTGCGATCTTTGTGGCCATGGTACTGGATGGTCTGGATGGACGTGTGGCCCGTCTGACCAACACTCAGAGCGCGTTTGGCGCTGAGTATGACTCACTGTCCGATATGGTTTCATTTGGTGTCGCGCCAGCGCTGGTAACCTTTAGCTGGGCACTCAGCGGTGCCGGTAAGTTTGGCTGGTTCTGCGCCTTTATCTATGTTGCCGGGGCAGCCCTGCGACTGGCGCGTTTTAATACGCAGATCGGTTCTGTGGATAAGCGTTACTTTATCGGCTTGCCCAGCCCTGCGGCAGCGGCCTCAGTTGCGGGTCTGGTATGGGCCTGTGTCGAGTTTGATGTTGATGTCAGTGGTTTTGTCTTCCCGATCGCTATCTATGTTGCCCTGATGGGCGTACTCATGGTCAGTAATGTGCTTTACTACAGTTTCAAAGATGTGGATCCGAAGGGTAAGATCCCTTTTATGATTTTGCTGGTGATTGTGTTGACCATCGGTGTTATCTCTATCAGCCCGCCAATCTTCCTCTGGTTATTGCTGTTGGGTTATACCCTCTCTGGTCCGGTTTTATGGTTACTGCGTAAACGTAAATCACTCAGCAGTTAAACAGCTATGTTCTATGGCAGGAGGTAAACGCTTTGAAACGTTATAAAACCGGGATATCGCAACCGATCCTGCCATCTGAGATTACCCCAGAATCGGTCTATCGTGAGCGGCGCCGTTTTATGCAAGCGGCGCTGTCTGTTGCGGCAATTCCAATGGTGGGTTTTCCCTCTCTGGCCGGTGCTGCAGAATATGATATTCCTGCGGATCTGCCCCGTTATAAAGGGCCTGTATGGCTGCAGCAGAAACTTGCGGATGCGCTACGTAATAACGAGTTTTCGACCCGTGAGACTCTGGCCCCTTATTATGATGTGATAACTCATAATAACTTCTACGAGTTTGGCACCGACAAACGGGATCCGGTGCGCAATGCCCAGGAATTTGTTACCGACCCCTGGAAGGTTGAGATCAGCGGTGAAGTGGCTAAGCCGGGCAACTATAATCTGGAAGATATTCTTGCCCCTCATGCGTTGGAAGAGCGGATTTACCGACTGCGCTGTGTTGAAGCCTGGTCGATGGTGATCCCCTGGTTAGGGTTTCCTCTGGCTGATCTGATTAAACGATTTGAGCCAACATCCAAAGCAAAATATGTGCAGTTCACTACCCTGGTGGACAAAGACCAGATGCCGGGACAGCGCGGTTTTTTTAGCACGATAAAGTGGCCCTATGTTGAGGGGCTGAGAATGGATGAGGCGATGAACCCGCTGACGCTGATGGCGGTGGGCCTGTATGGTAATGCACTGCCTCCCCAGAATGGCGCGCCATTAAGGTTAGTGGTGCCCTGGAAGTATGGGTTTAAGTCGATTAAATCGATTGTCCGTATCCACTTCAGTGAAACGATGCCCGCAACCAGTTGGAATGATATTGCCCCGGATGAGTATGGTTTCTATGCCAATGTTAACCCTGAGGTTGATCATCCGCGGTGGTCTCAGGCTACTGAACGGCGTTTGCCCTCTTCGCTGTTAACACCGGATATTGTCGATACACTGCCGTTTAATGGCTATGCAGATCAGGTTGCCCACCTTTACAAGGGGATGGATCTGACCAAGTGGTTTTGATGACAGCTGTAGAGCGTATCGGGTTGATTCGCTGGTGGCTGATTTTTCTGTTATTGCTGTTGCCGTTGGGGCTGTTGCTGGAAGGGCTTCTGAGCAATGATCTAGGGGCTGATCCGGCAAAATATATTGTTAAAGAACTTGGCTTCTGGGCGCTGTGCTGGCTATGGCTGACACTGGCGGTGACCCCGGCGCGAAAGCTATTTGGCTGGCGCTGGCTGGCTCGCTACCGGCGAATGTTCGGGCTCTATGCTTTCTTCTATGCGCTGCTGCACCTGCTGGCGTTTGCCACCTTTTTACTGGGCTGGCGCTGGGATATCCTGATAACTGAACTGACTAAACGTCCTTATATCGTGGTAGGCTCATTAGCGTTGTTACTGCTGTTGCCGCTGGCGGTGACCTCAACCCAGGGGATGCAGCGTCGCCTCGGTAAACGTTGGAAAAAACTGCACCTTCTTATCTATCCTGCCAGTCTTTTGGTGATGCTTCACTTCCTCTGGCAGATCCGGGCTGACTTCTTTCAGCAACTTATTTTTGCAATTTTATTAGCTCTTTTACTGGGCTATCGACTATATCTTAAAAGGCGCAGTTAATAGAGGAGCGGTGCCTATGTATCCGAGCCGATTCTCTGACAAACTGCTGCTGTTGATTAACTGGATAGCCAGGATTCATAAATTATGGTGCATGGTATTCACCAAACCACCTGACGAACGGGAGCGGCGATATAACCTCCCGATGAAGTCTGTGTGGCCAAGTCTGCTGGTTTTGGCAGTCTTTCTGGTAGCGCTAATTACGCTGCTGTTCTGGCTTTTAACGACGTTGGCAGGGTAGGCAGTTTTCAGAATAAGCTGAAGTTTTTCTCTCTCCTACAGGGGCGGCATGTTTGCGCCCCTGTACTTTCTGTGTGTGCCGAACTTTCCCCTTGCACTCTGAAATCTGCTGCTATACTGGCTTATAACCAAGTGATCAGCTGGGATATTGTCGTGGACTAAAAGGGATCATTTTTAGGCTTGGTGTACCGCTGTTGAATATTCAGCAGCAAGGAGACCTGGGGATGATTCGACGTATAGGAAGGGTCCTGTTTCTGGCTGGACTTTTTTATGCGCCGCTGGTTGCAGCACAGTGGCAGGTAAATCTGGTTGAGGGGGCAACGGAGATCAGTCGCTCTGTCTACAACCTGCATATGATTATTTTCTATATCTGCGTTGCCATTGCCGTTGTGGTATTCGGCGTTATGTTCTGGTCGATTATCTGGCATCGAAAATCCCGTGGAGTGAAGGCTGCGCATTTTCACGAAAGTACCTGGGTTGAGATCATCTGGACTATTGTGCCCGTGATTATCCTCGTGTCTATGGCGGTTCCAGCCAGCACCACCCTGATTCAGATGTACGATAAAAACAGCGCGGATATTGATATTCAGATCACCGGATATCAGTGGAAATGGCGTTATAAATATCTTAATCAGGATATCGATTTTTTCAGTTCCCTCGCAACCCCTCAGGAGCAGATCAGTAATGAGCAGCTTAAGGGGGATCACTATTTGCTTGAGGTAGACAAGCCGTTAGTGATTCCTGTTGGCAAGAAAATTCGCTTTTTGCTGACCTCAAATGACGTCATCCACTCCTGGTGGGTGCCAGCGTTGGCGGTGAAAAAAGATGCTATTCCTGGGTTTGTGAATGAGTCCTGGACGCGGGTGGATGAGCCGGGAATCTACCGCGGACAGTGTGCTGAACTCTGTGGTAGGGATCATGGTTTTATGCCAATCGTGGTTGAGGCGAAGTCTCAGGACGATTATGCGTTGTGGGTCGCTGAGCAGGCCAGCCTGAAAGTGGCTGAAGCGCAATCAGTACAGAAAGAGATGAGCCAGACCGAACTGATGGCCAGAGGGGAACAGGTTTATAAATGCACTTGCGCAGCCTGCCATCAGCAGGAAGGACAGGGGATTCCCGGAGTCTTCCCGGCGCTGGCAGGCAGTCCGCTGATGACCGGCAATCCGGCAGAACATATCAATGTGGTGCTGCATGGTCGGTCTGGAACTGCGATGCAAGCCTTTGGCGAGCAGCTCAATGCGGTCGATCTGGCGTCAGTGATTACTTACGAACGAAATTCCTGGGGTAATCAGGGTGGCATGGTTACGGTTCAGCAAATCAGTGAATTGTTGAAGGAGTAGGGTGATGGGTAGTTTAGAACAACCGCTTCACAGCACAGGTCATCATGGCCCTGCCACAGGTATCACCCGCTGGCTTTACACTACGAATCATAAAGATATCGGTACGCTCTATCTTTTGTTCAGTCTGACGATGTTCTTTATCGGTGGCTGCATGGCACTGACTATCCGGGCTGAGCTTTTTCAGCCGGGGTTGCAGTTGGTCCGGCCCGAGTTCTTCAATCAGATGACCACGTCTCACGGGCTGATTATGGTGTTCGGTGCGGTGATGCCAGCCTTTGTCGGGCTGGCAAACTGGTTGATTCCGATGATGATTGGTGCGCCGGATATGGCCTTGCCGCGGATGAATAACTGGAGCTTCTGGATCTTGCCTTTTGCCTTTACGATGATGCTCTCCACGCTGTTGATGGAGGGCGGCGGTCCCAATTTTGGCTGGACTTTTTACGCCCCGCTATCAACCACCTATGCGCCTCCCAGCGTGACATTTTTCATTTTCGCCGTGCATATGATGGGGGTCAGTTCGATTATGGGAGCGATCAATGTGATCGCCACCATTCTCAACATGCGCACGCCAGGTATGAAACTGATGGATATGCCGCTGTTTGTCTGGACCTGGCTGATCACCGCTTTTCTTCTGATTGCGGTAATGCCGGTTTTAGCTGGGGTGGTGACCATGATGCTGATGGATATCCATTTCGGCACCAGTTTTTTTGATGCGGCTGGTGGTGGTGATCCGGTGCTGTTTCAGCATGTGTTCTGGTTTTTCGGCCACCCTGAGGTGTATATCATGATCCTGCCAGCCTTCGGTGTGGTGTCCGAGATTATCCCTACCTTTGCCCGCAAGCGATTGTTCGGTTATACCTCGATGGTGTATGCCACCGCTTCGATTGCGATACTGTCCTTTATCGTCTGGGCGCACCATATGTTTGCTGTGGGTATGCCGTTGGCGGGCGAGCTGTTTTTTATGTATTCCACGATGCTGATTGCGGTGCCGACCGGCGTCAAAGTGTTTAACTGGGTTGCCACCATGTATCGTGGCTCGATGACTTTTGAAACGCCGATGTTGTTTGCCCTGGCATTCGTTGTGCTGTTTACCATTGGTGGTTTTTCCGGATTGATGCTGGCGATCGCTCCTGCTGATTTCCAGTATCACGACACCTACTTTGTGGTGGCTCACTTCCACTATGTACTGGTGCCGGGCTCGGTGTTCTCGATCATGGCAGCGGCGTACTACTGGCTACCTAAATGGACCGGGCATATGTATAACGAGTCGATGGGGAAACTGCATTTCTGGCTCTCCTTTATCGGCGTGAATGTGACTTTTTTCCCGATGCACTTCCTTGGTCTGGCAGGCATGCCACGCCGAATTCCTGATTACGCACTGCAGTTTGCCGACTTTAATATGGTGGCAACGTTTGGGGCATTCCTGTTTGGTTTTTCCCAGTTACTCTTTGTCTATAACATCATTAGCTGTATCCGCTCCGGTAAAAAAGCGACGGATAAAGTCTGGGAGGGCAGTCATGGGCTGGAGTGGACACTGCCATCTCCGCCACCCTATCACTCGTTCACTGAGCCTCCAGTATTCAAACATCCATACAAAGATAATAGCTGAGGTGAATCATGAATCAGCTGCAGCAGCGTAATCGCTCTTTGTTAATAAAACTGTTAGCGGGTGCCGTGCTTATGTTTGGTTTTGGTTTTTTGCTGGTACCACTGTATGACGTGTTCTGCGATATCACCGGTTTGAATGGCAAACTGCAGAACACTGGTGTGTTGACGCAGGAATATCCGATTAATGATAAGCGCAAAGTGCGGGTGCAGTTTCTGGCGGTTAACAATGAGTCGATGCCGTGGCGACTGCATCCTCAGTTGGCTGAGATTTCGGTTCATCCGGGAGAGATGACGCAAACCGCTTTCATGGCTTTTAACCCAACCAGCAGCAACATGGTCGCGCAGGCGATACCCAGTGTTGCCCCCTCTGAAGCGGCTCCCTTTTTACACAAAGTTAACTGTTTTTGCTTTGAGCAGCAGCCGCTTGCCGCAGGCGAAAAGCGCGCAATGCCATTGGTATTTATGGTGGATGATGAACTACCTAAGTACATCACCACCATCACTCTCTCCTATACATTATTCGATATTACCCCCGAACCCAGGCCGGTGAGCAGCGTCTTCGCTGTGCCGGCAAGGAGTGTTCTATGAGTACTCAGGCTTATTATGTTCCGGCTCAAAGCCGCTGGCCTATCCTGGCATCGGTGTCTCTGTTTCTGATCGCTTATGGCGCCGGGACGCTGATCAACGCGTTGAGTGCTAATACCGGCGGAGCTCTTGGGTTGAGTCTTTTAGTAGTCGGTGCGCTGTGTATGGGGCTGATTCTCACCGGCTGGTTTGGCCATGTGATCGATGAGAGCCGCAAAGGGCTCTACTCTGATCAGATGGATCGTTCGTTTCGCTGGGGAATGAGCTGGTTTATCTTCTCTGAAATCATGTTTTTTGCCGCTTTCTTTGGTGCGCTGTTTTACGTTAGAAATCTCTCTGTTCCCTGGTTGGGCGGAGAGGGTGAGAAAGGCGTCGCCAATATGTTGTGGCAGGGGTTTGAGGCAACCTGGCCGCTGATGAAAACGCCGGATATGACCGCCTATCCCGGTCCCGAGGGGGTTATTGATCCTCTGCACTTACCGTTGGTGAATACCCTGTTGTTGTTGAGTTCCAGCATCACGGTGACCTTCGCTCATTACCGTTTAAAGCAGGATCGTCGCCCGCAGGTGATTTTGTGGTTGGTACTCACTATCGCCCTGGGGACAGCGTTTCTGGTGTTTCAGGCAGTGGAGTATGCAGAAGCCTATCATGAGCTCGGGCTAACCCTGCATGCAGGTATCTATGGTGCAACCTTCTTCATACTCACCGGTTTCCATGGGATGCATGTGACGCTGGGTACGCTGATGCTGCTGATTATTCTGTTGCGGGTGATACGTGGGCATTTTGCGCCAGATCATCATTTTGGTTTCGAAGCGGTGTCATGGTATTGGCATTTTGTTGATGTGGTCTGGGTCGGGCTATTTCTGTTTGTCTACCTGTTGTGATGAGGGCGCTAGTGGGAACGGGGTTCGCAGTTTCAGCTCCCCGGTGTAGAAGCCTAAAAGGATGATGATGAGTAAAAGCACCGCCAGGGAGACCCGCAACGCCAGAGATTTAACGGTGCGCCGCGAGCGGCTCTGATCTTTCAGCAAAAAGTAGAGACCCGCGAAGAGGGTGATGATGATAAGAATAAAGATGATAACAATCGCAGTCTTTAACATATGCAGTGCTCAGGTCGGTGTATGAGTAAAGTGGTTATGAATGAAGCGTCTATGCGCAGACCTCATTTGAGTAAAGTTCAGCAGATACCCGTTAGCAAGTGGCTGATGGCGATTCTTGCGCTGTTGCTGATTCCTCTGTTGCTGTGGCTGGGCGTGTGGCAACTACAGCGGGCGGATGAGAAACAGCAGTTACTGGACCGCTGGAACAGTGCACGTACAGACCTGACTGGGCTGCCTGAACGGGAAAGTATTGAACCGGTCGGCGTTAATCTTCATGGGCAATTTATCAGTGGCATTATCTACCTGCTGGATAATCGTACCCGGGGTGGGCGCACAGGCTATGAAGTGATTGTGCCGTTTAAGCCCGATATTGATGCAACTACTAAACACCCGGTGGTGTTGATTAATCTGGGATGGATTGCCGCAAGTGAGTACCGGGATCAGCTGCCGGAGATCCGTCTGCCTTTGGGGTCTCAAACTATAACCGGCAGGCTTGCAATCCCGTCGCAGACCATTCAGCTCCGTCCTGACAAGTGGCAGGCGAGTGGGCGGGTGAGAATACAACAGTTGGATATGGATCGATTAGCGTTGCGACATCCGGGCTTATACCCGGCGGTTATCCGTATTGATAAACCGTTGCTGTCAGGGCTGAGTGTCGGCTGGCCAGTAGTCAATATGACACCTGAGCGGCATCTCGGCTATGCGATCCAATGGTTTGCTCTGGCGATAGTGCTGATGGGTGGTTGCAGCTGGCTGGTTTGGCCGCGTAAGGAGGAGATATGAGTCATCGGCATTATCCCCGAACTGTTTTCTGGCTGGTGTGGGGCGCCGCGGGTGGCGCGGGAGCGGATGAGGCCGGAGTGAGGATTGCTATCTTCGGCG
>NZ_JBNKYN010000036.1:0-40628 GCF_050300915.1 Amphritea sp.
GGCCGAGCAGAATTTTACAGTTCCCCAGAATGAGATGGTTCTAGGCTCGGTGATAGCCACCCAGTCACCGTCACCTCAGGCCGAGCAGAACTTTACAGTTCCCCTGAATGAGATGACCCCGGGTTCAGTGATAGCTGGTCAGTCACCGTCTCCTCAGGCCGAGCAGAATTTCGTGCCTCCCCAGAATAAGATGATCCCGGGTGCAGCGATAGCTGATCAGTTGCAGCCGTCTCAGACAGATAGCAATGCTGCAGCGAGGCGGGATAAAAAGGTCTCTGATGCGGCCGCTGATGGTGTTGTGGCAATGGTTGCTGAGTCTGTCGGGGCTGAAACGCTGGCGGATGATTTCGCAGTGTATGCGCCTGGCTTTATTGCCGGTCAATCCGGTAATGCCGGCTCGACGGTCAGTCAGTCACCGGTCAATCCGAACCCGGCTACCATCCCGGCAGATGCGGGCCAGGTGGTGGCGAATAATGTAGAGAACGCCTCTGACGAAGTGATAGCCTGGCAAGGTAATCCTGTTTCGCCGCCTCTGAATCAGGTTACCGCCGAGGTTGTCGCTCCGGTAGCGCCGATAACCCAGCCCACACCGAAGATCATGAATCGGGATGGTGACTCCGAAAAATCGGGACGTGCGGATAAAGCGCGGAGTGCTGCAGGTGAAGGCATGCTTCAGCCTCCTCTGCAGGGGGTGAATAATCCACCGCCGGTGCGGTCGCAACATGATGCGCTACTTACCCAGGCTTTACCTCAGTCTCAGCTGGATGGGCAGCTGGGTGCCGACAGTATTCGTGAGGCGTTGAAAGGAGCTGTTGATCTGGATAAATCGTCCACGACTGTTGATTCAGCGTCACGCTCAGAAAGCCTGCTGACCAGTTTTGCTGACTCTCTGGCGGCTGCCAGAAGTGTTCGAGCTGAGAAGGAGGTGCCACAGCTAGTGATGCCTCATGGTTTGCGTCCAGGTGAGCCCGCCTGGGGTCAGGCCGTTAATGATCGGGTGATGATGATGGCGTCAAAAAATGGTCAGTTTGCCGAGATTCAGCTTGATCCGCCGGAACTGGGGTCGCTTCAGGTGCGGTTGCATCTGAAGAATGACCAGGTCAGTGTGGTCTTTAACACCCCTCATGGTAGTGTGCGGGAGGCTCTGGAGCAGAATATGCCAAGGCTGAGGGAGATGTTTGCGGATCAGGGGTTGAATCTGTCTGATTCAACGGTGGAAGATCATAGCCGTAGGCAGCAACGGGATGAGTCGGGGTCGGGCTCTTCATGGACGGGTTATCAGGACGATGTTGTGGATGATAACCGGGTCGAGGTTGTTCGTGGAGAGAGTCTCTCACTGGTGGATTATTACGCCTGATACATTTCTGATAAGAGAACTTGCCAGTAAAGTACGGTCGGTTGCTTCCGCCACTGAATCAGTATGTTATATTACGCTCTGGGTTATGATTTAATGCGTCTGCCGGTTTCTCCGGTGGGCTGACTTTGGGGCAAATGATGGCTGAAGAAACGACTGAAACTGGCGCAGTTGAAGGTGAAGGTGCTAAGAAGTCAGGAAAGTTAAAGCTCATCCTGATCATTGTTGCCGGGGTGGTTCTGGCCGCTCTGATTGGTGGGGGTGTCGCGATGTTTCTGATGGGCGGTTCTGACACCGAGGTTGCTACAGAGAGTGTGGTGCCCGCTAAGCCTGCTCAGGCTGTTTATACCAAGATTCGCACCCTTGAAGGAAGTCCTTACTTTACGGTTGTTGTCCCTAGTAGTGATGGCCGTACCCACTATATGCAGCTTTATGTTGAAGCGAAAAGTCGTGATGATGCGGTTGATGCGGCGCTGGTTAAGCATATGCCGAAGATTGTTTCCAACCTGAATCAGCTGTTTTCCCGTCAGTCGTTTGATACGTTGCGTACCCCTTCAGGAAAGGTGATGCTGCAGCAGGAGGCTCTGGCGGCTATTCAATCAGTTCTGCAGGAAAAAATTGGCAAGCCTGGGGTCGAAAAAGTGCTGTTTACCGGATTTATAATGCAGTGATGGATATGCTTATATGACAGTCAAAGACCTGCTTTCTCAGGATGAAATCGACGCGCTGCTGCATGGTGTTGACGATGGTGATATTGAGACTGAAGAGGGTGTTGTCGCCGAAGAGGGTGCAGTAAAGGCCTATGATCTTGCCAGCCATGAGCGGATTGTTCGTGGACGGATGCCTACCCTTGAGATGATTAACGAGCGTTTTGCCCGTCATACCCGTATCTCCCTGTTTAGCCTGTTGCGCAACAATGCGGATGTCTCCGTGGGTGGCGTGCAGATTATGAAATACTCCGACTATATTCATACACTCTATGTGCCTACCAGTATTAACCTGTTGCGGGTCTCTCCGCTGCGCGGTACGGCGTTGCTGGTGATGGACGCAAAACTGGTTTTTAGGCTGGTGGATAGTTTCTTCGGTGGTGATGGCCGGCATGCCAAAATAGAGGGGCGGGAGTTTACTCCAACAGAGATTCGCCTGATTAATAAGGTGATTGCGCAGTTTTTCGTTGACCTGGAAGGCTCCTGGGAGCCGGTAATGCCGCTGAAATTTGAAGTGCTTGGGCATGAAGTCAATCCGGCGATGGCAAATGTCATCAATCCCTCAGAAGTAGTTGTCGTGAGCCGTTTTGAGGTGGATATGGAAGGGGGCACGGGTGAGTTTCATGTGACGATGCCTTACTCTATGCTTGAACCCATCCGCGATATACTTATCTCTGGCTACAAGCCTGTTGAAGAGGCGCTGGATGAGCAGTGGCTAACCTCGCTGAAGCATGACATGTTGGGTGCGCCAGTTAATCTGGATCTCATTATTGCCGAACGTAAGATGAAGTTGCGGGATGTTATGCAGCTGGAGGCCGGGGATATTATTCCTATCGATATTTCTGATACGCTGCAGTTAAAAGCTGCCAGGGTGCCTATTTTTAATTGTAAGCTGGGTACATCCCGGGGGAATCTGGCGGTAAAAATTATCAGCCGGACTAAAAATGACTAAACCGTTGGACAGAGCAGATTACTCATGAGTAATGACGATATTGAAAATCAGGATCAGGACGATGGCCTGGATGACTGGGGTGCCGCGATGGCTGAGCAGGCTCAGTCAGAAGCTGCTCAGGGGCAGGCGATTGATCTGGATGAGCTGAGAGATGAGAGTTCAGTATTAAGCAATCCCAGCCTGGATGTCATTCTCGATATCCCGGTTAAGTTGTCGATGGAGGTTGGCCGGTCTGATATTTCGATCCGTAACCTGCTGCAGCTGAATCAGGGATCTGTTGTGGAGCTGGACAGGGTGGCGGGTGAACCGTTGGATGTGCTGGTTAACGGTACGCTGGTTGCGCATGGCGAAGTTGTGGTGGTGAATGATCGCTATGGTATCCGACTGACCGACGTGATTAGTCCGCAGGAACGTATAGATAAACTACGATGATCTGGCTGCGCCCCCACTCAGATGGAACCCCTCTTGTTGCCATCTCCCGGTGTCTCATGGCAGCGCTATTTACCGGCGTCAGTCGTGTAGCTATGGCTGCAGAGGCTGATACTAAAGGTGGGGTTGTTGTGCCCAGGACGGTAGTTGATCCGATCAATGCTGGCTCTGTTATGCAGTTGCTGGCGGGGTTGATTCTGGTTGTTGCACTGATTTTGCTGCTGGGTTGGCTGGTCAAACGTTATTCCGGTTTGCCAGGACAGAATAGGGCGCTACGGGTTGTTGCTTCGTTGCCTTTAACAACCCGGGAAAAGCTCGTGTTGGTGCAGGCGGGCGAGCGGCAGTTATTGCTGGGGGTCGCGCCGGGACGGGTGAGTTTGTTGTGCAGCTATGATGAGCCTTTAATTGAGCCGGGTGCTGCGATGGGGGAGTTTGCTTCCAGGCTGCAACAGGCGATAAGTCGGAAGGAGTCTGAGTGAAAAGAGTCTTCATTCTGTTCCTGACACTCATCCTGCTCCCGGCTGTGGCGCAGGCCGCTGATCCTGGAATTCCGGCGGTCACGCTGACGACCAATCCTGATGGCAGTGCTGATTATAGCGTTACGCTCCAGATTCTGGGGTTGATGACGCTGCTGACTTTCCTGCCAGCTATTCTGATGATGATGACCTCCTTCGCCCGGATCATTATTGTTTTTGCTATTCTGCGGCAGGCTCTTGGATTACAGCAGACTCCGTCAAATCAGATTCTGGTAGGTTTGTCACTGTTTCTGACCCTGTTTATTATGTCTCCGGTACTGGATAAAGTGAATGAACAGGCGGTGCAGCCCTATCTGAACGAAGAGATCACATCGATAGAAGCGCTCACGGCTGCCAGTAAGCCGTTTCGTGGCTTTATGCTGGCTCAGACCCGCGAAACCGATCTCAATCTGTTTATGAATATCTCCAGAACCCCAGCGGTTGAAACGCCTGAAGATATTCCGTTTACCGTGCTGGTGCCGTCATTTGTCACCAGTGAGCTGAAAACCGCATTCCAGATCGGCTTTATGCTGTTTATACCCTTTCTGGTTATCGACCTGGTGGTCGCCAGTGTACTGATGGCTATGGGGATGATGATGCTCTCGCCGGTAATCATCTCGCTACCCTTCAAGATAATGTTGTTTGTACTGGTGGATGGCTGGGCTATGGTTATAGGGACGTTGGCGGGTAGCTTTGTGGTGTAATGGTTGAGTGTAACGGTTCTTTTTAGCGGTACTTTTTAACCGTTCTTTGTGGCTTAGTGTGGAGGACAGGGTATGACGCCGGAAATGGTTCTGGATCTGTTTGGTGAGGCGCTGTTTCTGGTGGTTGTTCTGGTGGCCGTGATTGTGGTGCCTTCGCTGATGGTGGGGCTGTTGGTGTCCACTTTTCAGGCGGCAACCCAGATTAATGAGCAAACACTTAGCTTTTTACCACGTTTGCTGATTACTCTGCTGACTATTATGTGGGCGGGTCCCTGGCTTCTCGGGCAACTGATGGATGAGTTTAATAACATCTTTACCAATATTCCGCTGTTTCTGGGATAGGCCGTGCTGCAGCTGACCTCGCTTCAGTTAGAGCAGTGGGTTGCTCAGTTCCTGCTGCCTTTCTTTCGTATCGCCTCTTTCTTTATGGTAGTGCCGATGATCGGTACGCAACTGGTGCCTGCCCGTATCCGTCTTGGTCTGGCATTAGCAATGACCGTGGTGTTGTTGCCAGCTCTGCCGGAGATGCCGATATTACGTGGCATGTCACTGCAAACCTATATTCTGGTGGCGCAACAGATCATCATCGGCACCGCTATGGCGTTTGTTATTCAGGTCTTATTTCAGATCTTTGCGCTGGGTGGACAGCTGATATCTTCACAGATGGGACTTGGTTTTGCCTCTGTCAGTGACCCCGCAAACGGGGTGTCTGTTGTGGTGTTGTCGCAGATGTATCTGATGATGGTGATGCTGCTGTTTCTGGCTTTTAATGGTCATCTGGTGATGTTTGAGGCCCTGGCGCGCAGCTTTTTTGTGTTGCCTGTATCGCAGGGAGCAATGCCTGTTTCCGGCTATCTGGCGCTGGCTAAATCGGGTAGCTGGATGATCGCCAGTGCACTGTTGATGGCGTTACCAGCGGTAACCGCGCTGCTGGTGATTAACTTTGCGTTCGGCGTGATGGCAAAGGCAGCGCCTCAATTGAATATCTTCGCAATCGGTTTTCCCTTTACCATGATGGTTGGTTTGGTGATTGCGTGGGTCAGTCTGGATGGGTTTCTGGGGCAGTATCAGCGCTTTGCCGCAGTGGCGTTTAATTACCTTGATCAGGTTGTCGGTGTAGGAGTGCTATAGCGATGGCTGAAGACAGTGGCCAGGAAAAAACCGAACAGCCCACATCGAAGCGTCTGCGGGACGCTAAAGAGAAGGGCGATATTGCCCGTTCTAAGGAGTTGGCCACCACTATCCTGCTGCTGGCTGCAGCGGTTGCCGCGATGATGTTTGGTGCTCAGGTAGCTGACAAAATGGCTGGAATGATGAAGTTTAATTTCAGTCTGGACCGGGAAGCCGTTATGGATCCGGCGCTGATGTTTACCCATTTGGGGTATTCCCTGTATGAGGCTTTGCGCTCGTTGTTTGGCTTCTTTCTGGTGTTGCTGGTGGCTGCTGTTGTCGGGCCTATCGCACTGGGTGGCTGGAATGTCAGTATGAAAGCGATGGCACCTAAGCTGAGTCGTATCGATCCGTTGGCGGGCATCAAGCGGATGTTTTCGCTTAAAGCACTGCTTGAACTGTTTAAGGCGCTGGCTAAGTTTCTGGTAGTCGGATCGCTCTCCTTTCTGGTGCTGTACTCCTCCCGACAGGCGTTGTTTTCCCTTGGCACTCAGGATGTGTTTCCGGCAATGTCTCATGCAACGGAGCTGGTTATCTGGGCATTTCTGGTGATGAGTTCCACGATGATTCTGATCTCCCTGATCGATGTGCCGTTTCAGATCTATGACTACACGG
Source organism: Amphritea sp. (assembly GCF_050300915.1). Classification (GTDB taxonomy): domain Bacteria; phylum Pseudomonadota; class Gammaproteobacteria; order Pseudomonadales; family Balneatricaceae; genus Amphritea. The sequence goes on from NZ_JBNKYN010000036.1 coordinate 6,447, forward strand.
AAAAGCTCAAAATGACCCTCCAGGAGGTCAAGGATGAGATGAAAAACAGTGAGGGTAAGCCTGAAGTTAAAGGGCGGATCCGGCAGCTGCAGCGGGAGATATCGCAGCGACGAATGATGTCAGCGGTGCCTGAAGCGGATGTTGTGATAACCAACCCGACCCATTATGCGGTGGCGTTGAAGTATGATCAGTCCGGGGGTGGAGCTCCCTATCTGGTGGCTAAAGGGGGGGATTTTGTTGCGCTGAAAATACGTGAGATTGCCGAGAAACATGATATCCCTATTCTGTCGGCACCGCCGCTGGCGCGCGCAATCTATCACTCAACGGAAGTGGATGAGGAGATCCCGGCAGGTCTGTTTAAAGCAGTTGCTGAAGTGCTGGCCTATGTGTTCCAGTTGCAGCGGCATAAACAGCGTCAGGGGCCCGCACCCAAGGCGGTCTCGGATGAGCTGGATATTCCTGATGAGCTGCGTCGGGATGAATGATTGCCTGGTATGCTGGACATGATTGTACAATAATCTGGCTGGAATCTTGCAAGTCTATCGCTCAGGTGAGTAAAGCGTCAAAAAATTGGTGTTTTTAGCCTCTCTTTAATGTTATTTTTCATTCTGAAAATAATTATATTTCAAGTGATGTTTTTTTGACGCTTTGTCGGGCGGCGAGATCTCAACTGGGGCGTAAGTGGATAGAGCAGAGATCTACAATAATGTTCGTGGAATAGGGAAAGGGAATCTGGGTATCCCTTTTCTGCTGCTGCTCGTGCTCGGTATGGTTACCCTGCCGATGCCCCCGTTTCTGCTCGACACCCTGTTTACCTTCAATATTGCCCTCTCTATTGTAGTGCTGCTGGTCTGTGTCTATGCGATGCGGCCATTAGACTTTGCGGTCTTTCCTACCATTCTTCTGATTACCACACTGATGCGACTGGCGCTCAATGTGGCTTCTACCCGCGTTGTGCTTCTGTATGGTCATGAGGGGGGGGATGCTGCCGGAAAGGTGATTGAAGCCTTTGGTGAAGTGGTGATCGGCGGCAACTATGTGGTCGGTCTGGTGGTGTTTATGATTCTGGTTATTATCAACTTTGTGGTGGTAACCAAAGGTGCGGGACGGATATCCGAAGTCAGTGCCCGTTTTACCCTGGATGCGATGCCGGGTAAGCAGATGGCTATCGATGCCGACCTGAATGCGGGACTGATCAGTCAGGATGATGCTAAAAAACGGCGTCAGGAAGTAACCCAGGAAGCGGATTTTTACGGGTCGATGGATGGTGCCAGTAAGTTTGTCCGGGGGGATGCGGTTGCTGGTATCCTGATTCTGGTGATCAATATTCTTGGCGGTCTGGGTATCGGCATGCTGCAGCATGGTCTGACATTTGAAATGGCAGCCCGTAACTACTCCCTGCTGACCATTGGTGATGGTCTGGTTGCCCAGATTCCTTCGCTGCTGCTGTCAACGGCTGCCGCAATTATGGTCACCCGGGTAAACTCTTCGCAGGATATGGGTAAGCAGGTGCTGGGGCAGCTGTTCGGCTCTCCTAAAGCGCTGGCAGTGGCTGCAGGAATACTGTTTATTATGGGGTCTATTCCTGGTATGCCGCATGTGGCGTTTTTATCGCTGGCCATTGTTGCAGGTGTTGGCGCATATTTTATTCAACAGCGCAATCTTGCACTGACGGTTCAGGCTGAAGCCGAGGCAGAAACTCAGGTTAAAGTGCCGGTGCCTGAGCAGGATATCAAAGATCTCGATTGGGATGATGTAATGCCCGTGGATATGATCGGTCTGGAGGTTGGCTATCGTCTGATCCCTATGGTGGATAAGTTGCAGGGTGGGCAGCTGCTGAGTCGGATTAAAGGGGTGCGAAAGAAGCTTTCGCAGGATCTGGGTTTTCTCGTTCCCTCTGTGCATATTCGGGATAATCTGGATCTGATGCCTGGGGCATATCGAATTACCCTGATGGGCGTTTCCGTGGGTGAGTCAGAAGTTTATCCTGACCGGGAGCTGGCTATTAATCCGGGGCAGGTGTTTGGCACTCTGAAAGGGATCGATGTGAAAGACCCCGCGTTCGGGCTGGATGCTGTGTGGATTGAACAGAGTCAGAAAGAGCAGGCGCAAACTCTGGGGTATACGGTGGTGGATGCAGGGACTGTTGTGGCAACCCACCTGAATCAGATTCTTCAGGCGCACTCTCATGAGTTGATGGGACATGATGAAGTGCAGAAATTGTTGGATCTGTTGGCAAAAACGTCCCCAAAACTGGTAGAAGAGTTAGTACCTGGCAAGCTTTCTGTGAGTACACTGCTAAAAGTGCTGCAAAACTTGTTAATGGAGCAGGTGCCGGTCAAAGATTTCCGCACTATCACCGAAGCACTCGCAGAGGCTGTTGCGCGGACTCAGGATCCACAGGGGTTGACTGCTGCGGTGCGCATATCTTTGTCGCGGATGATTGTGCAGAATATTGTGGGTAATGATGCGGATCTGCCGGTGATCACCCTTGATCCACAATTGGAGCAACTGCTGCTCGGATCGGTACAGCGGGGTGATGGCGGTGACGGGCTGGTGATAGAGCCAATGATGGCGGAGCGGTTGCAGAACTCTCTCGCCGAGGTTGCGCAGCAGCAGGAGATTGCCGGGCGGGCTTCGATTCTGCTGGTGGCGGCGCCGATCAGGCCGTTGTTAGCGAAGTTTGTGCGTTATGGTGAGCATTCGATCAGTGTGCTCTCATATCAGGAGATTCCTGAGAATAAACGGGTGACGATTATTGCAACAGTGGGTGGCCAGAGTCAGGCCGGTGGCTGACCAGGTAATGAATAGAGACGGTTATGAAAGTTAAGCGCTTTTTTGCTCCGGATATGCGGCAGGCCATGCAGCGGGTCAGGGATGAGATCGGCCCGGACGCAGTGATTGTCTCTAATCACCGTGTGGCAGGTGGCGTGGAAGTTGTGGCTGCCCATGAACATGAGTATGAAGCTGCGCAGCAAGCGTTTAAACGTAAACGTGCGGTTGAAAACAGCCGTCATGAAAGCCTGCAGAAGCAGCCGCTGAAAAGTAATCTGGCGGAGGAGCTGCGCAAAGCTCAGGTACGGATTGCAACGGCCCAGGAGGGGATGTCAGAGCCCCGGCAAAAAAATCGTCAACTGGATGGTGATGACGATGAACTGAGTGAAATTTTGGATGCACTGAAGCGGCGCCAGCGTGGGCGCGTGCATCAGCCACCTAACATTCAGGAAACCGCCACCCGGATAGAACAGCCCCGGCTTGATCCGGGTCGTCTGGAGCATGAATTCAGGCCGGCAGTTGATGAGATCAGCCTTGGTGCAGAGGATGAGCGCAAGATGATTGACTCGCTGCAGGAAGAGATCGAGTCATTAAAAAGCCTTCTGAGTCGTCCCCGGGAACCGGAAGATGATGGTTTGCTGGATTACTCGGCACCTGCGCCTAAGCGTGTGCCGCCGGCCCCAGTCCCCAAGCGGCAGGAGCGTCCGCGCCATGAGCAGGCTGATTCTGCTATTGTGAAAGTGGAACGTCGTCTGGAGCGTATCGGTCTGGGACCACAGATAAGTCGACAGTTGTCGGCGACGGTCGCCGATGATGATGAACTTGACGATGCCTGGCGTTCAGCGCTGACCCGCTTCAGTGACCGGATTCCGGTTATGGGGGAAGATTTTGTCGAACGGGGCGGCATGATCGCTTTTGTCGGGCCTACCGGGGTGGGTAAAACCACGACGATAGGTAAGCTGGCTGCTCGCTATGTGCTCAAGCATGGTAGTTCCAGTGTGGCGCTGGTAACCACTGACTCTTACCGAATAGCGGCTCATGAGCAGCTGTTAACGTTTGGTCGCATACTGGATGTACCGGTGCGGGTCGTGGATGAAAATAACTCGCTGGATGAGGTGCTGCTTTCGCTTCGCAGTAAACGTCTGGTGTTGATTGATACGGCGGGGATGAATGCCCATGAGCCGCATACTCAGGCGCAGCTGAATATGCTTGAAGATGTTTCTGTGCGGTTGAAAAAACTTCTGGTGCTATCCTGTTCGAGCCAGCGCCACGTGATTGAAAGCGCCTATGAAACCTATGCTCCATTGGGGTTGAGTGGCTGTGTCCTGAGTAAGCTGGATGAGTCTGGTAATCTGGGGGAGGCGCTGGATCTGATTATGGAAAACGGTTTATCGGTAAGTTATGTGACAGATGGTCAGCGGGTGCCGGACGATATTGATGTTGCCCAGAAGAAAGATCTGGTCAGTCGGGCTGTTATTACGGCGCAGAAAGCCACCCGTAGCCGTCGGGTGTTTAATGAGCACCAGCGGGAAAGGCTGGCCAGAGACGAGCATTGGGAGAGCTGATGTGTTAACAGATGCAGGAAACCGCAATGGGTAATCCGCGGCCGGTTAAGGTGATCGCAGTTACCGGTGGTAAAGGTGGCGTAGGTAAAACCAACGTCTCAGTTAACATGAGTCTTGCGCTTGGTGAAATGGGGCATCGGGTGGTGCTGATGGATGCCGATCTGGGGCTTGCGAATGTTGATGTATTGCTGGGGGTTAAGGCGAAACGCAACATTGCTGATGTATTATCCGGCGAGTGTGGCCTGAAAGATCTGTTGATTGATGTCGATACCAATGTGCGTATTGTCCCGGCAGCATCCGGGACGCAGTCGATGACCTCGCTTAGTGTTCATGAGCACTCTGAACTGATCCATGCTTTCAGTGAAATTGCCGATGATCTTGATATTCTGGTGATCGATACTGCTGCCGGTATCTCTGAGGCGGTGGTCAGTTTTGTTAAAGCAGCGCAGGATGTTGTGGTTGTGGTGTGTGATGAACCTACCTCGATCACTGATGCCTATGCTTTAATGAAACTGCTTAACCGGGATCACAAAATGACCCGTTTCCGCGTGTTGGCTAACATGGTTCGCTCAGAACAGGAAGGGCGGAATATGTATAACAAGCTGCTGACAGTCACGGACCGGTTTCTTGATGTAACCCTTCAATACCTGGGGGCAATCCCTTATGATGAGGCGGTGAGAAAGGGGGTGAAGCAGCAACGTGCTGTTTTAAAAGCCTTTCCTCAGAGTAAAGCTGCATTGGCATATAAGCAGCTAGCGACCAAGGTTGATGCGTGGCCGGTGTCATCGAGTCCTCGTGGACATCTAGAGTTTTTTGTTGAGCGTCTGGTTACCGGCGCCTGAACGAGTTAGCAGAGTAGCGAATCGTCTCTATGTATAATCAGCTTCAGTTTCAGTCAAGTCAGGAGATTATCGAACAGCATAGTACGCTGGTTAAGCGTATTGCTCATCACCTGTTGGCACGGCTGCCGAGTAATGTAGTGCTTGAAGATCTGATACAGGCGGGGATGGTCGGCTTGCTGGAGGCTGCCAGGAAATATGATGCGAGCAAAGGCGCCAGTTTTGAAACCTATGCGGGTATCCGTATTCGCGGTTCAATTATTGATGAGGTTCGCCGGGGCGACTGGACACCCCGTTCGGTACATCGGAATGGTCGTCGGGTATCCGAGGCAATTCAGATAATTGAGTCCCGTACCGGTAGAGATGCCCAAGATGGGGAGGTTGCTGCGGAACTTAATATCAGTGTGAGCGAATATCATGCATTATTAAAAGACTCAGCCGAAAGTCGCTTGTTTAGCTTTGATAAGCTGACGGGACCTCAGGATGAGGGGCCGGGAGAGGCGATTGCCAGTAATGAACCCGACCCTTCAGAAGCATATGAACAGAAAGATTTTATTAAGGCGATTGCCCGTGAAATACAGGGGCTGCCCGAACGAGAAAAGCTGGTGTTGTCACTGTATTACGATGAAGAGCTGAATCTTAAAGAGATTGGTAAGGTTCTTGGTGTCAGTGAGTCACGGGTGAGTCAGATACATAGTCAGGCGGCATTACGGTTACGTAGTCGTTTAAAAGAGTGGCGCTGAGCATTGGCTGGAAATAGCTGAAGCCATTGCTGATCGTCAGAAAGAGAGTTAGGAGGGATTGTCTTGAATAAAGACATGAAAATTCTGGTAGTAGATGATTTCTCAACAATGCGCCGGATTATTAAGAATCTGATGCGGGATCTGGGGTTTACCAATATTGTTGAAGCGGATGATGGTGCTACGGCGTTACCTATCTTGAAATCCGGCGGTATCGATTTTCTGGTAACCGACTGGAATATGCCGAAGATGACCGGTATCGATCTTTTGAAGCATGTACGTAACGACCCCGAGCTGCGTCATATTCCGATTCTGATGGTCACCGCTGAAGCAAAGCGGGAGCAGATTATTGCGGCGGCACAGGCGGGTGTGAATGGCTATATTATTAAGCCTTTTACGGCGGCCGTGCTGAAAGAAAAAATCGACAAGATTTTTGAACGCCTTCAGGGCTAGGAGGCGTTGATGTCCGATTTAGAGATTTACCAGGATCAGCATCGATTCGAGGCAGAACTGCACTTGCGTGCCGAGCAGTTGGTTGAACTCTTGAATCAGGGGCAAATGGCGCAAGCGATGGAACTGGTTCAGCAGCTTAACGAGATGCGCCATCAGGCACTGTATCATGAGGTCGGTACACTGACGCGCGCCGTTCATAATGCCATTGTTGGTTTTACCGATGATGTCACTTCAACTGAACTATTGCAGGACTCCAAACAGCATATAGCCTCAATCGCGGATGCAAGTGATCGCTTGTCTTACGTTATTGAGCTGACCGAAAGTAATGCCCATAAAACCATCGATGAGGTGGATGAGGCACTGCATCAGGTGAGTATTATTGAACAGGGTTTTTTACGTCGTAAGGAGCTGATCGATGATCTTTGCGCGTTAAAAGATAGTCACCCTCAGCTTGAAGCCCTGTATGAAAAAGCCTGCCGTTACGCGGATGATCACTCAGCATCGCTGGCTGATCTCAAGCAACGTCTGACCGGCATACTATTAGCCCAGGAGTATCAGGATATTACCGGGCAGTTGATCAAACGGGTTATCCAGCTGGTTGCTGATATAGAGGATAAACTGGTTGGTTTAATGGCAGTTGCCGCAAGGGTTAATAACCTGGGTGCGCTTTCAGCAGCACAGAATGATGAATCAGAGTCTGATGCTAATCAGGCGAAGCGCACAGCAGATGTGCAGGCAGAGGGCCCTCAAATGAAGGGCCGTAATCAGGGGGAGGTCGCATCCACGCAGGATGATGTTGATGATCTCCTTTCCAGCCTCGGCTTTTGAAGGGTAAAACGATGTCCTTGAATGTTGATCAGGAAATACTGGAAGATTTTTTAATTGAAGCTGGAGAGATTCTCGAACTGCTGTCCGAGCAGTTGGTCGATCTTGAACAGCATCCGGAAGATCGGGAGTTGCTGAATGCGATCTTCCGCGGTTTTCATACCGTCAAAGGGGGGGCTGGATTTCTACAGCTGGACCCGATGGTCGATTGTTGCCACAGTGCAGAGAATCTGTTTGACCAGCTGCGTAATGATGCCCTTCAGGTTTCACAGGAGCTGATGGATCTGGTGCTTCAGGCGCTGGATGCGATCAATTCCATGTTTGATTCGGTGAAGCAGGGAGAATATCCAGAGCCGGTTGATCCCCAGTTATTGGCAGGTCTGAATGCCATGGCGTCGGGCCAGTCTGCACCCGCTGCTGTGACCACAAGCAGCCCGGCTCCGGTGCAGGCAAAAGCTGTGGCAGGGCAGACTGACGCCTCTGTCAGTGCCGAGTTTGACATGCTGGTCGCAGACCTGGGCGTTGCCGAGGCAGTACCGCAGGCGAGTGCATCATCGGATGATCTGATTACCGAAGAGGAATTTGATGATCTGCTGGATCAGCTCCATGGTCCTCATGGTGCGCCGGGTCATGCCGCAGCGCCAGTGTCTGACCTGATTAGCGAGGATGAGTTTGATAGCTTGCTGGATGCACTGCATGGGCCTAATGGTGCTCCGGGGCTGGGACAGTCTGGCGATGCCAACAACAGTGCTGATGCGGAGTTTGATCAGTTGTTGGGTGGGCCGGTTGCGTCAGTTGACAAAGCGCCTGCCGCGAAAGCTTCGCCGACCCCTGCCAGTGACCTGATTACGGATGATGAGTTTGAAGATCTTCTGGATGAATTGCAGTCCAAAGGCGAAGGCGCCTTCTCTGCAATGGCTGCTGTAGCTCCGCCACCGCCAGAGCAGGCATCAGCTTCGAGCCAACCCGCAGCCGCTGCGACAGCGGCTAAAGCCCAAGCGAATAAACCCGCTGCAGAAAGCAATGTCCGGGTGGATACCCGTCTGCTGGACCAGATCATGAATATGGTTGGTGAGCTGGTGTTGGTGCGCAATCGGTTGGTCAGACTGGGTGCTGAGTTTGATGATGGCGACATGGCGAAAGCCCTTGGATCACTGGATATGGTGACCGCTGATCTGCAGATGTCGGTGATGAAAACCCGAATGCAACCGGTTAAAAAGGTGTTTGGGCGCTTCCCCCGTCTGGTGCGAGATCTGTCTCGGCAGCTGAACAAAGAGGTTAATCTTGAGCTGCGCGGTGAAGATACCGATCTGGATAAAAACCTGGTCGAAGCACTGGCTGATCCACTGATTCACCTGGTAAGAAATGCGATCGATCATGGCATAGAAGAGCCGGATGTGCGTGAGCGCAATGATAAACCCCGGGAGGGACACGTGTTGTTGTCCGCTGAGCAGGAAGGGGATCATATTCTCCTGATCATCGAAGATGATGGCGCGGGGATGGATCCTGATAAGCTCAGGGCTCTTGCTGTAAAGCGCGGGATGCTTGATGCAGAAGCGGCTTCCCGTCTGAGTGATCATGAGTGCTATAACCTGATTTTTGCTGCTGGTTTCTCTACCAAAGAGCAGATCTCCGATGTGTCTGGTCGGGGAGTGGGCATGGATGTGGTGAAAACAAAAATCTCTCAGCTCAATGGTAAGCTGGATGTGAGTTCTAACCTCGGTATGGGGTCAAGAATAGAGATTCAGGTGCCGCTGACGCTGGCGATTATGCCGACGCTGATGGTGCTGCTGGAAAGTCAGGCGTTTGCGTTGCCGTTGGTGAATGTGAATGAGATTTTCAACCTCGATCTGACCCAGATTAATATGGTTGATGGTCAGCAGGTGATTATTGTTCGTGATAAAGCGATGCCGCTGTTTCATCTGAAACGCTGGCTGATGAAGGGGTTCGAGAGAGATCCTCTGCCGCAAAATGGACATGTGGTTATTACCAATGTTGGCACCATGCAGGTGGCTTTTGTTGTTGATCAGCTGGTCGGTCAGGAGGAGGTCGTTATTAAGCCTCTGGGCTCGGTTTTACATGGTACACCGGGGCTGTCCGGGGCAACGATAACGGGTGATGGCAGGATCGCTCTGATCGTCGATATTCCGAGTCTGCTGAAGGCTTATGCCAGCTGAGCATAGGGGCCAGACGGCAGGCCTATACTGGATAACTGTATGACAGTTCGAGTTTTAGTGGTTGATGATTCGGTTTTTTTTCGCAACCGGATTAAGCAGATATTAGACAATCATCCTGACATTCAGGTTGTTGATACCGCCAAGAACGGCAAGGACGCGGTTGCCAAAGTGAAACTGCTGCACCCGGATGTGGTAACTATGGATGTAGAGATGCCGGAGATGGACGGTATCACTGCACTGAAACAGATCATGGCAGAGTGCCCATGTCAGGTGGTTATGCTTTCCTCGCTGACCCGGCGCAGTGCTGCGGTTACGCTGGAAGCGCTGTCACTGGGCGCTGCTGATTATATGGAGAAAGATGCCCGCCAATGGCTTGCCGGCTCAGGAGCATCTGATTCCGGTAATGTGGAAAAACAGCTGGCAGAAAAAATTCTGGCTCTGGGGGGGCGTAAACCCCGTCCCGCTATTTACAGCCGCAAAGAGCCGGTCGCAGAGCCGAGAGCTGTCTCACGGACGTCAACTTCACCGGCAACACGGCTCAAAGAGGCTGCGTCTCAGCCAGCAGAAGCCAAATCAGCCGCGCGAGCCGGACGGGTTGATACCCGGGTCAGGATTCCCGATTGTGGTATTGTCACCATTGGCTCATCTACTGGGGGGCCAGCGGCGTTACAGTTTATTCTGACACAGATACCGGCGGGTTTTCCGGTGCCAATACTGATTACGCAACATATGCCTAAGGCGTTTACCTCCGTGTTTGCCAAACGCCTTGATGACCTATGTGCTGTCAGGGTTAAGGAAGCTGAAGATGGTGATAAGCTGCTGGCCGGGCATGTTTATCTTGCCCCGGGTGGACAGCAGATGATTCTTGATCCGTCCAATGCGAGTAAGCTTATTATCCGTGAAAGCGATGAGCGGATGACCTATAAACCCAGTGTTGATCTTACCTTTGCTTCAGTCGCAAAGGGGTATGGTCGCCGGGCGGTTGCACTGGTGTTGACCGGCATGGGTGCGGATGGCTGCGATGGTGCACGGCTATTGAAAAATGTCGGTGCCACGGTCTGGGCGCAGGATAAGGAGAGCTGTACTATCTTTGGTATGCCTAAGGCTGTAATTGAAGCTGAACTGGCGGATGCGGTTCTTAATCTTGAAGGTATCCGTCAGTTATTTAGTCATTGGGGACATTGATGAATCTGGTAAGTATCAGCGGAATACTACTGGCAATCATAGCAATCGTTGGGGGTAACTACCTTGCCGGAGGCGCAGTAGATGAGCTGCTGAACATCCCTGCGTTGCTGATCGTGGTAGGAGGAACCTTCGCCGCTGTCTTTATTCAATCGTCTCAGTCAGAGCTTTCCCGGGCAATGAAACTTTCAGGTATGGTCTTTGGTAATAATGACTTTAACTACCGTGAAGGGATAAACAGTGTGGTCAGCTGGTGTGTGCTTGCGCGACGCAAAGGCCTGCTTGCACTGGAAGATGAGATCAGCTCTCAGAGCGATAGTTTTGTGCGTAACGGTTTGCAGATGCTGGTGGATGGCCGGCCGGCAGAGATCATTCGTTCAACCCTTGAAACTGAATTAATCAGCCGTGAAAACCGGGATCTTCAAGCCGCTAAAGTACTTGAAAGCATGGGCGGCTATGCGCCAACCATGGGGATTATCGGTGCTGTCTTGGGATTGATTCACGTTATGTCTAATCTGGCTGATCCGGCCAACCTGGGAGCGGGAATCGCGACTGCATTTGTTGCGACCATCTACGGTGTGGCCATTGCCAATCTGCTGTTTTTACCTCTGGCCAGTAAGATACGTTCGATGGTGCTGAGACGGTTTTATTTTCAGGAGATGATGCTGGAGGGTTTGCTGTCCATCGCTGAAGGGCAGAACCCCCGGATTATCCAGTTGCGGTTGCAGGGATATCTGGAGCAAGGGGCGTAACGTGTCCAGGCGCAGAGTGGAAGAGCAGGATCTGCATTCGCAGCGTTGGGTGATCTCCTATGCTGATTTTATTACCCTGTTGTTTGCTTTCTTTGTGGTGCTGTATGCGATCTCTTCTGTTAATGAAGAAAAATATCGCCAGGTAACTGAATCGTTTGCGGGTATCTTTTCTGGTCAGGATGGCGCTTTGCATCCACCCATTGGCGGTAAATCTGATAGCGATCCGGCAGGTATAGGTATTTTTCAGGGGGGGGAATCCACTAAAGAGAAGCCCACTGAAAAAATTGTTCCGCCGAAACCGGAAAACAGCGCGGTGCTCAAAGCGATTGGTGAGCAGATGCAGATGCAGTTTAAAAAGCTGATCAGCAGCGGCAATGTTGCGGTACAGAGCAATAATCTCTGGGTAGCCCTGGAGCTGGGCGCCAATCTTGTATATCCGGAGGGCGGCGCATTACCGGCGATCACTACTGATCCGGTGTTTGAACGGGTCGCTAAAATTCTTAAACAGTACGATAATCCGATTCATGTTGAAGGCTATACCGATAATCGGTTTATCTCTTCAGATCAGTATCCCTCAAACTGGGAGCTATCGGCGGCGCGAGCTGCCGGGGTTGTGCGTATTCTGGAGATGAATGGTATACCGCCGCAGCGTATGGCCGCGGTAGGTTTTGGTGAGTATCAGCCGCTGGCCGATAATGACACCGAGAATGGTCGCCAGTTAAACCGCCGAATTGTGATTGTGGTTACCCGGGACCGTAAAACGCAGCGGGTGGTCTCTGCATTTGGCAGTGAACAGGTGAGCGAGGATGCTGTTAGCAGTATCCTGACTGAAAGTGGTCTGCCAGAGTCGGCTATTGAAACGGTTAAAGATGAACAGGGGCGGGTGACTTTTCGACGCAAAGAAGCATCCCCACCGTTAGATACAGAAACATTAACGTCACCGGAGAGTATCTCTCCGCAGACACGGGAGACACCGCAGTAATGCAGGTATGGGCGGTAGCGAATCAGAAAGGTGGCGTGGGAAAAACCACGACCGCCGTTACATTGGCCGGTTTGTTGGCTGATGCGGGTCAGCGCGTGTTGCTGGTTGACCTGGACCCTCATGGTTCAATGACCAGCTATTTCAAGTATGATCCGGATGAACTGGAGAATAGCGTTTATGATCTGTTTCAGCCTGGCAGCGAAGTGGATATGAGACTGCTTGAGCCGTTGCTGATGCCGACGTCCAATAACGGGATCGACCTGATTCCAGCCACCACTGCGCTGGCCACGTTGGAACGCAAGTCGGTTGGCCAGGAAGGCATGGGGTTGCAGGTTGCGAAGGCACTCCGGTTGGTAAAAGATCGTTATGATTATGTGGTGATCGATAGCCCACCGGTCCTGGGGGTGCTGATGATTAATGCGCTGGCTGCCTGTGGGCATCTGTTAGTGCCGGTGCAAACTGAGTTTCTGGCACTGAAAGGGCTGGAAAGAATGTTACGTACGATCACGATGATTAACCGGGCGAGAAAACGCCAGTTAACCTACACCCTGATTCCGACGTTTTATGATCGCACCGTTCCAGCGTCGGTGAGTTGTCTGCGCGAATTACATCAGCGCTTTGCAGAAAATATTGCTGCCGCCGTTGTGCCGGTTGATAGTAAGTTTATTACCGCCAGCGCTAAAGGTATAACGCCATCGGAACTGGATTTAACCATGCCAGGTGTACAGGCGTATATCCGTGTTTTACGTGGTCTGGCGGAGCGGAGCAGAGGATGAGTGACGAACAGTTAAATCGACAGCAACAGCTGGTTAAAGAGTATCTTGATGCGCTGCTGAAGGATGATCAAAACCCCTTCAGCATTGAGGCAGAATTAGATCTGACGGAGGCGCTGCCCGCCGATACTGTTGAGGCACCACTGGTGGCTTCTGAACTGCCAAAAGCAGGTCCGGAGATGGAAGAGGTTGATCTGGATGACCTGGAAATAACCCTGGATATGCAGCTAGATGAGCCTGAGCACCTGACGCAGTCTGAGGTCGAGTTAGCCCCGGCTGTGGTCTATAACTCAGTACAGCATGACGCTGGCGCAGCCAAACTCCCAGAGGCAGTGGCGCTCAAGACAGTATCAGAGTCTGAGGTTGAGCTGGCGCCGGAAGTTGTTTATGGCCAGGCACTACCGACCGAAGCGGAAGCTGAATTTGTTACGGAGCCTGTATCTGAGTCCGAAACTGAAACCGAGGCTGTTACGGAGCCGGTAGTTGAAACTGAATTAGGCTTAATGCCGGACAGGATGTATGACTCAGTGTCTGAGACTGAGGAGTGCGCTGAACCAGAACCAGAGCCAGAACCAGAGCCAGAACCAGAGCCAGAACCAGAGCCAGAACCAGAACCAGAGCCAGAACCCGAGCCAGAGCCAGAACCAGAACCAGAGCCAGAGCCAGAGCCAGAACCAGAGCCAGAACCAGAGCCAGAGCCAGAGCCAGAGCCAGAGCCAGAGCCAGAGCCAGAGCCAGAGCCAGAGCCAGAGCCAGAACCAGAACCAGAGCCAGAACCCATGCCCGAAGCGTCTTTTGAGGTTGATTCCGAACCACTCCAGTGTCTTTTAGTGAAGATGTATGGGGTGAAGCTGGCCCTGCCGGTAAAATATCTTCAGGGAGCTCATGATCTGAGTGCGATGAATCTTGAGTTGAGTGCTGAAGCTGACTGGATTTTGGGCAACTATGTCGAATCAGGAAAGTTGGTGCGGGTTGTTGATACCGGCATGTGGATTATTCCTGAGCGCTATGAGCCAGATAGAGCCAGCTATACAGAACTGGTTAAGTTCAACGACTCTTGCTGGGCGATAACCATCGATTCCATGGTCGGTTCGCAGGAGATAGAGGAAGAGCTGATTACCTGGAATAAAAATCCGCAAAGCAGACCCTGGTTACTGGGAACCTGCATGAAGCATCAGTGTGCGGTGGTGAATGTGCCGGCACTGTTGCATGGCTTGAACGCTGCGTTGCAGTAGTAAGGAGAAAAGATGGTCTGGTTAGCCCTGACGGCAGTCGCTATTGTCGCGTTGGTGTCGATTGGATATTCAATCCACGCCCGACGAACGTTACAGCAGCATCAGCGTCAATATGAAGCACTGATCAATGTGTTGCGTAATGAGATTCAGGCGCTGACCAGCAGCTCCATCGGTATGGGGCATCGGCTTATGGATGTCGAAAATCAGCTGAATATCACCGCGGAAAAACAGCAGGAGCTGGCTAACCGTGATCCGGGTGTACTGGCGTACAATCAGGCTGCCCGGTTGATGGAGATGGGCGCGGATGTTGATGATCTGGTGAAAAACTGCGGCATTGGCCGGCCGGAAGCTGAGTTGATGGCGCTGCTGCACAAAGAGATCGCCGCACCCGATAACCGGAACTGAGCACACAGCTCCATTGAGTGTTTAGCTGTGGCTTGCGCAGTTATCCACTTTCTTTATCCGTTTTTGAGTTTATAGGTAAAGGCGATAATCTCTGCAATTGCACGATAGAGGCTTTCCGGAATTTCGTCGCCCAGCTCCAGACGCAATAAAACCTCAACCAGCTCCGGGCTTTCGTGGATATGTACATCGTGTTCCCGGGCCAGTCGAATAATCTGTTCAGCAATCAGTCCCTGCCCTTTAGCGGTGACTGTTGGCGCCCCCTGATGATCGTAATTCAGGGCGATCGCTTTCTGAAGTTCAGCCGATTTTTTCTTCACATTATCCCCGCCTGGTTATTTCAGGTTGTTACGTCAATCAGTTGTTCTACCTGATTAACAGGCTTTGGTGCGGCACCCTCGCTGCAATGGGTTGAGTTGATGCTGTAGCCTTGCAGGTGCATCTGGCGATTGAAGTCGGGCAGCTTGCTGTTCAGCTCCTCAGCGGTTGCCGGGTGGCTGCACCAGAAATGCGCCGTGATCTGATGTTCCTGCTCCAGAATCAGTTCTGCATCCACGGTTCCCTGCTCCTGTAGGTTAAAGTGCAGTCTGACGCGCCACAGTCGTTGCCACTCCTCTTCAGACTGTTGTCGTCGGTGCTCGGAAATTTTAAGTTCAACATTATCCAGCTGTTCACCGTTTTTAACCGGCAGATCGAGAGCAAAATAGCGTTCCAGAGCACCGTCGCTGTTAATCCGGGTATTCTGGATGCTTTCTAACTGGTTGCCTGTGACCCGGTTCAGCAGACCTTTTACCAGTTCATGCAACTGTTGGCGCGCTTGTTCGGGCAGTTTGTCGGCTTGTTGTAATAACTGGCTTAACTGATGCTTCATCTCACCGTTAGGGATCTGGCTGCGTGGATCAGCCAGGTTGCGTTCGGTGAATAGCCCGCCATTTAACAGATTTTGCTGAATACTGCTCTGTCCCTCAGCGGCAGAGCCGGTTTTGACCCCAAACAGATTGATCAGCGAGTTGAGAATACTGTTTATCGGACTTTTTTCTCCGCCGGCATTGCTGTTCAGCTGCTGGAGTTTTACCAGACTATCAGCCAGCGGTTGCTGCGCCGGTAAGACGTAACGCAGCGCATCATTGATGTTGCGATTAAGGTTTTGATTCTGCAGTGGTGACGTGAGCGCGTGTATCTGCACCTGGTCGCTGGCGGTTCGGATCAGCAGCACTTTGCCATCGTATGGGGGCGGCTGTGGCAACGTCAGTGGCAGTGTCCGGCCATTGATGTTGGCGACAAAGTTTGCGTCCCCGGCTGCCGCTCTGATAGCCATGGTCAGAGTGGCCAGAACTGGTCGATTCAGCGGCAGTAGTTGGTTCAGTCCGGCTAATGACCGGGCGGGCACAGTCGCCATTGCCGGTTGCGCTGACGGCGCTGAGGAGGTGCCCGGTTGCTGCTGGCTACGCTGCTCTGCCGGGCCCTGCTGCGAGCTCCCTTTGATTTGCACGACTGGGGGCTGATCAGGGGCGATAGTCTGGTGGTTGCCTGACAACATTGCCGCAGCACTTTGCTGAATGGGTCGTGACTGTGTCGTCGCTGGCTGGTTCAGCGTCTGTAGTTGTGCGCCGGTGGCGGCAGCAGGCAAGGGTGCGGGCAGGGGAGTAGTACTCAGGAGTAGCTGTCCTGCGGCGGTCCGGGTCAGGGTGGCAGTACTGCCGGACGGCAGTGGCTGATTGCTTTTCAACTGATAAAGCTGGCTGCCCAGTTGTACCTGCAAGGTAAACTGGTTTGGCCGGACGGCATCAGGGAGGGTCTGACGGATAGTAATCTGGGTTGGGGTGTTGAGTGGCAGGGTGCGAACGAGTTCTGCCGCCAGAAGGGATTTCCCGGAGCTGTTTTGCAGATTTTGTATGCTCAGTGGATGAAGCACTTGCGATTTTCCTGCACAGTTGGAAAGCAGTTATAGTTCTTTTGGCCGAGATATGCACTACGGCAGTTTATTTTGTATATAATGCCTTGCTTTCGGCGGATATTGCTAATTATAAAGGCTGCATCGCCTGTTTTGCTTTATTGAGGTTGTACTGTTGTCCACACCAAGACTGAAAATCGATAATCTGTTCTGCGAACGGGATGAGCGTGTGCTGTTTGACGGGCTCAGCTTTGAAGTCAATGCTGGCGAGGTGATTCAGATCGAGGGGCAGAATGGCAGCGGCAAAACCACGTTGTTGCGGATTCTCAGTGGCTTATCGCGCCATTTTGAAGGTGATATCTACTGGCAAGGTGAACATCTCGATCACTGCGCCCATGAGTATCGGGAGTCATTGCTTTATTTTGGTCATCAACCCGGGGTTAAAGCGGTACTGACCCCAAGGGAAAATCTGCAATGGTATGCTTCACTGCACCCAGAGATGGATCTGGGTAAGCTGGACAATGCACTGATTAAAGTGGGGTTGCAGGGCTATGAAGATGTTCCCTGTCATACACTCTCTGCAGGTCAGAATCGCCGGGTGAGTCTGGCGCGGCTCTATCTGAGTAGTGCGCCATTGTGGATTCTCGATGAACCTTTTACTGCGATTGATAAACGCGGGGTGGCAGAGAAGGAAGCGTTGATTACAGCCCATGCAGATCAGGGCGGAACGGTTATTCTGACAACACACCATGAGCTGGCGATGGGTGACAAGATTCGCAGACTTAATCTTGATCAATTAGCGGGAACTTTATGAGCGACAGTGTGCCTAAGCAATCGTTAGCAGACAGCCCTGCCCGTGTGTATAAAGTGGATGGGCCGTTTTGGGGCGCGTTAAAACGGGATCTGTTGCTGTCGTACCGACGTAAAAGCGATCTGGTTAATCCGCTGATATTTTTTCTGATGGTTGCAACGCTGTTTCCATTGGGTGTTAGTCCGGATCCGACATTCCTCGCTGATGTGGCGCCCGGGGTGGTGTGGGTTGCTGCTTTGCTGGCAACACTGCTGTCGATGGACAGTCTGTTTCGCTCCGATTTTGAAGATGGCACGCTGGAGCAGATTTTACTCAGCCCACAACCACTCTATATGGTGGTGCTGGCTAAAGTGCTGGCGCACTGGATGCTAACGGGTTTGCCTTTAACTATTCTGGCTCCGGTACTGGGAGTCATGCTGTTTTTGCCCGCAGATGGTATGTGGGGGTTGGTGCTCAGTCTGTTGCTGGGAACGCCAACGCTGAGCCTGGTGGGGGCTATCGGCGCAGCGCTAACTGTAGGATTACGTAAGGGTGGGGTGTTAATCTCACTGTTAGTATTACCGTTGTATATTCCGCTGCTGATCTTTGGCAGCGCAGCGGTGCAGGCGGCGGTGACGGGGTTACCCTTGGGGGGGTATCTGGCTATTCTGGGAGCAATGCTCTCGCTTGGATTGGTGATGGCTCCACTCGCGATTGGTGCCGCACTAAGAATTAGTGTAAGTGGGTAAAACCCCGATAAGGTTGAAATATGGCTGAAAAGAAGTGGTTGCCACGTTGGTTTTATCAGTTGGCTTCTCCCCGCTGGTGTTATGATTTTACGGGTAAGCTGTTACCCATTTTTGCGATAGCTGCAGTGTTGCTGTTAGGCATCGGTACGGTCTGGGCGCTGGCGTTTGCCCCGGCGGACTATCAACAGGGTAATAGCTTCAGGATTATTTACATCCACGTGCCGTCCTCTATATTGGCTCAGTCCTGCTATATGTTGATGGCGGTTGCCGGTGCTATTGGTTTGATCTGGAAAATGAAGGTCGCCGATATGGTGGCCAAGTGCTGCGCACCGATTGGAGCCTCTATCGCGGTACTCTCTCTGGCAACCGGCGCGATCTGGGGTAAGCCGACCTGGGGTTCCTGGTGGGTCTGGGATGCCCGACTGACCTCAATGCTGATTCTGTTTTTTCTCTATCTGGGGATTATTGCCCTTAACTCCGCCATCGAGAGTGAGCGCACTGCGGCGCAGTCAACCGCTGTACTGGCACTGGTAGGGCTGGTAAACATCCCGATTATCAAATACTCAGTAGACTGGTGGAACACACTGCACCAGCCCGCCACCTTTAAACTGACCGAACGTCCGGCGATGCCAGCAGAGATGTGGGTGCCATTACTGGTTATGGTGATCGGTTTTTACTGTTTTTTTGCCGTCGTAATGATGCTACGGCTGCGTAACGAAATTATCCAGCGCGAGCGCCGCAGCAGCTGGGTGCGCGATCTGATTACTGGTTGAGGGTATTAGCTTGAGTTTTGAATCGTTTGCCGCATTTATCGACATGGGTGGTCATGGCCTCTATGTCTGGCTGAGTTATGCGATCGCACTGGTTGTGATTGTAATAAATATTGTTAACCCGCTGATGCAAAAACGTCAGATTTTTAGCGAACAGGCTCGCCGCCTTCGCAGGGAGAAACAGAGCTAATGAATCCGAAACGTAAACAACGACTGATTATCGTTCTTTTTATTGTATTTGGTGCAGCGATTGCTGTTGGGCTGGTGATGTATGCCCTGAATCAGAACATTAATCTGTTTTATTCTCCGACTGATATCGTTGAGCATAAAGCCCCTGAAGGGACCCGTATCCGCGCTGGAGGTATGGTGGTCGAAGGTAGCGTAAAACGCGATCCTCAAAGTCTGATGGTGAGCTTTGAAGTGACAGACTTTGTACATAAGGTGCCGGTAACCTTCACCGGCATCCTGCCGGATCTGTTTCGTGAAGGACAGGGGATTGTTGCGCAGGGCGAGATGAACAGTGAAGGGGTGTTTGAAGCCGTGGAAGTACTGGCCAAGCATGATGAAAACTATATGCCTCCGGAAGTCGCTGATGCGCTTAAAAAGGCGGGCAAAATGCCTGATCAGATGCGCGCTGCGGGAGCCGAATCATTATGATTGCTGAACTGGGTCAATATGCGCTGATCATGGCGCTGTGCATGTCTTTATTACTTGCGGTTGTGCCGATGGTGGGCGCTTCTGTCGGTAATACCTTGTTGATGAATTATGCCCGTCCGTTGTCGATAGGGATGTTTTTCTTTCTCGTGATCAGTATCACCTGCCTGGGTTACTCCTTTGTTACAGATGACTTCTCTGTCGCGTATGTAGCCACTAACTCGAATACCCTATTGCCCTGGTATTTTAAAATCAGCGCGATCTGGGGGGGGCATGAGGGGTCGTTGCTGCTCTGGGTCTTTATACTGAGTGGCTGGACGGTGGCGGTAGCGTTTAAGAGTCAGAACCTGCCGGTGGAGATCACCTCCCGTGTATTAGCGGTGATGGGTATTGTAGCAGTGGGCTTTATTATGTTTACCCTGCTGACCTCCAGCCCGTTTCTGCGTCATCTGCCGCAATTCCCGACCGAGGGTGGCGATCTTAACCCATTGCTACAAGATATTGGTCTGATTATTCATCCACCGATGCTCTATATGGGTTATGTGGGTTTCTCGGTTGCCTTTGCTTTTGCCATAGCGGCATTGTTGACCGGTCGTCTGGATTCCGCCTGGGCGCGCTGGTCACGTCCATGGACCAATATCGCCTGGGCGTTTCTGACACTGGGTATCTCTTTAGGTAGTTGGTGGGCGTATTACGAGCTTGGCTGGGGCGGCTGGTGGTTCTGGGATCCGGTTGAAAACGCCTCATTTATGCCCTGGCTGGTAGGGACCGCGCTGGTGCACTCTCTGGCGGTTACGGAAAAACGTGGTGTGTTTAAAAGCTGGACCGTGTTGCTGGCGATCTTCGCATTCTCGCTGAGTCTGTTGGGAACCTTCCTGGTTCGTTCCGGTGTACTGACGTCGGTGCATGCGTTCGCCTCTGACCCAGATCGTGGTTATTTTATTCTGGCGCTGCTGGCGATCACCATCGGTGGTTCTCTGATTCTCTACGCGGTGAAAGCGGGGAATGTGAAAAGTGAGTCCAGTTTTGCCTTGTTATCCCGGGAATCGCTTCTGCTGCTAAACAATATTCTGTTGGTTGTTTCTGCGATGATGGTGTTGCTGGGGACTATCTATCCGCTTATCGTTGATGCGATGGGCTGGGGAAAAATCTCCGTCGGCCCTCCCTATTTTAACTCACTGTTTATCCCATTAATGCTGTTAATTATGGGGGCTTTGGGGCTGGGGGTGGCGTCTCGCTGGCGCGATACGTCCGTGGCGTTTCTGTTGCAGCAGCTGTGGTTGCCTGCTGTTCTCAGCATTATTGCCGGTCTGTTGGTACAACACTTTTATGCCGAGGAGTTTAATCTGACGGTGGCGGGTGTGATGTCACTGGTATTCTGGGTAGTCTTCAGCAGCATCCGCGATTTCTGGAAGAAAGTCGCCGGCCGAAGCAGCATTAAAACAGCCCTTTCCGGTTTGTCCCGTAGCTATTTCGGCATGATTCTGGCCCACACCGGGATTGCGGTTGCTGTGGTTGGCGCACTGATGGTGAGTATCTATAACGAAGAGCGTGATTTGCGGATGGCGCCGGGTGATGTGCTTAGCTTCAATGAATATCAGTTTGAGTTTCTTGGGGCACAGAAGAAGCAGGGGCCAAACTACAGTTCAGATATGGGTGTGATTCGGGTGTCATATCAGGGCGAACTCTATGGTGAGCTGCACCCGGAAAAGCGCTTTTATCCTGCCCGGGGCAATGTGATGACCGAAGCGGATATCGATCCGGGTTTGTTCCGTGATCTTTATGTTGCGTTGGGGGAACCGTTGGAAAATGGCGCCTGGGCTGTCCGAGTGCAGCACAAGCCCTTTGTGCGCTGGCTCTGGCTTGGCGGATTACTGATGACCGCCGGTGGTTTGTTGGCGGCTACTGACCCCCGCTACCGTAAACAGGCCCGGCGCGATGCTGCCAGGGCCGTAGCCTGATTTAGTGTTTCGAAAGGTGTAATGATGCGTCGATTAATTGTTCTGCTGCCACTGGCTCTGTTTGTTGCCCTAGGGTTGTTTCTCTGGAATGGCATCGGTAAAGATACCCAGGTGATCCCGTCACCGCTGATCGATAAGCCGGTGCCGGAGTTTGCCTTATCCGCACTTCTGGATGAACAGAAAACTATTACTGCTGCCGACCTGAAGGGGCGCCCTGCGCTGCTAAATGTCTGGGCAACCTGGTGTCCGACCTGTAAGCAGGAACACGCGCAGCTGAACCGCATGGCCCGGGATGAGGGCATTACTATCTACGGCGTGAATTATAAAGATGATCGGGCCAAAGCCAGAATCTGGCTGGATAAGTATATGAACCCTTATGCCCTGAATATCTATGATCCTGACGGTACACTGGGGCTCAACCTGGGCGTCTATGGAGCGCCGGAAACCTTCCTGCTGGATGCTCAGGGAGTTATTCGTTACAAGCATGTTGGGGCGATTGATCAACGGGTCTGGAGTGAGTTGCGACAGAAAATGAAGCAGCTGGAGGTGAACTGATGGTCCGGCATATCTTCTTAGTGGTGCTGCTTAGCTTTAGCAGTTTAGCGAGCGCTGCGATCGATACTTATCAGTTTAAGGATGATGCAACCCGGGAGCGGTTTCAGTCTTTGTCGAGCGAATTGCGCTGTCCTAAATGCCAGAATCAGAACATTGCCGATTCTAATTCGCCGATTGCCAAAGATCTGCGGGATCAACTGTACAAGATGCTTGAAAATGGCGCTGATGATGAGCAAGTAGTCGATTTTATGGTGACCCGTTATGGCGAGTTTGTACTCTATCGCCCGCGGGTGTCAGAGCAGACCTATCTGCTTTGGTATGGCCCTGCGGCGCTGCTGTTAATCGGTATAGTCGTGGTTTTGCTGGTGAGTGGTAAGCGCAAAAAAGCCGAGCCGGGTAAACCGAATAGCAGTTTAAGTGATGCTGAGAAAGAGCGGCTCGATCAGTTACTGAAACAGGAACAGAATAAATGACGGCGTTATGGTTAGGAATCGCACTGCTCTCACTTCTGGCAGTGGTATTTGTTTTAGTGCCGGTTTATCGGGGACGTCAGATTGAAAATGATATTCAGCCGGATGTAGACCGTCGGCAGCTGAATATCACTATCTATGAGGAGCGGCTGGCCGAGCTCGGTGCGGAGCGGGCTGCAGGTACGCTTGATCAGGAAAACTATGATTCACTGAAACTGGAGCTGGAGCGCAACCTGCTTCAGGATGTCGACGATACTGCAGTGCCTTCGGGTAAGTCTGTGCATGTTACCCGTCAGTCAATTATCACCGCATTTCTGCTGGCGGCTCTGGTGCCCGCAATGGGGTTGGCAATCTATGCTAAGTACGGCCGTTCAGGTGATCTGGCGGTGGCTATGAGCCGTCCTGCCGACCCGTTCAATGGGCGTAAACCCACCGTTGAAGAAGCGATTACTGCGCTGCAGGAACGCTTAAAGCAGGAACCGGAAAATCCTGAAGGCTGGTATCTGTTGGCGAATACCTTTATGAGTATGCAGAATTTTGCTGCAGCGGCCGACGGCTATGGTAAAGCGCTGAAGTACCTGCCTGCCGATGCTCCGCAATATGCGGGTGTAAATGGGCAATACGCGCAGGCACTGTTTTTTGCTAACAGCGGCAAGATGAATCCGCAGATCCGTGCTGAGGTTGATAAAACCCTGGGGGTTGATCCTTTTGATGTGACTGCGCTGGGTCTGTTGGGGATCGAATCTTATGAGTCGGGTGACTATCGGGCGGCGATGGAGTTCTGGCGCAAAGGTCTGACTAACGCCAGTGCAGAGCAGGCTGACTCCCTGAAATCGGGTATCATTTCGGCACGGGATAAGTTGATTGCAGCGGGTGAAACTGTGGCAGACATCCCTGAGCTTGCAGAGGTTAAAATCCAACTGGCGGTCAGCCTGAGCCCTGAACTACAAAGCCGTGTCACACCCGATATGACTGTATTTATCTTTGCCCGCCCGGTGGGTGGCAGAATGCCGCTGGCCGCAAAGCGGGTGACGGTTGCAGACCTGCCGCTGAGTATCGTATTGGATGACAGCATGGCGATGAGCCCACAAGCGAAGCTGTCCGGTGCTGAAACGGTTGAAGTAACCGCGCGGATTTCCGCGTCGGGACAGCCCACCCCACAGCCGGGTGACCTGAGCGGAACCATTTCTCCTGTTGCTGTTCATGACCAAGTTGATATATTAGAGCTGTCTATTGATCATATAGTTGAATGATTGCACAAATCCGGCACAATAGAGAAACGGTACAACGCACATAAATTAAAATAAGGGTAAAATCTGGCAATGGAATTAGGATTACGCGAATGGCTGATTATCGGTGGCGCGATAGTTGTTCTCCTGATTGTATTGGATGGCTGGCGCCGTATGCGGGGCGGCGGCAATCGGCTGAAGATGAAGATTGATAAGTCTTTCAGCGATCTACCGGAGCTTCCCGAAGAGTCATCCTACAACCCTGAACTGCCCGGCGGTGGTGCCAGGGTTGTAAGCCGGCAGGATGCTCCAAAAACCCATAGTCCAGCTGTCAACACCCGACAGGAGCCAGTGTTTGGGAATGAAGAGCTGGATCTTTCACCGCCCAGAGCGGTTGTGGCTTCACAACAGCCGGACTCTCATCAGCCAGTCGTTTTGCAGCAATCGCTCAGTTCGTCGTCAGCGAGCCGGACTAAACAGTCTGCAGCAAAGTCCCCTGTACCTATAACTCCGACCTTTACTGCGGATGATCATGATCCGTTGTTTGCGCCGTCTGATAGTTTTCCGCCACATCATGATGGCCCCTCCTTTGATGAGCTGGATCTGGATGAAGGGCTTTCCGCGCCGCGGGTGGTGCGTGCGCCAACCCCACCGCCTGCGGAAGTCATTGCTGAAGAGACGCTGGACGACGATACCGCAGATGAGGAGATGATCCCCGTTGTTGAGCATATCGTCCTGCAGTCAGCGCCAGAGATCGCGTCTGATCCAGAATCTGAACCTGAACCAGAACCAGAACTTGTCGCGTCTATCGGTGACGAACAGAAAACCCCAGAACTGTTTGCTGTTGAAGATGAGCCCGAAACTGAGTTTGAGCCTGAGCCTGAGCCTGAGCCTGAGCCTGAGAGCGTTCAGCTTGCCTCTGCATATTCTGTCGATGATGATGATCTGATCGATTCTTTGCCGGAAGGTTTTCGTGTTGACCAGGCTATTGAGACTGATGAGGAGGATGATGAGCATGAGTTCGACTATACCCGTCCCGTCAGTGAGCTGATGCGTCCGGTGCGCGAAGATCATAATCTGTTACAGCAAACCTCAATGGATCTGCCTGAACGTCAGGACTCCATGTTTTCACTGTTTGATGAGCCAGAGCTTAAGCAGAAGCCCCCGTTTGAGAAATCCTCTTATGAGCAGGCAAAAGTTGCCAGCACACCCACACCAAACGCTGAGTCTGAACGATTTTCTGCTGTTGATGATGAACCCGATGAGATAACCGAAGGCTTTTTTGTTGATCGGCCAGCGGCTGAATCCACAGGTAAAACTGCTGAAAAACCTGTTACAAAAGCCGATAATGCAGATAGTAGTATTGGTATTAAAGGCCAGCCTCTGCAGAAGATCCCTGAGGCAGATAAGGTGCTGGTTATCTCCGTAGCCGCTGAAGATGGGCAGAGCTTCTCTGGACGAAGCCTGCTGCAAATCCTGCTAGCCTGCGGTATGCGCTACGGAGATATGAAAATCTTCCACCGCTATGAAGATGGTATCAATCAGGGCGCAATTCAGTTCAGTATGACCAATGCGTTGGAGCCGGGTTACTTTGATATCGATACGATGGATAGTATAGAAACCCGCGGTGTAACCTTCTTTATGTCAATGGAAGAACCGCGTGATGTGATGAATGCCTATGAGTGCATGCTGGCCACTGCGGTTGCCGTTGCCAAAAATCTGCACGGCGTTCTGCTGGATGAAAACCGCTCCACCATGCGTGATCAGACCAAAGAACACTACCGCGAGCGTATCCGTAAATTTGAGATGCGTAAGCTGAAAAAAACCACAACTGCCTGATAGTCCCAGATAAAAGCCGATGAAACCTGACACCTCCACTACGCAGTTGCTTGAGCAACTGCGCGATCAATTGCGCCACTACAACTATCAATACTATGTGCTTGATGATCCGCAGGTGCCCGACGCTGAATATGACCGGTTGTTTCAGCAGCTGAAAAAACTGGAGGATGAAAACCCGGAGCTGATCACGCCAGAGTCGCCTACTCAGCGAGTCGGTGCCCAACCCCTGGCCGCTTTTACCCAGGTGCGTCATGAGATGCCGATGCTATCACTGGATAACGCGTTTTCAGCGGATGATATGCAGGCGTTTGAAAAACGGCTGCGTGACCGGCTAAAACTTAGCGAAGAGATTCCCCTTGAGTTTGCCTGCGAGCCCAAGCTTGATGGTATTGCCGTCAGTCTTCTGTATGAAAATGGTCTGTTAATCCGGGGCGCCACCCGGGGGGATGGCAGTACCGGTGAGGATATCACCCTGAATGTTCGCACCATCCCCTCAATCCCGCTGCGATTGATGGGAGATGATTACCCTGAAAGGCTTGAAGTGCGTGGTGAGATCTATATGCCTCGCAGGGGCTTCGAACGGCTTAATGACCAGGCTTTAAAACGAGGGGATAAGCCATTTGTTAACCCCCGTAATGCCGCGGCCGGTAGTTTGCGGCAGCTGGATCCTAAAATAACTGCTCAACGCTCGCTGGAGATGTGCTGTTATTCGGTGGGTGTCGTTAGTGGCGCTGAACT
Source organism: Amphritea sp. (assembly GCF_050300915.1). GTDB lineage: Bacteria > Pseudomonadota > Gammaproteobacteria > Pseudomonadales > Balneatricaceae > Amphritea. The sequence continues at coordinate 32,796 of NZ_JBNKYN010000036.1, forward strand.
TCCGGATACTCATGAGGCAATACTGCGTAAATTGGCGACCTGGGGCTTAAGAATTAATGCTGAGATGGCCATTGTTGAGGGCGCCGAGGGCTGTCTTGATTACTTTGACAGGCTGTCAGCGAAGCGTAATCAGCTTGCCTATGAGATCGACGGGATTGTATTCAAGGTCAACGCGATTGAGCTGCAACAGCAGTTAGGCTTCGTTTCCAGAGCACCACGCTGGGCAATAGCACACAAGTTTCCGGCCCAGGAAGAGATTACTGTCGTCAACGCTATTGAGTTTCAGGTGGGACGCACCGGAGCGATCACCCCAGTGGCCCGGCTGGAACCGGTGTTTGTGGGGGGCGTGACGGTGAGTAATGCAACGTTGCATAACATGGATGAGGTTGAGCGTCTGGGTGTTCGGGCTGGGGACAGTGTTATTATCCGCCGCGCCGGTGATGTGATTCCTCAGGTGGTGTCGGTGGTGCTGGAACGCCGCCCGGCAACGACTGTATCCGTCCAGTTGCCCGAACGCTGCCCGGTCTGCGATGCAGAGATTGTGCGGGTAGAAAGCGAGGCGGTAGCTCGCTGTTCCGGTGGTCTTAGCTGTGCGGCACAGCGTAAGGAAGCGCTGAAGCATTATGTCTCCCGTAAGGCGATGGATATTGATGGCCTGGGCGAGAAGCTGATCGATGCACTGGTGGAAAAAGAGCTGGTGCATAGTCCGGCCGATCTCTATCGGTTACACCATCGACAGTTAGCCAGTATGGAGCGGATGGGTGATAAGTCGGCCACTAAGTTGTTACAGAGTATTGAAAACAGTAAGTCGACAGAGCTGGCGAACTTTATTTATGCGTTGGGTATTCGGGAAGTGGGTGAGGCCACTGCACGCACTCTGGCGGTTCATTTTGGTTCCATAGAGGCGGTGATGGCGGCCAGCGACGAACAACTACAAGCCGCACCGGATGTTGGCCCAGTGGTGGCAAAATATATCGTCAGTTTCTTTCATCAGGTACATAACCGCGAGGTCATTGAGGCGCTGCGCAGTGCCGGGGTTCACTGGCAGGATGTTGAGGTGGATGTAAAGTCCCTGCCGCTGGCGGGCCAGACCTGGGTGCTGACGGGTACACTGGAACAGATGCCCCGTACGGAAGCGAAAAAGCAGTTGCTGGCACTGGGTGCCAAAGTTGCAGGCAGTGTTTCTAAGAATACTGATTGTGTTGTGGCGGGACCTGGTGCAGGCTCTAAGTTACAGAAAGCGGAAGAGTTAGATATTCCGGTACTGGATGAAACGCAATTTCTGGCGCGGTTGGCAGAGTATAACGGATAAGTGAGGCTGGCAGATGTTGGGATCGAGGTTTTACAGGTCAATACCGGTGTGTTTCCTGGGTGCCCTGATGCTGCAGGGGTGTAGTGATATTGCTCAGGTGGTACCCGCACGTTTTGTAAAACCGGATAACCCCTTTTGTCTGGGGCTTTATCAGAATAATGATTGGCTGGATGCCGCTGTTTTAACCGAAAATCGCTGGGGGCTGCCACTGCATATTGCTCTGGCTGAGCTGAATATGCCGGTGGGTACCGAGGCCAGTGAGTATATCAAACCAGTGCCTTCTGATTGGGAAGAGTATCGACTGGCGAGTGAAAATTGGTCGGGCAGCGTTGCGGATATTGGTACTGCGCTGGATTTTCTTGGCTGGCACGCGCAACTTGCCAGTCAGCGTAACGACCTGAATATGAATCAGGCGGGCAAACTGTATATCGCTTCGCGTATCGGTCATGGTGGTTTGTATCGCCTGGAGTATCACCCGGACCCGGTTCTGATGCGTCAGGCTGAGAGCGTGGATCAGCGGGCGCAACAGTATCGGGAGGACCTGAAAACCTGTCCTCGCATTCGTGAACGTGCCGACAGCTTTTTTCGCTGGCCCTGGTAACGATGATTATTCCCTGGGAACAACTGCAACCAGAGACCCTGACAAGTCTTATAGAAGAGTTTGTCACCCGTGATGGCACGGACTATGGTTTTAATGAGACAACCACTCAGACGCGCATAGAGCAGGTCAGAGCACGACTCAGACAGGGTGAGGCGGTGGTTTTGTTCAGCCAGAGTACAGGCCAGTGCAATATAGTTGCCCGTAACAGTTTATAGTTAGCGGAGGTGTCCTTATGGATCAGTTGGAACAGGTTACAGCACTGATTGCGCTGACCATGGGGGTTGGCTGGGCCAGCGGCATCAATCTCTATGCGACGATCCTGATGCTGGGACTGATGGCTAATATGGGCAATCTGCAACTGCCAGCCGGACTGGAAATTGTCGCTGATCCTATGGTGCTGATGGCTGCCGCGTTTATGTATTGCGTCGAGTTTTTTGCAGACAAAATTCCCGGTGTAGATACCGGCTGGGATACCCTGCATACTTTTATCCGTATCCCCGCAGGCGCCGCTCTGGCTGCCGGGGCTGTCGGTGATATGAATGAGGCGGTTATTCTTGCGGCCGCGCTGGTGGGAGGCTCTCTCTCTGCTACCAGCCATGCAATGAAAGCAGGCGGACGGGTGATGATCAATACCTCTCCTGAGCCGGTAACCAACTGGACTGCCTCAGTCGTAGAGGATCTGGCGGTGTTTGGTGGTTTATGGACGGCGTTGAACTACCCCCTTGCTTTTCTGATTGGGTTGGTGCTGTTTATTGCGCTGGTGGTCTGGTTGCTACCTAAGATCTGGCGTGGTGTGAAAAAGGTCTTTGCATTTCTGGCCGGTTTGTTTGGCGCACGGGATAACGATATTCAACTCGATACAGGAAACAACGCCTTGCCTAATCAGAGCAACAGGTACAAGCGCTGATAGTCAGTTCATATTATCAGCGCTTACTCAAACAACGTTATAACTCTCAGATTTAACGGCTATCCAGCCACTCATTATTGATAAGGGACTGCAACAGATCTGTTCGGGTGATGATGCCGGCGAGATTGCCGTTGTCCTGAACGATAGGGATACAGCTCAGCTGATGTTCAACACAGCTGACAGCCAGTTGGCGAATATTGGTATCCGGCGTGGCAGTAATCACCTGTGTTGAATAGCACTGCTCAATGGTGTCTTCAATGCTATGCGATTGGGCCCCCTGATAACTGAGGTATTGCAGCAATAGTTTCTCCGTCACAACCCCCATCAACCGTCCGGCACCTGAGAGCACCAGCAGATGGCTGATATCATGCTGCTTCATCTTATACAGGGCGGATTGGATTTTACTGCCTTGTAGTACCGCCTGAACCGGATGAGTCATAATCAGAGATGCAGGGATGTAAGAGCGGGGATGCTCAAGTGTGGTGGAGCTACCGCTGGTTTGGCTGTAGACCGATGCCGCTTTGCGCGCATTGCCTTTTGTTTGGCTGCCAGACTCATGATGCATTATCTGATCAACATGATCCTTTTCATGGTCTCTGTCCACGCCAGCTTCTGCCGTGCGCGCAGACGCAGCTAACTGCTCGACCCCCCGAGGGGCAAACATCGACTTAACCGGTGTCTGGATACGATATCCCTGATCGTAGATAACCAATGCCATAACTGTCTATCACTATAATGTCAGAACTGTTTCTACTATATCGCCCGTCTGATCAGATTCTTGATGATAAATCGTGCCGGATTGAGCTTATCAATCAACTCTTTTTCCAGAGGTAATGGCTCATTCTCAAGCATAGTGGCGATAATCTCTCCACTGATTGGACCGGTGATCAGTCCTTTTGATCCATGCGCCAGGTTGGCAAATAGTCCTGAATAATGCATCGCAGGAATATCAATCACTGTTTTTGCATCATGCCTCAAGGGGGCATAGTCTTCGATAAAAGCGTCATATACCGGCACAGGGCCAATTATTGGAAGCTTGTCAGGCGATGCGCAGCGGAATCCAACCCTGCCTTTCAGGCCTTTGTTATTATGGTATTGTTTTAACTGTTTTCCTAACTCCGGCGCCATATCGGTGACTTTTTCCAGGTTGTGTTGGTGTCCGGATTCGCGGATATCGGTTGCTTCATCCTTCAGATCAAAGGTTGCACCGAAACAGAAACGACCTTCTTTGGCCGGAGAGATATAGCCTTCGCTACAGAGTACAGTGTTGAGTGCTGGAGGATAGTCATCGGATGTCGATTCAGTCAGAGAAACCTGTCCGCGAATATTTTGTAACGGCAGATGCTTTAACTGTTCAAATTTGCTGCTGTCTGCAGCGGAGGCAACTACGATGACGGCTGCCGTGAGTATTTGATTATCCTCGGTAAAACCGTTCCAACGGCTATCTACTTGTTCCAGGCGGGTGATCTCGGTATTCGTTAATACTGTGATACCAGGATGGTCAGCTAACCACTGGCAAAGTAATGGCGGCGTCACCCAGCCTGCATCTGGAAAGAATAAACCACTTCTACTGACCGTGGTGCCTGCCAGCGCTGAGGCCTCAGTGTCGTTTGTAAAATGAACCAGTGCTTCAGGATAGTTACCTGACTCAGCCAGGTTGCGCTGCCTCGCCAGTTCTTTGTCACTGGCAGCCAGTTGTAGCAGGCCACAAGGTGACCAGATATCAGAGCGATCTGCCAGATTCTGTTTAAGAAAGTTACTGCTATAGAGAAAGCCAGAAAGGTGAAAGCGGCTGGCGGGTATCGGTTCCACCGGGAGCTTGGCATAGAGTGCGCCTTGACGATTACCGGAACCTTCAGCGGCAATCTGCGGGTTTTTATCCACGAGAGTCACTTTCCAGCCTCGCTGAGCCAGCGAACGGGCAGTCGAACATCCCGCAACACCAGCACCGATAATCAACGCAGATTTTTCGCTGGTATGCTTTTGCGGTAATTGAAACCATGATGGGGACAACGTTGCTTTTGACACTTCCAGTGATGCTGTAGCACTAAAAGAACCGACTAACATATCCCATTTTGGGCCAAAACCATCGGTTCTCTTGACCTGAAACCCAACTTCCCGCAGCCCACGCTTTACAATACCGGCAGAGGTGAAAGTTGAGAACGTCGTGCCCGGTTTGCTGAGTCGTGCAACCTGTTGAAAAAGTTCGCTGCTCCACATGTCTGGATTTTTAGCAGGAGAAAATCCATCCAGAAACCAGGCATCGACTTCTGCATCCAACTGGCTGTAACATTCAACAGCATCGCCCAGCATTAGTGTTAGCGTAACGCGACCATCATTGAAACTAAGGCGGTGAAAGCCTGACACGCTGATAGGGTATTGAGCAATGAGTTGTTCTGAGAACGTGTTAAGCTCAGGCCATAACGCCAGTGCTCTGGTCAGATCATCCGGTGTAATTGGGTATTTTTCGACACTGATGAAATGTAACTTTGCTGCAGTCGGTGAGTGTTTAAGAAACAGACGCCAGGCCGCGAGAAAGTTAAGCCCGGTACCGAAGCCTGTTTCAGCGATGGTGAGTGAGTCTGCTGTTTGGAATCGGTCCGTTAGCTGGTTGTTATCGAGAAATACATAAGTGGTTTCCTCAAGACCGTTGTCGGTGGAGAAGTAAATGTCGTCGAACCTTGTTGATAAAGGCGCTTCAGAAGACCAGTCTAAATTGGCGATTGAGTTTGGTGTTTTCATGGCTCTTTGAGTAATAACCCTCGACAGTAGTACCGCGCTTAAGTGAATAATTGTATAGAATTTGTTAAATCTGTGCTTAAGTTTTTGAATCGTCTTTCTCAAAAGTTTTTTTTGATATTTTCACAAGGAAATAATAAGGTTTTTAGCTCTGATGTGAGTAGTCAGATTCTTGCTGGAATAAGGATAGAGATTCAAGATGGGGTATCAATTTATTCAGAGAGCTCTGTGGGTTCTTATACGTATATAGGAAAAATGCTCAGTAACAAAGGCTTCGATTAGAAGCTATTGTTTAATTGGAAATAATGTATCAATTGAACAAGGGGAACACTTATTAAATAAGATTAGTACAAATAGTGTTTTTTATGATGCGCCATATGATGTACTGACTAGTAAGGGGGCCGCATAGGTAATGATGTGTGGATAGGAGTAGATACTATTGTTTTACGGGGTGTTACCGTTGGTACTGGAGTGGTTATAGGAGCGAATTCTGTAGTTACTAGTGATGCGCCCCATTTGCTATCGTAGTAGATTTTCTTAGATATAGGTTCGATAAAGAAAAAGAACAAGCAATTCTGGAAAGTGAATGATGGAATGAGGAGCCTGAGAGAGCTAAGGTTATTTTTGAAGAGATAAATGATGAAAACTTCTTTGGTTATAGATTATCATATTCATAATGCGGTTTTTAATCTTGAATATAAAGAAGTTAACAGAGGTAGCTGTGCTTATAGTATTTAGTATTTCGCTTTTGAAAGAGAAGTTCAGGATTTTAGGATACGATTTTTCTGTATGCGATATTAATTATTCGGATGAATTAGGATAGTCTTTTTGTTGGCTAAAAGGTAATTGTGTTGAAAAATAAATTATCTTGTCTTTTTTATTTGAAAGTGAATTTGTAAATCCAGGTTTTTTGGTTCAAGAAGTATTGTTTATTTAAGAAGAATATTTGAATGGATTGATGGTCTTGTGAATAATAAAAGTATTTTAAAATTAATTGTGCTCATAAGTCTCAAAAAGATAGGTTGAATTTTTTGAGAATTTTAAAGATTTTGATGAGAAGAAAAGTGTATGCATTGGTATCATATAGCAAAATCATTAAATACGAGTTTTAACTTAATTCTGAGGGTGTAAAAAGTTATTGGATTGAAGGGAATTCAAAGTAAAGATATTTCGGTTTTTGAAGTTCTGGTTTAAATAATCCAGATACTTGGGGTAGATATTTTGATTATACTGTTAAGAAAGTTAATTTTTAAAGTCATTTTTATATAGCTTTAGCTTATATAAAGGTGGTGTTAAATCAAGAAGTATCACTTTATTACAGTATGGATTTGCTATTTGTTACGAAAGCGAAAATGGTGAAAGGTTATATAACACAAAAAGTATTTGATCGTTTGTTTGCTAGATGAGTACCATATGCTGAGAGGTTGCGAATATGAAAATATATATCTTTTGATTGCTTGTCGACCGTAGAGATTATCGTTTACATGAAGAGAATTATGAGTACTTGATAAGTATAACTAAAGATCAATACTGCGATTTTTAGGGAAATATAGGGAAACTTATTTTCTGTGATGGCGGTGGTTTTTAAGTCTGTAAAATTTACGTAAGTGATAGTGAGAAATGTTTTAAATGAAAGAAAGTAGTCGTGATTTTTTGATTATTTCTATTGGTAAAGCGACGCACGTACTGTTGATGCTGGCTAGCCTTAAGTTGGTAACTTATTATTTGGCTCCTTCAGTTATGGGACAAATATACCTGTTTACAACAGTATATACTTTTTTTGTATACTTTCTGGTTAGCCCTGTTGGTCAATATTTTAATCGCTATACTCACAAGTGGGAAAGTCAAAGTGTTTTATATCATCGTTTTTTGCTATATTTATTTTATATGATATTTGTGAGTATATTGTCTTCATTAGGGGCTGTACTTGTTTACTTAGTTGATGACGCGCTTGATGTTTCGCTACTGTTTTTTTCCCTATTAACAGGAGGGTTTGTTTTGATTGTTAGTGCAAATCAAATAATTGTTCATCTGTTTAATATGTTAAATTATAGATTGTTTTTTTCAATGTTGACTTTTATGACTAGCTTCTTAGCGCTATGTTTTAGTTTAGGTTTTATTTTTGTTGTTGATAGAACCGCCACTAGTTGGCTTCAGGGTATATTGATTGGTAATGCAGTTGTCCTGGTTGTTGCTTTTTTTATAATGAGAAGGATTTTACTTGCTAATGAGAAAAGATTTAATATTCTGCTTGATTTTGGTTTTTTAAATAGA
>NZ_JBNKYN010000037.1:0-40325 GCF_050300915.1 Amphritea sp.
TCCGGCCAGGGTAACGTCAATCGGATTACGGTCTAGCGCAGTCGGGGTGTCACCCTGAAGTGCCCGCAGTTTTTCAGCGGTGTCGACATCCGGTGGCGGGGTATCAAATGCGGTAACGCCCAGACTGTCGGCGATCAGGGTACCGGCACCGCCAGTGGAGGTGAGTACGGCTACGCGACGACCTGCCAGTTTGCGTCCCGCAACCAGTACTGCAGGAATATCGAGGAACTCGTCGAAGGTGTTGACCCGGATAACGCCCAGTTCACGGAAGAATGCATCATAAACCCGGTCTTCACCCGCCAGAGCCCCGGTATGGGAACTGGCAGCACTGGCACCCGCTTCAGAGCGCCCGATTTTGAATACAACCAGCGGTTTTCCAGCTTCACGGGCGCGGATAGCCACTTCACGGAACCGCTGCGGGTTGCGGATACTTTCCAGATACAGCGCGATCACTTTGGTGTTGTCATCATCGATCAGGTATTCGATAAAGTCACTGACTTCCAGATCTACCTCGTTACTGGTTGAGATCAGGGAGGACAAACCGATGCCCCGTCCTGCAGCACGGGAGAGCAATGCACCGAGAATACCGCCGCTTTGAGAGACAACGGCAACATCACCGGCAGGCAGATCACTGACTTCCAGTGCGCCACTGGCCGACAGTGGAATACCGGCGTTGAGGTTGACCAGGCCGATAGTATTGGGGCCCAGCAAACGCATCGAACCGGCGGCCTCTTTCAGCTCGTCCTGCAGTCCCATGCCACTTTCACCCGCTTCGGCAAAGCCACTGGCAAGCACCACTGCGGCTTTACAGCCCATCTTAGACAGTGAACGAACTGCCTCAATGCTGCGCTTGGCGTTCAGCAGTACCAGGCCCACATCGGGGGCTTGTGGCAGAGCTTCAACATTTGGATAACAGGTCAGCCCCTGAATCTCGGTGGCTTTAGGGTTAACCGGATAGATGGGGCCGCTGAAGTTGTGCTTCAGCAGATAAGATATTGGTCGGCCCGATGTTTTAGTCGGATCAGCTGAAGCACCGATAACTGCGATGCTTTTCGGGTTGAGCAGTGCGTCGATCTGATTCATTTCCCTGCCTCCTTTGCGCGATCCAGGAAGGACTGAACAGAGTCGCGGTGCTCTTTCGATGTATAGCAGATGCCCTGTGCTTTGCTGCCTTCAGCAAAGACCTGATGATCAGACATTTCGTAGCTATGGTTGATAATGGATTTGGTCAGTGCGATTGCGGTGCGTGAACCGCTGCTCATCTCTTCAGCCATTGCCTGCGCGGTGTTCAGCAGTTCGCTGGCATCACAGAGCTGATCTGCTATCCCCAGTTGCAGTGCTTCGTCTGCGCCCACCCGGCGGCCGCTGAAGATCAGGGCTTTAGCCCGGCCTAAACCGACCCGGCGTGGCAGGAAGTACATACCGCCACCATCGGGAACCAGTCCACGGGCGATATAAGCCCAGGTAAAATGTGCATACTGCTGTGAAGCTACTACAAAATCACAGGACAGGGCGAGGTCGGCACCCAGACCGGCGGCCGCACCGTTAACGGCAGCAATTGTGGGAACCGGCAGGTTCAGCAGCAGGCTTGCCGCATAGTGTACGCCTTGCTGACGATCCCAGCCGTTGAAGCCGACAGTTGATAGTTCTGCTTCCATACGCGCTTTCATGCCCGCGATATCGCCACCCGCGCAGAAGCCCTTACCGTTACCTGTAATAATTAATGCGCGAACCGAGCGGTCAGCACGGATCGAAACCAGATGTTCTACCAGTTCAGCGCGCATCGCATCGCTCATTGCGTTGCGCTTTTCTGGTCGGTCAAGGGTCAGGGTAACGACGCCATTGTTAATAGAATACTGTATCAGGGGTGCTTCGCTCATAGTGTGCCTCTTATTATTAACCTATCTCCTGGCAGTTGGACCGGAGACGATACCGAATGCCGTTTTACCCAGCGTTCGGTGAAATTTCTGTCAATGACAATGTTGCAAAAAAACGCTTGTTAGCATTTATAAAGTCCAATCATTATTTAACGTGGAACAGTTCTGTTCAATTGAGTAAAGCTGCTTACATAGCTAACAAATTGTTATAACGATGCGGGCTGTGTAGCGCGGAACAGCGCGGTTTATCTGCCTCTCGTCGCTTTTTTGTACATTTGGGGCAAGCGGAGGTCTGTCCAAAGCCTAATAAATACTTAGTTCAGTAGTGGGCTGCGTTAGGTCATAGTAATTAGCAGAGTGCATATCTGACTTGAATGGCAGTAAAAACATCACAACGCCTCTGGCGTTAGATTGTGGCCGCTGAAATTGACCGGAATGCACCATCAATAATAATAACCAACCCTTGTGGCTTAATCGCCGGAGGGTGAGTCAGGAATATCTGGCTTGAGTTGGAGTATCGAATGAATAATTCAATATCATCGGGCACCACGGAGGATAACCAGAGCTTAAGTGCAGGTCTGGTTAAAATCTCCATGCCGTTGCTGGAACTGCTGGGCGGTGCCCTGATCACTATGGTTTCTGGCTTTTATCTCTACGAAGCTTTGCAGTTGCCCGAGCCTTTCAATGCTAAGGCTGTGGGTGCTGGAGAGTTTCCATTGATTATCGGTGTTGTCACACTGGCCTGCGCTCTGGGATTGACAATACTCAGTCTGGTAAAGCTTATCTCAGGAAATACCCCTGAATATGCCTCCTTTCCCCGTCCGGGTTATGTGGCGTTATCGATAGCAGCGTTGATTGCGGTCGTGTCCTTTATGGAAATACTGGGCGCATTTGGCAGTATGGCTATTCTTAGTTTTATGGTGATGCTGGCTGGTGGTGAGCGGCGCATCGGTTATCTGGTTTCTATACCTGTCGTGTTAGGCGCAACTATCCATGTTGTGTTTGTTCTGGCGCTCGGCGTTTATTTCCCTTGAGGTGTAGTCATGTTAGATAACTTAGTTCTTGGTTTTTCAGCGTTTGCAGATCCATTGGTTCTGGTAGGCCTGCTGGTTGGCGCTTTTCTTGGGTACCTGATCGGTGCGATACCCGGACTGGGGCCTAGTCTGGGGGTGGCATTGCTAATCCCGTTCACCTACAGCCTTGATCCGCTGGTGTCTATTGTGACGCTGATCGCCCTTTATGCGGCGGCGGAGTATGGCGGAGCGATATCGGCTATTTTGCTTAACTCTCCCGGAACCGCTGCTGCGGTAGCTACCTCCTGGGATGGCTTTCCGCTGACCCAACAGGGTAAAGCCGGTGTTGCCCTGAATATCTCAATTATCTCTTCTGGTATTGGTATCTTTGTCAGTACTATTCTGTTGTTTCTTACTGCTGTGCCGCTGTCGGAGATGGCACTGAGTTTCGGCCCTACGGCGTATTTTGGTCTGGCATTAGTGGGGCTGAGTCTGGTGTCCAGTTTCTCAACGGGTTCACCTCTGAAGGGTGCAGTTGCGATGGGGATCGGTCTGGGCCTGGCGACTATCGGTCTGGATGCTCAAACAGGTGTACCCCGTTTCAGCTATAGCCCTGAGTTTTTTGAAGGGCTGCCGCTGGTGCCTGTTTTGCTTGGTTTATATGCGCTTTCGGAAGTTATCTTCATGATAGAAGAGGGACCATCCGCTAAAACCAAGAGCATGGCTATGTCCGGATTGCTGGTTGTTCCGGTGAAAACCTTTATGACTCTGAAATGGCATCTGATGCGCAGCTCCATTATGGGGTATATCATCGGAGTCATTCCCGGTGCTGGTGCCTCAATAGCCTCATTCGTTTCCTATGGCGTTGCTAAGAGAACATCAAAGAAGCCTGAGATGTTTGGTAAAGGCAGCCTTGAGGGGATCTGCGCCTCTGAAAGCGCAAATAATGCGGCGGTTTCCGGGGCACTGTCTCCGCTGTTGGCGCTGGGTATCCCCGGGTCTCCAACCACTGCGATCATGATTGGTGCGTTGATGATTCATGGGATTCAGCCGGGTCCCCTGCTGTTCACGATGTCTCCTGAGATCCCTTACACCATTTTTGCCTCGTTGTGGGTCAGTGTGCCAATTATGATACTGATCGGTCTGTTGGGGGCACGGTTCTGGGCTAAAGTATCGGATATTCCCCGCCCGATGGTTGCCGCTATTGTTGCCGCAATCAGTCTGATCGGATCATACGCATCTGAGAACTCAGTCTTTCCGGTCATGATTACCCTGGCATTTGGTATTCTGGGTTATATATTCCGTAAGCTTGATATCCCACTGGCACCTATTATTCTTGCGCTGGTGCTGGGTGAGATGCTGGAAACAAATTTCCGTCGTGCGCTGCTGATCTCAAATGGTGACATGGATATCTTCTACACCAGTCCAATCACGCTGATTTTGCTGACGATTGCCGTACTGTCTTTTGCTCTTCCTGCGATCAGTGCGCTGCGTAGCTGGAATAAGCGCAAGGCTTTCCACGACGAAGAGTAATACTCACCTGTTCCATATCACTTCCTGGCACTTCAACCCTTATCAGTTTTGATAAGGGTTTTTTTTATTCCAGGCATTCCACTTGTGCGCTGTTGTCACACATGGCTGGCTCAGGGCTTTGATTGAAAAAACCTGCTGTAACCGCACTGCTCCTGACTGAATTGGGTGTCTTAAAAGCACGCCTGTTAGTGACAACGTCTGTCTGGCACCGGGGCCGATGTTACTGTTGTCGCGACTACCAATAAGGCGGTCCGCTAGTCCGGAAGTGCACTGCAGACTTCACATGCTGCGGCCCTATATAGTGTTCATTCTTTTAGTCAGGGGCTGCATAGTGAGGCGTTACTTGCTGTTATCCCTATATTGCTGAGATAGAAACCGAACATGTCCAACGGCGGAAAGAAACCGTCTGGACTATCCAGTTTGGATTTTTTTTGGGGGGGGGCGAGCCGCTGCAGGATGGTTGGGTTTGCTGAGTTTAGGAGCAGGCAGGAGCGTTGGTGTTGCGGCAGACTTTACTCAGCAGTGATCGATCTTCAGATCGTCCCGATAGAGGGGAAGCGGGGCTAAACAGGGGTATAAAAAGGGGAAGCCGTTGCTCGAACGCCTTCCCCTTTGCGATGTCTTTGTTGTGGCTTGTCCGGGTTTAGTGCTGCTGCCCTAGAGTAAAAACAGTGTAATCCCTGGGAAGATAATCAGCAGTGCCAGACGAATGATGTCGGCTGCCCAGAACGGGGTTACCCCTTTGAATATCGTTGATAATTTGACCGTTGGGACGATCGACTTTATCGCAAAGACGTTAATACCTAATGGAGGGGTTATCATGCCGGTTTCCACCACAATCACCAGAATGATGCCAAACCATACCGGGTCGTAACCGAGGTTCTGCACGATAGGGAATACCACCGGAATAGTGAGCAGAACCATGCCGATACTGTCCAGGAAACAACCTAAAATCAGATAGATTAACAGGATGCCCAACAGGATCAGCATTGGCGGTGCATCAAACGAGACAATATAGTCTGCGATGGTGATGTTGGCGCGGGTGAGAACGAAGAAGTTGATCAGCATAAAGGCACCAAACACGATCAGGGCAATCATCCCGGTCGTCCTGGTTGTTGATTTCAGCGACTCGACAATGTGACGCCAGCTCAGTGATCTGCGAATTAAACCGATCATCAGGGCGAAGATGACGCCGAATCCGGCGGCTTCTGTTGGCGTGAAAATACCCAGATAGAGGCCGCCGATAATCAGTACAAACAAAGAGACCATGCTGGCGAGTTTAGGCAGGGCACTGAGTTTTTGTTTCAGCGTAGTCGGGGAGCCCGCGCCAGCGGATTTTGGCCACATCCGTACGACGATAACGATAGTCAGGGTGTAGATAATCAACTGCATGATGCCGGGTATCACCGCTGCGACAAACAGGTCAGTGATGGAGGTTTCTGTCAGCACACCATAGATCACCAGAATGATGGACGGCGGTATGAGTACTCCAATGGTGCCGCCAGCAGCCACTGCGCCGGTGGCCAGGGCATCGCTATAGCCGTACTTTTTCATCTCCGGCAGGGCAACCTGGCCCAGTGCCGTCGCTGTTGCCAGGGATGAGCCGGAAACCGCAGCAAAGCATCCACATGCCGCAATAGTGGACATCGCCAGTGAACCTTTAACCCCCCCGAACAGGCGGGAGCAGCCTTCGTAAAGATCGGCTGACATCCCTGAACGGGTTGCCAGGTTGCCCATCAGAATGAAGAGCGGCACGATGCAAAGCTCGTAGTTGAAGCTGATCTCCATCGCCACCTCGCCGATGATAAACGACGCGGTATCAAAGCCATACAGAATCAGAATGCCGGTAAAGGCTGAGATCGCCATGGATGCACCGATGGGGATGCTGAGCAGCATCATGCCCAGCAGCATGCTGACAACCAGAATGGTGACTTCTATCTCAGTCATGATTAGATTCTCCTGAGGGCAGAGCTGAAGAGTCGGGGCTAAACAGCAATCGGGCGGCGACCATGATCGCTGCAACGGCTATCAGAAACGCAAATCCGGCCATCAGATAGATCGGCAGATGCAGTACCGGTGTTAAATCACCGGAATCACGCAGGGACAGGGTTCTTTCAAACAGCCCCCATCCGATTCCCGCCGTGACCAGTACCACTGCAAACTGACTCAGTTTTTCAAGCACCGTGCGCCAGCCATGAGGCGCTTTAATGATGATGAACTCGAGTCTGATATGTTCGCGTGAATAGGTTGCCTGAGTCAGCGAGCCCAGCATGACTACTGCCATGAAGCCTTCGACCAGTTCAATACTGCCAGGGAGTGGAGATGAAAAAATGTAGCGCCCGATAACATCTATAAAGATAAGTATCGAGAGCGCAGCTAAAACCACTACCGTAATCACGGTAGTGGTTCGACGGGCATATTCGCCAATCATATACAGGTTCCCTTATTCGCTCAGGTTACTCGTTGAATTCCGCCAGAACGGCGTCAGCATCGATACCCTTAGCTTCAGCCTTGGCTTTCCAGTCGGCAGTAATCGCTTTTGAGCGTTGTTGAAGATCGCTGAGTACTTCAGCGGTCACTGTATTGATTTCGTGGCCTGGGTCCGCAGCGATATCACTACGGGTTTTATCCGCAGCAGCATCCCATGCGCGGCCGAGGAAGGCTGCTGTGTCCGGGCCAGAGTTGGCATCAATCAGTGCCTGAAGATCTGCGGGTAGTGAGTCATAGAATTTTTGGTTCATCGCAAAGAAGAAAGCGATGGTATAAAAACCGTTGGGAACCTCTAAATGGTAAGGCAGAAGTTTTTCCAGGCGGTAAGATTTGATCGCATCCCAGGGGAACAGAATGCCATCGGCGACGCCACGGGCCAGTGCCTCATGTGCTTTGCTGGCAGGCATGACGACAGCTGTTGCTCCCAGCGCTTCGGCCCACTTTACGCCAGAGCCGATGGTGCGGATTTTCATGCCGTTAAGGTCAGCGGGGGAGGTGACTTTCTCTTTGGTATGCAGCGCACCGGGAGAGTGAACGTGAATAGCAAGCAGCTTGGTATCGGTAAACTCTTTATCGGCGAAGTGTTTCTGCCAGATCTGAGTAATTTTACGGCTGCCCTCTTCAGCGCTGGGAACCAGGAAAGGCAGTTCAACGACCTGACTCAGTTCGAAGCGGCCCGGCGTCCAGGGCAATGCTCCCCATCCTGCCTGGACGACGCCCTGCTTAATCAGGTCATACTGACCGGCGGGTTTACCGATAATGGCTTTATCCACCGTTACCTTAATGCGTCCATTGGACTCTTTATTGATTTTATCTGCCCACTCATTCAGTGCGACAGAGACCGCATGATGAGGGTTTGGGTTCCAGTTAGCGATGCGCAGATTAAACTCTGCGGCGTTCGCGATTGAAACCAGATTGCACAGAACAGCAGCGGCGAGGATCAGTGAGTGTCTTAAGTATTTCATCATTCTTATCCGTTATTTTTGTTGGTAGGGATTAAAATATGACTATGGAAAAGGCGTTGTCCCGGCAGGTATGCCAGCGCCAGGTGGTTAGTCCTGCTGGCCGATCTGTTCCAGTAACGTGACCAAGTCAGTTACGGTGCCGAACAGTGGCAGAACTTTTTCGCACACGGTCCGGTGTAGTTCCATATCGGGTGAGGCGCAGCAGTCTTCCAGGATTGAGACGAACAGGCCCGAGTCATCGCCGTGGCGCGCGGTGCTATCGACCACCATATGGGTGTACACTCCGGCCAGAACGATATGCTCTACCTTGTTACACTGCAGCCAGTTGAGAAGGTTGGTATTGTGAAATGGGTTGACCGCCCGTTTGGTGACCACCAGTTCGCCTTCCCGAGGTGCCAGTGCAGGCGGGAAGCCTGTGCCGAATTCGCCGATGATCATGGCGTTCATCTCTTTCAGGTGTGCCAGTCTGGATTGTTGACTGATGGCATCAATGTAGCCTTTTTCAAAGCCAACATTGACGAATACAACAGGCCAGTTCCTGTCGCGAAAAGCATCGGCAACCCTGGCGGTTTTCTCAACCAGTTTTAACTCGTCAACGGTTTTCCAGAAGCCTTTAGAGCCAACTTTGCCTTGTGGGTCTATCAGTTCATTCTGCATATCGAGAATGATTAGTGCGGATCTCATATAACGTACCTACGGGGATATTTTTTCTTGTTAAGGTTTACCTTAGTGAATCTAGTCAAGATGGGTCGGTGTTTGAAGAAACTATTTGTTTTCTTTGGGGTGGTTAAATGTTGGTCTGATACGATTTTCAATATGATAATTTATTTTAAGTTGTTGATTATAATGTGATTATGTTTTGTCGTTTTTTTCGTTATTGAGGCTGTTTTTAGTCACTGCAATTCATTTAATTTTTTGTCGTTGATAGTTTTGTAAATAATAATAGGGACAGAATTAAAAGAATGAATAGGTACAGTTAAGGGTGAGTTGGGGAGGTTATTTATTGTAGATCAAGCGGTAGTGTCAGAGTGAGTATCTGACAATGTTAGTCATTGCGGGATTAATCGTTTTCGACGCGCTAAAGACTTAACGGGGATAGCGCCTTTTATAGGCTGTAATATATGCAAATAAACCTGATACGAGGATCAGGTTTATTAAAAAATGCTTGATACAGACTGGTGCAGAGGGTTATTGCAGCGCAACTTCCTGTGGCAGATTGTGGCTATGCAAAATCTGGTGACGCAGGTTTACCCGTGTCTCTGGGGCGATCACAGAGCCCGCCAGTTCATCGTACTTGGCGATCATCTCTGCATCGGTCAGTGGGTTTTCAGGGTCCCCTTTGCGGGTTTGCTGGAAATGGTTCAGTGTCTGTCCATTGTTGAGGGTGACATTGATGCGTGCCATCCGTTTTCTGGGGTAGGCTGCGGCCAGCTCAGCATCTTCGCTGACGCTGACTCTGGGCATAAACGCCCTGATATCTTCCCGTGCAAGGGCGGTTTCGGTGAACGCGCTGAGACGCACAGCGCCCAGAAAGAACTGCGCGGCGATGCAGTACTGGATACTGAAGCGCGCTTCCTGAGCTGACTTAGGCGCAGGCCGGTTGCACATATTATAGGTTGGGCCGTAACCTTCGATATGGATGCTGTGAATATCTTCTACGGCGAAATCATGTTCAGACTGGAGTATTCTGAGCCCGTCCAGAGCCGGAAAAATATGTCCGCAACAGCCATGATTTTTGACCGTCATCCGGGTGATCGGGGTCCACTCACCCAGGCCTTCAAATGCCGCATCCCAGTTACCGGTGGAAGCGCTGGTTGCCGCAGCATAACCTTTCGGGGCATGCAGACTGTCCATCGATCCGGTCATGCCTTCGGCAGCGGCCATCGCGGCCAGAATACCAGCATCGGCGGCGTGCCCAGGGTGCATCGCTTTAGCCATCCCTTCGCCCTGCAGGTTCTGCTGGTGTCCGCCGGCGAAACTGGTCGCCAGTGCGATAGCATTGGCGATAATGGTTGCATCGCCTTTCAACAGCATTGCTGCCGCAACCGCAGCGCCAATCGTGCCGACCGTTGAGGTGATATGCCAATAGGTATAATGGCTGGGCTGGATAGCCAGGGATATTCTGCAGCCGACTTCATAACCGGCAATAATCGCCCGGTGTAACTGCTCCAGAGAAGCTTCTTGATCCTGAGCTACGGCGAGTGCTGCGGCGATCGTCGGGCTGCCAGGATGGTAGCCACCGTCTTTAAAAATATCATCAAACTCGACGGTGTGGCTGGCAGTGCCATTAATCAGTGCAGCATGGCGGGCGGAGCCCAGGCTGCCATCCACATAGCAGACCGCTTTGCCGTTACCCCGGCTGGAATGACAGGCAGCAGCCAGTAGCATCGCCGGAGGCTGAACACAGCCTGGCAGTGTAGTGGCAAACCAGTCGAGGATAGCCCGGCGGGTAGCCTGGCTGATATCGTCACTCAGGGGCGATTGATGCCAGCTTGCCGCCGCTTCGGCCAGGGATTGTATCGGATTGTTTATCATATCGATCCTGTTGCCAGCCAATACCATCGGGAGGGTAGTGGCAAGATTCGTTAACTATTTGAATATCAGTTAGTCGCGCCGAGTTTTTGCATGGCATTAATCTCCTCCTGGGAATAGCCCAGTTCCTGCAGCAATTCTGCGGTTTGCGCGCCAACCGGTTGTGGTGGCAGATTAATTTCGGAATGGCTCTCGGACATGATGAATCCGGCAACCGGTACGGTAAGCCCGTCAACCGGACTGTCAGGGGCATCATGCTTATGCAGCAGTTTGCGGCTGGCGATATGGGGATCAGCAATACTTTCTTCCAGACGGCGAACGCGGGCTGCCGGAATGCCTCGTTCCTGAAGGAATTTTTCCCAGTAGTCAGCAGACATAGTGCCAATGATACTGGTAAGTACCTCGGCTTCTTCGGCATGCGCATCCAGTCGCTGATTATTGTTGGTTTTGATCATGTCTTCCCGGCCCAGCGCGGTCCAGAGTCTGCGCTGTTGCGGCAGGTTAGACGCAGAGATCATCATCGGTGCGTCAGAAGCATGGTAGTAGCCGATGGTAGCAAATGGGAATACGTTGCCTTTCTGCTCCGGGTGTTTGCCATTCCACAGATAACCGGTCAGGTGTGAGCTACACAGAATGGTGGCAACATCCAGCATTGAGACATCGATAAACTGGCCTTTACCGCCTTCACGTTCACGCTGGAACAGTGCTGCAGAAATAGCGTAGGCTGCGGTAGTGCCGGTGGCGTAATCGACAACCGGTGCGCCACTTTTTAATGGCTTGCCATCGCCGTGGCCGGTCATTGCCATCATACCGGAAAAGGCCTGGATAACCGCATCGTAGGCGGTCTGCTCACGTCTTGGGCCGGTTGAACCGAAAGCGGATATCGAGCAGTAGATCAGCCCTGGGTTTAACCTGGACATCTCCTCGTAACCCAGTCCCAGAGCGTCAAAAGCGCCGGGTCTGTAGTTTTCTACGAAGACATCTGCGGTCTGAATTAAGCGTTTCATCGCTTCCACACCGGCTTCGGTTTTAAGGTCCAGCGCCATTGTTTTTTTGTTCGATGCCTGTGCCATGAAAGCAGTACCCATGCCCATATCATTCAGAGAGCGGTCAGAACCTTGCATGCGGGCCTGATCAGGCTCTTCAGGTGATTCGACTTTAATCACCTCTGCGCCGAGTACGGCCATCTGATAACTGGCAAAAGGGCCAGCAAGGACGTGGGTGGTATCGATTACCCGGATATTATCGAATGCCTTAGACATAAATTCCTCACAATATATTTGTTGTACAGGCTGTTATGTCACGCGGTTCTGTTTAAATGCCTGCACTGTTGTATCTACCGGTGAGAGTATTTCAGCATCCCCGCGCGATAGGCCAGGGTCGGTTGCTGATAGTATAGATTTTATATAACTGTTCGCTTGTTGGACTGCCTGCAAATTGGCTGGCGATACAGGCAATGTTGTTTACTGGCGCAGAGCCCGGAAGTAAGCGGGAATAGGGTCCTGGTTATCCGGGCTCTTTACTTTACTGAGATTACATGAGGGGTGTATTAAGCCCTTCCCAGTGAGATTGCTATATCTGTGGTTCTCGGTTATTCGAGTACGCCTGCCGCTTTCAACTGTGTTTCAGCGACTTTAGACACGTTTTTGGTGAATTTGGCGTATTTTTCTGGACCCATCCAGGAATCGGTCACACCGGCAGCACGCGCGTACTTCTGGTAATCATCAGTTCGCATCGCTTTATGAAAAGCATCAGCAATCTTCTGTTGCGTTTCCATTGGCATGCCAGCAGGACCGAAGATGCCACGTACCTGTATCCAGCTGGTGTCTACATCGTAACCCTGCTCACCAAAGGTTTTCAGATCCGGCAGACCGGTCAGACGCTCTTCACCCAGCACACCCAGACCTTTGACGCGGTTAGCATCGAAGAAAGAGCGGGTTGCACCCAGATTGGAAACACCTACGTCAACGTGACCACCCAGCAACGCGCTGATGATATCTGGGGTGGCGTTGAAACCAACCCAGTTGAATTTAACACCGGCAGCGTTTTCTAACATGGAAACGCCAATGTTCTGCATAGAGCCTACCGGACCAAAGCCACCGACATTCACTGTTCCATTATTTGCTTTGGCTTTAGCAATCAGGTCATCCAGGGTGTTAATTTCTGAATCTTCGCGCACGAACAGCAGAATCGCATCTTCCTGAGTGGATCCGATCCAGGAGAAGTCATCCAGGCTGAAGGTGCCCTTGAGGTTGGTCAGCATCCCGGTAAAGTGGGTCAGGGTGTTGATGCCCAGCGTCAGACCGTCGGGTTTTGCCGGACGAATTTTGCTCATCTGGCTGGCGCCGCCGCCCCCAGGAGAGTTGATGACAATAACTTTCTGACCGATCTGTGGCTCCAGGCTTTTTGCCAGAGTACGGATAAATACATCAGCTGAACCGCCGGCCTTAGTGTGCATAATCATTTTAACCGGACCTGTAGGCCAGTCGCTTTCAGCGAAGGCGGCACCTGAAGTAGCAACAGCAGCGGTGAATGTCAGTGCGACAGTGGTAAGGATTTTGCGGGCGTTCTTTTTAACTCTGCTAACCATCATAAGACGGCCTCCGTGGTTTGACTTTTTATTTTTTATTTATAATCAGGGCGTTGATTCCCCTGAATTGAATATCTCAAAAAGCACTCAGGGGTGGTACTGAGTATTTGTAAGGCCATGGGGCACTTAAAATTTGGGCAAGACTCTGCGGTGACAGCACAGAAGATCAGAGCAAAGAGTCACGTTATTGTCGGGGCGTTAATAAGCTGCTGCGCCAGAAAAGCAGTGTTTATCAGCATTTCCTGCTTATTTTGCGGTTGCGTAACTCTCAATAGGCGGAGTGTTTTAAAGGCGTTTTCTGGGCGGGTTAACGCGGGCCATGCTGACGATGGGAAACCGGCTGGCTATGTAACATAGCCAGTCCAGGGCAGGTTTTGTTGCTTATTTTATGCTTCAGGTGTGCTTCCGTTGCCTTCGTTCATCAGAGCTCTCATCCAGGATAAAAATTTAAGCAGTGTCTGGGAGGGCTCAACATTGCGAGGCCAGACCAGATAGTAGCCCTCTCCGGTTTTACAGGTTTCTTTGAACGGGGCAATGAAGCTGCCGTTTTTCAGTTGCGGTTCAACAAAAACTTTCACCGCGATGGCAACTCCGATGTTCATCGATGCTGCTTCATAAGCGAGTGCAGAGGTATCGAATCGTAGTTCGGATGTTGAATTCAGTGACAAGTCTACGCTAGCCATCCAGCGCTCCCAGTCCTGTGGCCGGGCCATCGACTGGAGCAGGCGTACCCGGGCCAGATCTTTATGGCTGGAGAGCTTATTGGTTTCATAAAACGTGGGGGAACAGATTGGTATCAGCTCAATATCAACCAGCTTCTCGGCGTTCAAATCGGGCCAGTCCCCATAGCCAGAACGAATTGCAGCATCGATGTTCTGTGTTTCAAAGTCAGTTGCCAGCAGGGAAGAAGTCAGCCGTACCTCAATATTTTCATTCGCATCGTGGAATTGCGCCAGACGGGGAATCAGCCAGCGTTGAGAAAAAGTGGTATATGATTGTATGGATAGAATATCCCTGCGTCCCCGGCGGGAGACCTGCCGTGCCGCATGTCCAATATCCTGAAATGCATGGGCGATGCCCTGATAAAGTTCTTTACCCTCCCGTGTCAGCTCGATCCCTCTGTGTAAACGTCGAAAAAGCATAACGCCAAGATACTCTTCCAGAACTTTAACCTGACGACTGACAGCGACCTGAGAAACGTGTAATTCATCTGCCGCCGCTGTCAGGCTGCATAACCTTGCCGCCGCCTCGAAAGTTCGTAGTGGGTTAAGTGGTGGGATAGGATACTTCATACACCTGCCTTGCTTTTTATTGTTTCGGCTAACCGAATACGCCCATAAACATAAATAAAGTATAGATTAGCCCGTTAAAAACTGCGTCTAACCCTGACTGCTATCTGGATCAATAAATGATCTGATGGTGGTAATATCCTGAGGCAATTCAGTTTTTATATCTAAGCGGCTAGATAATATTGCTATTGTCTCCGATTGTCACATTTAAATATGGCTTATGATTTAGTAATTTCTCCTGTCGCTGAAACGGATTATTGAAATAAACTAATACAGCATCAATCAGTTTAATCAGTCATTAACGGTATTCACAGCATAGGCATTACCGTCTGAAAAAACTCGGTTGTCTTAGAATATTCGCCTTTTAGCTTCCATTTATATTGCTTCAATATACGTTAAGAGCATAACCCTTGTTGACAAGTTGCAAGATGAAACAGTAAGCAGAACTGAAACGGAGCCGAGTGTTACTATGTCTGACTATTTTGAAATTGTTATCAAACCGCGTTTTAGTGAAACCGATATGCGAGGCCATATCAACAATACGGTAATACCGGTATGGCTAAGTGATGGCAGGGGCGCGTTGTGTCGTGAGTATCTTGCGATCACTCAGCCATGGATGGTGGTGAACCTTACCGTCAACTATCGCCAGGAGTTACTCTGGGGCAGTCCGGTGACGGTAAAAATTGCGGTCGATAAGATTGGCAACAGTTCGATCAGTTTTGCGCAGGAGATCTGGCAGAAGGATAAACTGTGTGTTCAGGCCAGTACAACGATTGTGGCTCTGGATATGGATACCCGCAAACCGGTGAGAGTGAGTGATGAAATACGCCAGCAACTCTCCCCTTATCTGTTAGCTCAGGAGTGAGTGAATACTGCATTTAATGGGTTGTAAACCGGACAGACCTGCCCGGTTTTACCGCGTCTGACAGCAGGCTGTCAGGTGGCTCCGCTATCAGGTCAGCTTCGAACATTGCTGGTGAAGAATCCCTTATATATTCAGATAAGCGCTACTGATTAACTGAGAGCTTTTCCCGGTCATCGCAATGGTGGTTTATATAGGCGGTTAAGCGATCAGTGTCGGACTCTGTCATGTAGAGCCCACGCTTGGTTCTACGCCAGAGGATGTCTTCAACGGTTATGGCCCACTCGTGATCGACCAGGTAACGGACTTCTGCTTCGTACAAACCGGCACCAAAGTCTGTTCCCATTTCGCTGAGACTGGACATATCTTTGAGCAAACGGTAGCAGAGGGTGCCGTAAGTGCGGACATATCGGGTGATCAGCTGGTTCGGCAGCCATGGGTATCGGCGCGCCAGTTCCTCCTGCAGTGCTGGCTGACTCTCAAAGTCACCCCCGGGCAGGCGGGCATCAGCCGTCCATTTTGGTTTGCTGTCAGGAAAGTGCTCACATAGTTTATCGACGGCCGCTTCGGATAGCTTACGATAGGTTGTGATCTTGCCGCCAAAGATCGAGATTAACGGTGCCTGGTTGCCGGGGGCGTCAACTTCAAAGGTGTAGTCACGGGTCACTGCCTGGGCCGAACCGGCGTTGTCATCGAGTAATGGGCGCACTCCTGAGTAGGTTCTGACAACATCTGCAGCGTTAATCTGTCTGCGGAAATGCTGATTAGTGACCTCAATTAAGTAATCTATTTCACCCTGATCGATTGCTACCCTGGCAGGGTCGCCAACGTACTCCTGATCGGTTGTGCCGATTAAAGAGAAGCGATCTTCGTAGGGGATAACAAACACGATCCGGCCGTCTTCGTTCTGGAGTATGTAGGCCTCAGGTTCGTCATGAATTCGGGGAACTATGATGTGGCTGCCTTTCACTAACCTGACCTGTCTGGGCGGCTCCGAGCCCATGGCATCTTTAAACAGGCTTGAAACCCAGGGACCTGCGGCATTAACGATAGAGCGGGATTTGAGAACCTCAGTGTTGCCGGTGAGTGTATCCAGTAGAGTGATGTTCCAGAGCTGATCTGTGCGCCTGGCGCTGATGCAGCGGGTGCGGGTTTTAATCGTTGCCTCTTTATCCTGGGCCGCTAAGGCGTTCAACACAACTAAACGGGCATCGTCTACCCAGCCATCAGAGTATTCAAAACCACGGGTCATGGCTGGCTTGAGTACGCTTTCCGCACCAAATTTCAGGCTCTTTGATGCCGGCAGCGTGGCTCGTTTGGCCAGATTGTCGTAGAGGAAAAGACCGGCGCGGATCATCCATGCCGGGCGCAGATGTGGCCGGTGGGGAAGTCGAAACCGCAGCGGCCAGATAATGTGAGGCGCGTTTTTTAGTAGCACTTCGCGTTCAGCCAGTGCCTCCCTGACTAATCGGAACTCGTAGTATTCCAGATATCGCAGCCCACCGTGGATCAGTTTGCTGCTGTTGGATGAGGTCGCTGACCCCAGATCGCTCATTTCGCACAGGACAACTGACAGACCACGACCGGCAGCATCTGCCGCAATACCTGCGCCATTAATGCCACCGCCTATAACAAGGAGGTCATAAACGTCACGGGTAAGATTCATCTTGGATTCTCCTCAGCAAATAGCGGTTTGAGCCTGGACAGCGGTGATATGTTTTTATCGGGTTTCGATTTTGGCTACTATAATGTTCTAATACGAAAAAAATCAATCAAAAACGAACAAATTTTAACGAAAAAAAACATTCACGAACTGTGTGGCTGTCAGGAGCGTGGTGAAATGCCCGCCTTATACTGAGTCGGGCGACGTTGCGGGCTAGACGATATGCAGGCTGATATCGTTAGTAGTCAGAATCTCGCAGATCTCTGCGGGTGGCGTCAGGTCGGTGTAGAGATGGTCTATTTGCGAGATATTACCGAGTTTAACCATTGCGCTTCGACCAAATTTTGTATGGTCAGCAGCCAGGATGATCTGTTGTGAATGTTCAATGATCGCCTGGGCGACTCTGACTTCACGATAGTCGAAATCCAGTAGTGATCCGTTCATGCTGATACCGCTGATACCAATAATGCCAAAGTCCATCTGGAACTGACCGATAAAATCGCTGGTGGCTTCACCGACAATGCCTCCGTCCCTATGGCGAACCTCGCCAGCGGCGATAATGACGGTAAAGTCCGGTTTCGATGAAAGAATTGCGGCGACATGGATATTGTTGGTGACGATTTTAAGGTCGCGATGATTTAGCAAAGCCTGAGCGATGGTTTCGGTGGTCGTGCCGATGTTGATAAACAGAGAGGCGCCGTCCGGAATCGCCTTTACCAGGGCTTTCGCGATGCGCTCTTTCGCCTCCAGGTTCATAATCTTTCGCGACTGATAAGAGAGATTTTCCGTACTTGATTCCGGTTCCGCCCCCGCCCCACCATGGTGACGCCGGAGTTTCTTCGCGTCTGCGAGCTGATTGAGATCGCGGCGAATAGTCTGAGGGGTAACGTTAAAGTGCGTTACCAGCTCATCAATACTGGCAAACCCTTTTTCCCGGACCAGTTCCATAATTTGAAGTTGGCGTTGGCTCTGTGACATTCTGAAAAACCTTCCAGTTTATAAGTAAGTTTTGTTCATAAGCCGTTGCGGCACACCATCCAGGGGCGGTTGTATGAAGGTCGAAAGCGGTAAATTATCGCATATAGTTTTTGTTTTGTTTTAACTTTTATACAGGTAGAGCCGTTCTGTTGTTCGGTATTGAAAATCTGCGTTGTTTGTTTGCTATAAATGATGCATTATCGAACATTTGAGAACATGTAGAATAACAATATAGGTAATGTTCATGTCTGGATATCTCTTGTCCATCGATCAGGGCACAACAAGTTCCAGAGCGGTGCTTTTTACAACGGAAGGGCGGGTACATGCGCTGGCTCAGGAGGAGTTTTCACAGAAGTTTCCACAGGATGGCTGGGTTGAACACAATCCTGATGATCTGTGGGGCACTGTTCTGGCAACCTGTCGCAAAGTATTAGCTGAAAATGCGCTATCAACTGACGACATTATCGCGATCGGTATTACCAACCAGAGAGAAACCACCCTGGTATGGGACCGGCATACCGGGGTGCCGATCTATAATGCTATTGTCTGGCAAGACCGTCGCACCTCCGAATATTGTGAAAAGCTTTCAGCGCAAGGTGTAGAAGCGTTAATCAGCTCGAAAACCGGGCTACTTATCGACCCTTACTTCTCCGCCACTAAAATCTGCTGGTTGCTGGAACAGATTCCGGGAGCCCGGGAAAAGGCAGAGCGGGGCGACCTTGTTTTTGGCACTGTCGATACCTATCTGCTTTGGCAGCTGACCGGCGGAAAGGTGCATCGTACGGATGCGACCAATGCGTCACGCACCATGCTGTTTAATATTCATACACAGGAGTGGGATCCGGAGCTGCTTGAGCTGTTCGATATACCCGCGTCTATGCTGCCGGAAGTGTTGGACTCCTCTGCTGATTTCGGGGTCACTGCTAAGGCGCTGCTGGGGGCCGAGATTCCTATTCTGGGGGTCGCTGGCGATCAGCAGGCGGCACTCTTTGGCCAGACCTGTTTCACGACGGGGATGGCCAAGAGCACCTATGGTACCGGTTGTTTTCTGATGTTGAATACCGGTGATAAAGCCCTGGTCTCGACAAACCGTTTGCTCACTACGGTGGCTTATCGTCTGAACGGTAAAACAACCTATGCATTGGAAGGCAGTATTTTCATAGCAGGCGCAACGATTCAGTGGCTGCGAGATGGGTTGCAACTGATCAAAGGGGCCGCAGAGGCGGAACCGCTGGCCTGCCAGACGCCACTGGATCATGGTGTTTATCTGGTACCAGCCTTTACTGGATTAGGTGCGCCCTATTGGGACCCGAATGCCCGGGGCGCTATTTTTGGTCTCACCCGGGATACTGGCATTAAGGAGATTGTTACCGCAGGGCTGCAATCGGTGTGTTATCAAACGAAAGACCTGCAAAAAGCGATGGAAAGTGATGGTGTCAGACCAACCACACTGCGTGTTGATGGAGGCATGGTGGTTAACAACTGGGTGCTGAGCTTTCTCTCAGATATTCTTGGGGCAACGGTAGACCGGCCGGAGATTATTGAGACCACCGCCTTAGGGGTGGCTTACTTAGCTGGCTTGCAGGCCGGAGTGTTTGAATCGTTAGAGACGCTACAGTCGATGTGGCACTGTGACAAGCGTTTTGAGCCAACCATGAGCAAGTCGGATCGGGATGAGTTCTATGCCGGGTGGCAGGATGCTGTCAGGCGTGTTCAGGGAAAGGCCGAACCTGAGTAAATGACTGGCTGGGCACTCTTTATCTGCGATAGCGGGTGTTTCCGCCAATATCTGAGTCAGTAGGTTTATGCTGCGCAGGGGCCGGGTTGCCCCTGTTGAAAGCCGTAGCGGTAAACCTGTTCCTGAATGACCGCCCGGCCCTCAGAGCCGGGGCGGTCAGATCGCTAATATCCCCAGAATCCACTTTCCGCAGATCGTAAGGCGGCCCGCTTTAAGTAAACGGTTTTAGCCTCACTGCGAATTGTTCGTCATGCTCTCTGGTTGTTGTGAGTTCGGCGATTCTTCAGAAGGCGTTTTGGCGAAGGCCGCGCTTACATAATCCTCTATCAGTTGCCAGGCTGCGTCTGCCGATTGTTTTGGGCCGTTGTGGGTGAAGGCGTGGTCGACCCCCGGGAATACTACATGCCGGACCGGCACGCCAGCCCTGCGCAGCATATCGGCATATCGATCCGCTTCCTCGCGGAGCACGTCGTTTTCGGCGGTGATAACCAGTGCGGGTGGATGGCCCGCCAGATCTTCCAGATCTGCGCAGACCGGGGATAGCAGTGGATCGCGAAGGTTTGTACCTTCCGGCATATAGCAACTATTGAACAGCGTGGCGAGCTCTGGCGTAATGACCGGTTTCGGGATGGGAAGCGGCTTGTCCCTGGCATCGACGCTGCCATCCAGAAATGGATAGTCGAGAATCTGGAAGCAGATGTTTGGAAATCCCCTGGCAAGCGCCTGCGCGGCGACCCCTGTCGCCAGGTTGCCACCGGCGCTGTGGCCACCGACAGCGATACGTTGGGGATCGATCCCCAGGGATGTCGCTTCCCGCGCCACCCAGGCGACCAGTTCATAGCATTGATGGATCGCGTGGGGAAACGGGTGTTCGGGTGAGAGCGCGTAGACGGGGTTGATCACGACGCAGCCGGTGTTGTTTGCCAGGCGCTGGCAAAAAGGGGTCTCGTGCTCCGGCAAACCGAAGACAAATCCTCCGCCATGAATCAGCACCAGTGCGGGCACCGGACTATCGGTATTGCGGGCTTTTGCGGGCCAGTGGAACAGTGTGCGTGTTTCGCCTTGTGGCGTTGGAATCATCAACTCTTCGTCATAAACGGTTTCAGGAACACCGTCAATTTGATACGCGGGTTTGCGCATGACGATGCGGTCGATAAAGAAGCGTAGGGCTTTTGCCTTGAAGCGGGTTTTCCAATTCATGTCAGGTCTCGCTTGTAGTGGTCATGAGAAGTTCGTTTTCGTGGTTCATCGCCGGTGCCTCTTCGGGCCTGCCCTGAGGCAACAGGAAGTGGGCCAGGGCCGGGAGCAGCAGCAGTGCGCCGAGCATGTTCCAGATGAACATGAAGGCCAGGAGGATGCCCATATCCGCCTGAAACTTGATTGGCGAAAACGCCCAGGTGGCAACGCCGATCGCCAGCGTTACACCGGTCAGCATCACTACCTTGCCGGTAAACAACAGGGCCTGGTAATAGGCTTCGGAAAGCGACATCCCCGCACGCATGCGCGTGAGCATTACCGATAGCACGTAGAGTGCATAGTCGACGCCGATGCCAACGC
Organism: Amphritea sp.; assembly: GCF_050300915.1. Taxonomy (GTDB): domain Bacteria; phylum Pseudomonadota; class Gammaproteobacteria; order Pseudomonadales; family Balneatricaceae; genus Amphritea. Next base: position 21,088 of record NZ_JBNKYN010000037.1, read on the forward strand.
CGAGTGCGATTACCGGCAGGGTTGCGACCTTAATGCCCATGCCGAACATCACCATCAGCGCTTCGCAAAGAATCGAGGTCAGCACCAGCGGTACCACGGCGCAGACGACTGCACGCCAGGAGCGGAAAGTGATCCAGCACAACAGGATTACTGCACCGTATACCCAGAACATCATCTCGTGGGTGGCCTTTTTGACAACGATGTTAGTCGCAGCCTCGATACCGGCACTGCCAGCGGCAAGGATGAATTGCGTCTCGCCGGTGTTGTTGGCTGTGGCATAGGCTTCAACTGCATCGACCACACGGGTCAGCGTTGCCGCCTTGTGATCTTTAAGATAGACGTAGAGGCTGAGGAGATTGCAGCTCTGGTTGAAGAGTTCCCGCGGTGCCCGGTTTTGTACGCCGTTCAACACATCCTCGTTTGGGATCAGCTCCAGCCATTTGAAGTTGCCTTCGTTATAGCCGACCGATGAGATGCGTGACAGATTGGCCATGGAGTTGGTTGCCTCAACGCCGGGTAACTGCTCCAGCTGCCAGCCCAGCTGGTCCATCCTGGACAGTGTGGCGTAACCAGTGCAGCGGTCGTCGGGGGTCTTCACCATTACCACCAGAATGTCACTGCTGGCGGCATAGTTTTCAACCATGAAGGCGTTGTCGCGGTTGTAACGCGAGTCGGCACGCAGTTCCGGCGCGCCCGGATCGAGATCGCCGACCTGCAGGTGGGTGCTGACGGTGTAACCGACGATGGCCATCAGAGCACCCAGAATCACCGAGCGTAGCGCCCAGCGCCGTTGGGTGAAAAGATCGAGAAACTCCCACATCCAGTGCTTGGCGCCCTGCTCGTCGAGTTGTTCCGCTTTGAGACTGCGCTCTGCGGCGTTGGGGCTGACGCCGACATAGGAGAGCAGAATCGGCAGCAGGATCAGGTTGGTGAAGATCAGCACGGCGACACCGACACTGGCGATCATGGCCAGGTCTTTGATCACCTGAATGTCGATGATCATCAGCACGGCAAAGCCGACGGCGTCACACAGTAGCGCCGTCATACCGGCGACGAACAGCCGTCGGAAGGTGTAGCGCGCCGCAACTACCCGGTGGGTGCCGCGGCCGACGTCCTGCATAATGCCGTTCATCTTCTGGGCACCGTGGCTCATACCGATAGCGAAAACCAGAAAGGGCACTAGCACTGAATAGGGGTCGAGGGCATAGCCAAGCAGTTGTACCAGGCCAAACTGCCAGATGACGGCCACCAGAGAGCAGGCCACGACCAGGGTCGTGGATCGCAGGCAACGGGTGTACCAGTACAGCATGACGGTGGCGATGACGATGGCGACGGCGAAGAAGCCGAGCATCTGGACCAGACCATCGAGCAGGTCGCCAATTACCCGGGCGAAACCGGTGACATGGATGCGGATCTTGTCGCTCTGGTACCTGGCGATGATCTGATCAATGCTGGCGTTGAGCTTACGGTAGTCGAGATCTTCACCGGTCAGGTGATTGTGGTCGATCAGCGGCACGAAGATCACGCTCGACCTGAAGTTGCTGGCCACAAGCTGGCCGATCTCGCCGGAACGTTCAATGTTGGCCCTGACCTGATCCAGGCTTTTGGGGGAGCCGTCATAGTCGTCGGGCATCACGGTGCCTCCCTCCAGGCCTTCTTCCGTGACGGCAGCCCAGCGGGTGGCGGTGGTCCACAGGGACTTCATGAAGGGGCGGTCAACGCCGGGCAGCAGATAGATCTCGTCGTTCATCTTCTGCAGCGTGTCGAGGTATTCCTTGTCGAAGATACTGCCATCGCGGTTCTCGACCGCGATACGCATTGAGTTGCCCAGCCCGGGCAGATCGCCGCGGTGCTCCAGAAAATTGGTGATGTACGGATGCGAGGCCGGGATCATCTTGTCGAAGCTTGCGTGCAGCTGGATCATGGTCGCCTGCCAGCCGAGCAACAGAGTGCCGCAGAGGCACAGAATGACAATCAATAGCCGGTTATTGAACAGGGTGCGCTCGGCAAGGTTGCCTGAGCGGGTATCGAACTCTTCCAGTCGTTTAACGACGGGCTGGTGGTCTAGGGGTGCGTGCATAGTCATCTCAGCTTATTCAGCGGGGAAAGGAATGGCATGGACGCCGCGCAGGCTGCCCACGACCAGGCCATCGGGGGCTTCGGTCACGGCCGTCAGGGGGAGTCGCAGTCGCTTGGGTGAGCGGCTGAAACTGAGGCCATTATCGGTGCTGACCAGGATCTCTCCGGCCTGGCTGACGAGCAGGGTACGTCCGTCCTCCAGTTCGGTATCGGCGGCGAGCGAGACGGGGGTACCGCTATTCACCTGCTGCCAGTGGTTGCCGAGATCAGTCGTCAGATAGGCATTACCGCGTAGCCCGTAAGCCAGCAGGCTGCCGTCATGTTCAGCCAGCAAACCGAACCAGCTACCGTGATAGGGCGATTCCAGCTGCGTGAAATGCTGGCCATTGTCGTCCGAACGCAGCAGCAGGCCCTGCTCGCCGGCAATGAACTGTGTTGTGCCGATGGTTTGCATCGCATACAGATGCAGCGCCCGCGGGTTGTCGATACGGGTCTGCCAGCCGGTCCAGCGCTGGCCGCCGTTTTCACTGCGTAGCGCCAGGTTGTAGGCACCGATAATCATCAGGTTGTTATCGTCCAGCAGGCAGATGTCGAAGAAGGGCTTGTCGGCACCATCCTTAATCAGGTATTGCGCGTCGCGGATGGCGCGTTCGTCGCCACTTTGCTGCGCCGCTTCGAGGGATAGTCTGGCTGCTTCTATGCCGTCGAGTTGCTTGACCCAGGTGACGCCAGCGTCTTCCGTATGCAGTACGATACCCATGTGACCCACTGCCCAGCCACGTTTGTCGTTGGCGAAACGAACTGCGGTCAGGGTTGCGGATGTCGGCGTCCGGGCCTGGGTCCAGGTCTGGCCGCTATCGTCGGAATAGAGCACGATGCCGCGTTCGCCGACGGCCACCACCCGGTCGCCGGCACGGGTCACCGACAGAATCGCCATGTTCTGCGACTTGGGTGATTGCAGGGCGGGCCTGTCCAGGGCTGCCGCAGGGAGGGGCGGTTGATCGGCGGCGAACAGGTTTGACGCAGCAATAAACAGCCCCAGCAACGCAAGTAGATACTTCACTTTCATAGTGTTTCCAGGTCTCTTGTTGAACGAGTATTACCCGCCGCATGAAGCGGCGGGAGGCCACGAGAGGGCTTAACGGGCGCCCATGTTCGCCAGTTCATCAGGAGAGAAGAATGAATCCGGACGCCGCGGTACAACCTTGAACTGCGTGGTGCCATTGGTCGCAGCGTTGAGGTAGTAGCCACCGGTGAGGAAGTTGTAGTTACCCCAGGCCATATTGGCCACCAGTGAGGGAACATCCGGTGCCAGTTCGGTCAGCGTGTAGGTCATGCGCCAGAGCTGGCCCTGAGCATCCCAGCCATCAACCATCAGAATCTGCCAGCTGTCCTCATCCAGGTAGAAGCGGCGATGGGCGACAACGTGGCGCTTCCCCGGGGCCAGAGTGGCATCGATAACCCACACACGGTGGAGTTCCCAGCGCACCAGGTCAGGGTTCAGGAAGTCCGGAGTGAAGAGCTCCTCCGGCTGGGCGGCATTGGCCCTGTTGTTGTTATAGAGAACATACATCTCCTGCTTACCGAGCAGCTTGTACTCGTGGTGGTCATACGGCCCAAACTGCATGAACGCTTCGTCAAAAAAGCCCGCGCCTGAGGTAACTGAGTCCGGGGTGTCGTAGGACACTGAGGGGGCGCGTCGTACACGGCGCTGGCCAACCAGGTACTGCCAGAGACCGATGTTCTTGTCTGCATCCGAGGGGAAGTGGGCGAGGATCGATTCGCCAGCCTTCGAGGCGGGTGCTGACTGGACGTAGTGGCCAATATTGAAATAGCCGCTATAGCTTTCCAGACTGCCATCCTTGAAGTTGTAGGGGAACTGCTGGTTCTGGATGCCGTCGCTGACCATAGTCATCTTACCGCTCGGTGATATGGTAAAGCAGCGTGAGGGACTGATTGCTGATTCGCCACGGGTCCAGGCTGTCTGGTGATTCAGCAGCATCTCTTTGGGATCGTTGGTGATCGGGAAGGGAACGCCGCCATAGGCACCTTCGAACCGGTAGCCATCGCCGGTAAGTCTGGCGCGGGTGGCGTTCTCGAAGGTATTGTCGTAATACCACTGAGGCGCTGCGGCGGTGCGATGAGTTGGGTAGATATCCATGCGGAAGTTGGGATATTTCTGCAGCAGGCCTTTCGCACCATCGGTTAGTTTATCCGCATATTGCGCCATGTTCTCAGCCGTGATGGCGTAGAGCGGCTTCTCATCAGGGAAGAAGTCCGGGCGGACATCACCGGACTGGTAGCCAGCCGGTGCCTTGGTGTAACCGCCGGTCCAGGCAGGAATGCTGCCCTCTTTGTTGCCGGCCCGCTCCGCGCCCAGCGGTGTCAGGGTTGTCTTGAGCTTGGCCGCTTCTTCGGGCGACACCGCTGCCAGGCTGCTGCCTGTCAGGGTCAGGGCCATCAGGGCAGCGAGAGTCTTGATCTGTGCATTCATGAATCTGTTTCCTTATTATTTTTAGAAGGTGCGTGACAGGTTGAACGAAATGTAGTCGCGGTCCCACAGGGTCTGGTCGAAATGTCCGTCACCCGTGCCCACGCCGTGGCTGCCAAGAAAGTGGTGATAGCCGAAACCACCCTTCCAGTCGTTCTGGTAGGTGAAGTTAATGCCGGTGTCGATAGAGCCGCCATGTTCGACCCAGCCGGAGTAAACCCGCGAGCGGCCCGACAGGTTGTATGACAGAACGATCGGGATCGACAGATCCAGTCCTTCGACAGCCTGGTAGAAGTCGGCGGTGAACGCGGTGGTGATCTGCGAGGCGCTCCGCGTGGTGGTGGGGTCGATAGCCGCTGCGTTTCTGGTGACGCTGGCAACGCGATGCCAGTCGAGCTGGGTGGCAATGGATCCACCATCCCGGAGGAAGGTATTGGGCTGGATGATGTGGATGTCGACCAGGGTCAGGTGCTGGGTGTTACCAACGGCATAGGCGGTATTGTTCTGGTTATCGAATGCAGGGCCGCCCAGCAGTGTGGTGGTGGTCTGGACGAAACCACTGCCGCCGGTCAGGGGCTGGTTCTCCCGCACTGAGGCTTCGATGGAGACGTTATCGCTGCCGAGTACGGTGCTGGCACTGAAGCCGTAGGTCTTGATATCCTGCTGGTAGACATGGGTGAAGCTGGTCGGCATAACGGTTCCGCCGGCTAACGGGTTAGCACCGATATTCAGGTAAACCGCCGAAGGGGTTTTGTCGTGATAGTTTGCGGCGTACAGACCATATTCGGTGTCACCCAGCGAGAAGCGCATCTGTGCGCCCCACTGACCATCATCGTCGGGTGACATATCGGACGTGCGGGTTGTGACGTGAGGCAGGAAAGACTCAGAGTCGCCGAGAAAGTCCGCTGGCGAGAGGAAACTGCCCGAGGCGAAGAACGGCGACTTTTCCCATTCGAACTGGTAGTAAGCACCCAGCGAGATATTGCTGGTCGGTTTCAGGGTGGCGGAGATCTGATTGGTGGGCAGGAGAAACTCCTTAACCTGTGCGCCGGGTACCGTCGCCGCCTTGACAATGTCGACGGGGCCCTGGGCACCGGCAATACCGTTGCTACCGGACATCAGGGTTTCGCCGTAGATGACGGCGTGGCGGCCGATCCTCAAACTGGCGGGCATGTTGCCGATCCGGCCACGGGTAAAGACAAAGGCGTCCATCAGTCGGCTGCCCTGACCGACGGCATCGCGTGTTTTGTCGGTGAACTGGTCGAAGGGGGCGCTCATATTGTTTGAGCTGGCCGGTGAGTCGTTGTCGTTATCCTGTTGATAGGTGTCGTCGTACCAGGCGGTGCCGCTGATGCGTAAACCTTTATTGCTGTCATGTACAAGGTCGAACTCTGAGAGCAGATCCAGGCGGTTTGAGGCGATGCCTTTTTTAAAGTTGCGGTCGCCGTCGTCACTCACCGAACCGGCGGCCGCATAGTCGGACAGTTGAGTAGCGTCCGGATCCCTCAGCCGGTAGATAGTGCTGTATTTGACGGTGTTGTCCCAGCGTGCCCTGAGGCCTGAATCGCCCGTATCAAACTGGAATGCCTGTACCTGTCCACAGGCCAGAGCCACAGCTGCGGCCACCATCGTGCGGTGTACCACCAGGACTGACTTTTTGTTTCTCATATGTGTATCTCCTTCGCGTAAAACCAGTGTTATTTTTGTGATTGCTTTCTGCGTGAGGACTCGCGCTGTCTTTATTCGATAATGGACTCCGTCAATATCTGCGGGGTGGCTGGGGCCACAGTGGTGGCGCGCAGCATGTGGTGGCGCACCAGCAGGATCGATACGATGGCGATGCCAGTGATGACGCAGGCCGCCCAGCCCAGTCCGGGATAACCAATACCCTGAACAATCGAGCCTCCCAGCGCGGGACCAATACATGAGCCGACCATCAGCATTGCGGGGGTTGCTGCAACCGCCCGGCCGCTGGTGTCGAGCCGTGCGAGCAGACCGAATAGAAAGACATGAGTGAAGATCGCCATGGCGACGAACAGACTGGCCGCGACCGCATAGGGCAGGTAGTCTGTCGAGTTGAAAATGATCAGGGCGAGGATCGCTTGTCCGAGCGGCCCGGCAACGCCCACCAGTATTGGTGAGAGTCTGTTTTGCAGGAGGGCCGCCAGTCCGCCGGGAAACAGATTGACAAAGCCGAGGGCGATGAGTGCCGCATTGACGCCGCTGATGCCGAAGCCGTGATCAGCGCCAACGCGCTCGACGAAGCTGAAAACCATCGCCTGGTTGAGCTGCATGCACATCACCACGCCAATGATGAACCAGGCTGCGGGCGGGATCTTTGCCCGGGAGCTGTTTCTGCCTGACTGTCTTGCAGGCGTGTCATCGGCCACGTAGGGGAAGCCGATCGCCATCATGATGCTGGCGATGAACATGCCTGCGGCAATGATCTTAAACAGCATCGTTGGGCTCACCTGCTGGATCGCCTGTGGTACCAGCGAAAGGAACGTCAATGCAAATACGCCAAGGGCAAAGTGGGCAGTACCGAACAGGCGGTGCGGGTTAGCGCTGCGTCCCATAGCGCCATGAGCAAACGATAACGCGCAGCCAACGCCGAGACCGCCGAGTGCATGAAAAAGCATGATCAGCTGGGGGTTGCTGTTCTCTAAAGGTTGCTGTCCTATCAGGAAAAAAGCGAGTGCGCCGAGACCATAACCGCCTGCTGCGGCAAGCCGCTTTGGTAGTCTGTTGAACCGGGGGGCAACAAACAGGCTTGCGAGGAGTGCAGCGAAAAGGAATATTGTTACTGTCAGGCCCGCTTGTTCGGGGCTGTAGTGGTAGTACTGGATTAACGCTCCGATCCAGAGTGGCAGGGCCACCATATCAATCAGTCCGGCGACGTGAGCGGTTACCAGAACGGCCTTGCCGCTGATGCTATCAGGTGTGCACATTGCTATATCTCCTTGCGCCATCAATCTGGCGTCTTGCGTGGTGACGACTCTCCTTTTCGGCCCGCGCATTTCTTGTTGAAGTCGTGTCGATTGTTTCGGTATTTTCCGATTTCCGTAATTTTCGATCGCATCTTCATATAACAGCAATGTATGCGCCAGAAAGTGATGTGAGCCCGTTTCTATTGCGATAATTAATTTCAACTTGTTGTTATATATAGATAAAAAAGTTTAATTATCTGTTTGTGATAGTTTTGCTTGAAGATGCGTTGCTTTGAAATGTTCGGATATCATAAATTTTCATGGACTTGGTCTTTTGGCTTTATTACGATTTAAGTAATTTTCTCTGGAGTCACTGTTATGTCATCCTCCGAACGCATATCCTTAGCCGACATTTCCCGCCTTGATGAAGCAACTCAAACGTGGCGGTGGGATGGATCAATTGAAAACGATGCGGTTTCCCCGACGCTTGGGGAGCTGTCTGAGTTCATTCAATTTTCGCCCGGGGACGGGCGGATCTGGCTGGATGACCGGCGTGTCGTGCTGATGCAGAGCGATGCACTGGGGATGATGCGCCAGCAGTTGATCGATAAAGTGGGTCTGGATGATGCGAGGGGACTGTTGACGCGTACCGGTTATATTTCCGGCGTTCGCGATGCCGAACTGGTTATGGCTCGCTGGGCCGATCAGGGGCCAATGTCTACCTATCTGGCCGGAGTGCGGCTTCATGCTCTCGAAGGGATGGTTAAAGTCGAGCCGCTCCATCTGGAGTTCGATGCCGCCATGGGCACCTACAGTGGTGAGTTTATCTGGCATAACTCGGTAGAGGTCGAAGCCCACATCGCTCACTGCGGCATGGGGTCTGAACCGGCCTGCTGGACGCAGCTTGGTTACGCCATGGGATATGTATCAACCACGCTGGGGCGGTTAGTTATCTTTCGGGAAGTAGAATGTCGCGCAGCAGGGGGACAGGCTTGCCGTATTATTGGTAAACCGGCTGAAGAGTGGCCAAACGTCGAGGAAGACCTGCATTACATCAATGGTGAAGATTTTCTGAGTACCAGTGCTTTCAATCCGTCTTCGGCCCGCGATATCGCCGAACTCCCTGAAGTAACCGACAATCTGGCTGCGGAAGACGAAAAACATATGGTGGGGATTTCGGCAGCATTCAACGCCTGCTGCCATCAACTAAAGCGTGTTGCGCCAACCCGGGCGACCGCACTGTTTTCCGGCGAATCCGGAGTCGGAAAAGAGTTGTTTGCGCAAATGCTCCATGAGATCAGTCCGCGCAAAGATAAGCCTTTCGTTTCGGTCAACTGCGCCGCCATTCCGGATACTCTCGTGGAAGCAGAGCTGTTCGGCGTGGAACAGGGCGCTTATACCGGGGCAACCGCTTCCCGTCCGGGACGCTTCGAACGTGCCGATGGAGGCACCCTGTTTCTCGATGAGATTGGAACACTGAGTCTGGTCTCCCAGGGGAAGTTGTTGCGCGCCTTGCAGGAAGGGGTGATCGAGCGGGTTGGCGGAACACGGGAGATCAGAGTGGATGTCCGGGTTGTGGCCGCAACCAATGTCGAGCTTGAAGAGGAGGTACGTCAGGGACGTTTCCGGGAAGATCTGTTTTTCCGCCTCAACGTATTTCCGGTTCGCCTGCCGCCGTTGCGTGATCGACGGGAAGATATTCCGCTGTTGCTCAGCTACTTCCTGCAGCGCTACAGTCAACAGCATGGGCGCCATATCACCGGCTTCACGGCCCGGGCGGTGCGAGCTTTGCTCAACTACGACTATCCGGGCAATATCCGCGAATTGCAGAATCTGGTCGAGCGAGGCGTTATTTCCGCCGACGATGATAATGCGATTGATCTGCGCCACCTGTTTCGGTTTGAACAGATGCCCAGTGAATTTGTGTATTCCGTCGGCATCGCTGGAGGGCTGGCGAAAGAGGATGCTAACGAGGCTCTTGCAGCAAGTGAGGCTATCGAAGGCGGGTTACTGGATCGTTTCCTGGCCCTGTCTCAATCCGAGTCACTCTCGTTGGAGAGCCTGGAGTTGCGCCTGATACAGGAAGCTGTGGAACGGTGTCGTGGCAACCTGGCCGCTGCGGCACGGATGATGGGATTGTCGCGCGCGCAGCTGGCTTATCGCCTGAGCAAGGCCTGACGCGCTGCCGGTAGTGGGTTTTCTTAAACGCCCGGCAAGGAAGGGGGGCTCCTTGCCGGGTTTTAACGCCGGCTCAGATCAGCTTCGACAGGAAGGTGGTTTCCTTTGATGTTGAGATGCCATTGCCGGTGAAGACAAATGCCAGTTTTGCATTCGCCTGCTCCACATTACTGCCACAAATGCGATAGGGCAGCCAGGCGGAGTTACTGTCACTGAGCTTGATTATTTCTGGCCCGTTCAGGGTAAACTGCGGCGTTGCGGACAGGGACACCTTAATCAGTTCCTGATGACGGGCAAACCCCTCTACTTTAACCCGGTAGTTATTGCAGACTGTATTTTGATCCAGCTGGGTAAACAGTTCTGTTCGGTCACGGCGCACCTCTACCAATAAGCTTTTGGTATTGGTAAAGCCATAGGCGACCGCCGAGATCGCGCAGAGGGATACCGCCGCATAGCCCGCCAGTTTTCCACGCAGGAAGGGGGATTGTTTGCCCTCCAGCTGGCGTTCGGATGCAAACCGTATCAATCCTCTTGGGCGGTTAATCTTATCCATGACGTTATCGCAGGCGTCGATGCAGGCGGCGCAGTCGATACAGGCCGCCTGCAGGCCATTTCGAATATCGATGCCGGTGGGGCAGACCTGTACACAGATACCGCAATCGACACAGTCACCACTGTTTGCATCGGCGTTGCGGCGGTTGGCCCGTGGTTCGCCACGTCCGGCATCGTAGCTGACGGTCAGGGTGTTGTCGTCAAACATCACGCTCTGAAAGCGAGAATAAGGGCAGGCGTGCAGACAGATTTTTTCCCGCACGAGACCGGCATTGGCATAGGTCAGCGCCGCCATAATAGTCAGCCAGCCAAACAGCGCGGATGACATCTGCAGATTGATCATATCGGCAGCGATCTCGCGGATAGGGACAAAGTATCCGGTGAAGGTTGCCGCGGTGAGTATTGACAAAGAGATCCAGAGAATATGTTTCAGTACCCGGCGTAACAGACGCTTACCGCGCAGTGGCAGGTGATCAGTTTTAGCCCGTTCACTGGCACGCCCTTCGGTCAGCTGCTCGATGCGGATAAACAGCCAGGTCCAGACACTCTGTGGACAGGCAAAACCGCACCAGACCCGTCCCCAGGCCACCGCCATAAAAAACAGCAGCGTCGCCCCGGCAATCATTAATCCTGCCAGTAAGGGCAGATCATGCCAGGACAACGCGCTGCCAAAGAGGGTGATACGGCGGTGCTCAAAAGAGAAAAACAGAAACGGCTGACCATCGATCTGTACCCAGGCAAGACCGAAAAACAGTGCGATCATGGGCCAGGTGGTCAGCCGTCTGAGGTTTTGAAAACGCCCCTCGGTCAGGCGCACGTGAAACTTACCATCGGTTGCAAAGGGAGGCGTTGGATCTTGTATAACAGGAATTTTTTGCATGGCGACAATCTACTAAATTTTGTGATTGCGCTAGATTACGGTTGTAATTTGTATAGGAACAGGTATAAAAAAATTATAGTTAATAGGTACAGTTAGGCGGTAAGGCACAATGACATCAGATTATCTCTATCAACAGCTTGAGAGCTGGCTCTTAAAAGGGATTGAAGAACAGCGCTGGCTGATGGGGGATCGGTTACCCTCGATCCGGGCGCTGTGCAAACAGCATGGGCTGTCGAAAGCGACTGTCCAGCACTCCCTGCAGCGCCTCGAAGCGCAGGGCTTGCTGGAAGCCCGGCCTAAAGCGGGTTACTTTGTTGCGCTGCATGCTAAAACCGTAAAGGAGCCGATCAGCCGTTCACGTATCGAGGCGCCCAGGCCGGTAACGGTGAGTGAGCTGTTGCTGGATATTATGCGCCGCAGTGCCGCCTTTGATTTATTGCCCGATCTGCACGCGGGTGAACTGCCCGCGGGCATTGTCACCCTGAACAGATCGGTCGCCAGAGCGCTGCGTCGGCAACGGGGTGATGATTACCAGTACTACGATATTCCTGCAGGGGATGCTGGCTTGCGGGAACAGCTATCCCTGCATCTGCTACGCCGTGGCTGGCAGGCGGATATTGATGAGTTGTGTATCACCTCCGGATGTCAGCATGCGCTGTTCCTGGCGTTGATGGCGACCTGCGAAAAGGGCGATATTGTTGCGGTTGAGTCGCCGGGGTTTTACGGTGTGCTGCAGCTGCTTGAACAGCTAGGTTTACAAGTTGTTGAGGTGCCGACATCCATCTCTACAGGGATGGATATAGAGGCGCTGCAAGAGGTGCTCAAACGCTGGAAAGTTAAAGCCTGTATAGTCTCACCGGCCTTTTCAACCCCGGGAGGGGCGTTGATGCCGACAGACGCCCGGCAGCGTTTGTTAACTCTGGCGGAACAATATGATCTGGCCATTATTGAGGATGATATCTATGCCGATACAGCTTTGGGAGTGGTGCCCGATCCGCTGAAAGCGCTGGATCAATATAACCGGGTGATTCTCTGTAGCTCATTTTCAAAGTCGTTATCCCGGGACCTGCGGCTGGGGTGGATCTCAGGAGCGCGATGGCACGAACGGATTATCAAACTTAAGCTGGTGACCCAACTGAGCAGTAGTCGCTATCTGCAGCAAGGGGTCGCTGAGTTTATCGCCGATGGCAGTTTTGCGGCCCATCTGCGCCGCCAGCGCCATGAGTTGCGTGAACGACGTGACCGGCTGATTGCGCACCTGCGAGCCTGGCCCGGGGATTTGAGAATCAGCCTGCCGCAGGGTGGCTTAGCGGTGTGGGTTGAACTACCTGACGGGGTGGATACCTTAGAGGCGTATCCCGAAGCGCTTGATCGTGGGGTGGTGATTACCCCCGGGCCGTTGTTCTCGGTATCGGGACAATTTCGCAACTGTATGCGTCTCAGTTTTTCCCATCCCTGGGATAAGCGCCGGGTTGAGGCGCTGAATGTTTTGTCCGCTGTGTTGGTGCCGCAGGGTTAATCTGTCTCGATTAAAAATTAAAATATTGAGCCTGTGCCTGATTTACACCTCAGTATATTCTGGGCGGCTAAAGTAGCTGAACGAGTACTGATGTTGTGTACAGATATGATGAATATGACCGGGCGTTGGTACAGGCGCGGGTAGAGCAGTTCCGTGATCAGGTTGCACGCCGGCTATCGGGCGATCTGAGTGAAGAGGAGTTTTTGCCGCTGCGGTTGCAAAACGGACTTTACCTGCAAAAGCATGCCTATATGCTCCGGGTGGCGAACCCTTATGGCACCCTCTCTGCAGCTCAGTTGCGGGTGCTGGCTAAAATAGCCACTGATTTTGATCGCGGTTATGGCCATTTCACTACCCGCCAGAATATTCAGTTTAACTGGATTGAACTGGAACAGGTGCCGGACATCCTGCAGCTGTTGGCCGATCAAGATATGCATGCGATCCAGACCTCCGGTAACTGCGTACGCAATATCACCACTGAAGCGTTTGCCGGAGTGGCCGGTGACGAGGTGATAGACCCCCGCCCTCTGGCTGAAATCCTCAGACAGTGGTCGACGGTAAATCCTGAGTTTCTCTTTCTGCCGCGCAAATTTAAGATCGCTATCTCATCCTCAGCATCTGATCGTGCCGCAGTGCGCGCCCATGATATTGGTCTCTATCTCTATCGGGGTGACAGGGGTGAGATGCTGTTGGATGTCATGGCCGGGGGTGGGCTTGGCAGAACGCCAATCCTCAATGAGCGGGTGAAACAAGCTCTGCCATGGCAACATATACTCACCTACACCGAAGCGGTTCTGCGTGTTTATAACCGTTATGGCCGCCGGGATAACAAGTATAAGGCGCGTATCAAAATTCTGGTTAAAACGCTGGGCGTGGATGCGTTTGCCCAGGAGGTTGAGCGTGAGTGGGCGCTGATTAAAGACAGTGACGCCGTGCTGACCGAGAGAGAGTATCAGCGGGTAGCTGCCGGTTTTGCACCACCGGTTTACGAGCGACTCGATCTGATTGATCCTGAATATGGTGCCTGGCTGGCCCGTGATCCGCAGTTTGGCTTATGGGTACAGCGCAATACGCAGCCGCATAAAGTGACTGGTTATGCCTCGGTGATACTGTCAACCAAGCCGGGTGCCAGCGCGCCTCCCGGGGATGTTACCGGCGAGCAGATGAACGCTGTGGCGGATCTGGCGGAACGCTATGGTTTCGGTGAGATCCGGGTGTCCCATGAGCAGAATCTGGTGCTGCCGGATATCCGTAAACAGGATCTCTATCCGTTGTGGAAAAAACTGACAGAGATTAATCTGGCGAAGCCCAATGTGGGGTTGCTGACCGATGTGATTGCCTGCCCCGGTGGTGATTACTGTGCGTTGGCGAACACCCGTTCACTGCCGGTCACCCGTGCCATTCAGGAACGTTTTGATAATATCGATTTCCTCCATGATCTGGGTGATCTGACGCTGAATATCTCTGGTTGTGTCAACGCCTGTGGTCATCACCATATCGGCAACATCGGTATCCTCGGGGTGGATAAAAGTGGTGAGGAGTTTTTCCAGATCACCATTGGCGGCGCTCAGGGAAAGAACAGTTCGCTGGGTAAAGTGATCGGCCGCGCGTTCCGGGCGGAAGAGGTGCCGGAAGCGATAAACCGCTTGTTGCAGACCTATCTGGACTACCGTGAATTGGACGAGCCGTTTATTGAAACGGTCAACCGCATCGGTCCTGACCCCTTTAAAGAGCGGGTTTATCAGACGCTGACCGCTACTGCACAGGAAACTCCAGAGGAGGCCTCCGCATGAAAAACATTATTACGACGGTGAGCGGAGTCTCTGCGGTTGTGCATGATGATCCCTGGTCGATGCCGGGTGAAGATGACAGCGGTAATCGCGATTATCAGATCGTGTCACTGGAGCGTCTGCTGGTGTTAGCGGAATCAGGTGAAAGCTTGCAGAAGCTGTATGGCGTGGTGCTGCATCCGGATGATGACCCTGACATTCTGCTCCCCTGGCTGGATTCTCTGCCGCTGATAGCGCTTCAGTTTCCCCGCTTCAGTGATGGTCGGGCCTATAGTCAGGCTTATCTGCTACGTGCCCGACATGGTTTCGAGGGAGAGCTGCGTGCCGTGGGTGATGTGTTACGAGATCAGTTAGCGGCGATGCGTCACTGTGGCTTCAGCTCCTTTGCTGTTCGTGAAGATAAGTCAGCAGAGGAGGCGCTAAAAGGTTTGGAAGTGTTTGATCTGATCTATGCCCGTTCGGTATCTACACCCCAGCCGCTGTTCCGGCGTAGATAAGCTGCGTCTTCCGGATCTCTTCGGGTTGTCAGTCAGTAGAATTCCTGGTTGACAGCCTATCGAATTCACCGTTCTGTTTATCCTCCCGAACCTCACTAAAATTGATGAAAATATGCCCGACAATGGAGCGCAATGCTGCACTGCAACAGGGCATAACTGGCCATTACCTGACAATGCTCGACATTGTCAGACCATAGTGGGTGTTTCCTTTATTCTATGTCTCTACCTAACTCTATGTTTTTATTGGTTTATTAATTTTGGCCCGGAAAATGCTTTGATCTGGATCAATACTAATTTATCGGAGCCGGAGTATGGGTGCGTCTATATCACTTGATTACATCACACACAGGTTCAGTGCTGCAGCAAAGCCCACGCTGAAAAATATTGAAAATCGAATTGAGCCTGGCGAGCTGGTGGCCCTGATTGGTCGCAGCGGTTGTGGCAAATCGACCCTGTTGCACATGATGGCGGGTCTGCTGATTCCGTCTGATGGTTGTGTCCGCATCAACAGTCATCTGGTGACCAAGCCCAGCGCTAAGTGGAACATGATGTTTCAGAAAGCCTCGCTATATCCCTGGATGAACGTCAAAGAGAATGCTGCGCTGGGTCTGCTGTTTGATGGCATGCCGAAGGCTGAGGCCGGTGAGCGGGTTGATGCGTTGCTGGATATGGTGGGGCTGCACGATAAGAAAGAGGTCAATGTACAGAGTCTTTCCGGTGGGCAGCAGCAGCGGGTTGCACTGGCGCGTTCGCTGGCAACCGAGCCGGAGGTGTTGCTTCTGGATGAGCCTTTTTCTGCGCTGGATGCCTTTACCCGAACACAGCTTCAGGAAGAGGTGCCGAATATCTGCCGCGAGCGCGGTATCACCATGGTGATTGTTACCCACGATATTGATGAAGCGATAGCGATGGCCGACCGGGTGTTAATCATGTCCCAGAATCCGGGTCGCATTGTCGGTGAATTGACGGTTGATCTGCCCTGGCCGCGCCGACATATGGATGCCGGTTTCCAGTCGATGCGTGACGAGTTGATGCAACAGTTTAAAGGGACCGATACCGGGTTGGCGGGCCGTAGTGGTGCCGATACCGAAGCGTCTGAAGTATCTGAATCAGCCGCCTGATAGCTGCCAATTTTAAGAGGAATTTATAATGAAAAAATACAGTTCTAAGCTTGATGCGAAGCCGAATGAGATCTCTGATGCCGATCTTGATTATCTGCAAAAGCATGAGATGAGTCGCCGTGATTTCATGATGGATAGCCTTGCTATGGGGGGGCTGGCTGCAATGTTCGGGCTTTCCGCCGCCATGCCTGCCTGGGGCAGTATCCAGCCACCGGAAGATGAGGTTGTACGTATCGGTTATCTGCCGATTACCGATGCCACTGTACTGCTGGTCGCGCATGCTAAAGGGTTCTTCGCGGAAGAGGGGCTTAAATCAGAAAAGCCAACGCTGATTCGAGGCTGGTCGCCGCTGGTTGAAGGGTTTGCAGCGGGTAAATTCAATCTGGTGCACTTCCTTAAGCCTATCCCTATCTGGATGCGCTATAACAACGGTTTCCCCGTCAAAATCATGTCCTGGGCTCATCTGAATGGTTCCGGTGTGGTGGTGGGTAAACATGTTAAAGCCGAGGGCTTTGCGGACCTGGGTGGCAAGCAGGTTGCAGTACCTTACTGGTACTCCATGCACAATATCGTGTTGCAGATGGCGCTTCGACATGTGGGACTGAAACCGGTGATTAAAGCGCAGGGTGAGCCTGTCGCGGCTGATGAGGTGAATCTGCAGATTATGCCGCCACCGGATATGCCACCATCACTGGCGGCGAAAAAGATTGATGCCTTTATCGTGGCAGAGCCCTTTAATGCGGCCGGTGAGCTGCTGGCTGGCGGTAAGATGCTGCGCTTTACCGGTGATATCTGGCGTAACCATCCCTGCTGTGTGGTGTGTATGAATGAGGATCAGGTTAATGCCAAGCCTGAGTGGACTCAGAAGGTGATGAACGCCATTGTCAAAGCTCAGATCTACGCCCAGCAAAACAAGAAAGAGGTTGCTCATCTGCTGTCTAAAGATGGCGAACGTTATCTGCCGATGAAAGCCAATGTGGTTGAGCGTGCGATGACGCTGTATGACGAAGAAACCTATGCCGTGCCCGATGCGATTCAGCACCCGGAATGGAATAGTGGCCGGATCGACTTCCAGCCCTGGCCGTTCCCTTCAGCTACCAAACTGATTGTAAATGAGTTGAAAAACACTCTGGTGAGTGGTGATGCCACCTTCCTGAACGAGCTGGATGCAGACTTTGTGGCTGATGATCTGGTGGATTACCGCTTTGTTAAAGCGGCGATGGAGAAGCATAAAGGCTGGGAAGATGCGCCAGGTTTTAATGCGGAGAACCCATTTGAGCGAGAAGAGGTGGTTGCGATATGAACAGCAGTAATACTCAAACGATAACGGTCGCCAGCGTGATGCCGAATATGTCGCAGCTGTTTGGCTGGTTGAAGTCTCTGCAATACCCGGCGGTGGGGATTACCGGGCTGATGTTGCTGTGGTGGTTCGGTGGTTTCTTGATTGAAAATGATCCGGATCTGAGTGCCTTTGCCGCGTTTGCGCCAGCTCCAACCTTCAGTGCGCTGGTGGATCTGGTGGCCAGTGGTGAAGTCTGGCAACCCATTGGTTCCAGCCTTTATCGCATTCTTTCCGGGCTGGTCTGGGGTATCGGCATCGGTGTGCCGGTGGGGGTAACAGTGGGTTACTTTGGTCTGGCGCTGAAAGTGACTAACGTGCCGTTTCAGTTTCTGCGCATGATCAGTCCACTGGCGTGGATGCCGATTGCAGTGCTGGCCTTTCAGAGCTGGGATTCTGCGATCATCTTCCTGATTGTGATGGCGACGGTATGGCCGATCATCTTCTCCACCGCCCACGGTGTACGTCGTATTGATCCTAACTGGTTTAAAGTGGCGCGCAACCTGGGTGCATCCGGTTTTCAGATGCTGCGGAGGATCATTCTGCCAGCGATTATGACCGACGTCATGGCGGGTATCCGTCTTGCGGTAGGGGTTGCCTGGGTGGTTCTGGTTCCGGCGGAATATCTAGGTGTCACCAGCGGACTGGGGTATGCGATCAACGACGCTCGCGACACCTTGTCTTATGACAGTCTCGCCGCCGTGGTTATCGTTATCGGCATTATTGGCTATGGTCTGGATACAATCTGTAGCGTGCTGATTAAACGTTTTAACTGGCATATGGAGTGATGGTTTGAGTATCTGCAGTCCGGTGTTAACACCCGGCTGGACAATCCATTTTGCAGCGTTGTCTGGTGATGGACGCTGTGTGAATTGTGCTGAATATACCTGTTGCCTGGCAACAGGTATTTCTGTTTGTAGAGGTTAGAGCCTATGGGATATCCAACAGACGTTCTGTCGCATAAAAATGTAGAGAGTGATGCCGGTGCCGGCGCATCCGACCTGACGGTGTTGCATGAGTCAGCCAAGCTTATCGGCCAGGCGGCGACACCTGAGATAGCGATCTCCGGCACCTTGCGGCTGATGTCGCAGATGCTTGGTTTGAATCGTGGGCGTGTGCTGCTGCCATCGACAACCGGTGAGACCCTGCAGATCCGATACAGTTACGGCTTGCGTGATGAAGAGCGCCGGTTGGGGGTGTACAAAGTGGGTGAGGGCATCACCGGTACGGTGATGAAAAGTGGTCAGCCTGCGGTGGTTCAGAATATTGATGAGGAACCGGGTTATCTGTTCCGGGCGGTGGATCGGGAAACTCTGCCAGACGGTATGGTGGCTTATATTGCGGTGCCGATTATGGATGGTAACTCAACCATTGGTGTGCTGGCTGCGCACCGGTTGCGGATGCGACCACGGGCGATTGATGCCGACCTGATGATTCTGCGAATTCTGGCGACCTTTATTGCGCAGATCATCAGTATCAGTAACCTGATTGAGGAGCGTACCAGTTATCTGCAGGAGGAGAACCGTGAACTGAAAGATGCCCTGCAGCATCAGAGTGGTGAGAATAACCACGGTATACTCGGCGAGAGCCAGGCGGTGCGGGATGCCCTGAGGCAGATCAGTCGCGTGGCTGACACCGTCGTGACGGTGTTGCTGACCGGTGAGTCCGGCACCGGTAAAGAGCGTTTTTCCCAGGTGCTACACCTGAATAGCTCGCGCCGGGATCAGCCCTTTGTCGCGATCAACTGTGCCGCTATTCCCGAGCAGTTACTGGAATCAGAGCTGTTTGGGCATGAGCGGGGGGCTTTTACCGGGGCATCCGCCAGTAAAAAAGGCAAGATTGAGTTAGCCAGTGGCGGGACACTG
>NZ_JBNKYN010000038.1:0-39107 GCF_050300915.1 Amphritea sp.
GATCCGATGTGTAGCTGGTGCTATGCATTTCAGCCACATCTGCGGGATATGGTCAGCCAGTTACGACCGGGAATCAGGATCTATTGCTATATGGGGGGGCTGGCCCCGGACAGTGATAAGCCGATGCCAAAAGAGATGCAACAGGCCATATCACAAACATGGCGAGATATTGAACAACGCACCGGCACTCAGTTTAACCAGCAGTTCTGGGAGAAATGCCAGCCGCGCAGATCGACCTACCCTGCCTGCCGGGCGGTTATCAGTGCTGAGCAGATCACCACCGGTAGCGGCATGTTAATGGTCGAAGCGATACAACGCGCCTATTACCGGGAAGCACGCAACCCATCAGACCTGTCAGTGCTAAGCGAACTGGCGGAAGAGATCGGCTTAAATCGCAAGCGTTTTATCAACCAGATTAATAGTGACAAAACAGACAAAGTTCTGTTTGAAGATCTTACCTTCTGCCAGCAGAAAGGGATTCAGGGGTTCCCATTTCTTGGCCTGGAGACACAACAAGGGCTGGAGGTTATCAGTGCAGGATATTGTGATCGGGATGAACTACTGCAACGCTGCGCAACACTGGGACTGATCTGATCGACACTGTCGAGAGATAAAAAAACGGGAGCCAGGGCTCCCGTTTTTCAATGAAAGACCAGCTCAGGTTCGAGCAACAGAAACATCTTCTGCCTGCAAACCTTTATCACTCTCTTTCACCGTAAATCGCACACTTTGTCCTTCGGTCAGTGAACGATGACCCCGGCCACGGATATTACGAAAATGAACAAACACATCATCACCATTCTCGCGGGTAATAAAGCCAAAGCCCTTTGACACATTAAACCACTTTACCGTACCTAACTCGCGATCATCATTTTCATCGGTTTCCTCTTCACTGCCGGAACCCAGGCCCGCAATAACACAGCTAACCAGCACAACCGCAAACACAACGCCAATATCAAAAAAAGGCAACCCGCCTTCACCTGGCAATGACCCCTGAAGAAAAAGGATAACTGCAGTGGCAAGTGCGCTGACAACTACACTACGTATAAGTTGATTAACACTCATATAGATCTCTTATAATTAATTAAAGTTATTAAATAGAAACAGGATTCATAGGAAAAAGAATCCAGACCACTCTATATACCCACTTTTGTGCTTTTTTTCAATCGCTTAGCTACCCAAACGCTGATCCAGGCCGTGAATAGGGTATAATTGCGACTAATTAACGGCCTAACTCTCAATCATTGCGGGAAACGAAATTTTATATGAATCAGCAACAGTTACTCGAAGAACTCGAATCACGGGTCGCTTTTCAGGAAGACGCTCTGGATAAAATGAGCGAAGAGATGGCCAAGCAGGGTGCTGAAATCGCACGGCTCACCCAGATCATTAAGATTCTTCATCAGCAGGTTAAACAGATCGCCCCTGACCAGATCAGCGCCCCGGAAGATGACGCTCCACCTCCCCATTACTGATCAGCCTGCGGGGTCAGGCCAGGCTTTTCAGCGTGTAGATATCGTAACGACTTGATTTACCATTAAGCTGATAGCTGGGCGCCTGCCCTTCAATCGCCGGCGCTTTGCGGGGCCGCTTGACCACCACACGGTATTCAGCCAGCTGCAGGGCGGCCTCAAGCAAAGCCGCGGAGTCCTGATCATCCCCTACCACATCACGAAACACGCGCATCTCTTTTTTCACCAGCGCTGACTTATCCGTATGCGGAAACATCGGATCAACATAGATCACCTGGGGTTTTTCGAGCAACGCTAGCTGCGCTGCCAGCCAGTTGATACTGTCAGCATTAACCAGCGTCATCCGCCCAGCAATATCGGCCACTTCCGGATCACACTGCGCCAGTTGCAAGCCACTTTCCAACAACGCATGAATAATCGGCGAGCGCTCTACCATCCGCACTTCACAGCCTAGAGTCGCCAGCACAAAACTATCGCGGCCAAGGCCGGCAGTGACATCAACTACCTGAGGGCGAAGCGAACCTTTTATCCCCACCGCTTTGGCAATCATCTGCCCTTTACCGCCACCGAATTTACGCCGGTGCGCGACGGCACCTGAAACAAAATCCGCCAGCACTGGCCCCGGCGCTTTACGACCAGTCTGTTGCAAACGCCGACTCCCAGACTCACAGATCAGCAGCTGAGCGTACTGTTCGTCTCGCAGGTCATACTCTTCCAGCAACGGCAGACCTAAACGAACCGACAGCTGCAACGCATCCTGTCTGCCCGCCTCATCGGCAAAACAGACAGCAATCTCAGTGGCAATAGCAAGGGTTGGTTGCTGTATCAAGATAGTTCCTTCGCGGCTGCACTAATCTAATCAGACAATAAAGTACACGCCGAGCAGAACAAATCCCAACAGCATGCGATAGATAACAAACGGCAACATCCCAACTTTATCCAGCCATTTCAGAAACAGATGGATACACGCATAGGCACTGATCGCGGCCAGCACAGTACCACTCACCACCATCGTCCACTGATCAGGGGTACCGGTCTTCATCAGCTCCAGCCCCTTCAGCAACCCGGCCCCCAGAATCACCGGGATAGACAGCAGGAATGAGAAGCGCGCTGCCGACTGGCGATTCAGACCCAACATCAGGCCTGCAGTGATGGTGATACCGGAACGGGAGGTGCCCGGTATCAGGGCAACCGCCTGCGCCAGACCGATGATGATGACATCTTTCAGGGTGATTTTTTCCAGTGGCCGTACTTCAGTACGACTGAAGTCAGCCCACCACAGCAACGCACCAAATACCAGAGTTGCCCCGGCGATCACCAGAATACTGCGGCCATACTGATCCACCGCTGATTCAAAAATGAAACCTGCCACAACCGCAGGCAGCGTGGCCAGCACAACATACCAGGCCAGACGGGAATCGGTACTGCTCCCACGTCCGACCAGACTACCGGTCCAGGCGACGATCATGCGCCAGATATCCTGACGGAAATAGATCATCACGGCGGTCAGAGAACCGATATGCACACCGACATCAAAGGCCAGTCCCTGATCTACCCAGCCAAACAGCTGTGAAGGCAATATCAGATGCGCCGAACTTGATATCGGTAAAAACTCTGTCAGGCCCTGCAACAAAGCCAGAAATACTACCTCAAACCAATCCATGATAAACACGTCCCCTTACGATATTGTGAGTCTATAAATTTAATGGTTGCACGTTGCAGATTATCGATTACCGGCCTTTGTAGTCAGGCCTTTTTTATCCGAAGCTTCAATACCGGACGTTATTCACTGGTTTTTCTTTTTCTGTTCACTGATTTTCTTCCAGGAGACTTCATCACGCAGATACACCGGCTGTGCCAATTCTGCGGCCATGCCTTCTCCACGCAAGTATGCATCCAGCGCCAGTTCAGACATCACACCAGCAGCCGGATAGATATCCAGCACAGGCGTCGTAACGGCCTGCCGCACCTCAGCCGACATCTGCTCCAGATAGACCCAGCCGCGCCCCGCGGCAAACCAGTTATCCCCATCGGGCAAGACAATATTCTCCGGCGCGCTGACCGTTTCATTCCCCAGAGCAACCGGTAAACCATCACGCATCTGATAAGCGCAGCTATAGAGTTCATTCATCCGCGCATCCAGAGTACTGACAATGCGATCAACGTTATGTTCCCGGGCCGCTTTAAGGGCGATGGCAGCCAGGGTGGATACCGGCAGCACCGGCAGGTCGGCAGCAAATGCCAACCCCTGGGCCGTACCGGTAGCGATGCGGATACCCGCAAATGACCCGGGCCCCCGACCAAACGCAATCGCATCCAGCTGGGAGACTTTCAACCCGGCAGTTTTCAACATCTGGTCCACCATGGGTAACAACTGACGGGTATGCTGACGGGGAATTATGCGGAAATCTTCCTGCACAACACCATCAAGCGACAGCGCCACAGAACAGGCATCCGTTGATGTATCCAGGGTAAGAATGTTAGCCATCTGTAGTATCCGGTCTCTCTGAAAAAGCAGGTTCAGCGTCAGGCCGTTAAAATAAGCCTTCGAGCTGAACCGTTGAGTTGAGCTGTTGAAAAGTGCTGCATTTTAAGCGCTATGCTCAGGAAAGGCTATCCTCTCCCCAGCGCGGCAGCAGGTGTTGCTCGATCTGCAGCTGATTGAGAATCCGCGCCACCACAAAATCGATCATATCCTCGACACGCTGGGGACGGTTATAAAAGCCGGGGCTGGCAGGAATTACCACGCATCCCATGCGGGTAAGCTTCAACATATGTTCCAGGTGGATCTCAGAATATGGGGCTTCACGGGGTACCAGAATCAACTGACGCCGCTCTTTCAAAGCAACATCTGCGGCCCGTTCAATCAGGTTATTACTGGCACCCGTCGCAATGGCCGACAGTGCTCCGGTGGAACAGGGGCACACCACCATCTTACTCGGCGCACCGGAACCGGAGGCCACCGGGGCCATCCACTGTTCCCGGCCAAACACCCTGATCTGACCGGCGGTAGCGGAAAAACGCTGTGTCAGCCAGACCTCCTGCTCTTTAGCAGAACCCGGCAGTGCTTCATCGGTTTCCGTTGCAATCACCACCTGGGCAGCCTTAGAGATCATCACCAGCACCTGACAGTGGGCCGCCACCAGACATTCCAGCAGCCGCAAGCCATACTGCGCACCCGAGGCTCCGGTTATTGCCAGGGTAATTCTCTCTTTATAGGAATCTGTCACTTTCAACTCCACTTCTGTTGCAACGCATTCACCAGACGGGTATGGATACCCTCAAAACCACCATTACTCATAATCACAATATGGCTTCCCGGTTGAGTATCAGCAACCAGTTCGGCAATCACCTCTGCGGTATCACGGGCCAGTTGTGCTGGATTTTCACAACTATCAACCACATCCTGCAGCGACCATTCAAGTCCCGCCGGTTGATACCAGTATACTTTATCCGCCAGCCCTGCTGACTGTGCCAGGTTTTGCCGGTGCATCCCCATCCGCATGGTATTGGAACGGGGTTCAATCACCGCGATAACCGGCGCTTCACCCACCTGTGCCCGAATGCCCTGCAGGGTGGTTTCGATCGCGGTCGGATGATGGGCAAAATCATCGTACACCCGAATCCCGCCGACCTCACCCACCAGCTCCATGCGCCGTTTAACACCACCGAAGTTACACAGCCCCTCTATAGCATGGGCGGTTTGCACACCCACATGCCGTGCCGCCACCAGTGCCATCAAGCCGTTATTCACCGAGTGCAGACCGGTCATATTCCAGCGCACAACGCCCACCTCTTCACCCCGATGCAACACAGCAAACTCAGAACCGTCGGCTTTTATCAACCGTGCCTGCCACTCGGCATCAGCGTTCAGCTGCGTATTATCGTCCACAGAGGTTTTTACCACCGGTGTCCAGCAGCCCTGTTCAATCACCTGGTCCAGCGCGTCGACTCCGGCCGGCATAATCACCTGACCATTCGCGGGTACGATTCTGACCACATGATGGAACTGCCGCTGAATCGCAGCCAGATCATCAAAAATATCACCATGATCAAATTCGAGATTATTCAGAATCAGTGTACGGGGGTGGTAGTGGACAAACTTCGAGCGTTTATCAAAAAAGGCGGTGTCGTACTCATCCGCTTCGATAACGAAAAAGGGACTCTCGCCCACCCGGGCCGAACGGTCAAAGTTTTTCGGCACCCCACCGATCAGAAACCCCGGCGCCATCTCTGCATACTCAAGCAACCAGGCCAGCATGGTTGCGGTGGTGGTTTTACCATGGGTACCCGCCACCGCCAGCACCCACTTCTCCCGCAGCAGATTATCCGACAACCACTGCGGGCCAGAGGTATAAGGTAAACCCCGCTCCAGCATATACTCTACGCAGGGGTTGCCCCGACTCATCGCGTTGCCGACGATAATCATATCCGGTGCAGGATCCAGCTGCGCCGGATCATAGCCCTCAATCAGACTGATCCCCTGCTGCTCCAACTGTGTACTCATCGGCGGATAAACATTCGCATCAGAGCCACTGACGCTATGCCCCAGCTCTTTCGCCAGTACTGCCAGACTGCCCATAAAAGTGCCACAGATTCCCAATATATGAACGTGCACGGATAAGTTCTCCAGATCAGCTTGTTTATCCTGAAAATATGCCGCTATGATAACAGTTAAGCCGTCTGCGTTATGCCCTTTTTCACGCTTCGCTGCCGTCACAAAAAAGTTAATATCGGCAGGAATAAAATCCCCAGCCGCTACAGGACCCCAATCAATCGCTGTTATTACCGTTTTTTTAGGCTAATTGCCCGTATAACGGTGTAATTCACCGCCGAATCAGCGTAAAATTGTGCGAATTTTTTAACTCCTAAACCCACAGGTTTTTTGGCCACATGCGACTGCTGAACCAGTACCTCAAGCACCACGATACCCCCGATGATCTTATTGACCTGATTGACAGCCTGATGCTGTCCTGTAAAGAGATCGCCATTAAACTGCGCGAAGGCGCGCTGGCGGGCGTGCTGGGCACCTCTGAAGGCATTAACGTTCAGGGAGAAACCCAGAAGAAACTGGATATTATCTCCAACGATATTCTTAAAGCGGTCCTGCTGGATAACCCTACCGTTGCCGGTCTGGCTTCCGAAGAGGAAGATCACCCGGTTGGCGGTAATCCTGACGGTAAATATCTGGTCACCTTCGACCCGCTGGATGGCTCATCTAACATCGATGTTAACGTCTCAGTCGGTACTATCTTTTCGATTCTGCTAAAACCGGAAGGCATGGATGGTGGTGACGAAGCAGCCTTTATGCAGAGCGGCCGCAACCAGGTTGCTTCAGGCTATGTGCTGTACGGCCCTTGCGCGGTATTAGTGATCACCACCGGCGACGGCGTACATATGTTTACCCTCAGCCACGGTGGTGACTTCATTCTCACCGAAGAGAATGTCAAAATTCCTGAACAGACTCAGGAGTTTGGTATCAATATGTCTAACCAGCGTTTCTGGGAACCAGAGATGCAAGCCTATGTTTCTGACCTGCTACAGGGCGAAGAAGGGCCTCTGGGCAAGCGCTACAACATGCGCTGGGTCGCATCTATGGTCGCTGAAGTACACCGCATTCTCACCCGCGGCGGTATCTTTCTTTATCCATGGGATAAACGCGATCCAAGCAAGCCGGGAAAACTGCGCCTGATGTATGAAGGCAATCCGATGAGTTTCCTCATCGAGCAGGCTGGCGGTCTGAGCACCACCTGCTACGGCAATATTATGGACGTGAAACCAGAAAAGATTCATCAGCGGGTTTCCGTGGGTCTGGGTTCTAAAGCAGAAGTAGAAACCATGATGAAGTATCACGCTAAGGACTAACTGAATCTTCAG
Organism: Amphritea sp.; assembly: GCF_050300915.1. Classification (GTDB taxonomy): domain Bacteria; phylum Pseudomonadota; class Gammaproteobacteria; order Pseudomonadales; family Balneatricaceae; genus Amphritea. The sequence goes on from NZ_JBNKYN010000038.1 coordinate 7,350, forward strand.
TTTATGATCTTTAAGTCGTATTCAATTATTCACTAAGGGCCGTATATAATGCGGCCTTTGGATTTCTAACAGATTTCACACTTAAACAGGAAGGCGACACATGAGCTTTGAAAAAGTCCCTGCTGGCAATGATCTGCCAAACGACATCAATGTAATCATCGAGATTCCAGCGGACAGCGATCCGGTTAAATATGAGATCGACAAAGATTCAGGAGCAATCTTCGTTGACCGTTTCATGGCCGCGCCTATGTTCTACCCTGCGAACTACGGTTATATCAACAACACCCTGGCTGACGACGGCGATGCGCTGGACGTACTGGTGGTAACACCTTACCCAGTTGTACCGGGTTCGGTTATCCGCTGCCGTCCGGTTGGCGTACTCAACATGACCGACGAAGCGGGTGAAGATGCCAAGCTGGTTGCTGTGCCCCACGACAAGCTGAGCAAAGCCTACAAAAACGTCAATGACGTGACTGATCTGCCTGAGCTGCTGCTGGCCCGCATCAAACACTTCTTCGAGAACTACAAAGGTCTGGAAGAGGGTAAGTGGGTTAAAGTGGAAGGCTGGGAAGGCGCTGAAGCCGCTAAAGCCGCTATCGTTGAAGCTCAGAAAGCTTACGAAGCCGCTAAGTAAACCGCCGCGAGGCAATATAAAAAGGCCGCTGCATAACCCAGCGGCCTTTTTTATAGTTATTTCCCCCTGGGGTTTAGCTGAACAACTTCTTTCCCGTTGTCACTATCAGCAGCATTACGGCTCCGGCAATCAGCCCCACCACCGCATCCAGCAATACCGGCACCAGCCAGTGCAGAACAGCATTCATATCAACGATCAGACTTTCCACGAAGTGATGCAGAAACGGTAAACCATGCACCAGGATACCGCCACCCACCAGAAACATAGCAACGGTTCCGACCACCGATAAAACTTTCATTAGCTTTGGCGCTGCCAGAACAATCCCCCGGCCAAGCTTACGGGTGAACGCCGCCGCATCGGGTTTACGCACCATATAGAGACCCAGATCGTCCAGTTTGACGATTCCCGCCACCAGTCCATAGACCCCTCCCGTTACCAGCAATGCAATACCAATCATCACTCCTGCTTGCACCATCAGTGATTCAGCCGCCACCGTCCCCAGCGTCAGAACAATAATCTCGGCAGACAAAATAAAGTCGGTGCGGATCGCCCCTTTAATCTTCTGCTTTTCAAACTCAACGATATTCACTTCACTGCTGACCACCGCAGAGGCCAGTTCAGCATGGTGCTGCTGGTCCGCATCCCCGGAATGAATAAATTTATGCGCGACTTTCTCAAACCCTTCAAAACAGAGATACAGGCCACCCAGCATCAGCAACGGGATGATCAGCCAGGGGATGAAATAACTGATCGCCATCGCACCCGGTACCAGAATCATCTTGTTCACCAGAGACCCTTTGGCCACCGCCCAGACCACCGGCAACTCTCGATCCGCCCGCACCCCTGATACCTGCTCAGCGTTCAGTGCCAGATCATCCCCCAATACCCCAGCGGTTTTGCCCGCAGCCACTTTGGTCATGCTGGCTACGTCGTCCAGTAAGGTGGCAATATCATCAATTAACGCAAGAAGGCTTGAGCCTGCCATTTTTCAGTCCTTTTTTTAGTCCTTTAAATTAACAAATTGCAGTGCAGAGCATACTCAATTATCAACAGGATTGTCCTGCCATCAGGAAAAAATATCGCAGATCAGACCCAACCACTCCCCTATCCATGTGATAATAAAACCGATATTCAGGGGTGACTATAGCGATGAGACATAAAGTATCTAAAGAGGTGGTAACCGAAGCGATGCAGGTCGCCAAAGCCACTCAGCGACCAGGACAGACCAAAGAGCAGACCAAACTGATCGCTCAGGGCATCCAGAAAGGGATTGAGGAGTATAAAAAGCGCCATAAGGAAAAATCCCGGGAGCTGGACAAACAGAAGCGAAAACTGCAGCAAGCGCAAAAACAGGATGCCCAGCATACAACGACTGAAGCTGTAACAGAGACAGTCGTTGTACAGAGTCGGTTGAGCTGGGGGTTATTGCTGCTAAGCTGGGCAGGTTTCGCTGTCTACGCGGCTTTATATAATCCTTTTTAAACTGGCTTTACTACTCAGAACAAAAGGCTGACAACAGGCATCACGTCAGTAACTGTTTTCCAATAGCACCGCCTCTAAAGGCAACTGCCCGGCCCTTGGGTTAGCCGGTCTGTCCGCCTTGCCCAGGGTGATGATCATACTGATCAGATGGCCCGCAGGCAGATTAATAATCCTGGCAACCTGCTCGCTGTCGAAGCCAATCATCGGGCAAGTATCATACCCCAGTGCTTTGGCGGCCAGCATCAGTGTCTGCGCCGCCATACCACTGGAGCGCAACGCTTCATCCCGTTGCAGCTGGTCTTTACCCTCGTAGAAGGCTTGCAGCATTGGCAGCATCACTGCCTGAACCTCGGCACTGGTATTGGCCCAGTAACGCTGCGGATTATCACGCCAGGCCTGGGTATCTGCACAGAGAATTATCAGTTCTGCCGCTTCGGTTATCTGGGTCTGTCCCCAGGCCGCCGCCTGAATTCGGCTACGCTGCTGTGGGTCGGTTACCCTGACAAATCGCCAGTGTTGAATATTGTAGGAGGTGGGTGACAGCAGCACCGCTTGCATAATGCGCTCAAAGTCGGCCTCGCTGACCGTTTCGTTGCTGGAGTAATGCTTAATCGCGCGGCGCGCTTCAATGGCTGTAAAAAGGTCCATAATAAATCCTTCACTGTTGATCGGTTGAATGGGGCTGAACAGATCACCAAAGGCTCTGCCAGACCATGACCAACAGGTTAAATTGTTTATTATTGACCGATAATCCCCTTTTTTATCAAAATAATGTTGAGTAAAAACGAACAGTAGGCAGAGCTATATCTCGATCCCCTGCTCCCAATAGGGGGTTTCACTGCCAAAGTATTCAATAGCAAAATCCAGAAAGGCGCGAACCTTGGCAGGCATATACTGACGTTCAATCAGCACCGCATTAATAGCCAGCTCCGGCATCTTATACTCGGGAAACAGCACCTTCAGTCTCCCCGTTCGTATATCAGGCCCCGCTACAAAAGTGGGTAAGCGCGCGATTCCCAGCCCCTGGCGCACCGCCTCCAGCAGCGCTTCACTGTTATTCACCTGATAATTGCCGGATACAACGACGGAATGACGCTGATTACCCTGAGTGAAACTCCACTCTTTCACATCATTTGAGTAGCTGAATGAGAGACAGTTATGCTGCAACAGGTCATCCAGCTGTTGCGGATAACCATGACGCTCAAGATAGTCTGGAGAAGCACAGAGCACGCTGTTCAGAGTCGCCAGCCTGCGGGCCACCAGCGTCGAATCTGGTAGCGCTCCGCCACGGATCGCAAGATCAAAGCCACCACTGACCAGATCGAGCCGTTTATCGTCCATCACCAAGTCGATGCGGATCCTGGGATATTTTTTCAGAAATTTGGGGATCATCGGGGCCATATGCAGACGACCAAACGACATCGGGGTGTTGATACGCAGCCGCCCCTGAGGTTCACCCTGCAACTGAGCCACCGCATCCTCGGCATCCCGGGCTGCCAGGTTGGCCTTCAAAGCATGCTCGAAATAGTGCTCCCCCGCTTCAGTCAGACTCAGCTTGCGGGTCGTCCGGTGCAACAACTTAACGCCGAGCTGCTGCTCTAACTGCGATATCCGCTTACTCACCGCGGATTTAGAGATGCCCAGAAAGCGGGCCGCCGGCGAAAAGCCACCGTACTGCACCACGGCAACAAACACCGGAATTGCACCCATCGTATCCATACAACCCTCACTGTTAACTTTAACTCAACAGTCATTCTCCAAAAACAGGGATTATCAGTCAATTGAAAACGGGTTAATCTGCACTCCATCGCTCCAAAGCACTAATAAAAAGTACTAATAAAAAGCATTAAGAGAACACTATGAACAACCAGCCCCCACAATATTCACGCGCACTGATTCATCTGCTGATGCTACTGATGGTGGCGCTTGTTGCCAGCTCCTTTCCTGTTGGCGCGCTGATCACCGAAGGGCTGCCACCTGAAGTGATGATGCTGATTCGTTTTGTGTTAGCCGCGCTGCTGTTTGCCCCCTATGTGTTCATTAAAAATGGCTGGCATCTTCCCGAAGCCTGTCGACTGCTGGGTTATGCCATCCTGAGCATCCCTCTGGTGGTTTTTTTCTGGTGTATGTTTGAGGCGTTGCGCTATACCAGCGCCCTGAATACCGGCGCAATCTACACCACCGTGCCTGCCATTACGGCGTTCTATGTGTTCTTTATCAACCGGGAAACAACGGGAAAACGCCGGGCCAGCGGACTGCTGCTGGGCACCCTGGGCGCCCTGTGGATTGTGTTCCGTGGCGATCTTAACAGCCTGTTACAGCTGGATATTAATCGCGGCGATCTGCTGTTTCTGCTCGGCTGTCTGTTTATGGGCACCTACAATCCACTGATCAAAAAGTTCTATGCCGGTGAGCCGATGGAGGTGATGACCTTCTGGGTGATCAGTTTCGGTGCCATCTGGCTGTTACTGTTGTCTATGCCAAACCTGGGACAGATTGCATGGACTGAAGTCGACATCAACGTCTATCTGGGGGTGCTCTATCTCGCCGTCTTCACCACCCTGGTCAGCTTCTTTTTACTGCAGTTAGGCACCATCACACTGGGGGCAACCCAAGTAGCCGCTTACGGTTTTCTGACGCCAATATTTGTCGTGATTCTCAACCTGTTATTCGGCTCTGCCGTGTTCCAGTGGCAGCTGTTACCCGGCATTGTGTTGGTGCTGATCGCCATGCTACTGGTGCAACGTGATGGCGGTTATCCACAGCAAGTCAGAGTGGCAGACAGATAATCAGATTGTCCTAAATAGTTAAGCGGTGCACATATCCCGATACCACTTTTCTGCTAATATGATCATCTTTGGTAACAGTTTCCACAGAGGTTAACTCAGATGAAGTTTGAAGGTACCGAGCGCTATGTCGCGACTGATGATCTGCGGATGGCGGTCAACGCTGCCGCAACACTGCAACGCCCCCTGCTGATCAAAGGTGAACCGGGTACCGGCAAAACCATGCTCGCCGATGAGGTGGCACTGGCGTTTGGTAAAAAGCTGCTGCGCTGGCATATCAAATCGACCACTAAAGCCCAGCAGGGGCTTTACGAGTACGATGCGGTTTCCCGGCTGCGGGATTCCCAGTTGGGTGATGACCGGGTGCACGATATTAACAACTACATCCGTAAAGGGATGTTGTGGAAAGCGTTCGATGCCGATGAGCAGGTGGTGCTGCTGATCGATGAGATCGATAAAGCGGATATTGAGTTTCCCAATGACCTGCTGGTCGAGCTGGATAAGATGGAGTTCAGCGTTTACGAGACCGGCGAAACGGTGGTCGCTAAACATCGCCCGATTATTATTATCACCAGCAACAACGAGAAAGAGCTGCCCGATGCCTTTCTGCGCCGCTGCTTCTTCCACTATATCAACTTCCCCGATGCCGAGACCATGAAGCAGATCGTCGATGTTCACTTTCCGAACATTCAGAAAGACCTGGTCAACGAAGCGCTGGAGATCTTCTTCCAGGTGCGTGAGATCAACGGCCTGAAAAAGAAGCCATCAACCTCAGAACTGATCGACTGGCTGAAGCTGCTGCTGGCGGACAACATCCCCGTTGATCTGCTGCAAAACCGTAATCCCGGCGAAGCGATTCCACCGCTGTATGGTGCCCTGCTGAAAAATGAGCAGGATGTGCATATGCTGCAACGACTGGCATTTATGGCCCGCCGCGAAAGCCGCTAAACCGGAGTCACTGATGCTAGTCGATTTCTTCTACACCCTGCGCAAGGCACAGGTGCCGGTCTCAATCAAAGAGCTGCTGACCCTGCTGGAAGCACTGGAAAGACATCTCGCCTTTGCCAGCTGGGATGATTTTTACCTGCTGGCCCGCACCTGTCTGGTGAAAGATGAGAAATATTTCGACCGCTTTGATCTGGCTTTCGGCTACTACTTTAAAGGGCTGGCCGAACTGCCCGACCCGTTCAACAACTTCGTTCCGGAACAGTGGCTGGAATCTGACTTTATCAAAAGCCTGACTGACGAAGAGAAGGCTGAGATCGAAAAGCTCGGCGGTCTGGATAAGCTGATGGAGACCCTGGCCAAACGCTTTGAAGAGCAGAAAAAGCGCCACGCAGGGGGCAGCAAATGGATCGGCACCGGCGGCACCTCACCGTTCGGTCATAGCGGTTACAACCCGGAAGGGGTGCGTATCGGCGGCGAAAGCAAACATAAACGTGCGGTAAAGGTGTGGGAGAAACGTCAGTTCCGCGATCTCGATGACAGCGTCGAACTGGGCACCCGTAATCTTAAAGTTGCCCTGCGCAAACTACGAAAATTCGCCCGCACCGGTGCCGCCGACGAGCTGGATCTGGATGACACCATCCGCTCCACCGCCAACAATGCTGGACTGCTGGATCTGAAGATGGTGCCGGAACGGCATAATGCCGCCAAAGTCCTGCTTTTCTTCGATGTCGGCGGCTCAATGGACCCGTATATCCGCCAGTGTGAACAGCTGTTCTCCGCCGCCCGCACCGAGTTTAAACATCTGGAATACTTCTATTTCCATAACTGTGTTTACGAACGGGTGTGGAAAGACAATAAACGCCGCTGGAATGAACATATCGACACCTTCGACCTGCTGCACACCTATGGCCGGGACTACCGGGTTATATTTGTCGGCGATGCGGCGATGGCCCCCTACGAAGTCTCCGAGCGCTATGGCAGTGTCGAGCACCGCAACCCTGAGCCGGGCAGTGTCTGGCTGCAACGCATTCTCGATACCTGGGACAAAGCGATCTGGCTCAACCCCAGCCACTCGCGCTACTGGGACTACACCGCCAGCACCCAGATGATCAAAAATATTATGGATAACAAGATGTACCCCCTGACCCTTGAGGGGCTGGAGGATGGCATTCGCTATCTGTCAAAGTAACCGGCCTGACCCGGTGTTATGCACCACTGAGCAGAGCCGCTTTGCTATAGATGAACCCCGAAGGAGCCACCCATTGAAAAACACCACCACGACTTTTCTGCTATCCATCGGCTGCGCCGCCATGCTCTCCCTGCCCCTACAGGCCAGCGCTCAGGATTTATCAACCGGCTCTGCCGTCAAAGCCTTTCGCGACCTGAGCACCTGTTTTATCGATTCCCTCACCGGTAAAGAGCGCAAAGAGTTGGTTAAGTGGATCTACTTTTCAATGTCCGCGCAACCGGAACTGGAATCCTACGCCAATATATCCCGAGGCGAGCGGCAGAACTCCGATAAGACCGTTGGCAATCTGATCACCCGACTGTTTTCTGAAGACTGCCCCAACGAAGCAAAAGCCGCCCTTAAGGCAGACCCACAGGCCCTGAAGAATGCCTTCGAGATGATCGGCAAAGTCGCTATACAGGATATCCTGTCAGACAAAAAAGTCAGAGCCAGCGTGAATAACTATGGACGGTTTGTTGATCAGGAGAAGATTAAAGGGGTGTTTGTGGAGTAGGCCGTGTAAGGCTGTTGAGTATAAGAGCTTATGCACCACAGAGAACACAGAGGGCACTGAGGTAACAGCCAGAGCGGAGGGTTTCAGGGAGAAGAAATATATCTGCTCCCATATTATTTTGCTAAATCAGTTGCTCTGGTCCTATCGATTAGTAGTCCCACATAAGTTGTTTGGCAGGCGATTGTTCAACCACACTGTAAATATGGTGTATAAATTGCTTTAAATTGAAGGCATAACTTTTATGGATGAAGATAAATGGCCTCTATTAACATCAACGATGCAATTGCAGTCCCCTTAAATCCCAAGAATCGACTATCGAAAAATGACCTCCCTACAGAAATTCGGGAACAACTGAGTATTAAACTTCCAAGTCTTCCTACGCCAGAAGAAAGGCAAGCTCAGACAGACTATCAAAATTCAATACCTCAAACGACTGTTATAGAGAACAATGGTGAGATTCTGGCTGCTTTTGGTGATAATGGCTGGAAGACAGTGTTCAGTAATAACGATGTGTTTGGACAGAACCTATCTGAAACTGAAATTCTGAATATCTTTAAAAATAAATATGGAGGATCCCTTAGTATAAGAAAATACTCCCCGGAAAATGCGCCTACAATGGGGGAAATTCATGAGATGAAATACGGGCGTCCTTTAACACCTAAAATCGATTATTTGGTTTAAATATATTGCGGCAATAGGTTGCCTTATTACGGAATATTATTGCCTGCCTGGACTATCGCCGTCGTGGTTGAGCTCCCCGTTACCGAAGCGACCCCACACAGATCCGGACGGTCGGAAGAAATATATCTACACCCTTATTGTTTTGCTAAATCAATTGGTCTGATCCTACCGATTCCATTAGCTTTAAGAGCGTATGCACCACAGAGAACACAGAGGGCACCGAGATAAAAGAAAGAGCAGAAGGTTTTTAACTCGTTCCCACGCTCCCGCGTGGGAATGTATACCTTACAACGATGCAATCCATTGTCAGCGAGATATAAATACCTCTAGCTTTAATCAAGGTATTTGACCCCCTTTAGCTTTGGTTATGCAGCGGTCAGCTCGACTTTTTGAACTCTATCCAGTTGAATGCGCTTATTGGCATGCCATAAATCATAGGCATCCTGCATTGCAAGCCAGCTCTCTGGAGTGCGCCCCAGAGCTTTCGATAACCTCAGTGCCATTTCTGGGCTGATGCCACTCTGCTGTTTCAGGATGCGATTTAATGTGGACGGTGAAACATCTAACTGCTGCGCCAGATAGCGACAGCTTAGCCCAAAGGGCTCCATATAAGTGGCAAAGATGAACTCACCGGGATGTGGGGGGTTATACATAGCCATTAGTGATAATCCTCATACTCAAGCAGATACACATGTCCATCGCGAAACTCAAACGTCAATCGCCAGTTGCCGCTAACTGAAATCGCCCAAATACCTTTATGGTCACCTTTCATTGGATGGAGTTTGTATCCAGGAATGTCGAGATCTGAGACTTCCAGCGCAGTATCCAAAGCCACCAGCTGCATACGCAGGCGATTGGCATGCTTCGCCTAAATACCGCGTATGCTGCCGGTTTCGTAGTAAAGCCTCAGTCCCTTGTGCTTGAAAGTCTTAATCATGGCCTATAGTGTAGCGCGTTGCGCAACAGCGTCAAGCTACATATCGCTAAACCAGTTAATATCGCTAAACCAGTTAACCAAGGGAGTCGAACTGATTGTTCTGAGCCTATTGGTGCTAAAGAGCTTTGACCCAGCGTATGCACCACAGAGAACACTGAGGGCACCGAGATAAAAGAAAGAGCAGAACGTTTAAATCCCCCCTCTATTATCTTTAATAGATAACCAAAATGAACATTATCACCATTAAAACAAACAGACCAAGGAGCTGTTTTCTAGACGCATCTTTATAGTTAGCTCTATCTTCTTCTGTATGTTGAGACAGCTGTATTTTTACCGTATCCCTGATATACGCACCCAGGAACAGAAGAACAGTCACCAGAACGAGCCATGGAAGATACTGGAATAAAAGCACCACCAGCGCCAGATAGGGTATCCCCATTGCGGCAAAAAGCCCTGCCGCCAACAACCCAGGCGTAGGATGTTTCCGAACCACTGACTTACCGCATAATATACAGTTGGCAGGGATAATCTCAGAACAGGCCAGATTACTTAAGAATCCTAATTTGTGCGTGCATCTATTCATTTACAGATATATCACCATTACTACCCGCAGCCATGAGGTTGATAGTCTTCATTTGATACTCAACATATCCGAATCCATGATTCGCTAAATTGCATCTGCAACAGGCTGCTTATTGAAGAAATACACTAAGTTCTCAACTATATTGGCGTTGCCAAAGTATGGATTCACTTCAGCATCATCAAGGCTGCGACCGGTACGAAAAGCTATCTCTTCCAAGATATCGTACTCAAAGTCTTCGTCGTCTATTTTCAGGTCTGAAAAAACGTCATCATTAGGTAGGACAGGAAGCTCTATCTCGTATGATTTCAGATAATTCTGAAGCTGTTCATAGACTGCACGTATAACCCAAGTATCAACTTGCTTACAGTCAAAATGCCGAGAAAACTCGCATATCGAGTAGCCTTCCCGACTTACGAGCAGATCTTTAAAATACCTTTTCCTCTTTCTATGTTCCTTATAAAAAAATAGAGCTATGAAAGGTAAAACTATCAACAAGAGAGGAACAGACCAAAACAGCCAAGCAAAGAAGGAGGAAATAACACCTATAACTACCCAGCCCAGAGCACCTGTTGGCTGACAGACATTTTTAGGCATAAATCGAGAAGCTTTCTTCATACTTCCTCGCATATCCCAACACTACCAGCAAAGCGAGTCCAACTGACTTGTTGGCGAATGTTTCTGGCCTTGTTATGCATTTTGCCTACTGTTCCAAAAGTTTAAAATATGCAGCAGAATACTAATTAATATTCCACCAACAACCCCAACAGTAACGAACCAGCTCGCCCACAGAATACATAGAGCCATCCAATCTACGAATCCATCACAATAAAATTTGCACTGAGTATTATGTTGCCATCCGATATAGCACATTACACAGCCAACCAATACTCCAACCACTGCGCTAATTTTAAATCCTTTTAGTATTGTCTTCATTTCTTCTGTACCGCTCGCGTAATAGGCGCGAGCTTGCAAGCGTCCTAATTGACGCGCTTGTAAAGTTTTTCATTGATCACTAACCTCAATTGATTGAAATCATGCTTGCCTTTCTGATCAAGATAATTCAAGTACTCTACCGCATGATATCCATTGTAAGGTTTATCTGGCTTATTAACTCTCTGACCAATATCGGCACCCGACTCAATTAGCAGCGCCGCATAACGGGGATTATTGAATAGAATGGCTTGATGTATAGGTGCCAAACCATCATAACCTTCGGTTAATGATGCTCCGCGATTAATTACTTCCTTTAAATTACTGTATTGTCGCTCAATTACTTCTTCACTACCAAAATCTAGAGTGCTACCTATATAAAAGACAATAGGCATATTACATAGATCTAACCTTTCAGAAAACATTCCGCATTCGTTATAGAGTTCAGGATGGTTTATAAATAACCACGAAGCAATTACAGGACTAATAAAGCCTCCATCTTTCGTATAGGGATTGAAAGAGAAATCTTTAGATTCAATTGAAGACAGAATAATTAAGCCTCTTGCGTCTGTACCAAACAAAAATGCTTGCCATAGAGCTGGGGTTAATGTTGCAAAAAATATCAATCCCAATTGCGTTTTTCGAAACACCTTTCGAACAAAAAAGGAATAAATAAAACCCCCAGATAACAACCCCAAAATGCTTGCAAATATTGAGATTGCCACGAAATCTTCAAATTGAGATTTTTCCCACTGATTGATCAATTTAAGCTTTTTCTCAACTTTGATAAGCTCCTTGTCAATTTCATTCTGTGAGGCACCACTTTCGAGCAACTCTGAATGTTTTTCTTCCTTAGCTTCAGCAATAGCAGACTCCATTGTAGAGTCGCTAGCCAACAAAATTACGTTCGCCAGCGTCACACTAATTACAATACAAATCACTACAATTTTAAGGAAAGTTGGCATTAGTACACGTTGTCTCGGAAACTTAACAGCTAGTTATAGCACCCTTTGGCACTATAACTCTGGAAACCAGACAGCCAAAAAGTCACGTTTATTGAAAATAATCAGCAGGATAGCTACAACAAGAGGAGGTTTTCTACAGATGAATACTGCCTGTAAAAGCCGCGTCCCTGCTTTCATACTGGCTTCAGCATAAGCCCAGCGTTCATTAAAATCAAAACGTTAAATCGCCAGCGTCCGTTTTCCTGGCTTTTTCTAGCGAGTCGCGAAGCGACGTTCTAGCGGCTAGCTAGCGGCGAAGCCGCGGTCTGGGTTATTCAGGGCCGTTCGCCCTGAATAACCCCTCTTTTAAACAACCATATCGATCTGCTGCAATGTCCCGACCTCGCCGTTTTCACTGAAATAGACACCACTGTTTCTGACGGTGCCGTTGTGCTGATTGTCCTCCCCTTTGATATCAAAAGGAGTCGCGCTGGCGCCCAGATAGATCGCACCGATATCCCGGTCTTTCAGCGTTTCCAGAGAGTCCGTATCTGCTGTTTTATTCCAGATAAGCAACTGATCAAAGATTGAGTCGGCTTCGTCGATATAGCCATTACCATCCTCATCGTAGTCGGCCAGTTCGGCAAAGCCATCACCGGTGCGGGCGCCAAACAGCTCTGATCCATCATTGATGATGCCATCATTGTTGCGATCCAGCGCCAGCATGCCGCTGTTTCCGGTGAGATAACTGATCAGCTCTTTATCGCCATCGGCATCCAGATCGAACTCAAATTTGTCATTGCTGAGATCCGCATAGTTACCTTCAAAGTTAAGGATTAGCGGGTCTGTGAATACTAACTCCTGGGTCTCTTTATATTCCCGGGTAGCACTATAATTACGCTCCATCTCCAGACTGAGATTAAAGTCAATTGACTGGCCATCAGCGGTGTTTACGGTGCCGCAGCTGTTGAAGCGGGTGCACTCATACTCTTCAACTGTTTCGCTGACATTGAGCTGCAGCCTTAACATCCGGGGCTTTAGCTCGACAGAGGGGCTATCCCCAGATAGCTCTGCAAACCTGAACGCTGCGGAATCCATCTGTGATAAAGGCTGTGGCAAAAGCTGAGGCAGAGGCTGTGACGGAAAGTCAGGCTGAATCGCCTTTAACAGACTTTGCCAGAGCCGTGCCTGAGTAATATTTTCCTGGTTCTGATAATCATCGCCCTCCACTGTCTGAAAAAAACCACGAAAGGGGTTTATCGGTGATGCTGATCCGAACGACAACCGGTTCGCTGAGTCCGTGTCCGTTGCTGCTCCGTCTCCTACCACCTGCGACCGGGCTATCAGCGCTTCCAGTTGTGCAACAAACTGGCTGCCCTGCCCTCTGTCATCCAGACTGCGGGTAATCCCCCGGAACTCTGATTTCTCATGTTCAACACTCATGTTTATATAACTACTGTTTATAATCATGCTCTTACTCCTTTTTCAGGCAATAAACCCCCGGGCCGCCTATTTTAAACAGGCAGTTATCCATTTATTCAGGGCGTAAAAATCCCGCTCAGGCATTCAGCCAAGCTGTCAATCACGGGCATCATTGAATGAGGAACAGAGTTGCCGCTATAGCTCTGATTTTTTGGCCACAGCCAACCCTACCGGACAGATAATCCAGTAAACGGTTCCTCCTCAGACAAACGCTGTTGGTTAAAAATTCACGATTGTTTTATCTCGCCGATAGTTCCCCCCATCTATAACTATCTGAAACCCAAGCTGTTATTGGCCGATAGCCCAGCCGCAGCAGACACTCGCTGGCCGTCAGACTGTTCATTTCAGCCATAACAAAGCAGCGTTTCAGTCGTTAGCTGTTAATTCAGTAACCTTAGCAACAGCAAGAAACGGGCCTGATTAATACCGAGAGACACAGGGAGAAAACAAAATGGGATAACTCAGGAAGAGAGGTTCGATAACATTCAGATAACGATGCCTGTAAAAGGATCTGTTATGAGGGGTAACAGGTTAAATAAAAAAGCGCCCTGAGCGGGCGCTTTTATCCAGTCAGCAACCTTTAGCGATCAGCTGTCATACTGATAAAAACCGCGTCCGCTCTTGCGGCCCAGATAGCCGGCATCGACCATCTGTACCAGCAGCGGACAGGGACGGTATTTAGAATCTTTAAAGTTATCGTAGAGCACTTCCATAATGCTCAGACAGGTATCCAGGCCGATCAGATCTGCCAGCGCCAGCGGCCCCATTGGGTGGCTCATACCCAGTTTCATCACCGTATCGATCTCTTCCGCTGACGCCAGGTTTTCATAGCGACAGAACACCGCTTCGTTGATCATCGGCATCAGAATACGGTTGGAGACAAACCCCGGTGCATCATTCACATCCACCGGAACTTTAGCCATATCCAGCGACAGCTGTTTAACCGCATCAAATACAGCATCATCGGTTTGCAGGGCGCGGATAATCTCCACCAGCTGCATCATCGGTACCGGGTTCATAAAATGCATGCCGATCACGTTACCGGGACGGGAGGTAACCGCCGCTAACCGGGTAATGGAGATCGACGAGGTATTGGTGGCCAGAATTGCATCGGGTTTGCAGACTTCATCGAGTTTGCGGAAGATGTTTTTCTTAATCTCTTCATCTTCACTGGCCGCTTCAACCACAATATCCGCCGCAGCCATCGCGGCCATATCGGTGGTTTGTTGGATACGCGCCAGCGCCTGATCCGCTTCGCTCTGCGTCAGCTTCTCTTTCTTTACCATCCGCGCCAGACTGGCACTGATAGCCCCAACACCCCGCGTCAACGCAGCATCATTGAGATCATAAAGTAGCACATCAAAACCGGAGACTGCCGCCACCTGAGCGATACCACCGCCCATCTGACCTGCACCCACCACACCAAAGCTGTTAATCGTCATTTCAGGTTATCCTCTTCAAATCAGCCGACAGTGTTCCATCATTGCCCGATAAATTCAACAAAAAATAAGGGTATACCCCTATATCAGCTTGAAGCAAAATAAAACCGGCCTGAGCCGGTTTTAAGCTGCACTGCTAAACAGTGAGGTGATTATTTGCCGTGATCCACCAGATCATCCACTACGGCCTGCTCTTCGTGCAGATCATAGGCGGGTTTAGCCCCCGGTAATATCAGGTTAAGTAGTATTGCGACAACACCACACAGACTAACCCCCTGCATACTGAATTCGCCTTTACCGATCACCATCCCACCAATACCAAATACCAGGGTGGTGGCGACAATAACCAGATTACGCTGCTCCGCCAGATCAACTTTCGCTTTGATCAGGGTGTTAAGACCCACTGCAGCGATGGAGCCAAACAACAGAATCAGGATACCGCCCATCACCGGAGAGGGAATGGTTTGCAGCAGAATGCCAAACTTGGCGACAAAGGCCAGCAGAATAGCAAACACCGCCGCCCACACCATAATCCTCGGATTAAATGAACGGGTCAGCATGACCGCGCCGGTCACTTCGGAATAGGTGGTATTGGGTGGACCGCCAAACAGCGCTGCAACCGACGTTGCCAGACCATCACCAAACAGGGTGCGGTGCAGGCCGGGTTTCTTAATGTAGTCTTTGCCGGTCACATGACCAATCGCCAGCACATCTCCCACATGTTCAACTGCGGGTGCAATTGCCACCGGCACCATAAACAGAATCGCCTGCCAGTTAAGTTCTGGGAAGACAAATGCAGGCACGGCAATAAAGGCCGCATCGGCCACAATCTGATAGTTCACCATGCCATAAAAATTCGCCAGGATATAACCAACCACCACCCCGGCCAGGATCGGCAGCAGACGAAAGATCCCTTTACCAATACTCGCCACCAGCAGTGTGGTCAGCAGTGCCGACATCGATACAACCATCGAGTCAAAGTAGGGAAACAGCTCAACGCTGCCATCACCCGCTTTGCCCATCGCCATATTCACCGCCACCGGCGCCAGCCCCAGACCGATCACCATAATCACCGGACCAACCACCACCGGCGGCAATAAGCGGTGGAGAAACCCCACGCCACGCAGTTTCACACCCAGAGCCAGCAGCATATACACCAGTCCGGCACAGAACAGTGCCCCCAGTGTTGCCGACATACCCCAGGTTTTAGTGCTGTAAATAATCGGCGCGATAAAAGCAAAAGAGGACGCCAGAAACACCGGCACCTGACCTTTAGTCACAAACTGGAATAACAGGGTTCCTAAACCCGCGGTAAACAGTGCCACGCTCGGGTCCATGCCGGTGAGCAGCGGCATCAATACCAGCGCCCCAAAGGCAACAAACAACATCTGCGAACCCGCTAACACCGTACGCCATAACGGTTCGCTACCATCCAGCGTTTCATGCCTATTTGATTTCATCTCTGATGCCTTTTACTTAGTGCCAAAAATCTTATCACCGGCATCGCCCAGGCCCGGAATAATATAGCCATTCTCATTCAGATGACTGTCCACCGCTGCAGCATACAGCTCAACATCGGGATGTGCTTCGTTGACCGCTTTAATCCCTTCGGGGGCAGCCACCAGCACCAGCGCCTTAATATCGTGACAGCCGGATTTTTTTAACATATCAATCGTGGCGTTCATTGACCCCCCGGTGGCCAGCATCGGATCGATCACCAGCGCCAGACGCTCTTCCATATCACTGGTCAGCCGCTCAAAATAGGTGACCGGCTGCAGCGTTTCTTCATCACGATACAAGCCAACCACACTGATCTTAGCGCTGGGAATCAGATCAAGCACACCATCCAGCATGCCAATACCGGCACGCAAAATCGGCACAACGGTGACTTTCTTACCCTTGATCTGCTCGCCGGTCATCTCGCCGCACCAGCCTTCAAACTGGTAGGTTTCAGTTTTCAGATCCTTGGTTGCTTCATAGGTCAACAGCGCACCGACCTCTGCCGCCAGCTGCCGGAACGCCCGGGTGCTGATATCAGCAGCCCGCATCAGGCTGATTTTGTGTTTTACCAAAGGGTGGTTGATCTCATGAATCTGCATCAGGGAGTCTCTCTTAAAGCAGCGGTGAACTGAAGCCTCAACCGTTGGCAGCTCACTAATACCTTGTTGCTGATAGCTGCCAGCGGACTAAGTCCTAAAATTTAAAACATGATACCCCGAGCTAGGCAGAAAGTCTTAGACCCGAGTCAGAAAAATCGATCCGCTGATACGCTCTTGCATCTCCCACTACAAACCCAAAAAAACGCACTTCAAAAGTGCGTTTCAGATGTAATAGCCGAATCACACTGTCGGTAAACTGCCAGTGAGATTCGAATACTCAGATGCCTGACCCGGTTAGCCATGCAACTCGTCATACAGCGCCAGATATTCCAGTGTCAGCTTATGCTTCGGCGCAAAGTATATCAGCGGCATACTCTCATTATGAGACTCCTTCATCTTCACCGATGAGGAGATCATCGCGTTAAGCACAGGCAGGTTGTCCTCTTTCAGCATATCAACAATGGTTTTCGAGGCATTAGCACGGGGCTGATACTGGTTAACCACAATACCTTCGATGGTTAACTTGTCGTTGTGGTCCTGCTGCGTCTCTTGCACGTTGTACATCAGGCTGTAGAGCGCTTGTCTGGAGAACTCATCACAGTCAAACGGAATCAGACAGCTATCCGCAGTGCAGAGGGCCGACAGCGTATAGAAGTTGAATGCCGGTGGCGTATCAATATAGATCGCATCATATTGATCCAGATTAAGTAGCGCATCCCGCAGCTTATAGATCTTATGCTTGGCTTCCAGCTTGGCATGCAGATCACCCAGCTCAGGGCTTGAAGGCAACAGATCCAGATTTTCATACACGGTGGGGTGGATAAAATCGGTAATCTCTTTCGGCCGCACCTGAAAGCTCAGAGTCTGCTCAAAAAAATCTTTGATATCACCGACCGTATCGTTAACCAGTTCGCCCAGCAGATAGTGACTGGTATTACATTGCGGGTCCATATCCACCACCAGCGTACGCTTACCTTTGCTGGCGCTGATCGCCGCCAGGTTGGTACTGATACTGGACTTACCCACACCACCTTTCTGATTAAAGACCACCCGGATCATACAGTTTCCTTCGATAAGCGCTTACGGCAAGCGGTTGAATAATATTTCTGAGTAACACTTAACCCTGTGCTGACTTAACCCTGTTCTAACAGCGTCCGCAGATCGATTATGGCGGCGTTGGCACGGGAGATATAAGAGGCCATCACCAGCGAGTGATTCGCCAACAAGCCAAATTCATTACCATTCATAAT
This sequence comes from Amphritea sp., assembly GCF_050300915.1. Taxonomy (GTDB): domain Bacteria; phylum Pseudomonadota; class Gammaproteobacteria; order Pseudomonadales; family Balneatricaceae; genus Amphritea. The sequence goes on from NZ_JBNKYN010000038.1 coordinate 25,287, forward strand.
CATCGGGCTCCACACCGTTCCCTGGGTTGCTTCCAGTTCGCGGATAATCTGCCGCAGGCTGATCAGCGCATTTTTCTTCTCTAATGCGTCAGCGAAATCAACCTCAACCGCCTGCAACAGGTGGATCAGCGCCCAGGCTGTGCCCCGGGCTTCATAAAACACATCATCGATCTCCAGCCAGCCGGTTTTCACTTCCAGTTCGGCGGCATTATCGGTGGACTGCCGGGCGGTCGATTCGCCCGCCAGATCGGTATTCACCCGCTTCTGCCCCACACTGGCACTGAGACGCTGCGACAGGCTTCCGAGTCGGGTTGAAACATCCGCCAGCCAGCCGCGCAGGTTATCCGCACGGGCATAGAACTGGGCATTTTGCTGTGTTGGATCAGAGAGGCGCGCTTCATAGGCGCGCAGGTATTTCAGCGCTTTATTATACTCGCCCTCACTGGACGGTAGCAGCCAGCTATCATTATCGAAGTGCAACAACGGTTCCGCTTCTTTCAAATCCACGTCTTCGGTGGACTGCGACTGAGAACGGCTAAAATCTTTACGCATCGCCCGCGACATATCCCGCGCCTGCACCAGCACGCCAAACTCCCAGTTGGGGATATTATCCAGCCAGACACCCGGAGGGGTGCGGTCATTCGACAGATAACCTCCCGGTTTTTGCATCAATGTCTCGGTAATTTTAATCAGTGTAGAGACCGTTGCTGAACCGACAATCTCCTGCTCGGTGCCCTGCGCGGTCTGCACCACCACAGGTTTTACCACAAACGGAGCTGGCTCCTGACTCCACCAGATGCCTAATCCCAGGCTCACCAGCAGATAAACCCCCAGCAGAATCAATACAGGCCGTAAAAGTTTCACCCGTCCAACCGTCCCGGTCAGTTTATCCCAGAATGTGAACCACAACCGCTGTAACATTTCCATGGTATTTCCTTTAACGAGAAAGCGCTTATTGCACTGCAATATGTCCGATTTGTCACAGCGGGTCAATGCTGACCCTGCTGTGAATGGTTGAACATTATAGTATCACTGATAGGCGTAGATTTAATCAGTGAATATATCTGTGCCCCCGCCCTGAAGAATGACAACTGTGCACCCCTGTACAAGTGCCTTACCAGTATGTCGTTAAAGCAAACTATGATCAGAAACCTGGCATAACGTCGGGAAAACTGATGATAAAACACATTAAGTCGTAAAGCTGTTTACACTGTTTCCCTTTTCCGGCAAACTACGCTACTTTTATACCCATCGGACGCGATCCTGCGTCATACAGGCTAATATTTAATGGCTAAGATACTGCTTCTTAACGGTCCAAACCTCAATCTGCTCGGCACTCGCGAGCCGGAGGTTTACGGTGCTGATACTCTGCAGGATGTTACCGAACGCCTTACCACCCTTGCTCAGCAAGCGGGTCACCAGATTGAGTGCCTGCAAAGTAATGCGGAGCATGTTCTGATTGAACGGATCCATCAGGCCCGTGTCGAACAGGTGGATTTTATACTGATCAACCCGGCTGCATTCACTCATACCAGTGTTGCGCTGCGCGATGCACTCCTGGGCGTATCGATCCCTTTTATAGAGATCCATATCTCCAATGTGCACGCCCGTGAAACGTTTCGTCACCACTCCTATCTGTCGGATGTGGCGGTGGGTGTTATCTGCGGTCTGGGCGTCCAGGGTTATGAATTTGCATTACAGTCCGCTATTAGCCGGATTGAAAAACTTTAACATCTGACTTTATAGAGAATTTCATCAGTATGGATATTCGCAAAGTAAAAAAACTGATTGAGCTGTTGGAAGAATCAAACATCAATGAGATTGAGATTCATGAAGGCGAAGAGTCTGTACGTATCAGCCGTGGCTCTACTGTTGTTGCAGCGCCACCACAGTATGCAGCTCCCGCTCCGGTTGCTGCCCCGGTAGCCGTTGCAGCTCCGGTTGCTGAAGCAGCGCCTGTGAACAGCGGTCACGCAGTTCTGTCTCCGATGGTAGGTACGTTCTACCGCTCGCCATCCCCTACTTCACCTGCATTTATTGAAGTAGGCCAGACGGTTAAAGTCGGCGACCCAATCTGCATCGTAGAAGCGATGAAGATGATGAACCAGATCGAATCTGACAAGGCCGGTGTTGTCGAAGCAATTCTGGTAGAAGACGGTCAGCCGGTTGAGTTTGATCAGCCACTGGTAATCATCGTTTAAGCTATCCACCAGACAGGTTCACAACATGCTAGAAAAAGTTGTTATTGCCAACCGGGGTGAAATCGCACTGCGTATACTCCGGGCGTGTAAAGAGCTGGGCATCAAAACAGTTGCAATCCACTCAACAGCGGACCGTGATCTGATGCATGTTCGCCTTGCTGACGAAGCCGTCTGTATCGGCCCACCACCCTCAGCGCAAAGCTACCTGAATATCCCTGCCATTATCGCAGCAGCAGAAGTGACCGACGCTATGGGCATCCACCCGGGTTACGGTTTTCTGGCAGAAAATGCTGACTTTGCCGAGCGGGTCGAGAAAAGTGGCTTCGCCTTTATCGGCCCCAAAGCGGAAACTATCCGCATCATGGGAGATAAGGTCGCCGCTATCGAAGCGATGAAAAAAGCCGGTGTACCAACCGTACCAGGGTCGGATGGCGCATTACCCGAGGACAACGATTTCATCCTCGAGGTTGCGCGCAGAATTGGTTACCCGGTAATCATCAAAGCCGCCGCTGGTGGTGGTGGCCGGGGTATGCGCGTAGTCCACAGTGAAGCCAGCCTGCTGAACGCAGTCTATGTGACCAAAGCCGAAGCGAAAGCTGCATTTGGTGATGAAACGGTCTACATGGAGAAGTTTCTCGAAAACCCTCGCCATGTTGAAGTTCAGGTGCTGTCTGACGGCCAGGGCAATGCTATCCACCTGTATGACCGCGACTGCTCCATGCAGCGCCGTCACCAGAAGGTTGTTGAAGAAGCTCCCGCGCCACACCTCGACCCTGACGCCCGCGCCAAAGTCTTAAAGAGCTGTGTCGATGCCTGTATTGCGATCAACTATCGCGGTGCCGGTACCTTCGAGTTCCTTTACGAAGATGGCAACTTCTACTTCATCGAGATGAACACCCGGGTTCAGGTAGAACACCCGGTATCGGAGATGGTTACCGGTATTGATATCGTCAAAGAGCAGTTACGTATCGCTTCAGGCATGCCGCTGTCCTTTAAACAGGAAGACGTCAGACTCCTGGGCCACTCCATCGAGTGCCGTATTAACGCTGAAGATCCAAAAACCTTTATGCCCAGCCCAGGCACCGTTAACCACTTCCATGCCCCAGGAGGCATCGGCGTGCGGGTGGATTCACACCTGTACAACGGCTATACCGTGCCACCACACTATGATTCACTGATCGCCAAGCTAATCACCTACGGTGAGGACCGGGCTACCGCGTTGCGCCGCATGGAGATCGCTCTGGATGAGATGGTCGTTGAGGGCATTCGCTGCAATATCCCGCTGCACCAGACAATCGTTCGTGACTCGAATTTCGCCAAAGGTGGAGTCAACATCCACTATCTGGAAAAGAAACTGGGTCTGGACTGATTCTGAAACACAGCATAAGCTTTAAAAGGCCTCCCTATGGAGGCTTTTTTTCGTTTGTTGCTCTTGCTATAAAGACTACCTATCGTTGGTTACAAGGAAAATAAGATGCCCTGGTTACAGATCAAACTGGATGTCCTGCCTGATAATGCTGAACAGTATGAAGACCTGCTGCTCGCGGCTGGCTGTGCCGCCGTCACCCTTCAGGATCGTGAAGACACACCGATCTTTGAACCAGACCTGGGAACCACCCCCCTGTGGAGCAATACCGTGCTCACCGGGTTGTTCTCTGCAGATCACGACCTGGATGCCACCCAGACTTTTCTGCATGAATCTCATGCACAGCTGTTTCCTAACACCCCCTTTCCAAAGATGAAAACCGAGATTCTGGAAGACAAAGACTGGGAACGGGAGTGGATGGATAACTACCACCCGATGAAATTCGGCAACCGTCTGTGGGTTTGCCCCAGCTGGAAAGCAGCCCCCGAACCCGATGCTGTCAATCTGCTGCTGGATCCGGGTCTGGCATTTGGGACCGGAACCCACCCCACCACCGCCCTCTGTCTGGAGTTTCTCGACTCCCTGCAACTGGATAACAAACAGGTGGTCGATTATGGCTGCGGCTCGGGTATTCTGGGTATCGCGGCCCTGCTACTCGGCGCAAACCATGTTACCGCTGTGGATATAGACCCTCAGGCACTCGATGCCAGCCTGGATAACCTGCAACGCAATAATCTGCCCAAAGAGCGTCTACAGGTCTATTTCCCCGAAAGAGCGCCGCAGGAACAGGCCGACCTGGTAGTGGCCAACATTCTTGCCGGACCTCTGGTACAACTCGCCCCTACACTGACATCGCTGTGCAAATCCGGTGGTCAACTGGTTCTTTCCGGACTACTGGCAGATCAGGAAGCAGAGCTGCGCGCCGCTTACAGTGACGCCTTTGAGCTTGATCCGGTAACGGAAAAAGAGGGCTGGATTCGTATCACCGGCATTAAGCGCTAACAGACCGTTAACATGAGCCACAACATCATCACCGAATGCCCCGCCTGTCATACGCAGTTTCAGGTGACTCAGGGACAGTTGAAAATTGCCAACGGCAAGGTGCGTTGTGGCGCATGCCTCGAAGTATTTAATGCACAGGTGTATCGCTGTGATGATCTTGATGAGCCGGTAAACGGGCCTCAGGATGAGTCGTTTGAGGGGCCGCCCGACGAGCTTACAGAGTCATTCGAACAGCCATTTCAACACGCTGCCGGGCTAAATCAGCAACATAAAGACCCCCTCTTTGATGAGATTGAGATCCCCCCCTTCAGCCCGCCTGTGCGACCGGCGATGGGGTTTGACAAGCGCTATGCTGAACCAATAGCAGAGCCAACTTACGCTCAACACACCAAACAACAACTCCCCGTGCAACTGCCCGGACAGCTCAGCCGAATGACCGCTCAACGGGCGCCTGAGCCGCAATCCAGTTCAGTCGATGAAGCGCCCCCACAACCGTTTTTCCAACCACCGTCTGAACCGTTGTATCAACCGCCCACAGCGCCGCAAACAGAACCACAGAACCAAACCCACCCAGAACACCAGCCCGAACCCGACGAGCCCCTATGGCAGACTGACACAGACTTAACCGCAGCGCAGCCCAAGGAGGTTGAGCAGCAGGAACAGCAGACCCAACCGGCCAATCACGCTGAACCGAACCTTGATCAACCCGTCAGTGAACTGTTACTGGGCATCCCCCCCACGGAATCAGCGGAAACATTGCAACAAATCGCCCTGCCTGACCTGCAATCGGCACCACCGCCTGAAGCCGAGCCAGCGTTACAAGCGGAACAACAGCCTGAACAGGTGACGGAGTTGCACTCAGCAACGCAGGCCGCACCAGAACCAGAACCAGAACCAGAACCAGAGTCAGAGTCAGAGTCAGACACTACGCCATTATCAACCTCGCCAGCCACAACGCCCAGGCCGATTGTCAACACGACCCGTTCCGCCAACCGGCCGGTTACCCCATTTCGCGCCGAGCCGGTGATGATCCGCACGACCCGGGAAAAGCCCCGTTCCCAAACCGGCTGGGTTGTACTATCGCTAGTGGCAATACTATTGCTGGCTGGCCAATACCTCTGGTTTAACCGCCAGCAACTCAGCAGCGATACCCAACTGACACCGATCTATTCACTGGCGTGCCAGCACCTGCCCTGCAATCTGGATACACCGATCATGCTGGAGCAGATCAGCACCCGCAAACTGACCATCTTGCAACATCCCGATTATCAGGGAACTCTGAGCGTCAACCTGTTACTGGAAAATCAGGCAAGCATTGCGCAACCCTTTCCGGCAATTCAGCTATCGTTCTCCGACCGGCTGGGCAAGCTGATCGGCCAACGTCTGTTTCAACCCGCAGACTACCTCGATACAGCCCCCAACAGCACCACAAAGATGCCCGGCAGGCAAACGGTTGAGATACACTTCGACATTCTCGATCCCGGTCGCCGGGCACTCAGCTATGAGATCGCTTTAAAGGCGCCAACGCACCAAAACAAAGGGCTGTAAGCGTTTAAACAGTGCTATCAGATCGCCCCAGACAATTGTTTTGAACCTGGCTCTTCACAGTTTCTGATCATTTTGTAGCACATTTTGCAACAATAATATGATCAAAAAACCATCAAAAAGTCCTTGGCCCTCCCCCCCTGAAAGAGTATTATTGTCCGCCTTCCAAGCAGCGGTACCGCGGTTATCATTTTGATAGCCACAGACAGCTATTACTCTAAATTCGGGGTTGGCCATGTTTCAAATCGGACAGCACACCATTGACAGTCAGGTTATCCTGGCACCGATGGCCGGTGTAACCGACCTGCCTTTTCGCCAGTTGTGTAAACGACTGGGGGCGGGCATGGTGGTTTCTGAGATGGTCACCGCAGACACCCGTCTCTGGCACACCCGAAAATCCAGTCAGCGTTTACAGAAAGACCAGAATGACAGTCTCAATGTCGTCCAGATCGCCGGTGGTGATCCTGAGATGATGGCTGAGGCTGCCCGGGTCAATGCTGCCAATGGTGCCCATATTATTGATATCAATATGGGATGCCCGGCAAAAAAAGTCTGTAACAAAGCCGCTGGTTCTGCTCTGTTGAAAGATGAAAAGCTGGTCAGAGAGATTCTTCAGGCCACCGTCGCTGCCGTTGAGCTGCCGGTAACACTGAAGATCCGTACCGGCTGGGATAGCCAAAACCGCAATGGCGAAAGCATTGCACGGATTGCAGAAGATGCCGGTATTCAGGCCCTTGCGGTACATGGCCGCACCCGGGCTTGTGGCTATAAGGGTGATGCCGAGTATGACACCATCGCCCGTATTCGCCAGGCAATCGATATCCCCCTGTTTGCCAACGGTGATATCTGCTCTGCGGAAAAAGCCCGTCAGGTACTGGATTACACTGGCGCAGATGCGGTGATGCTGGGCCGAACCGCTCAGGGTAATCCATGGATTTTTCGTGAGATAAATCATTACCTTTCAACTGGCAAAGTGCTACCCTCCCCGACCGCTGAAGAGGTCCGGGATACTCTGTTAGAACATCTGCAGGCGCTATATCGTTTTTATGGTGACTATGCAGGCATTCGTATTGCCCGCAAACATGTCGGCTGGTACATGAAGCACCGACAGGGTTCAGAACGACGCCAAAACTCAGACAGTTTCAGAAATGAGTTTAATCAGATAGAAGAAACCGAACTTCAGCTAAGTGCAATCCGATCATTTTTCATCGCGTCGGACAAGGCAGACGCTGCTGCCTGAATATCGGTTCAATTTTTAGGTTAATGCAAGTGGATAACAAAACATTGAATACACAAGTAACACAACTAGAAAACATCGACGTGCAGGAACGCACTCTGCGGGACAGTGTGCAGGTCTCTATGCATAACTATTTTCGCCAACTTGATGGTCAGCCTGTCACTGATGTGTATCAGATGGTACTGGCAGAGATTGAAGCCCCACTGTTTGAAGCCGTTATGACTTACACCCGGGACAATCAGACCAAAGCTTCTGAACTTCTGGGTCTAAACCGAGGCACCCTGCGCAAGAAACTGAAGCAGTACGGCTTGCTGTAAACGATTATTTTTTTAACTTAAATTCAGAAGACTAAACCATGGCAGAGCAGAAAATCACTCCGGTCCGTCGCGCACTGATCAGTGTGTCTGATAAATCCGGTATCGTTGAATTCGCCCAGGCACTGAGCCAGCGCGGTGTTGAGATCCTGTCCACCGGCGGCACCTACAAGCTGCTGAAAGAAAGCAACATTCCGGCTATTGAAGTGTCTGACTACACCGGTTTTCCGGAAATGATGGATGGTCGTGTTAAGACCCTGCACCCGAAAGTACACGGCGGCATTCTGGGTCGTCGCGGTATTGACGATGACATCATGAACGAGCACGGTATCACCCCGATCGACATGGTGGTGGTTAACCTCTACCCGTTCCAACAGACTATTGCCCGTCCGGACTGCGATCTGCCGCTGGCCATTGAGAACATCGACATTGGTGGCCCAACCATGGTTCGCTCTGCTGCGAAAAACCATAAAGATGTCGCCATCGTGGTGTCTGCTGACAACTATAACCGTATCATCGCGGAAATGGATGAGCACCTGGGGCTGACTCACCCAACCCGTTTTGACCTGGCGGTTCAGGCGTTCGAACACACCGCCGCCTATGATGGCATGATTGCGAACTACCTTGGCGCTATTACCGATGGTAGCGTCGATGAACCGGCTGACTTCCCACGCACCTTTAACACCCAGTTTGTTAAAGCGCAGGAGATGCGTTACGGCGAGAACCCGCATCAGAAAGCCGCTTTCTATGTAGAAGCCAGCCCTTCTGAAGCCAGTGTTTCCACTGCCCGGCAGTTGCAGGGCAAAGCGCTGTCTTTCAATAACGTTGCTGACACCGATGCCGCGCTGGAATGTGTCAAACCGTTCCAGGAAGCAGCCTGCGTAATTGTTAAGCACGCCAACCCATGTGGCGTAGCCATTGGCGCAAACATTCTGGAAGCATACAACAAAGCGTTCCAGACCGACCCGACCTCTGCGTTTGGCGGTATCATCGCCTTTAACCGCGAGCTGGATGCGACCACCGCCCAGGCGATTGTTGAACGTCAGTTTGTTGAAGTCATTATCGCACCAACAGTGACTCAGGAAGCCTCTGATATCGTTGCCAGCAAACCCAACGTGCGCCTGCTGGCCTGCGGTGAGTGGTCGGCTGAGCGGGCCAAGCGTTTTGATTACAAACGCGTTAATGGTGGCCTGCTGGTTCAGGATCAGGACCTGGGCATGGTGGATGTCAGCGAACTGAAAGTGGTGACCACACTGCAACCAACCGAACAGGAGATCCGCGATCTGTTGTTCTGCTGGGAAGTGGCTAAGTTTGTTAAGTCCAATGCCATTGTCTATGCCAAAAACGGCCAGACTATCGGCATCGGTGCGGGCCAGATGAGCCGCGTATACAGTGCGAAAATCGCCGGTATCAAAGCCGCTGACGAGGGCCTGGAAGTGAAAGGCTCGGTGATGGCCTCCGACGCCTTCTTCCCGTTCCGCGACGGCATCGATGCCGCTGCAGCGGCCGGCATTAAAGCGATCATCCAGCCCGGTGGTTCAATGCGCGATCAGGAAGTGATCGACGCGGCCAACGAGCATGGCATGGCGATGGTATTCACCGGTATGCGCCACTTCCGCCACTAACAATATCAACCGCAAAGAGCCAGTTTCACTGGCTCTTCTGCTGTTAGTCGATGACAGAATTAAGGTAGAGATATGAACGTATTAGTGATTGGCTCCGGCGGCCGCGAACACGCCCTCGCATGGCAGGCAGCCAAAGACAGCCAGGTTAACAAAGTGTATGTTGCACCAGGCAACGCTGGCACCGCCCTCGAACCAAAGCTGGAAAACGTCGCTATCGATGCGCAAGACCAGGATGCTCTGGTAGCATTTGCCCAACAGAACAGCATCGCCCTGACAATAGTCGGGCCGGAAGCTCCATTGGTTGAAGGTATTGTTGACCGCTTCACCCGTGAAGGTCTGCGCTGCTTTGGCCCGTCACAGGGCGCCGCCCAGCTGGAAGGATCTAAAGCGTTCACCAAAGACTTTCTGGAACGCCAGCAGATTCCCACCGGTAGCTACCAGAACTTTACCGAAATTGAACCCGCCCTTGCCTATCTGCGCGAGAAAGGCGCCCCCATCGTTGTTAAAGCCGATGGCCTGGCGGCGGGTAAAGGGGTTATCGTGGCGATGACGCTGCAGGAAGCTGAAGCAGCAGTAGAAGATATGCTCGCCGGTAATGCCTTCGGTGATGCAGGCAGCCGGGTGGTAATCGAGGAGTTTCTCGATGGCGAGGAAGCCAGCTTTATCGTCATGGTTGACGGTACTAACGTACTGCCGATGGCGACCAGCCAGGACCATAAACGGGTCGGTAACGGCGACACGGGTCTGAACACCGGCGGCATGGGTGCGTACTCTCCCGCACCGGTTGTTACACCAGAGATCGACCAGCGGATTATGGACGAAGTCATTCTGCCCACCGTTAAGGGGATGGCGGAGGAAGGTAATACCTATGTGGGCTTCCTCTATGCCGGCCTGATGATTATGGCCGACGGTTCTCCGAAAGTTATCGAATACAACTGCCGTTTCGGCGATCCCGAAACTCAGCCCATCATGCTGCGACTGAAATCCAGCATTGTGGAGCTCTGTAATGCCGCGCTGGATGGTAAGCTGGATCAGACCACTGCTGAGTGGGATTCACGTAGTGCTGTCGGCGTGGTTCTGGCCGCTGGCGGTTATCCGGGCGATTACGCCAAAGGGGACCCGATCACCCTGCCACAACAGGTTGCCGGGGACACCAAAGTGTTCCATGCCGGGACAGCCGAAAAAGAGGGGCAGGTGGTCACCAATGGTGGCCGGGTACTTTGTGCTACCGCCCTGGGTAACAGCGTCACCGAAGCGCAGCAACGCGCCTATGAACTGGTTAAGCAGATCGACTGGAACGGCGTCTACTACCGTGATGACATTGCATACCGGGCGATCGCCCGGGAACAGCAGTAAGCTCACAACTCAGCCTGGCAACAGTCACCCTGGGTGACTGTTGCCAGGTATGTTCCTCTGCGTTTTTTATATAAATTGTTTGATATTCATGGGCTTTCTCATAGCCTTTTTCCAGTTATAATCGCCAGTCACCAATGCTATTAGTGTCTGATTAATCCTGAATGGAAACTCCCGATGACAAAGAACGGTACCCGTCAAATACGTTCAGCTAAGACCCGCAAACTGACTCTGGCAGTAGCGATAGGGTTGCTGACCGGTTCACTGTCGGCCAGTGCAGCCGGACAACCGGACAGTTTTTGTCAGAGCGCTGGTGAAAAAAATGCCTACGACTGTGCTAAAGCTGAAATATTTCAGGCCAAACAGTCCGACATTGATGCCAAACTGCAAGAGCTGAATCGTTGGATGGCCGACGAACAACAGTCCCAACGCACTACACTGGCGAAACCCGATCAGCCGGAATCAGATAAGCTGCGGGAAAAGATACAGTTTAATGCCAAGCTGCTGGCCAGCGAGCTGAAACAGGCGAAAAAACTCCAGAGTAAGGGCGACCTGAAAGGCGCATTCAACCGGGTCAATGATTACCTGGTAAGCAATCCGAAAGACCCGAACGGCTGGTTGCTCTACGGAATCTCACTGATCAATCAGAATAAGCTGGATGAGGCAGCTGATATCTTCAGTAAGCTGATCCATCTCTACCCGGACTCACCTGAACCCTATAACAACCTGGCGGTGGTTTACGCCCGTAAAGGTGACAATGAGAAAGCGGTCGACACCCTGTTAAAAGCGTTTGAGACCCACCCCAGTTATGCCCAGGTGCAGACCAACCTGAAAGCGGTCTACGCGACGCTGGCAACCCAGGCCTACAACCGGGCGCTGAATCTGGATAATGGCAACAAGACGCCACGGGCCGATCTGGGGGTGCTTGATCAGGTATACCAGCCCGTTGCACCACAGACAATGCTGGCAGCTGCAACACCGGTAGCGACTCTGCCGCCGCAAACAGTCGCAGCGGCTGAAGTAGCCGTGGCAACACCGCCTGGGACAAGCGATCAATTAGTTATTGAGGAACGGGATCAGTCCACTGGCATCGTCCCGTCCCCGCAGGATACAGCCCCTGCAGCTGAATCTCACACCACAGATCTGGCCGCTAACGACAAAGAGCCAGCAGCAGAAAACACTGACGTAGCAGCAGAAACGACAAAGGCAGAGGTTGCAGAGGTCAAACCGGCTGCCGGGCCGGTTCTGAATGAAGCGGTGAAAGCTGAGATACTGAAGGTGATCACCAACTGGGCCGCGTCATGGGCAGCAAAAGATGTTCCTGCCTATCTGGATTTTTACACTGAGGAATACACCCCTGGGGCTGACATTACACACAAGCAGTGGGTATGGGGTCGTCAGGTCCGGCTGAACAAACCGGCGTTCATTAAGGTTGATATCTCCGATATCTCCCTGGCTGAAGCGGGCGACGGTAAGGTACGTTCGGTGTTCCTGCAGAAATACCAATCCGACACCTATCAGGATGAGGTTTATAAAACTCTGACCCTGACCCAGGAAAACGGCCACTGGAAGATCTCGACAGAAACAACCCTGTAACGCGAAGCAAAAAAAAACCGCCAGCGGCGGTTTTTTTTATCGCTCTGCACCGGGGCTTCAAAGCAATATCTGAGGGTTGAACAGCGGTCAGTGAAAGTTAAGGCTTACCCTTCTTGGGCTCACCCTCATAGGCGATGCGCCACTGACCATTTTCATTAATCCAGTACTGCCGCTTCACACTACTATTGCTGTAATTATCGCTTTTATAGTTCTGTGTAAAGGTAGCAATAAACATATCCGGATTATCAGGGTGCTGATAGATACTCAGGTTTTCAATATCCACATGAATAAATGACTTGTTACTATTCACCCGTCGCTTGTGGTTAGCGAAACGCTTAAAGTCGACTTCACCGTTGTTAAACTGCTCTGAATAGTGGCTCAGATAGACTTCTGTATTGCGGCTTTCCCAGTCTTTGCGCCAGCCATCAACGACCTGAGCAAAGGCGTTCTGTTTCTGCTTCCAGCTGGCCTGATCGAGCCACTCAAAACCGGTGCCTATCAGTACCGGCGTTTCCCCCAGATCAACAATCCGGTCAAGCTCTGTGAAGTGATTATTACTCAGAGAAAGACAGCCCTCACTGGCCTGCGGTGCCCGGCTGAAGGTATCTTTGGGTGAGCCATGCACCCAGATGCCGCTGCCCGTATGGCCGAGACGCTGATCCCAGGCATTCGGATAGTTGATCGGTAATGCACCGGAGCCATACCGCGGTGGTAATTGCTCATCCGTCAGCCGACCGGTAGTGAAATAGACCCCAAGCGGCGTTTTCAGATCACCCCGGGTGCGCTTATCAACACCACCACGACCATAGGACACGTAGTAATCCCTGATCAGTTGTGGCACACCTTCATGGTTTTCAAACAGGTAGAGGCGGGACAGGCTGGTATCTACGACAATCACATGTTTCTGGTTGGGAGACATCTGCAGCAAACTGCTGGGAATCGTACCCGGCTGCGGCTTATAACGCTCCACACTCATACGGGCACGGGCTTCAGAGATCAGCCCCTGCAGCGCTTTCTGATCGGTCAGGTCATTATTGCCCATCGAGCTGATGGTACCTACCTGGGCCGCCATCAGATCGGCATAGATCAGTTGTGCCAGCTTAAAATCAGGTTGTTCTTTAATTAACGCCCGTAGTTTATCCATCGCCCCCGTCATCTGATTCTGTTGTAAATCTCCCAGGCTGGCGAGCAACAGGGTTTCCTGATCCAGATTCAAGGGCGCATCTTCAGCCTGAACACTGAACGGCAGTAAACCACACAGTGATATCAGCAATGCTCGCTTAAACGGCTTCACGACAGGAACAAAAGGGAGGCTTTTCATAACTCAGATTACAGACCTACGCTACGACAGAAACAGTACGTTAGCCGAATTATACCTATAAAGCTCGATTTTGCAGCTGTAATCTGGCCCCTCAGACAAATTTGCCCCCGTTTACAGCTGACACATGTCATAGATTGGGCTATATGATGAATAAAGCCCACAATTTAGCTAACATTCGTCGATGTTAATAACAAATAACGACTCATCCTCCCTCAGCTAGCAAGCTTTCAGACTAATTCAAGGAGATATTTTTATGAAAAA
>NZ_JBNKYN010000039.1:0-37770 GCF_050300915.1 Amphritea sp.
TTATGTATTTTTGCGCCGGTTATGCCTATGTGATCAGTGCCACCTTTCTGGTGGCGATTGTTGAAGCACAGCCAGCGCTGCAGGGTGACGGCCAGATCGTCTGGATCTTTGTCGGCCTGAGTGCCACCCCTGCAGTGATTCTCTGGGATAGAGTTGCCCGCCGACTGGGGGAGCTGAATGCCCTGCTGATCGCTTTTCTGATTCAGATTGTCGGCAATATTCTGCCGGTGCTGGACGATTCGCTCTGGGTGGTGTTAACCAGTGCAGTCCTCTACGGCGGTAGCTTTATCGGTATCGTCAGTCTGGTGCTGGCGATGGCGGGTCGTTTCTACCCCACCAAACCGGCAAAGCTGATGGGCAAACTGACCCTGCTCTACGGCATTGCACAGATCGCAGCCCCCGCGATTGCTGGCATTATCGCCGACCGCGGTGGCAGCTATGCCGACTCCCTCTATATCGCCGCAGCGATCTCGGTATTAGGCGCGGGTATGATTCTGATACTCAAGGCCGGTGAACAACGGGAGCTGGCACTCAAAACAGCATAAAAAAAACGGCTCATGTGAGCCGTTTTTATCATCTGAAAGATTAGCTGACAAGCCAGACCTCTCTGGCCCACTCCCACACCGTGGTCCACTCCTCAACCTCACCACTCTCCGGCGTCCAGTAAACCACTGAGCCTTCAATAGTCACCGCATAAAAACCACCATCATGAGCGCAGATCGGCGTGTGTTCACGGGACAGCCCGATCGACCAGGCATACGCAGCCACTTCCGGCAGATGGGTATGGGAAGAGGGGTCAGCCACCGTCACAGGCTCCAGAGAACCGCAGATAACATCGCTGACTGTGAGTAAAAACTCCTTAAAATCCGGATATAGCGGTACACAGATCTCCTCCTCTGCCGCAACGACGTCGTCAAATTCCGGTAGTTCCAGAGGCGTGACAACATCGATATTCGCGTCGCGCAGTGCATCAATTACATCTTGCATAGGTGTCCTACATTACTCACTGACTTAAATGAATCCGATTGTATCAGAGCAGCTCAAGCATCGCTTCAGCGCTACTCACTTCAAAGGTTTTCGGCTCTTCAATATTCAACGCAGTCACCACACCATCTTCAACGATCATCGCGTAACGGCGAGAGCGGATACCGCCGAAAGAGCCGCTGTCCATATCCAGCCCCAGCGCCTTAGTCAGGTCAGCCCCACCATCGGCAACCATGGTGATCTGTTCAGCATTCTGCGTTTCAGCCCACGCCTTCATAACAAACGCATCGTTAACCGAAAGACAGGCGATCAGATCAACACCTTTACTGAAGATATCATCCGCCTTAACAATATAACCCGGCAGATGAGATGCAGAACAGGTCGGCGTAAATGCCCCCGGCAACGCAAACAACACGACTTTCTTATCCGCAAACAGTTGCTCCGTACTGACCGCAGAGGTTTCGCCAGCAAAAATAGTGCTTACACTGACGGCCGGAATTTTATCACCCACTTGAATCATAATTGTTACCTATAGATGTTATTTCGTGCTTAGTTATACAGACCAACATAGAAACCGGATCATCCGGTATTTCACCCGATAAGGGAAGCGTAGCAGGCCAAACATACAGCAAAGCGAAAGCGGAAGAAAATATTCGCCACCGAGAACACAGATTATGAAAGAGATATTAGAAAGTTAAGAGATTATTGCTTCTGCGCCTCTTCCAACGCCGCCGCTCTTTTCGCCGCCTCGCTCTGAATATACTCACTCATATCTTCACCAAACTGCTTCACCTGATCAGGCCGGGTCGGCACTTGCGGAATCTCAGCAGCACTATTCGCGGAGTTGAGCTCAACTGAACTGGCAGGTGTCTCAGCATTCGGCGCCATCTGCTGCATGGTGAGCAAGCCAACAATCAGAAGTGCTACCATCAGTATGATCAGTTTCATCCAACGCCCTCATTATTCATGACTGTCGCTAAACAGCTGACTAGTTTATCAAGAATATCAGACTTACCCGTTCCGAATCACTTAAAGATTCGATAGCCCGTGAAACGCTGGCTTTAGGTAAGGCCTGGCAAGCGACGTGTAGCTCTTTACACGAGCGAGCGTAAACGCAGCATGACTTTCCCAGCAGTTTCGAAGAACTGAGCGGGTGTAGGGGAGCATCAGGCAAGGCCTGGCGAACGACGTGTAGCTCTCTTACACGAGTGAGCGTAAACGCAGCATGACGTTTCCATGGGAAGACTCAGCAGATGCGAGGGAGTTGCTCGGCCGATATCCAATCCACCATCCGCCTTCCACCAAACACAGTCTCCATCTGCACAAACTTCAGCGGATCGGCGGTCACTTCACCAATAATCGCAGCCTCTTGCCCTTTCGAATGTTTTTTCATCATCGCCAAGAGTTGTTCTGCTTTATCTGCCGGACAAAATGCCACCAGCTTACCCTCGTTAGCCACATAGAGTGGGTCCAGCCCGAGAAACTCACAGGCGGCACTGACCTGGGGTTTAACCGGGATATTGGCTTCGTAGATAGTGACCCCGACTCCACTGCTCTGGGCGATCTCATTCAGGGTGGCGGCTAATCCGCCCCGGGTTGGGTCGCGCATACAGTTAATCCCGGGCACTTCGGCTACCATTGCGGCGACCAGATCATGCAGGGACTGGCTGTCAGACTCTATGGTGGTGTCAAAGGTCAGTCCTTCACGCAGGGACATAATGGCGACACCATGATCTCCCAGAGTGCCGGAAAGCAGAATCTTATCCCCCGGCTGCACCCGGTTACCGGAGAGATTCAGCTGTTCCACCACCACACCGATGCCGGTGGTGTTGATAAAGCAGCCATCACCTTTACCCCGCTCCACCACTTTGGTATCACCGGTAACGATGGCGACACCCGCTTCTTCTGCGGCGCGGGCCATCGATTGCACAATCCGTTGCAGCTCTGCCAGCGGGAACCCCTCTTCCAGAATAAATCCTGCGGAGAGATATTTTGGCACCGCTCCTGACATCGCTACATCGTTAACCGTGCCATGCACTGACAATGAACCGATATCACCTCCGGGAAAGAACAGCGGCGAGATCACATGACTGTCAGTGGCCATCACTACCCGTCCTGGCGGCAGGGTAAAACAGGCCTGATCATTCATCTGCTCCAGCCAGGGGTTAGAAAACGCCTGCAAAAACAGCTCATCAATCAGCTGCGCCATCGCTTTACCACCGCTGCCATGAGCCATCTCTACCCGGCCATTCTGCAGATCCAGCGCATGGCTGTATTCAGTTCGCTTGGTCATTGTCTAAACCCTTATCTATCTCAGCAGCTTTTTAACAGTCTTATTCTGTGTATCAGGCATTCTCTTTGGCTATCAATGAGTCCTGATGACGACCATAGGTATAATAGGCAGCGCAGGCTCCCTCACTGGACACCATACAGGGGCCCAGTGGATTTTCCGGCGTACAGGCCCCGCCAAACAACGTACAGTCCCGTGGGGATTTAACCCCGTGCAAAATAGGGCCACACAGACAAGCGGAGTTTTCCGCTGAACTGCGATATTTCACCGGGAAACGTTTTTCAGCATCAAACTCAGCAAACTCCTCTCTGATCTGCAGTGCACTCAGCGGCACGAACCCTAGCCCACGCCACTCGAACGATTCACGCACTTCGAAAGTTTCATCCACCACCTGTCTGGCACGCTCATTACCCTGCCGGGTCACGGCACGGGAGAACTCATTCTCAACCTCTGCCCGTCCCTCATTCACCTGACGGATCAGCATCAGAATCGCCTGCAACAGATCCAGAGGCTCAAAACCGGCGATCACAATCGGTTTACTATACTCTTCGGCAAAGCGTTCATAGGGCTGGCTGCCGATCACGGTGCTGACATGGGCCGGACCAACAAAGCCATCCAGTTTCAGCAGCCCCAGTTCTCCCGCTTCAGGGGAATCGAGAATGCTGCTGATCGCTGCAGGTGTGAGCACATGGTTACAGAAGACACTGAAATTTTTCAGACCCAGTTTGCGGGCCTGATGGATCACCAGTGCAGTAGGCGGGGTGGTGGTTTCAAAACCGATAGCAAAAAACACCACTTCACGGTCTGGATTATCCTGTGCCAGTTTCAGCGCATCCATGCAGGAGTAGACCATCCTCACATCAGCCCCCTCTGCGCGGGCTTTCAGCAGGCTACGTTTGCGCGAACCGGGCACCCGCATCATATCGCCATAAGAGCAGAGAATAACGCCATGGGTAACCGCCAGCTCGATTGCAGTGTCCAGACGGCTGATCGGCAGAACACACACCGGGCACCCCGGCCCGTGAATCATGTTGACGTTATCCGGCAGCAGATCAGGGATACCGTAGCGAAAAATCGCATGGGTATGCCCGCCACAAAACTCCATCAGGTTATACACCCTGGATGGCGACGCTTCGTTGCGGATACGTTCGGCGATCTCCCGCGCCAGTTTACCGTCCCGATATTCATCGACATACTTCATGAGATCACCTGTTGATTGTCGTTGATAGCGTCTTGCAGCTCGCCCAATTCAGCAAACAGCTCCAGTGTCCTGCGCGCCTCTTCCGGATCGATTTTATTCAAGGCATAGCCGACGTGAAGGATGACAAAATCACCGACAAGCAGATCCTCGATCAGCGCAATATTAATCTCTTTACGCACGCCACCGATGTCGGCAATCGCCGTGTCGCTATCGAGTATTTTAACCACCTCTACGGGAATTGCTAAACACATTGGGATAACCCCTTTACCGGTTGTTTTTCGTTGTTATTTTGCAGCGCCAGACAGTGCGCTATCTGCACCTGCCCAAGGCTGATACCCGCATCATTGCAGGGTAGCTTTGACGCACTATAGACGGCCATTCCCGCCTGCTGTAATTTTTCAGTGATGCCCTGTAACAGTATCTGATTGAGGAAACATCCGCCCGCCAAAACCACACGGTGTATATTAACCATTTTACTCTGATCGATAACCCAGCGACTCAGCCCATCAATCAGCTGCAGGTGAAACAGGGCAGCACCCAATTCAGGGTCATCAATATCAGCGATACAGTGTAGCAGCCGGTTTAGCAGCGGCTGGCCAGACTCACTGAAGTCGATCATCAAATTCTGGTTCGGACAGCCAAACTGTTGCAGATAACGGTAAGCACTGGCTTCCAGCTGCATCGCGGCATCCGCCTCAAAACTGTTGATATGACAGATACCTAACAGGGATGCGACCGCATCAAACAGCCGGCCTGCACTACTGGTGTGCGGGCAGTTGAAGTTCTGTTCCAGCATCTGTTTAACGGTGATCGCGGCAGGCTGAGTGAAGCGGGCCAGAATTTCATCACTGCGGCCCAGACGATGCAAAACCGCTGCGGCAGAACGCCAGGGTTCACTGGCGGCGCGATCTCCACCGGGCAAAGCCAGCTGAGGCAGATGGCCTAAACGACCATACTGATGCCCCTCCACCCGCAGCAGTTCACCACCCCATAACTGTTTATCGGGACCTAACCCCAGACCATCCAATGCCAGCCCCAACACCGGTTTACTGATGCGGTATTCTGCCATCACCGAGGCGATATGCGCGTGGTGATGCTGGACGCTGAATAACGGAATACCCATCTGTTGCGCATAGTCGCGGGCAAAACGACTGCTATAAAAATCGGGATGCTGATCACAGACCACCTGCTCAGGCTTGATGCCCAGCAGAGCGCTCAGATGTCCGGTCATCTCCGCCAGCGACTGACAGCAGTCCGGATTATCCAGGTCACCAATATACTGGGATACATAGGCCCGGTCTCCCTGGGTGAGACAGATAGTGTTCTTAAAAAACGCGCCGACGGCCAGGGTCGCCGGGCCACTCTGCGGCAGGCGGATCATCTGCGGGGCCAGCCCCCGGCCCCGGCGAATCAGCGGCATGCTATCCGACAGACCGTTAACCACTGAATCATCACAGCGGATGTGGATATCACGATCATGCATCAGAAAGCCATCGGCGATCCCCTGTAACTGGGTGATTGCCTGATTGTTGTCGGTCACCAGTGGGTTACCGCTACGATTACCGCTGGTCATCACCAGCAGAGGTGACTGCGACTGACTGAGCCAGTCGGTTCCGGCAGGACTGCCGCACAAGCGGTGCAACAACAGATAGTGCAACGGGGTATGGGGCAGCATCACCCCGCACCAGGCCAGTCCGGGGGCAATTCCCTCCGGAAGATTCTCACGGGAAGGACACAGCAGAACCGGGGCATCCTGCGACTGTAAGCGTTGTTGTCGTGCGGCATTCAGCGACACTATCGAGGCTAGCGACTGCGGATTCAGCCCCATCACGGCAAAAGGCTTAACCGGACGATGCTTACGCTGTCGCAGCCGTGCAACTGCCGCAGGGTTGCGGGCATCACACACGAGATGAAATCCGCCGATCCCCTTAACGGCAACTATCATCCCCTGCTGTATCAGGTTCACCGCGGCGGTTAGCGAATCACCCTGTTGAAGCTCTCCTGCCCCATCAACAAAACTTAACCGGGGGCCACACGCTGAGCAGGCATTTGGCTGAGCATGAAAACGACGATCCGCAGGATCGGAATATTCAGCGTTACAGGCAGGACAAAGGCTGAACTCAGACATGGTTGTCTGGTGACGATCATAGGGCAGCGCCCGGATAATACTGTAGCGCGGACCACAGTTAGTGCAGTTGATAAAGGGGTAAAGATAGCGCCGGTCATCCGCATCAAACAGCTCATGCAGACAATCCGGACAGACGGCAGCATCGGGTGTTACCCCCAGCTGCAGATTACCCTGGCGGCTTGCAACAATACTAAAACCAGTGAGTTGTTGTGGTTCAGAAGGGTCTACCCTCAGCGCATCAATCAGCGACATCGGGGGTTGTTCCTGCTCAAGCAATTGCCGGAACAGTGCCAGATCGGCGGCCGGGCCCTCCGCAAAGATCTCCACACCTGCTGCAGAGTTGGCAACGGTGCCCTTCAGGCCAAGGCGGCGGGCAAGGTTATACACAAAGGGACGAAAGCCGACCCCCTGTACCTGTCCACTGATCCGGATACTGATTGCTGAATTGATAATAACCCGCCTCTGCTCACACCTGCTCTGACTGCAATATCAGTCTACAAGTTATATGCCAACAGACAGAATATAACCCATCAGCAGCTGTAACGGGGAGGGTTACAGATAAACCCTGTCATTTATCTGGAAAGCAGCTTGTCAGTTTATCCTGTATACGGTTACCGGGCTTACTAACACGGTTTTCAAAAAGTGCTTTGAGAACCCAAACCTTTAAAAGCCGAAGCCGAATCTTAACAACATAAAGCACAGCATACCGGCAACAATCGTGGTCAGCAGATCCCGACGCCAGAACGATATCAGTGCAGCAAATACACCAGCGAGCAACCAGGGGTTATCTGCCCGCAACCATAACTCTCCACGGGGCAACAGCACCGCCGGGACAATGATAGCGGTCAGCACTGCCGGGGGTACAAAACTCAACCCGGTTGTCAGCCAGGGAGGAAAACGTACTTTACCAGCAACGCCAAACAGCACATAGCGAACGCTGAAGGTCACCAGAAACATCCCCAGAATCAACAATGCTTCACTCATATGCGCTCTCCGGTGCTGACTGACGTTTTAATAGCAGGTGCAGGGATAATCCGGTTGAGATACCACACAGTGCCGCCACCATTAAACCCAGCTTATGAGGCATACCGATGGTTGCCATAGCGATGACACCGGAGACGATTACCGCACCCCACATCGGTTTACTCTTCAGATAGGGAACCACCATACCGATAAAAGTAACGGACATAGCAAAATCCAGCCCCCAATCGGTCATATCCGGGAACAGCTCACCCAAAGCGATCCCTAATGCGGTGCAAAGAACCCAGTTGCCATACATCGCCAGCCAGGACCCCAGATAAAACCAGTGCGCATGTTCGGTATTGTCCTGCAGCAGAAAACGGTTGCTGACTGCGGCAAAGGTTTCATCGGTCAGCCCAAACGCCATCATCAGCCGCCAGCGATGAGGCAGATGGCCAACTTTGGGTACCAGGTTGGCGGCATAGAGAATATGCCGCAGGTTGACGACAAAGGTTGTGGCAATAATCACAGGGATTGCGGCACCCGCCGCCAGCAGTCCAAGGGCAATAAACTGCGCTGAACCGGCGAACACAAACACCGACATCGCCAGTGCACCCAGCGCGGACAAGCCACTGGGGCCAGCCAGAGTGCCAAAGATAATGCCAAACGGGATAGCGCCGATTATCAGCGGGATGGTGGCTTTGGCACCACCGAGCATCTCCCGGCGTTTTAAAGAAACATTATTCTGATCCATAGCGTTACAATTCATACCCGTAAACTCATGCCTATAAACTCAGCGCCATATAGATATCAGCCCGACTGTAATAGGAGTGTCCATCCGGATGGGGCATCTGTCTAAACCCCAGATTGCGATATAGCTGCAACGCTCTGTCCAGTTTACTTGAGCTTTCAAGAAAGACCTCTGCAACCCCGAGTTCACGGGCCTTATCCAGCGCGGCCATCAGCAGCCTGCGACCGACACCCACCGTTTGCCAGGCTTCATCGACGCCCATTTTCGAAATTTCAAAGCGGCCATCCGCATGACACGCCAGTGCCACGCACCCCACCACCTGGTTATCTGCGACATTACGGGCAAACCAGATATAACCGCCCCGGGCAAGATAGTAGCCTTCCGGGTTATTCAGCGCGTCTTCATCCCGCTCGGTTATCTCGCCATCAAAATAACGCTTCAGCCAGGCCATATTCAGCCGTTTAAAATCATCCCGTAGCGCGGCATCCCAGCCTTGAATAGTAACCTGCTGCCCCTCGTTCCGACGCTCAAGTTGCTTTACTATGGGGGCATAAAATCCCTGCTGTTGCAGCAATGTTTCAAACTCAGTAAGCGACTCCAGTATCGGGTGCTGCTGGGCACCAATCAACGCATCAAGGTAAGACTGAATCGCTGTCCAGACCGGAGCAATCTGCTCCAGTAACGATTCACTTTTTGCTGTCAACGCCAGCAACTGACGCCTGTCATCGGCCGGATCAGCCGTTTTACTCAGCCACCCCTCCTGCTGCATTTTGCGGGCAATTTTACTGATTGCCGGGTGACTAACACCCAACCTCTCTGCCGCTTCAGTCACGGTCATTGATCCCTGCTGATGCAGGATATTAAACAGCGGAAAGAACGTCGGGTTCAGCTGGATGCCCTGACTCTGATATAACTGATTAACATCCTGAACTAAGCGATCAGACAAACGCTTTAACCGGCTACCCAGTGACAGGCTGCCAAAACTTTTCATGTAATCCATATAACTCAACTCTGCTAACAGCCGTACATATAAAACCAATTACGTAACTGGTTACATAAATTACTATAAAAAAGGGGATTATGGAATCCCCTGAAGGCTGGATGATCATTGAAAAGGGTTTTATTGATCTGCCAACCTTAAGACATAGCAATAAAAAAACGGTCAGGATATCAACATCCCTACGTGTACCAGCATGGGCGATATACCGACCACCAGACCGACTACCACCATCAGAACAGTTGAAACGATACCGATAACCTCAACACCTTGCTCTTCATGTACCATGAGTCACTCTCCAGATATGTTTTTACGATATCCTTCATATAGCAGGAATAGGGCCAAAGCTATTTACTAATTTAATATCAACAACTTAAATGTTAATTGCAGCTAAAGAAGCCCTTTCTTCCCCCTTGAAAAACGCCATCAGTGTCAAGAGGTTTGTCATTAATGGCAATACAAGGGTAACGTTGTACAAGCCTGTCTGACCTTAACCCTAAGGCCTTACTTAAACCGGCTCAGTGGAAAACCTCAGCCCCGGTTCCCGGAGTCTGGTCTGGCAGGACTAACGTTGTAATGCAGCGTACATTATGCCGGGGCGCTCATTCGATATCAGCCTCACGTTTACACCGCCAGGCTTGCAGCGTCCGCATGATAGAGCTGATCTGTCAGATTGAAAGCAACCACGCTAAAACAACACAGGAAGGGCCGCCGATTCTCAAGTGAACAGGCAGCCGTTGAATGGATCAGGCTTCACACAGCAGGCTTCCCTGCCATCGGGCAGCGGCCATAACAGAGTTACAACAACCTCAAATATGGTGTTCTGCTATAAAGTCATGCAGTGAATCGTAGCTCCAGTCACTGCCATCGGGATGCTTGTGGTCATGTTCATTAAGCTTCTCCATCATCTGCTTGACGTTATCACCCTTTTTCCGCAATCCCTGAACAAAATGCACGGCTTCATCTATTCGCTGCTGCATCTGTGGGTCTACGCCATCCGCCTGTTCACCTTTCTTACGGACGCTAACTTTAATTCCCGGTTTCATGATATGTTTCTCCTTATACTCTACTTTTCTATAACGTTACCCCAGCACTTCGCTGCTGAAAAGGGGGCAGATTTAAATGCAGTCAAAAGAACGGATTCTGAGCCGACTTATTTCATATGCTCTACTGGGCACTCTGCTGCTAACCGGCGGTTGTCAGTATAATCAACGGCCAGAATCAGCCGCCCTGATAGAGCCCGCGTCTCAGGTTGAAGCCCACCCTCTCCGTGGAAAAATTATCGCCCTTGCCGACGGCAAACAGATCAGTCCGGAAGAGCTGTTTAAGCAGCTGCGCAACCACCGCTTTATTCTTATCGGCGAAAAGCACGATAACCCGGAACACCATCAGCGGGAGCTGCAGCTTTTACAAGCACTGCAAAATGGCAGCAACACCCGCTTAGTTCTGGAGATGCTGGATGAACAACAGGGCGAGAGTCTCGCCAGGCTTTCATCCATGAGCAGCGAAAGTGAGATTAAAACCTTACTCAACTGGAATGATCGCAACTGGCCCTGGCAAGACTACGGCCCGCTGATCAGCGCAGCCCTGAGAGAGGGTAATCAACTTAAAGCGGGCAACCTGAGTAAACCCGTGCTGATGCAGATCTATCAAACAGGATTACCGGATCAGCCCCGTCTGGCAACCGTCAGCACGATTCCGCAAACTATCCGCGCCACTATTCAGCAACAGGTTTATGAAAGCCACTGCAGGACAATACCCTTTGAGCAGATGGGACCAATGACGGATATTCAACTCAGCCGGGATGCCAGCATGGCTTATGCTTTAAACCATCAGCTGGGGGAGCAGATGCAGGCAATTCTAATCACCGGAGCGTTCCACGCCAGAAAGGATACGGGTATCCCGCAACATCTTCGAAAGCTCACCACGGAACCGGTTGTTTCGATTTTACTGACAGAAACCGATGACAGTATCAAAACGGCCGCTGAGGCGATCAGTAGTAACGCAGAGACCGCTGACTATATCTGGTTTACGTCCCGATCAGAGGAGAAAGACTACTGCGCACCCTTGCAACAGCAGTCTCATAAACAAGACAGTTAATCTTCGCGGCTGGTCACTTCCAGCAGATGATAACCAAACTGGGTGCGTACAGGGCCCTGTACTTCGCCCACAGGAGCTGAAAAGACCACTTTATCAAACTCTGCAACCATCTGACCGGGACCGAAACTACCCAGATCACCACCCTGACCACCGGATGGGCAGCTGGAATGTTTTTTAGCCAGGTCAGCGAACTCAGCACCCGCCTCAATTTGTGATTTAAGATCAGCGCACTGAGTCTCACTGCTTACCAGAATATGTCGGGCCGTCGCGCGTGCCATAAATAAAATCCTATAGTTCAATTGATAGTGGGCACAGGATCCCTTTTTTTACCATCCGCTGCAACCCCTGCATGAGAATTGACGTTATCAGTATTACTGATATGCTTGCCAGATGGAACTTGCCCGTATCAACCTTAACCTGCTGATCTCTCTGTACTATCTTCTGCATAACCGAAGTGTCACAGCGGCTGCAACAGCGCAGCATATCAGCCAGCCCGCAATGAGCCGCAACCTGAGTCAGCTACGGGAGATCTTTGCTGATCAGCTGATGGTCCGGGTGGGAAATAATATGCACCTCACGCCCCGGGGTGAACAGCTATGGCTACAACTACCTGAAGCACTGAATCATCTTGAAAGTCTGCTGATTCCGGGTCAGTTTGAACCTGCCGGTTATATTGGCGAGTTTAATATCGCAACCACTGATTTTATTACCCATGACCTGCTGCCGCCATTGATGACTGATCTGCAGCAGGATGCACCGGGAATCAGCCTGCATTTTCATCTCTGGCATCCGGGAATGATGGAAAGCCTGCGCCAGGGACGAATGGATCTGGCTGCCTGTATCCTGGATACGGTCCCCGATGATATCTATGGAAAACAGCTTGGCAGTGATAGTTACAGCTGCCTGGTCAACCAGAACCACCCCCTGGCAGGACAAACACTCTCGCTGGCAGACTATATCGCTGCGGAACATATTGGCATCAGCGCCGGTGGCGATAAGATTCGCGCCGTCGATGAAGCACTGTTGCAACTGAACCTGCAACGCGCCATGAAACTGACCGTGCCCTTTATCCACTCCGCTATGGCGATCACCAGCCGCGCCAATTATCTACTGACCCTGCCTTCACGCATTGCGACCACGCTCGGTAGCACCTACGGCCTCAGCATTATGCCACTGCCTGATCAACTGAAGATCCCCGCCAGTAATTACTATCTGATCTGGCATCAGCGACTCCAGGGTGACCCAGCCCACCGCTACCTTCGCGAACGGATGCTGCACAGCCTGCGTGAATAGCTCTGGCAGCATCACCTGCGCCCTCAATCACTACGACAGATCATAACCTCACGTCATAACTAAAGCTGATAACCTTTATCTAATATCGGTATTCGCCAATCCCCAGTCTGATAACTAAAATCCCTGCCATTAACTCAGGCGGTGTGAATCGCCCTTCCGAATGGAACAAATCGATGACTGAATGGCTGATCTTTGCCGGAGTAATGCTGCTGGGGGCGATGCTTCCGGGCGCAAATACCGCAATTATTTTACGTAATACACTACAGGGGTCACGACGCTCTGGATTTATCACGGCTCTGGGGCTGGCCAGCGCACTGGCGATCCACGTGTTACTGTCGGTGATAGGGCTGGCGGCCCTGATTGAAAGCACTCCGGCTCTGTATGCCGCGATTCGCTGGCTTGGCAGTGCCTATCTGATCTATCTGGGGATGGTTTATCTGGCCACACGCGCTGACAAACATAGTTCTGAGACAGAAGCTGGCAGTGATAACCCGTTTATCGCCGGCATGATGGTGAGTCTGTTTAATCCAAAAATTCTGATTATGTTTGTGGCGATCTTCAGTCATGTGGTCGCAGAGGTCACCAGCCTGCCAATGCAGATCTTATACTGCTCCACTCCAGTGCTGGTAGAGTTTAGCTGGCTTAGCATCATTATCCTGCTACTGACACGGCCAGCCATTCAGCTCGGATTGAAACGGCTACGGTGCACCATCGAACGAGTCATCGGGGGCGGACTGGTACTGCTGGGTATTAAGCTCGGCCTGGGCTGACAGCGATACGGTTGCTGCAGTGCGTTACAGCTGCTGCAGCGGAATATCGCTTTTGATCCCGGCGGCTTTTGCCCGCTGTTTACTCTGCGACAGCTCAATAGCGCACTGATCATCGTTGTTCAGAATGACGATGCATTCCATACACTGGATACACTCATTGTAATCAACCGAGCCATCCCGGTTAATCGAGTCAATGCCGCAGCGGACTTTGCATAACTGACAGGGACTACCGCACTCGGCTCTACGGTGCAGCCAATGGAACAGACTGAACCGGCCCAGCACAGCCAGACCTGCCCCCAACGGACAGAGGTAGCGACAGAAGAATTTATGGATAAACATTCCCACCACTAACAGCAGCACAGCGTAGATAACAAAGGGCCAGCTGCGCACAAACACCAGAGTAATTGCCGTTTTAAAGGGTTCCAGCTCAGCCAGGCGCTCCGCCAGTGTGACAGACCAGAAGGCACTGCCCACCAGAACCACTAACAACAGGTATTTCAGTTTCTGTAATGACTGATGTATCCCCGGTGGAATTTTTAGCTGTTTCAATTTCAACAGACTACCCAGTCTAGCGGCGATCTCCTGTAATACGCCGAAAGGACAGAGCCAGCCACAGAAAACGCCACGCCCCCAGAGAAACAGGCTAATAAACACATAGGTCCAAAGGACAAAAAGTACCGGATCTAACAGGAAAACCTCAATATCAAACCCTTTAACCAGCTGCAGCAACAGCGTATAAATATTAACAACCGAGAGCTGTCCCTGGGCATAAATACCGATAAAACCCAAAGTAAACAACATTACTCCCCAGCGAACCCGGTGGAACAAACGGCTGTGGGCTGACAGACGGTGCTGCCAGATAAATGCCGCAGTCACCACCAGCAGTGCCAGCAGCAGTCCGGAAATCTGCACCCAGCGATCCAGCCATAAGCGTTGCCACAGAGGCATGGGTTTAGCCTCCTCAATCACAGTGATATCAAACAACTCGGCTGGCAGCTGATAGCTGTCCTCAAACTGGGCCTGATCACGGATAAGATGGTTGCGTGGCAGATCCAGATCGAGATTCAGGGCCATCGGCTGCGAAGGATCGAAGCCTGACTGCGCTTTTATTCTGAACACCCGCAACTCTTCGAAAGCGGGCGCATCGGCAGGCAGGTGAGGTTGTGAGTTATCAAAAAAATCCAGATCGCGAATATCAACGGGTAAGCCATTCTGAGACATTCCCAGACGACTGGGCACTGTGCCACGGCGAAACTCCGGTTCAAGAAAACCATAATCCCCTACCGATGCGACCAGCAGCGCATGCTCTCCGGGACGTAACGCCGCCTGCAGTCGGGCAAAGTCCTGCTCACCCAGGATATTTTTTCCAGTCACCGGCGTATTCAGATATGCATAGTAATAGCGCCCGGGCAGATCGGACTCTGCCAGCGCCTGTTGCAGTTCAGGGTCCTGATAATCTTCCAGCGCCATTGGAAAACCCTGCTGTAGCTGATCTTTGGAAACCGTCCAGTGGCGCAGCAGCCCGTTGCTCTCTAACTGCTGCCAGCTATAGGGTTGAAAAATATCCTCCCGTACAGCCACTGTCGGCGGGCGTTCAAAACCGTCAAGATAGGCTCGGGCGACCTGTAACGCGGCAGATAGCACCGTATCGTTCATCACCAGCACCGAAACTGTCGCTTTGGTAACACCATCGATGTAAACCGTTCCGGAACCCTCGGCATCCTGCCCCTTATGGCGGCTATCAACGATCACCCGTTTATCAACAGTTACCCCCTCATACTGACTGAGAAACTCAAGCATCGGCCGTTCGCCAAGACCATGCAAAAAAATCGGCTCGTGGTGGTTAAGTACTTTGATCTTCACTATTTTGCCCCCGGCATCCATACCGATAAGCAGATTAATCCGCTCTCCCGAAAAACCAGGCAGATTGGTTAGATCATTGGTTTCAAATACATAACCTAACAACTGATCCAACTGGTAAACAGGCACCACCGGAGGGCTTTGCAGCGGCTCACCCACCCGGGTGAGTTTGGGGAAAATGGTACGTATCTCAGCTTCAGACACCTGAGCGAAAAGGTTACCACTGAGAGATATCAGAGAAAGAAGTGCGATGGCTCTTAATGTTGAGATAAAAAACATACACAGGCTCCGGCGGACAATGATAAATAATCCGTCCAGAGAGCTTTTTCAGCCATTGTACTTTGCGGCGACTTAACCGCTACTTTGGTTCAACTTACAGCTTAAAGTACCTGTAAAACCCGCTGACGAATCCAGCGACACATCGGGTCCCGATGGTAACGTTCATGCCAGTAGAGGAAAAAGTTAATCGGCGATACTAATAATTCAACCGGAACCGGTTTTAAGGCAATGTTCCGACCCAGAGCGATACGTCTGGCAACAATTTCCGGCAAAACAAACAGCAGATCAGATGTTTCACAGAAATCCGCAGCCGTCATAAAGTTAGATAAGCGTAACGCCAGATGGCGTTTATGCCCCATCTCTGCCAGCCGATCATCCACGTGCCCCGGTCCTTTGCCGGTCATCGAAACCAGCCCGTGGCTGGCCGACAGGTATCGTTCCAGAGTGAGATCGCCCATAGCCAGGGGGTTATCCGCCGACATCATACATACGATACCCGATTGCGCGATCAGCAGACGCCGGTATTGCCCTTCGCCAGTCTCGGGCTCCATTCCGGTCAGGGAAAAGTGGACCTCGCCGGTCTCCAGCAGCTCAAAATGGTTACGCGGTTCAGTTCTTACCTCAAGACGCATCTGAGGCGCTTCATTGCGTAATACTTTAAACAGCGGCGCAACGAAGCAGGCAACTTCAAGATCCAGACCGTAGACCCTGACCACATCAACCGCTTTAGCCGGATTAAACTTTGGCTCGGCAATCAGCTGCTCCACGCTACTGGTCAGAACCTGCAACCGGGGCAGAATTTCAATAGCACGGGCACTCAGGTCATACCCCTGAGCCGTTCTTACCAGTAGCGGATCATCAAACGTTTCCCGTAGCCGTTGCAACGCCCGGCTAACCGCAGGCTGGCTCATGTTCAATAACTCTGACGCCCGGGTAACATGCCGGGTTTCCAGTAATTGCTGCAATACCACCAGCAGATTCAGATCAACAGACCTTAAATTCACTTCACGCATAGTAATCATCACAATAATGCATTAGATGAATTCATTATGAATCATTACAGTGGGTATGACTACGGAAACACAACCCGATAACACAATTTAACGAGGTACTCTTCATGTCTGATCAGGTAAAAGTAGCAATCGCATATCACAGTGGTTACGGGCACACTGAAGTACTGGCCCAGGCAGTTGCGGCTGGCGTAGAAAATGCCGGTGCGGTGGCGGTTACCGTGTCTGTGGCCGACCTGGAAGCCATCAACTGGGACGATCTGGCTAGCGCTGATGCCATTATTTTTGGCTCACCAACCTACATGGGTTCAGTTAGTGGTCCGTTTAAGTGCTTTATGGACGCCAGCTCAAAGATCTGGGCTGAACAGGGCTGGAAAGACAAACTGGCAGCCGGTTTCACTAACTCAGCCAGCCTCAGTGGTGACAAACTCAACACCCTGATTCAGATGTCGATCTTTGCGGCACAGCACGGTATGAACTGGGTTAACCTGGCGATTGCCAACGGCAACAACAGCAGCCAGGGCGATCCCCAAAGTCTCAACCGCGTTGGCAGCTATCTGGGTGCAATGGCTCAGAGTAACGCAGATGAAGGCCCTGATGTTGCGCCGCCACAATGCGACCGCGATACCGCTCAGGCACTGGGTGCCCGGGTAGCAGCCGCCGCTAAACGCTGGAAACAGTAATCTGGAAACAGGAATACAGTCGATGACAGGCGATTACGCTCGCCTGTCATCATGGATCTGAGATATGCCGATCGCGATTAAAGACAACCGGAAAACATTTGGCCTGGGCTCAATTCTGCTGCACTGGATCACTGCGCTGATCATTATCGGCATGTATCCACTGGGACTCTATATCGGTACGCTGACATACTATGATGCGGACTATCACACCGTGCCATACTGGCATAAAAGTATAGGTATGATTCTGCTGGGCCTGGTTGTACTCAGAGTTCTCTGGCGAATAGCCAACACCTCACCAGCCCCCCTGCCACAGCCACAGCCTCTGTTATTAGCGACCAAAGCGGCACACCTGCTGCTGTATCTGCTAACACTGATTGCGCTGGTGTCCGGCTATATGATCTCGACCGCAGATGGTCGGGGGATAGAGGTATTCAACTGGTTTGAGATACCAGCACTGCCTGCGGTAACTAAAAATCAGGAGGATATAGCCGGTGAGATCCATTATATCGCCGCAACACTGCTTGTCAGCCTGGCGGCTATACATGCACTGGCTGCATTGAAACACCATTTTATTGATAAAGATAAAACCTTAACCCGCATGATAAACATGCGTCAGGAGACTAATCCATGAATTTGAAGACCGTTATTGCTGGTGCAATTCTGGCCGGAACCATCACATCGGCTCAGGCAGCCGATTATGTGATTGATGACAAAGGCGCCCACGCTTCTATCAATTTCAGCATTAAACACCTTGGCTACAGCTGGCTTGTTGGCCGTTTTAACGAATTTAATGGCAGCTTCAGTTACGATGAAGCAAACCCTGCAGCCTCCACCATTATGGTCAACATCAACCCTGAGAGTGTTGACTCCAACCATGCAGAACGGGACAAACACCTGCGTTCTGATGAGTTTCTGGCAGTCAAACAATTCCCTGAAGCGAAATTTGTCAGCACGGCCTTCACGCCTGCAGCCGATGGTTCCGCAACACTGAGCGGCAATCTGACACTGCGTGGAGTAACCAAACCGATTGAGATCGCAGTGACAAAGATAGGTGAAGGAAAAGATCCATGGGGCGGTTACCGTGCCGGTTTCCAGGGAACCACTGAGCTGAAACTGAAAGATTATGGTATCAACTTCAATCTGGGCCCCGCATCAGAAAGTGTTTATCTAAATCTGAACGTAGAAGGTATTCGTCAGTAACCCGTCCCCTCGCAGCATAACCTGCGGCCATATAAACGCGCTGAACAGTCTCTGTTTGGCGCGTTTTTTTATATCCGCTTTATACCGCCTGAGCCTTAACAGGTTTTGGACGGCCATCACTGCCAATCGCCACAAAGGTAAAGTTTGCCTCGGTCACCTTTTCAATCAACTCACTATGGTGACGCTGCACCCAGGTCTCCACATGAACCACCATTGAAGTGGTGCCATAGCGAGCCGTCTTACAAAAGCAACTGACATCATCCCCGATATAAACCGGCTTATGAAAAGTCATCGCATCCACCGCTACCGTCACGACCCGGCACTTTGATTCCTGTGACGCAAAACTGCCACTGGCCAGATCCATCTGCGCCATAATCCAGCCACCGAAGATATCCCCGTCCGGGTTAGCATCCCCCGGCATCGCAATCGTCCTGAGTGAAGGGCGTCCTTCCGGCATTTTTGACATACTGACTCCAAAGTAATTCAGGCAGGCCGAACGGCCCACCAGCATAAAAAATGTTAAAGCAGGATATTAACAGATCCGCCAACCTGAACTAACAACACAAAAACGGCGTACCTTCGTCCCGCTCATTTTTCGGTCAGCTTCGCCGTCAGTTGGGAGAGCAACCCCTCAGGATGATTATCCACCAGCAAGAAATCCCGATACTCATCCCGAATAAACTCCTCCTCTGCGGCGTGGGCAATAAACGCCAGAAGATTATCGAAATAGTTATGGATGTTCAGTAAACCAAACGGTTTATGGTGAATACCGATCTGTCGCCACGCCCAAACCTCAAACAGCTCCTCCAGTGTGCCGGTGCCTCCCGGAAGGGCAATGAATGCATCCGCCAACTCCATCATCACCGCCTTGCGCTGATGCATATCTTCGACCACATGAAGCTCGCTCAGCCCCACATGCACCTGCTCCCGGTCAACCAGCACCTGAGGCATCACACCACACACATGCCCCCCTGCTTCCAGCACACCATCAGCCACACTGCCCATTAGTCCGATGCTCGAACCGCCATACACCAGTTCAATCTTTTGCCGGGCCATCAGGTGACCCAGTTGTCGCGCTTCGTGCTTATAGGGGCCCTCTGCGGGCCCGGAGGACGCTCCACAGTACACAGCAATTTTCATGTTAGTTATTCGCACCGGTTTCAGTTGTCGATATCACTATTCAACAACAGTGTGCTGAGAGATTAAAGAGGAAAAGCGCAGATAAAGAAGATATCCACCGGTGAAACATCACCGGTGGTCAAGCAGATCAGGCTGTTACCGTTACGTTATCAGCCTGCAAGCCTTTCTGTCCCTGCGTTATCTCAAAGGTTACCTGCTGACCTTCCGTCAGTGAGCGCCTGCCTGTACCATTGATTGCGCGATAATGCACAAATACATCAGCACCACTCTCACGTTCGATAAAGCCATAACCCTTCTCATCGTTAAACCACTTAACGACACCGGATAGAAGTTGATCAGACATAGTTTCCCCGCATATTTTATTATCTATTCTTTACCGCCACTGCATCATATTCCAACCGATTTCAGAGGCGATAAATCCTTTTACTGAGTAACTGTTAACATTTCAAGAACATACCCATACTTTTTATAATAGATTAGCTTCAGATCAACATCGGCGAAATGAAGAATTAAACTTTAGTTGAACTCCAATCTAATCGGCCGCTGATCTGGAGCTACAACCCGATGTCCGATATAGTTCACAACCTGAGTGCGACAGAATGCAGGATAAATAACATGGCAGGATCTTTACAGGATCAGCTTCTTAAAGCGGGTCTGGCAAATAAGCAGCAGGCAAACAAAGCCAAAGCTGAAAAACGCAAGCAAACGAAACAGGCAAAAGCGGTAAAGAAAGGCGAAGTGTTTAAAGACCCGGAACAGCTGGAACGGGAACAGGCCATTGCCAAAGCGAAAGAGGAAAAACTGCAACGAGACCGGGAACTGAATCGTCAGCGTGAAGATGAACTCACCCGCCGTTCAATCGATGCATCCTGTGTACAGATGCTGATGCAGAACAGTATTAGCATGCCTCACGAAGGTGAGGTTGAATACAACTTCGTCGATGGCACCACCATCAAGAAACTCTACGTCAATAAAACACTGCAGGAACAATTAGCGAAGGGCAATCTGGCCATTGCAGCCAGCAAAGGCAGCTATATTCTGATACCCGCTGGCGTCGCAGAAAAGATCAGCGAACGTCGCCCGGAACTGATTATCAGTCGCCAGAAGGTGGAAGAGATCGACCCGGATGACCCCTATGCAGATTATCAGATCCCCGACGATCTGATGTGGTAAACATTGAACCACAACCTTTGGGAAGGAACGGATAACACCTTCCCGAAGGCGCCTCCATATACACTCTGGAACGTCATACAAACCCAGTCCGCACAACTTTAGTCTCTCAGCACTACTGACAGCTCACTTTCGCGTCGACAGCAACAGGGCATTAAGCGCCTGCAGATTTCTGGCCGGTTAAAACGGATCCCATAGCAATCGCTCCCGTCAGAGACAGAACGACTCACCATCCACAAAACAAATTCAGACCGATATCACAACAGTTAGTAGTGATTAGCAACCTTAACAAGAGTGTAAAAAACGCCGGATAAAATAATGACAGGCGATTATGTTACATTAATCTGCCCGTTAGAAAAAACAATAAACTCTTTAATTACAATAAGTTGCAACAATAAAACGATTTAAAAATAACTCTTTTACTCTTTTATCAAATGTCATAGAATTAAATCAGCTTGAAAGTACGGCCCGATTTTTATGTATCAAAGAGTCCATCAGATTAACCTGTGTGTCCCTTAGTCATAAATGTAGTCCCTGCATTCTTAGCTTAACCCGTGCTTCTGACTTCATCAGAAGTACAATTATTTAAAAAAACTATTGTAGGGAATACAATTATGTCTACATCTACTGGTACCGTTAAATGGTTCAATGCCGATAAAGGCTACGGTTTTATCGAACAGGATAACGGTCCTGACGTATTCGTTCACTTCCGCGCTATCAACTCTGATGGCTTCAAGACCCTGAACGAAGGACAGCAAGTTTCTTTTGAAGTAACTTCTGGCCAGAAAGGCCCACAGGCTGAGAACGTTACCATCCTGTAATGTTTTTATCGCCCGGCTGTGACCTCCGGGTCGCAGCCCCTTACTTCTCCTCTGGACACTCAAAGGTGAAGTGATCTAAAGACAACTTCGTTTTCGCCAAACCTGCTGACTGATCATCTTCTCCCCGATGCCAACTATCACTTCAGTCGAGCCTTTAACAACTGTTTAAGCCTTTTGCCACACCAGCAGCTGATTATTAGCAGGCATGCAGATATCCGCCTCCAGCGTCAAACCAGCCTCATGCGCCAGCGCTTGCACCTGCTCAAAATCCCGGATACCACTGTTGGGATCCCGATCTTTCAACCAGCGATCAAACTGGGCGTTCCCCTCACTAGTGAAACCCTGGTTATAACGAAACGGGCCATAGAGCATGAGCCGCCCAGCAGGTCGCAGAACACCTGAGAGCCCTCGAAACAGTGAGATCACCTCCGCCCAACTGATGATATGTAAAGTGTTCGCAGTGTATATCAGCTCAACAGGGGAGAGCCCTGAACTCCACTGAGGCTGCTGCAGATCAACAAGCAGTGGCGGATCAATATTGTCACATTGGTGCGCTTCAAGATTAGCCTGCAGCAACGGC
Organism: Amphritea sp.; assembly: GCF_050300915.1. GTDB lineage: Bacteria > Pseudomonadota > Gammaproteobacteria > Pseudomonadales > Balneatricaceae > Amphritea. Next base: position 22,218 of record NZ_JBNKYN010000039.1, read on the forward strand.
AACTGTTGTGCAACATCTGAGGGCAACCAGCGCAGATGCGGCAATCGCTGACTGAAATAAACGGCATGCTGACCAGTGCCACTGCCTATTTCCAGAACCGCCTCATCCCCTCTCAGCAAGCCGAGCAGGGCTTCCAGTATAGGCACACGATTACGTGCTGATGCCGGGGAAAAACCAATAAAATTGTCGTCTTCAGCCACTATCAGTCTAACCGGTCAGACTGTTTCTGAAGCACTTCAAACAGCTCCGCCCCCAAAGACTCGGTGGCTTTCTGTATCTGATCATTATGCAACCGGCCATCTTCCCGAAATGCCTGTCCAGCCTGCCCCAGAGTCACCTGTCCCGGAAGCACCATAATACCGAGGTTCTGAAGATAGATACGCAGGATAGTCAGTCCACGGGTTCCGCCACCTGCACCGGGTGATGCAGCAACCACTGCGGCAATTTTGTGTTGAAACGCAAACATCGGCGGCTCGTGCTCGGTTTGTTTGCGGGAGAGCCAGTCAAAGGTGTTTTTCAGCAATGGGGTTGGAAAGCCGTTGTACTCAGGAGACGCAATCAGCAACCCATGATGCTCTACCATCAGCTTTTTCAGCTCTGCAGCCGCTTCTGGTACCCCCTCACTGTACTCAAGATCCTGATCGTATAGCGGCAATTCATATTCGCTAAGATCAACAACAGTGACTTCAGCACCTGCCTGCCGGGCTCCCGCAACCGCAATATCAAGTAATCTGCGATTAAAGGATGCCTCTCTGCTACTTCCTGATAACGCCAGTATCTTCATTGTTAAACTCCCAGGCTAAACAGATTCAGCAATCTGCCCGTCAACTATACTCAGGGAAAAAGAGCAGGTAAATATGCGCCTGCAGATCATAACCATTATGAAGTATGCTGATTAAAACCACCCGCTGACAATATAGTGAATTTATCTCATCATTTATCTGAAAATTGATCAGTTATCACCGTTGCGACCAAAGTCTAAAATACGCCCATATTCGGAAGGGTGATCCCTTTCTGTTTTCTGAATTTAGTTCTGACAGATCAAGTCTAATCGACTGAATATATTCGCTCAGCTAAATTCGATTTATGGTGATTAGAATGGCTATTCCACAAGCTCACAACAGTATCTATAAGCAAGCCGCAGGTATGCGTTCTCAAGTCCAGGCGGAACTGATCCTGAGTGCATTTGCATTCATTAAAGACAAAGTAAAGTCCAACACATCTGCTTTTGGCCCACTGTCGAGCCATACAGACTACAAAATGTCCATGAAAGCAATTGACAACGATACTGCTGTTATCTGAAACGATTCTCTCTTAAGAGCATATTATTGGCCCCAGACAGGCCGATAGCTGATTATCGCTCTTATTTTTAACAGGCCTCAGGCCTGTTTTTTTTTCATATACGCAATGCTTAACTAATGCTTCAACGCTACCGCCATCCCTCTCCCTGACGTTATCAACAGAGATATCACCCTTCCCTGCCCCCCCCTTAAAAGGCTTTGTCAGGCACAGGTTTTCTGATGACACCAAACCAAATCGATTCAACCCCGTCAACCTGCAGAAAAACACATTTAAGTCATTGATTTAAAACAGGTGAACCAAATAAGAGACACTATAAGACATTGATTTATAAAAGGTTTAACAAAAAACAATTAATAGAGTATCTAATTAGCAACAACATTTTTCAGATCAGAAAAATCAGACTGTGCAAAAGCCACATAACTGTCTGATAGTTAGTAACTAATATAAAACAGGCATCAATATTGTATATATGAAATCATTACTTCGGCTGATACCACCCGAAAGTTAAGCATCCCCCCCCATTGAGCTTAATGATTAAGGTGCTTCAGCTGGAGCAATAAGAATTACTAAAAAAACCGCCTGATGGCGGTTTTTTTTTAATCGTCTTCCAGCCCAGACAAGGATTAACCCCCGCAGACCTCCTCCAGATAGTGACTGAAACAGGTAAACGGCGTAGTAGAAAGGGTTTCGTCTTTTGCTTCATCATCCCAGCGTCGTAAGCGAATTGCCTGTTCATGAAAAGGCTCTGCACGAAATGCAGTAACCTCATCTGCCGTCATCAAGCCCCCCTGATACGCCAGAGAGTAGCGTGAGGCCTCTGAGAGACTGTCGATATAACCCGCCTCAACCGTACACAGATAACGCTTTGCACTTGCGTGGAGACGGATTGGCTCGGTTACTCCGGGAGGAAAGTCATGAGAAAGAAATTCAGCGCCAACGAGGTCATGGCGAAAGTTGCCATGAACGGAATTTACCTCATCAATAAGGTGCCCGATATCATGTAGCAAAGCCGCGACAACCATATCAGCTCGTTCACCATCCTCCTCTGCAAGGCGCGCACACTGTACAGCATGCTCAACCTGGCTGACCCCTTCACCATAGTGATTATGGCCCATCTCGTTATAGATCTGTTCGATCTTGCTATAGATTTCAGTCATCTTAGCCTCCATAGGTTATACCACCAAAATGCCTGAAAGATATGAAACTGATGTTACCGTATTGTTTTGGATAATGTCCTGACACAAAAAAAAGCGGATCAGTTTCCTGATCCGCCGGGGTACCTGTTCATAAGGCGACGATTAAAAAGACCGAATTATCATTCAGTTAAATCGAGTCTGCCATATAGCTTTCTATCGGCGGACAGGAGCAGACAAAGTTACGGTCGCCGTAGACGTTATCAATACGGTTTGAGGTCGGCCAGAATTTGCTCTCCCGGGTGGCGCGACTCGGGAACACCGCTTCTTCCCGGGTATAGGGACGGTTCCACTCCTCCGCCATGATATCGGCCTGGGTATGTGGAGCCCGGCACAACGGGTTGTTGTCGGCGGGCCAAACACCACTTTGTACCTTTTCAATCTCCCCTTTTATCTGCACCATCGCATCGATAAAGCGATCGATCTCAACTCTGGATTCAGATTCGGTTGGCTCAATCATCAGCGTACCCGCGACCGGGAACGACATGGTCGGTGCATGGAAGCCGTAATCCATCAGACGCTTGGCGATATCCTCCTCGGTGACCCCGGAGGCCTCCTTCAGCGGGCGAATATCGATGATGCACTCATGGGCCACTTTGTTGTTACGACCCCGATAGAGCACCGGATAGTGTCCGGACAGTTTCTCCGCCATATAGTTAGCGTTGAGAATCGCCATCTGGGTGGAACGCTTCAGCCCTGACTTACCCAGCATCAGATTATACATCCAGGTGATTGGCAGAATGGATGCTGAACCATAGGGGGTTGCCGCCACCGCGCCGTTCTCAGGGTTCAGGCCAGCAACCGGGCTGACCTTGTGGCTCGCCAGAAACGGTGCCAGATGGCTCTTAACACCGATCGGCCCCATACCCGGGCCACCACCACCGTGCGGGATAGCAAAGGTTTTATGCAGATTCAGGTGAGACACGTCAGAACCGATCAGACCCGGTTTAGAGATCCCTACCTGAGCGTTCATATTGGCACCATCCATATACACCTGGCCACCATTTCTGTGGATGATGTTACAGATCTCGACGATATCCTCCTCATACACCCCGTGAGTGGAGGGATAGGTAATCATCAGGCAGGAAAGATCATCTTTATGCAACTCAGCCTGAGCCCGCAGATCAGCAACATCCACGTTACCCTTCTCATCACAGCGGGTGACGATAATCTTCATATCCATCATCGCTGCAGACGCCGGGTTGGTGCCGTGTGCAGACGACGGAATCAGACAGACATTACGATGCCCTTCGCCAACCGACTCCTGATATTTACGGATCGCCAGCAAACCGGCGTACTCACCAGAGGCACCTGAGTTAGGCTGCAGCGACACCTTGTCGTAACCGGTAATCTCCACCAGCTGCTCTTCCAGCAGGCTGAGCATCTGATGATAACCCTGCACCTGCTCTGCCGGTGCAAACGGGTGAATACTGGCAAACTCAGGCCAGGTAACGGGGATCATCTCAGCGGTTGCGTTCAGCTTCATGGTGCAGGACCCCAGCGGGATCATGCCGTGTACCAGAGAGTAATCTTTATTCTCCAGCCGCTTCATATAGCGCAGCATATCGGTTTCGCTATGGTAGCTGTTAAAGGTCGGATGACTCAGAATCGCGTCGCTGCGACGCATCTCAGCGGTGATACCGGTTGCCGCACCGGCGACGATTGCCGCATCCAGCTCAGCCACCGACAGACCGTGTCCTTCACCCAGCACACTATCAAACAGATCAGCAATATCCTCAGGCCGGGTGGTTTCATCCAGCGATATACCCAGCTTATCCGCAGCGGTCTGACGCAGATTGCAACCGGCAGCCAGCGCTCGCTGATAGACCTCAGCAGCCGTTTCGGGCAACGTCAGCGTCAAAGTATCAAAGTAACTGTCATTGACCGCAACGCCTTTGGACTTCAGACCGTTAGCGAGAATGGCGGTGAGTCGGTGCACCCGCTCAGCAATAGTTTTCAGGCCATCCGGACCGTGATAGACGCAGTAAAAAGAGGCCATATTCGCCAGCAGCGCCTGAGCGGTACAGATATTGGAGGTCGCCTTCTCACGGCGGATATGTTGCTCACGGGTTTGCATCGCCATCCGCAGTGCCCGGTTACCGTTGGCATCAATAGAAACACCGATAATACGGCCAGGCACCGAACGCTTGAGCTTTTCACTGGCAGCAAAGAACGCGGCGTGTGGGCCACCAAAGCCCATCGGCACACCAAAGCGCTGGGACGACCCTAACACCACATCAGCGCCCAGCTCGCCCGGCGATTTCAACAACACCAGTGCTAAAGGGTCGGCCGCGACAGACACCATCGCCTGCTGCGCTCTGGCTTTTTCAATCAGGGTTTTGATATCGGTGATATCGCCGTAGGTGCCCGGATATTGCAGCTGCACACCAAAGGCATCGCAGTTATCCAGATCGGTCAGCGGATTTCCCACCACAATCTCAAAGCCGAAATACTCCGCCCGGGTTCTGATCACATCGATGGTCTGGGGGTGCACGTCATCAGCAACAAAAAAAGTGTCGCTCTTTTTACGGTTGGAACGTTTGCACAGGGTCATCGCTTCAGCCGCGGCGGTCGCCTCATCCAGAAGAGAGGCATTCGCCAGATCCATACCGGTGAGATCCATCACCACCTGCTGATAGTTCAGCAGTGCTTCCAGACGGCCCTGTGAAATCTCTGGCTGGTATGGCGTATAAGCGGTATACCAGCCGGGATTTTCCATCACATTCCGCAGAATCACGTTGGGTACCAGGGTATTGTGATAACCCATACCGATATAGGATCTATTCACCTTGTTCTGATCTGCCAGACTACGCAGCAATGCCAGCGCATCGGCTTCAGAAACCGCATCATCCATATTCAGGGCATCATCCAGACGGATTGAATCCGGCACGGTCTGCGCCATCAGTTCCTCTATAGAACTAATACCCAGCTCAGCCAGCATCGCGGCGGTCTGATCGGTATCCGGGCCAATATGACGCCGGGTAAAGTCGGTTGTCTGCTGAAGTGTGCTTAGCGGAACAGGAGTAGATATCTCAGTAGCCATTACAGTAACCTGTTTAAACGGACCAGCAACGCAAGCGGCTGATCATCAATCGAAGGGTGCGGGATGGTCTGCATACCGGCCCGCGCTGGCGAAACGACCTGATCGTAGTTGAGTGATAAGCGCTGTCTCATACGACAACAGCGCTCCACAGATCAGATCTATTCTGCAATCGTAGCAGCATAAGCCTCAGCGTTCAGCAACCCATCCAGCTGAGCAGCATCAGAAAGCTTAATTTTAACAATCCAGCCACCCTCATAAGGTGCGTTATTAACGGTTTCCGGCTCATTCTCCAGCGCATCATTGATCTCAACCACTTCACCGCTTACCGGGGCATAAATATCTGATGCCGCTTTGACCGACTCAACCAGGGAGAACTCTTCACCCGCAGTCACTTCACGGCCGAGTTCTGGCAGCTCAACGAACACCACATCACCCAGCAGATCCTGTGCGTGATCGGAGATACCCACAGTGACCGTACCGTCACCATTATCCAGAACCCATTCATGACTTGAGGAGAAAAGATAATTAGATGGAATGCTCATAATTGTATTTCCTTTAAAAATTAATTCCGGCAGGTCTGACAGACTCAGCACCGGACTAGCGCTTGTTGAATGACAGGATGACCGTTGAAGAGGAGCGGCAGGCCTCAGCAGGCAACCACATTTACCTGACCCGCCTGATGCAGCTGGCCGCCTCTTCAGTAAAGCGATTAACCACCATCGGCTCCACAGTATGAGAGCTCGCAGAGCCAATACCGACCTTAAAGAGATCAGGAATACTCCAAGCCACTGACAGCTACTCCGGTCTTAAAAATAACAATTGCCAGATCTGTCACTGGATTCGTTAAACCCAACATCAACAGCAAAACTGATCAATAGCCAATTGCAGCGAAGGTTAGCAGCGCCATTTCCTAAAATCAACACAAAGTTTCTTTTAGGAAACTTTTCCATATATTTTTCTCAAACTGTGAAATATCGCATTCTTTCAATGCCCTGAGCGGTTGTGTACTATTATCGGAAACCGGGAGAGGTGATCTCCTCAAGTATACGCGCCAACCCCTAGCGACAGCTTTCAACGGAGCACCCGATGCCAGATAAGCCCTCCTTTCTCAAAGAAGATCAGCAGTTTTTCTCGGTCACACGGGATAATGCCGAAGCGGTTGTGGAACCGCTTGAGCTGGGCAAGCGGGTGCGGGAGATCCGCCTCAGCCAGAATCTGACGCTGGAGGAAGCCAGCAAACTAACAGGTCTTGCCCGCTCAACACTGTCCAAAATTGAAAATGAGCAGATCTCCCCCACCTTTACTGCGGTTAATAAACTGGTGAAGGGCCTGGGAATCGATATCCCCCAACTGTTTACCCAGCCCAAAAAGAAAAGCCCCAGCAGCGGTGGCCGCCGGGATATCACCCGTCGTGGTGAGGGTAAGCCCCACCCAACCCCAACCTATGAGCACGAACTGCTGGCAACGCAACTCTCCAGTAAGAAGATGATCCCCTTCAAAACCACCGTGCGCACCCACTCCTGGGATGAATATCAGGACTGGATTCGTCACGATGGTGAAGAGTTTCTCTATGTTCTCAGTGGCAGCATCATGTTCTACACCGAGTTTTATGAACCGATTGAACTGGTCGCCGGTGACAGCGCCTACTACGACTGCGAAATGGGCCACGCACTCGTGTCCACCAGCAAGAAAGACGCCGAGGTGCTCTGGGTTACGGCTTAAAAGCTGGACGCCGCTTGCCCGGGATTACTTCCCTTCAGCAACTGCACACAACCACATTCTTACAAAGCAGATTATTTAAAAAGCCTCTCATAGCAGATATAGAAGGCTTTTCCGAGCAACGAGCCACGACTTTTAATGGCTTTAAAAACGACCCAAACTTTCCTTTGCGCGCAACTTTCTACTTGCAAAACATTCCCTATTCAATTAACTTTGTTTCCTATTGGAAACATTATTCCACCAATATAAACGCCTTTCGCTATTTTTCAGACTCAACGACCGGTCCCGGATAAACAGCGCTGACGCCACCCAAACATAAACAATGGAGACTCCCATGTCCGAACTGAACAAAACACCGCTCTATGCCCTGCATCTGGAACTGGGCGGTAAGATGGTACCTTTTGCTGGGTTTGAGATGCCGGTTCAGTACCCGATGGGAGTCAAGAAGGAACATATCCATACCCGCGAACATGCGGGTCTGTTCGATGTTTCCCATATGGGACAGGTAATACTGACCGGGGAAAATGCTGCTGCCGAACTGGAAAAACTGGTGCCGGTCGACATTATTGACCTGCCCGTTGGCAAACAGCGTTATGCTCTGTTCACCAATGAGCATGGTGGAATTATGGATGACCTGATGGTCACCAACTATGGTGATCATCTCTATGTGGTCGTCAACGCCGCCTGTAAAGCTCAGGACATTGCACATCTGCAGGCCAACCTGGGCGAAGGCGTCCAACTGGAAGTTCTGGATGACCGCGCCCTGGTTGCACTACAGGGCCCTGAAGCAGCGTTGGCACTCTCACGCATCTGCCCGGAAGTGAACGATCTGGTGTTTATGGACTGCCGCCATATCAGCATCGATGGGGTTGAGTGTTTTGTCAGTCGTTCCGGTTATACCGGCGAAGATGGCTACGAGATCTCTATCCCGGCGGATCAGGCAGAGCGACTCTGTCGTCTGTTTATTGCACAGCCAGAGATTGAGTTTATCGGACTGGGTGCACGGGACTCCCTGCGTCTGGAATCAGGTCTGTGTCTCTACGGGCACGATCTTGATCAGAACACCACACCTGTCGAAGGCAGCCTGATCTGGGCGATCAGCAAGTGCCGTCGCGCCGATGGCGAACGGGCTGGCGGTTTCCCCGGTGCCCGGAAGATCTTTGAACAGATCGCTAACAAGAACTTCGGTCGCAAACGGGTGGGCCTGATCGCCCTGGGTAAAGCACCGATTCGCGAAGGCGCAGAACTGCTCAATGCCGATGGCGTCAGGATTGGTGAAGTCACCAGTGGTAGCTTTGGCCCGACCGTAGGTGTACCGATTGCGATGGGATATGTCGCTTCTGAGTATGCGACGCTGGAAACAGAAGTATATGCTCTGGTTCGCGGAAAACAGTTACCTATGGTGGTGTCTAAGATGCCCTTTATCGAGCAACGCTATTATCGCGGTTAACGCCCGCTTTATCAGGCCTGCCACAAACACGCCTGATATAGACAGATGCACAACAATAACGCCAGCTGATAACTCCGCTGGCGTTTTATTACAGACCTGAATTCACAGAAGATTTAAAGCAGCAGAGGCCTCCCGCTATGGAGATGATCCCTTTAGAAGAGCTGAAAGGCGAAGCGAAAATGTCCCGTCTGCAGGATAAGCCAGATCCCGATCGGGAGCGGTTGCGCAAACCCGAATGGATCCGTATCGATAGCCGCTCCAATGCTAATGTGAATAAGGTTAAGCAGCAACTTCGCGAACTGAAGCTACATACCGTATGTGAAGAAGCCTCCTGCCCCAACCTGGCAGAGTGTTTCAGCCATAAAACAGCCACTCTGATGATCATGGGCGCAATCTGCACCCGCCGCTGCCCGTTCTGTGATGTCGCCCACGGCCGGCCTATGCAGCTTGATCCGAATGAACCTAAAAATGTTGCCCGTAATATTGCACAACTGGGACTGCGCTATGTCGTGATCACCTCGGTAGACCGGGATGACCTGAAAGATGGCGGCGCTGGCCATTTTGCCGAATGTATCAAAGAAGCAAGAGCGCTGAATAAAGCGCTGAAAATTGAAATACTGGTGCCGGATTTTCGCGGCAGAATGGATAGCGCGCTGGAAAAACTGTCAGAGCAGCTGCCTGACGTGCTCAACCATAATCTGGAAACGGTGCCCTCACTGTATAGCAAGGTACGTCCTGGCGCTGATTATTTCTGGTCACTCAACCTGCTGTACCGCTTTAAACAGTTACATCCACAGGTGGATACCAAATCCGGCATGATGGTCGGGCTGGGTGAAACTCAGGAAGAGGTCATTAAAGTGATGAAAGATCTGCGGGCTAATAATGTCGATATGATCACGATTGGCCAGTATCTGCAACCCAGTAAACACCACCTGGCGGTTGAGCGCTATGTCACGCCAGAAGAGTTTCAGCAGTATGAAGAGATTGGTTATCAGCTTGGCTTTAAAAACGTCGCCAGCGGGCCGATGGTACGCTCGTCCTATCATGCGGATATTCAGGCCAAAGCACTTAATCACGACCCTAAATAAAAACACTAAGCATCATAACTGAACAACCGGCCGGTCACTGATCGCCAGATGAGTAAAGGAAGCAACGATGTCTGTTTACACGCCTGTCACCCGCGAACAACTTGAACGCTACCTGCAACAGTATAGCGTTGGTCAGCTGATCGATTTTCAGGGCATTGAAGCCGGGGTGGAAAACACTAACTATTTCGTTACCACCACTGCGGGTGAGTTTGTCCTGACTCTGGTGGAGTCAGTCAGCAGTGAACAGTTACCCTTTATCCTTAATTATATTGAACACCTGACCCAGCACGGTGTTGCCTGCGCTAAACCGATCCATCTGAATGACGGAGGTTTGTCCGGTCAGCTTAACGACCGTCCTGCGGTGCTGATGTCCCGGCTGGCTGGCAGCCCACTGCACCACCCCAACGACCAGCAGGCAAGCATTATCGGCCTGACCCTGGCAAGGATGCACCGGCTGTCAGAGCAGCTCAGCGACGCACAGCCAGTGCATATCCAGCAATGGTGTGCAGAGCTGGGAACAACGCTACTGCCGCACCTGGAGGAAGAGGAGCAGCAGACGCTGCAATACCACCTGCAAGATGCGACACAGATCCTCTGGGACAGCCTGCCGAATGGCCCCGTCCATGCAGATCTGTTTCCGGATAATGCGCTGTTTGATGGTGATAGGTTGTGCGGCCTGATCGACTTTTATCACAGCTGTTCTGCGCCCTATCTGTATGATCTCTGTGTCACCCTGAACGCCTGGTGTTATGACGAAAGTACTGCACAGTATGATTTCAATAAAGCACTGCTGATACTCGATAGCTATCAAAGCGTCCGGCCACTCAACACCGCTGAGCAACGTAGCTTCAGCAGTATGTTGCAGGTCGCGGCGATGCGCTTCTGGTTATCACGCCTGCGGGATATCCACTTCCGTAAAGAGGGCGAAGTGGTCACCCGCAAAGACCCCAATGGCAAGCTACAACTGTTGAGACTGCTGAGCGAGAATCAACGTCTGCAGATGGCCAGCTAAAGGTTTAAACCCAGTGGATTACTGTACTGGCTCAACCCGGTAACCCCGCTGTTGTAACTGCTCAATTAAGCCCTCATCACCGGCCAGGTGGCCACTGCCCACCAGCACAAACTCCACCTGCCGGTCAGCCAGCATCGCCTCTATCTGCGGCAACCATTTGCGATTGCGATCAACTATCAGCTTACGAAACTCGGCGGGAGAGTCCCGGCGCATATCCTCAAGCACCAAACGATCAAGATCGGTAAGGTTGCCCCGTCGCCACGCTTCAACCATGCCGTCAACCAGCCCGCCTGACTGCTGCAGCTCATCCAGCGACATACTCATAAATTTCTCTTCATCACCGGCACCCATTCCTGCCAGTAAGCGAATCTGCTGATCAACCGACTCCAGCCCGCCAACGGGTTTGGCATCTGCGATGGCCCGGCGGTGATAAAAGTCATCAATCCCCTGAGCATCCACACCTATCTGCTGCAGATTCAACATCGTCAGGGTGATAACAATACCGGATGGACGCAATCCGACCATCGCTTCTGGCGGCAAACCATACTGCGCCCAGACCTTCTCGATACGCTGATAAAGTGCCGCTGACACCCGCTTATCCAACCCGCTGATACCATCGGGATAGCGCACTGCCTGCTGCATCCGCTGTACCACCTCAGGTGTATGCAACTGCTCCAGGTCTGTTTCAAAAAACAACCGGTCCGCTCTGAGATATGCCCGATCAAACTCAACAGGCAGAGGATAATCACTCTGACGCAGCACATGTATGGTGCCACCGACATACAATACATTATCACCAGAGCTGACCTTCCAGACGCTGGTTGCCGCCGTGGCAGACAGCGTGACAACGGATAGAGCCATCAGCAAAACAGATCTGAACACTCTCCGGGTAAACTTCCTCATAAACCTCTCCTGCTTCTGCACGGTTAAGCGCTGTATTCCCGCACTACCTCAACAATCTGAACCCGGTATGCGCTGTACCAGTGTGAGCGCCCTTTTGCCTGGGCCGTCAAATGCTCAGCATTCTGTTTCCAGGCACGGATCTGCTCCAGACTGTCCCAGTATGAGATAGCTATCTCATTAGCGCCCTCGGTCACGGCCGTAAACTCCAGACAACCATACTCCTGTAACGCCAGCTCACGCATTCTGGTGGCCATCTGACTATACTCTTCATCTAACTGAGCAACCTCTGCCCGAAATATCACTGCATACATAATCATCTCCCTGGTCTGATGATCTGCCTGTATATCATCTCCTGCTGAAGATTACCGTAGTCTGAATAAAACAATACGAAAAAACCGGCACAGGGCCGGTTTTTCTACAGAGTTTATTGCGGTTATTTATTGATATAACACTTATGTACCCGGCGGGTAATCCCGGTGAACAGGGTGTAAGGGATAGTATCGCAGAAAGTAGCCACTTCAGCAGCGGTCACATTACGCCCCCAGAACTCCACCTCTGTGCCGATATCGGCGTCTGGGATTCCGGTCAGATCGACCCCCAGCATATCCATTGAAACCCGGCCAATAATCCGCGAACGATGGCCATTGATCCACACCGGCGTACCGGTCACTGCATGGCGGGAGTAACCATCTGCATACCCCATCGCCACCGTGCCCACACGGGTTGGCTGATCGGCACAGAAGAGTCCGGCATAGCCGACAGATTCGCCCACCTTAACATCGCGCACTGCGATAATTTCAGAGGTCAGGGTCATTGCCGGTATCAATTTATCGGCATTGTCCTGAGCATCTGGAAATGGCGTCGCACCATACAACATTAATCCTGGACGCATCCAGTCACGCCGCGCATCACTCCAGGCCAGAACAGCGGCAGAGTTTGCCAGACAGTGTGGGGCATCCAGACCTTCAGAAGCCCTGTTAAACACCGCTAGCTGCTCATCGGTGGTGGTTTTATCCAGTTCATCGGAACTGGAAAAATGAGTCATCAGCACGATATCTGCAACATTTTCCAGCTGCTTCAGACGCTTGAATGCGGCCTGATAGTCATCCGGATGAACTCCCAGACGATTCATACCCGAGTTCATTTTCAACCACACAGTAATCGGCTTACTCAGGCTCGCTGCGGCAATCTGTTCGATCTGCGCCAGACTATGCACTGCGCACCACATACCCTGTTCACTGATATAGTCCAGCTCACTGGTTTCAAAATAACCTTCAAGCAGCAAAACCGGTTTCTCAATGCCGGCGTCAATCAGCTCAACCGCTTCTTCAATACAGGCGACACCAAAGGCATCCGCTTCAGCTTCCAACGCTTTAGCAACTTCAACCGCCCCATGTCCGTATGCATTCGCCTTGATAATGGCCACCGCGTGACCTGCGGAGTTCAGGGAACGTGCTAATCGATAGTTATGCCGGATAGCATCCAGGTCAACCGTTATTTTTGCTGCTCGACTCATTCTTTCTCTACCTTCGACTTACTTTAGACCGGCTATCTGCAGTGATCATGCAGATAGCAAAACCCGCGGAACCGGGGTGTTATGCAACCACCATCACCGCTTCAACTTCGATATCAGCATCTTTAGGCAGTGCTTTAACCGCATAGGCCGCACGGGCAGGGTAAGGCTGCTCAAAATAACGCGCCATCACTTCGTTTACGGTGGCGAAGTTAGCCAGATCGGTCAGCAGAATGGTCACTTTAACCAGATCACTCATTGAACCGCCAGCCGCTTCAGCAACCGCTTTCAGGTTTTCAAACACCTGCACAGCCTGGGCTTCAAAAGACTCGGTAACCATCTCCATGGTGGCGGGCACCAGCGGGATCTGACCTGACATATAGACAGTGTTATCGACTTTAACAGCCTGAGAGTATGTACCAATAGCAGCAGGTGCATTTTCAGTTGCAATAATAGTCTTAGTTGGCATGGTTTAAATTCCCAATAATAAATTCTAAATAATGTATGTGAGGGTCGGCAAACAGCATACTCAGATCACCGGACCAGCGTACATTCCGACATCTGAGGCTGCCGATTATATCCTGTAAAAAAAAGTGAGCACAGGGGCATGACAAGGTGTTTACCTGGTGCGTCAATTAAGCCCCGGTGCTCAAAAAACCGTTATTTCCTACTTCTGGCCATAACGGGCGACGGAAAGTCCTTCCGGATCAATGTCAGTTTTATTGCCACTAATGACATCGGCAACAAACTTTCCTGACCCCAGCGACATGGTCCAGCCCAGCGTGCCGTGACCAGTATTCAGATACAGATTTGCATAACGGGTTCCACCCAGTACCGGTGTACCATCCGGTGTCATTGGCCGCAGACCGGTCCAAAACTCCGCTTTCTCAATGTCACCACCACCCGGGAACAGGTCAGTGACGGTAAACTCAACATTCTTACGCCGCTTCTCCTGCAGCGAGGTGTCGTAAGAGGTGATCTCAGCAGTACCACCCACACGAATCCGGTCTTCAAAACGGGTAACCGCAACCTTATAGGTTTCATCCATGACGGTGGACACCGGCGCTTTGGTTTCATCAACAATTGGCAGTGTCAGCGAGTATCCTTTAATCGGATAAACCGGCACCACAACACCAACATTGGCCAGCAGCAGAGTGCTGTAGCTACCCAGACACATCAGGTAGCGGTCAGCAGTGAATGTACCCTGTTTGGTTTTAACACCCACAATCTGACTATCATCGCTGATCAGACCTTCAATCTCGGTATCGAATTTAAATTCAACACCCAGCTTTTTACACTCATCAGCCAGCGCATTGGTGAATTTAAAACAGTCGCCGGTCTCATCCCCTGGCAGTCTCAGACCACCAACAATTTTATCTTTAACAAAGCCCAGCGCTGGCTCGCGGGCAACACAGCCTTCACGATCCAGTACTTCATAGCTAACGCCGCACTCTTCCAAGACAGAGATATCTTTAGCTGCGGCGTCTACCTGTTTCTGGGTACGAAAAACCTGCAGCGTACCACCGGTACGGCCTTCATAATCAATTTCGATCTCAGAACGAAGATCTTTAAAGCAATCACGGCTATACTCAGCCAGACGCATCATCCGCGCTTTATTGGTGTGGTATGAGGACTGGGTGCAGTTGGACAGCATCTTGGTCATCCACTTCAGGGTGTTGGCATTCACCTTAGGGTTGATCATCAGAGGCGCGAGATCCTGCATCATCCACTTAATGGCTTTTAAAGGAACACCCGGGGCGGCCCAGGGAGCGGAATATCCAGGCGAGATCTGGCCAGCATTCGCAAAGCTGGTTTCCATCGCTGGCGCACTCTGGCGATCAATAACGGTAACCTGATGGCCCTGTTTAGCCAGGTACCAGGCGCTGGTTACGCCGATAACACCACTACCCAAAATCAACACTTTCATTAAGAGATACCTATCCGTTTTTATACTTATCATCAACAAATGATTTGGCTAGTGTATTGTATCTTTGACAGATTATTTTTTTGTATTTAAACTATTTTCATCATTAACTTTTTACATTATGTTTGATTATTTATTTATTTTAAAAATTATTATATATTTTATTATGATTTATTTTATCACTAAATAAAGTCAAACATAACTTATAATTTTACATATTTGAATTAATATTTTAAATAAGATGAATGATCAAATATAAATAAAAAATAAAAAGAGAATAGATGGAATATTTTTTTCCAAATCATCTAAACTAGTGGATTAATCGTGGTCTGATAAATGTGAAGGTGGGGCCCAACATGCCTCTTTTATCTACTTGGGGCCGAGATGGGCCAAGTCTGCTGAAATG
>NZ_JBNKYN010000040.1:0-37320 GCF_050300915.1 Amphritea sp.
GAATACAACAGAACATAGAGATCGTCCTGAGGCGAGGCTGCCAGCTTGAGTGGCAGGTTAGGGTAGGGCAAATAGTGGTTGAACCGGCTGCCCAATGAATAGACCATAGTGTAAAAACGGTTGATCTGTTCCTGAGTGGCCGCGCCGTTATCGATCAGCAATTTGGCCATTTCAAGGTGCTCATCTGAGGTATGTTCCAGCATCCTTTCCATCACCGTGATGCCATAGTACAGAGCTGTCTGGGGATTTATCCCGCTATCAATGTAACGCTGCACCAGTGCATAGTTGTATTCATCCACCGCCTCACCAAAAGGGTTCTCACTGGCGCAGGGGATGCCCTGATCGAAAAGTACGACGGCTGTCGGGTCATCAGAATCGCAATACTGGTCAACGTATCCGGGGCCGAATATGGCATAGTCCGGATGGGTGATAACCAGATCGTAGGGCAGTTTTTTCAGCATGTGGAAAAAGTCCCAGCTATCGTCCTCTGTATAGCGAACAGACGAGAACAGCGCTTCGATTAACAGGCGCTGGCGGGGTGACGCGCTGGCAAAGTCGATGGGGTTAAGCAGATTTTCGACATTTTCTTGCGAGAACTGTTCAGGGTAGAGGCTATAGAGTTGGAAGAGGGCATCACCACTGAGATATTCCTGCAGCATTTCGGTGGCCTCTGCCTGGGTCGGGCGATATCCGGCAGCAAGAATCTCACTGGTCTGAGAGCTATCAGAAGGGTCGTAGGCGGCTTGTAATATCTGTGGATCGGCGAAGGGCAGGTTGTTTCTTAACCACCAGATTATTTCGTCTGTATCGTCGGGTTTTAGTGTTGCCGATAAACGCTTAAACGTCTCATGATCGATCAGTACGCCACGTTCTATCAGGTCACTTGCTAATGAGTGCTGACCGCCAGCAACGGCCGCGACCAGTGCATTGTCGCCGTTACTGTCAGGCTTACTGAAGTTGTGCGGTGTTGTCTGTAGGTAAAGCTGTTCGAGACGCTCACGATCACCCTCAAAGGCCGCCTGGGTCATGGCGTTTCTGCCATTCGAAAGTGGGGCATAAGGGTCTTTGTGAGCGTCAGCGGGGTGAGGTGTGTAACTGTGCAGGCCAGGTTTGTTGGCTTTTTCAGGCGGTGCGGCGTTTGCTGTTTCCGGACTGATCGATGAGGGACGTTTACCGGGATTAATCGTTACTGCGATGAAGATCAGGGAGCTGATAACAGCGACGAATAAGAGTGTTTTTTTTAACATATAGTTACTTGATTGAGTGCGGCCATCCGTGGGAGGGAAATAATACCCCGGATAGCCGTACTTTTCATGTCAGTCAGGGCGCAATCCGGCGACCTGTATCAAACAACAAGTTACTTTATTTCATTTAGCAGTGTTTCCGTGCTATCAATCCGGGCATAGGCAAATCCCAGCGCCGCCATAAATGAGGCGTGTACCTGCTCAGCGGGGATGGTGATGCCGTTGAACTCCTGATCTCTTGTGGCGCAGGCATCCTCAGCAACGGTGACGTTATACCCCAGATCCGCTGCGGCACGCACCCCGGCATCGATACACATATGGCTCATCGCTCCCGCCACGATCAGATTGTCAATATTCAATGCCTCCAGCACCTGCTTCAGGTTTGTCTCTTTAAAGCTGTTGGCGGCATGCTTTAAAACCACCACTTCACCACTGTGTGGTGCCACACTGCTGTGAATGGCTGCGCCCTGCGATCCGGGTGTAAAGAAGGGGGCTTCATCGGTTTCAAACTCATGGCGTACATGGATAACCGGCAGCTGCTTCTGACGAAAAGCGGCCAGTAGTTTTGTGCCGTTATCCGCAGCGCGTTGAGTGTTAGTCAGTTCCCATTTGCCGCCGGGAAAATAGTCATTCTGAAAGTCGATCAGCAGCAGTGCTGTGTTTGGCTGAACCTGTGTCATAGCGATACCTCATTAGATTGTGGCGTTTGATGCGATTATTATCCGGTGTCTTTGTGTTCTATACTGCAGTCGTTTTTGACATATTAAGCGCAATAAATGACATGCAGTCTCGGGGTATATGAAAACAATCAGAATCACGGTTATTGACTATCCTGGGGGAATGAAATCCGCCATTGAGGGGTTATCTGAGCTGTTTGCTATGGCTAGTCGTTTGAGTCTGGAACGACAGGAGGGCGTAGAGTTTGCAGTACAGGTGTCAGCGAGTGCTGAATTAGCCGGTCTGCCGGTGCCCGTTGAGACCGACGTTCCGCAGGTAATTATTTTACCTCCCTGTATCGTTGGCGATGAGTACATTGTTGAGCAGCCGTCGCTGAGTGGTTGGCTTAAAACGATGCATGGGGCTGGGGCGTTAATCTGTTCCGTCTGTGCCGGGGCTTTTATTCTGGCGCAAACAGGCTTGTTGAATCAGCGCCCGGCGACTACCCACTGGATGCTGGCAGATCGGCTGGCGCAGCGGTTTCCCGAGGTGCGGGTGGATGACAGCAAAATACTGATTAATGATGGTGACCTGATGACTGCCGGAGGCCTGATGGCCTGGCTGGATCTGGGGTTGGAACTGGTGGCACAGTTTGGCAGTCCGGCGCTGATGCGCCAGCTAGGTAAGCACCTGGTGGTTGATACTGCCCCCCGTCAGCAGCGTTACTACCGCTGCTTTATGCCACCATTTGATCACGGTGACCGGGTTGTTCTGAAGAGTCAGCATTATTTGCAAAGTCATAGTCAGACCAGCGTGACGGTGAAGCAGCTGGCAGAGGAGTGCCATCTGACGGAACGTACCTTCCTGCGCCGTTTTGTCCGGGCGACCGGATACAAGCCAAAAGAGTATATCCAGCAGTTGCGCATCAGCAAAGCCTGCGAAGCGCTTGAAAGTTCAGCTGATAGCATTGAGGTGATCGCGCTGAGTAGCGGATACGATGATGTCAGCGCCTTCAGAAAGGTATTTATTAAAATCACCGGGCTGACGCCACGGGAGTTTCGCGGCCGCTTTTGCGCTGAAACCTGAAGCTGATGCCGAAACGGCAGGTAAATCTGGCCGGTAAAGGTCGAATTAATCGGCCAGATACGTTAGCCTGCGTTACTGAGATAATCTGTCTGATGGCAGATATTTATATATATCCCTGTATGTCAGGAGGATGGTAATGCTAAAAAAAGGAGTAGTACTGGGATTATTACTGGTTTCTCAGCTGACGTTTGCCGGCTCGTCAGAGATCTATCTGCTTGGCGAATTTACCTATAAAGGCACGCCGATCAGTAAAGCGGTATTGCTGGAAGATAAGCGGGTAACGGAGCTGGAGCAGTGTCGCGATTTTGTTCACTATCAGATACGCGGCACCGAACGGGGTAAAAATTACTACCGTCACTATATCCGGGCACAAAAAACCGGGGTGAATATCGTTCCCCGTTATACCTGTATCCAAACGGAGTTAAACGTCAGTGAGTGGAATGACCATGACTTTTACGACAAGGTCTATCTGATCGACCTGCGTGATGGTCAGCGGTTTACCCAGTTTGAAGATACCAACAGCTGCTGGGCTGAAATCCGTAAAGATCCTGATAAACACACCAAAAAACTGTTTTGCGCAAAAATGAGTCAGACGGTGTCTGCTGCGAAATAAGATAGATTTGTTTGTATTTTCCTTGTCTTCGCGTATAATTCCGCCTCCCGTTGGCTGTGCCATCGAGGAAACTAACTCTAACTCCTTGCTTTCTACCGTTTTTCGATGCGGCTGAAGGCTGTATAAACCGTAAGGAGCAATTAATGCGTCATTACGAAATCGTTTTTCTGGTTCACCCGAATCAGAGTGAACAGGTTCCAGCTATGGTTGAGCGTTACACCAAGCTGATTGAAGAATCTGAAGGTAAAATTCACCGTCTGGAAGATTGGGGCCGTCGTCACCTGGCTTACCCAATCAACAAAATCCATAAAGCTCACTACGTTCTGATGAACGTTGAATGTGCTCAGGAAACTCTGGACGAGCTAACCAACATCTTCCGTTACAACGATGCGGTTATCCGTAACATGGTTGTGCGTCGTAAGGCTGCGGTTACTGATGTGTCTCCTATTAAAGCTGCTGAAGGCCGTGAAGAGCGTCGTCCACGTCGCGAAGAACGTTCTGAAAAGCCTGCTGAAGGATCTGAAGCGCCAGCGACAGAAACTCCGGCTGCTGAAGCGCCAGCTGCTGACCAGGCTGCTGCCGAGTAATCGGTTTAACCTATATTTAGAGGAGATATACCATGGCTCGTTTTTTTAGACGTCGTAAATTTTGCCGTTTTACCGCTGAAGGTGTTGTTGAGATCGATTACAAAGATCTGGATACCCTGAAAGGTTACATTACTGAAACCGGTAAGATCGTTCCTAGCCGTATCACTGGTACTAAAGCTCGTTACCAGCGTCAGCTGGCGACTGCTATCAAGCGTGCACGTTACGTTGCGCT
Organism: Amphritea sp.; assembly: GCF_050300915.1. Taxonomy (GTDB): domain Bacteria; phylum Pseudomonadota; class Gammaproteobacteria; order Pseudomonadales; family Balneatricaceae; genus Amphritea. The sequence goes on from NZ_JBNKYN010000040.1 coordinate 4,420, forward strand.
GCTGCCATACACTGACAGCCACCAGTAATAACGGTTAACCTGCTGTAGCTATTTCACAATAGCCAGGCAGGTGATTAAACAAGTTTCAGCCAGTCGCTGTCTTACCGCGGCTGGCGAGAGTAAAAATAGAGGTTTGCGAGATGGAAGTTATTCTGCTCGAGAAAATTGGCAAACTGGGTAGCCTGGGTGACAAGGTAACTGTTAAGCGTGGTTACGGTCGTAACTACCTGCTTCCTTTTGGGAAAGCGGTTCCTGCTACTGCAGCTAACCTGGAAGCTTTTGAAGCACGTCGTGCTGAACTGGAATCTGCAGCAACTGAGAAGCTGAACTCTGCTCAGACACGTGCTGCACAGCTGAACGAAATCGAACTGTCTATCGTTGCCAAAGCTGGCGAAGAGGGCAAACTGTTCGGTTCTATCGGTACTGCTGATATCGCTGATGCGATTACAGCTTCAGGTATCGAAGTGGCTAAGCATGAAGTTCGTCTGCCAGAAGGCGCTCTGCGTACGACTGGTGAGTTCGAAGTTGCTATTCAGCTGCACCCTGAAGTGACTGCTACTGTCGGCATCGTTGTTGTTGGCGAGTAAGCATCGCTGTTGATCTGAAATTTTCAGATCGGGGTGAGTTAAGAAGCACTGCGTAGTATTATACTGCGCAGTGCTTTTTTCGTTTTAGGCCAGTCACTTTGTGGCGCTGCTATCCTGTGTGTCGAGGTATAAGGTTTTATGGATTATCTGGATCCCAATTCAGCCGATATGGAAGGTGTAAAAGTCCCTCCCCATTCTCAGGAAGCTGAGCAGTCGGTGCTCGGCGGTTTGATGCTGGATAATAATGCCTGGGATGCGGTTTCAGAGATTGTGCTGGAAGATCAGTTTTATCGTCACGATCACCGACTGATCTTCCGCACGATTGAGAAGCTGGTTAACAACATGCAGCCGATCGATGTGGTGACCATCTCTGAAGAGCTGGATCGCACCGGGAATCTGGATGCGGCTGGGGGGCTGGATTATCTGGTCGAGCTGGCCCGAAACACTCCCAGTGCCTCGAATATTCGTGCCTATGCAGAGATCGTTCGTGATCGCGCACTGTTGCGTAAGATGATTACCGTTGCCCATGAAATCGCTGAAAGCGCCTTCATGCCGGAAGGCCGTCCAGGCTCGGATATCCTCAGTGAAGCAGAACAGAAGATCTTCCAGATTGCCGAAGACCGGCCCAATGAGGGCGGTCCCGTCGGTGTTAACCCGTTGCTGAAAAAAGCGGTGGATAAGATCGACGAACTGTTTAACTCTGAAGGGGCGATGACCGGTGTTACCACCGGTTTTGATGAGTTGGATAAAGCGACTGGTGGTCTGCAGCCTTCGGACCTGATTATCGTGGCAGCCCGTCCCTCTATGGGTAAAACCACCTTCGCCATGAACCTGGTTGAGAATGCGCTGATGGCGCAGGACAAGCCGGTGCTGGTATTTAGTCTGGAGATGCCCGCGGATCAGCTGGTGACACGGATGCTCTCCTCCCTTGGGCGGATCAACCAGACCCGGGTGCGCTCCGGTAAGCTGGAAGAGGATGACTGGCCCCGCCTGACCACGGCTGTGAATATGTTGCGGGATAAACCGCTGTTTATTGATGACACGGCCGGTATCAGTCCGACTGAGATGCGCAACCGTGCCCGACGTATCGTCCGGGAACATGGTGATATTGCCATGATCATGGTGGATTACCTTCAGCTGATGCAGATAAAGGGCGGTAATAGTGAAGGCCGTACGGCGGAGATCTCTGAGATTTCCCGTTCCCTTAAAGCGCTGGCGAAAGAGTTGGAGTGTCCGGTTATTGCGCTGTCGCAGCTTAACCGTGCGCTGGAGCAGCGGCCGAATAAGCGTCCGGTTAACTCTGACTTGCGGGAATCCGGTGCGATCGAGCAGGACGCCGACGTGATTATGTTTATCTACCGGGATGAAGTTTATAACGAAGATTCGCCGGATAAAGGTATTGCCGAGATTATCATCGGTAAGCAGCGTAATGGCCCGATAGGCAGCAACCGTCTGGCGTTTATCGGTCAGTTCACCAAGTTTGAAAACCTTGCGCCGATGTCTTATCAGGACTATGAATAAGTATGCATTATCGGTTCGGGTTTAGACCCAGAAATCGCAGATAAAAAAAACCGCCACATCAGGCGGTTTTTTTTGCTTGGAGAGGAGTGCTGAGGCTTTATTAACGTCTTTACTGGGCGGGAACCGGTGTGGCTTGCCCGTCTTTCGCAGCACTGGCTATCGCTTTAGCGCTGGCGATTTCAAGCGCCTCGGCCAGTGTTGGCGTAAAGGCTAATCTCTCTTCAATCGGTTTCAGGCCCGCTTTGGCGATATTCTTCAATGGCTGAAACTGCAGATCGGCAATTATCACAAAGTGCCCCTGTTTGAATTTATCAGCGAGGAAATGATTGAGCGCGGACAGCCCGCCAGCATCTAGAATTGGCACCGCATCCATGTAAAGAATAACGCAACGTTTCTCGGCTGAGATGAATGAAATTTCAGAGAATATCCGGTCGGCCGCGGCAAAAAACAGCGGGCCGCTGATCTTGTATACCCCCCACTCTTCGGGCAGTGGTTCCGGAACCTGCTTGCGACTGTCGCTGACATCGGTGACCTTGGTCATCTGGGCGATATCACGCATAAACAACAGTGATGCCAGCACAATACCGAAGGATATCGCCACCACCATATCGATCAGAACGGTGAGTGAGAAACAGGTGAGCAGTACCAGAATATCTCCGGTTGGCGCTTTCTTTAACAGCTCCATTACCTTCGGAGCTTCGCTCATATTCCAGGCGACCATCAGCAGCATCGCTGCCATCGACGCCATCGGAATATAGGCCAGCCAGGGGGCCAGAATCAGCAGGCTGGCGAGAACAACCAGACCATGGATAACGGCCGCGATGGGTGATTGTGCACCGGCCCGATAGTTTGCCGCTGAACGGGCGAGTGCAGCGGTTGCGGTGATGCCGCCAAACCAGGGAGTGATAAGATTGCCAACCCCCTGACCCAGCAGTTCGACATTGGAATGGTGGCGTTTGCCACTCATGCTATCCAGCACGACCGCACATAGCAGGGACTCAATCGCCCCCAGCATCGCAATGGAGAAGGCGATTGGCACCAACTGGGCGAGCTTGTGAAAATCCCACTCTATCGGCTTGCCGTCCGGGCCTGGTTGTAACCATGGCCAGTTAAATTCAGGTAGTACGGGGGGGATACCTTGCCCGGCAGTGCCATCCGGCAGCAGATAATGAAACCGGGAACCGATGGTGTCGATATCATAACCGAGCGTTGTTAACAGCAGCGAGAGCGCGACACCGACAGCCACTGCGGGCAGGTGGCCAGGTACCGGCAGCCGCAAACGGGGCCATAAAATCAGAACCGTCAGGGTGAGTGCGCCGATAGCAACCTCCGGCAGCACATAGCTGGGAAGCGCATGACTGAGTGCCAGGACTTTATCGATGTATTTTTCCGGCATCTCCTCCAGCTGTAGCCCGAGAAAGTCTTTCATCTGCAGGGTTGCAATGACCACCGCGATGCCTGAGGTAAAGCCCAGAGTGACCGGCTCAGGTATATACTCAATCAGCCGCCCGAGACGGCTGAGAGCCATCCCCACCAGCATGACACCAGCCATCAACGAGGCGATTAGCAGCCCGCTCAATCCAAACTGTTGTGCTACCGGGAAGAGGATGACGACGAACGCCGCAGTCGGCCCGGAGATGCTGTAGCGAGACCCGCCAGTCAGGGGGATCAGAATACCGGCAATAATGGCCGTATAGAGCCCGTATTGGGGAGGGACGCCACTGGCTATTGCCAGGGCCATCGACAGAGGGATAGCGATAATGCCGACGGTAATACCGGCCATAATATCGCGATAAAGCTTAGCTGCACTGTAGCCCTCTTTAAACGTTTCACGCAGTGCGCTAAACAGCTGAAGGCTATGTAAATGCATTCGTTGTGACATGGTTAATCACTCTGGGTTAGGACAAGGATAATGTGAAAATCATCGCCTGGTGATGGGTACAGGCGTGCTATTAACCTGATGGGAAAGACCTTCAGGTTATAGATATCAGTTTAGTAGTAACATTACATGTTCATCACTGTATAAATCAATGTTAATATAATTAACATAAACTAAGATAAGGGACCGGCATGGAGCAGAGAACTGCACGTTTGACACTATTGATTGACCCCAAGAAGAAGGCAACTTTTGAAAAGTTATGCAGTGCTGAAGATGTTACTCCGTCACAGATGGTGAGAAAATTTATCCGTGATTACATTGAGGCGCAGCTGGGGCCTGACTGGCGCGATGAGGTGTTCAGTACAGAGAAGAGCGACTAAACTCGGCGCTCACAGAACAGAGCTTGGTATCTCTGAAAGCCGCTTGAGTGAGTGGGATATTGAGGGTAGTTATAAACAGAAACAGTGCCACAAAGCTGTGCGTAACTCTTGGATAACTATCTGAAAGCCCCTGTGTACGGGGCTTTGCGGCGGTGGGTTAAAATCCGTTCAGTGATGGTTTTTTGATTTTTTTCTGTATGATTATCAACCAGTTATTAGCATTATTTTGAGTGATATTTGAGCACCTTGGCGCAACTCTGAGCGCTTCCGGAATCGACCGGTGTTGATGGTAAGGCGGCTTCAGTCGGCAATTTTGACAATCTGGCTCTTAAACTCTTCGGGTACGGTGACCACTTTCCTTTCGTTGTAGTCGAAGAAGACGACGCCAGTCTTCACATGAGCGATCTCTACCGCGGTTTTCTTATTACTCAACAGATAATAGATATCGCAGCCATATTTATTGAAATCACCGACGGCAATATCTATCTGTACCAGATCCCCATAAAAACCTTCAGCCTTATATACAATGGCAGAGTCAGTCATAATGAGTCCGGCACCCTCGATATCCATCTCCGTGTAGTTGAAAGAGTTGAGATAACGCAGTCGGGCTTCATGTACAAATGCCAACACTGCATCGTTACTAAGATGGCCGCCATAGTTAATATCACTGATTCGAATAGGCATCTCGGTGCTAAAACTATAGTTTTCCGGCATATCAATTTTGATACGTGCCATGGGTGAAACTCCTGAAAAACAGAATAAAGTGTTGATTACAAAACACAGAATAGTGGAAGCTGAGTGATGAGTCTACGCGGATTCAATCCCTATTATCGTTGGGTATTTCCCTGGTTGCTGGACCGGGTGTCGAAAGTCGTTGCACCGGAACGGGAGCAGTTGCTGGCACAGGCGAAAGGGGTTGTGCTGGAAGTTGGGGCTGGTACTGGTACCAGTTTCCGCTGCTATCAGGGGGATGTATCAAAGGTTATTGCGCTGGAACCGGATGTGGGGGTAATGAACAGAGCCCGCAACGTTTTACACTACCTGCCTGAGGCTCAGCGGAATAGAGTTGAGTTAATGATTGCCGATGCGATGGATATCCCTCTGGTGGATAACAGTGTTGATACCGCTGTTTGCTTTCTGGTGCTGTGTTCGGTACCGGAGCCTGACCGGGTATTAAACGAGATCGCCAGGGTGCTAAAACCGGGCGGACAGTTACTGTTTTTTGAACATGTATTGTCAGATACTGAAGCGATACAGCGTTGGCAGCATCGGCTCAACCCTTTTTGGCACCGTTGTGCAGGAGGGTGTCAGCTGAATCGTCAAACCGAAGCATGCATTGTGCAGGCGGGCTTCAAACTGCGTCAGGTGAGGCGCTATCAGCATGCCTCGTTCCCGGTATTGGTGAGGCAGCTGGTGAGCGGAATCGCGGTAAATCCCAGAAGGGATTGAGAGTCACTGTTATACATCGTAAACATAAACGTGAGGCCAGAGATGATTAAAGTCAGTGTGATGTACCCGAATACCCCCGATGTTACCTTTGATATCGATTACTACTGTAATACCCATTTTTCTTTGGTTGCCAGGTTGTTGGGGCCGGCGCTGAAAAGTGTTGCGGTCGAATATGGTTTAACCGGGGCAGCGCCGGAAGAGGAACCCGCCTTCATTGCGATGGGGCATATGACTTTTGACTCGCTAGCGGCTTTCTATGCAGCGTACGGGCCGCATGTTACTGAGTTAAAAGCTGATGTTCCAAACTTTACCAATGTTAAGTCAGTTGTGCAGATAAGCGAAATTAAGATGTAATGATCACTTTAGGCTGCTAAATCGCTTAAGGGGGGGGCGGTGTGTTTAAACTTCTGCGTTGCACTTAACGATAGATAAATTCTGGTTTTTGCTTCACCCCGGCTGCGAATGTAGTGAATCATTTGAACGTACTCGCTATTAAAGGGCTGAAATACTAAAATAATCCGCTGTATGTGCTTTAGCTTCATAATTGTTTAGCCCCTGCGACTGTTTTTCATGAGGTCACCCGCAGGGTGCGGATAGCGATAGTTCTGAGCATCGGCTAGGTAAAAAAGGGAGCGGCGTAGCGCTGTGGTAAAAGTACGCGAAGATCATCCAATACATGCTGACGGCAGTGTCGATCTGGATTTGTGGCTGCAACGGTTGCAGGAACAGGTCGAAGTAAAGGATATTGATATAGTCCGTCAGGCCTGTCTGTATGCTAAACAACTGAAAGAGGAGGCCGAGCCCTCCGAAGATTCCTGGCAGGATAGTGACAGTTATCTCACCGGTCTGGAGATGGCACAGATTCTGATTGAACTGAATCAGGATCAGGATGCTCTGGTGGCTGCTATCCTCTATCGCAGCGTGCGCGAAAAACGTACCACACTGGAGGATATCCGCCGTCGTTTTGGTCAGACCATCGCTACGCTGATCGATGGTGTGCTGCAGATGGCGGCTATCGGCAGTCGTCAGAATCCCCGGCGTGAAAATGTTTTGGGTCAGAGCGGTAATCCGCTGGACAATGTGCGCAAAATGCTGGTCTCGATGATCGACGATGTGCGGGTTGTGCTGATCAAGATCTCCGAGCGCACCTGTGCCATCCGGCGTGTCAAAGGGGATTCCCGCAAGAAGCGTTATCTGGTGGCGCGGGAGGTGTTTGATGTCTACGCCCCGCTGGCGCACCGGCTGGGTATTGGCCATATCAAATGGGAGTTGGAGGATCTCTCCTTCCGCTATCTCAAACCCAACGACTATAAACAGATCGCGTCACTGCTGGATGAGAAGCGTCTTGACCGCCAACAGTTCATTGAAGACTCGGTCAGCATTCTGAATGCTGAACTGAAAAAGGTGAATATTGATGGCGATGTGATGGGCCGGGCCAAACACATCTACAGCATCTGGCGCAAAATGCAGCGCAAAAACATCGCCTTTAACCAGGTCTATGATATTCGTGCAGTGCGGATTCTGGTGCCGGAAATACGTGACTGTTATACCGTGCTGGGTATTGTGCATGGCTTATGGCGCAACATCCCCCACGAATTTGATGACTATATCGCCTCGCCTAAACCTAATGGTTACCGGTCACTGCATACCGCGGTGTTTGGCCCTTCCGGAAAAGTGCTGGAAATTCAGATCCGTACTTTCTCGATGCATGAAGAGGCCGAGCTGGGCGTGTGTGCGCATTGGCTTTATAAAGGCACCGATACCCACTCGCAAAGTTCCAGCTACGAAGAGAAGATCGCCTGGCTGCGTCAGGTGCTTGAGTGGACTGAAGATCTGGGTGGGACTGAAGAATTTTCTGAGGTTATCGGTGGCGATGTCACCCATGACCGGGTCTATGTGTTTACTCCGGAAGGCCATGTGGTGGATATGCCGGTGGGATCGACACCGGTGGATTTTGCCTACCGGGTGCATACCGAAGTGGGTCACCGTTGTCGGGGGGCTAAACTCAATGGCCGTATCGTGCCGCTGACCCGTCAGCTGCAGACCGGTGATCAGGTGGAGATTCTCACCGCCAATGAGGAGCATCCCCGGCGTGACTGGCTCAACCCTAACCTGGGTTATATCACCAGCGCCCGCTCCCGCGCCAAGATACAGCACTGGTTTAAACTACAGGATAAAGATAAAAACGCCGCTGCCGGTAAGAAGATTATTGAGCGGGAATTCCGCCGTCTGGCGCTGGAAAACACCGATCTCGATTTCAACCTGATGGCGAAAGCGGTGAATCACCGCTCCGCCGAGGATATGTATGCGGCGCTGGGGGCTGGTGATATTCGTCTGTCGCAGGTGATCAATGCTGCGCAACAGCAGGTGGAGACTGATCATCATGATGAGCAGCTGGATCTGGGCTTGCCGGGTAGTGGTTTACGTTCTCAGCCTGATTATGATGGTATTAAAATCCGTGGTGTCGGTAATTTGCTGACGACCATTGCACCCTGCTGTAAACCGGTGCCAGGAGATCCGATTATTGGTTATATCACCAAGAGTCGCGGGGTCTCTATCCACCGGGATGACTGTACCAATGCGTTTCAGCTGCGTCAGCAGGAACGCGAGCGGATGGTTGAGGTCAGCTGGGGTGAAGAGGGCGAGTCAACTTACCCTGTGGATATCTATGTTGAAGCCTTCGACCGTGCCGGTCTGCTGCGCGACCTGATGATGGTGATGGCCAACGAGAATGTTAACCTGATCGCCGCTAATACCCAGTCCGATAAGAAGAGCAATATCGCGTATCTGTCGTTGACTATTGAGATCAGTCGTCTTGAGTTGCTGGGTAAAATTATGGATAAGATTAACCAGATTCCAAACGTTACCGAAGTACATCGTCAACGTAGTGGAACCCGTTAATGAGTTATACGCTGGATGATTTAAAGTCGTTAATGGCAAGGCTGCGAGACCCAGAGGATGGTTGCCCCTGGGACTTGAAACAGGATTTTGCCAGTATCGTGCCGCATACCCTCGAAGAGGCGTACGAAGTGGCCGATACCATCGAACGGCAGGACTGGAATCACCTGCAGGGTGAGCTGGGGGACCTGCTGTTTCAGGTGATCTTCTACGCCCGCCTGGCCGAGGAGGAGCAGCGCTTCGGCTTTGATGACATTGTGAATACGCTGGTGGCAAAACTGATTCGCCGCCATCCGCACGTTTTTCCTGAGGGCACTCTGGCCAGTCGGCGCAGCGCAACGGCATTGGATGAACAGCAGATCAAAGAGACCTGGGAAGCGATAAAGGCTGAGGAACGGGGTGAACAACCGTTCCAGGAACCCCGGGTGCTGGATGATATCCCGATGGCACTGCCGGCGCTGAATCGTGCCGAAAAGTTGCAGAAACGTGCTGCCCGGGTCGGTTTTGACTGGGGTGACGTGCTGCCGGTGCTGGATAAGATCGAGGAGGAGATCGCCGAACTGCGTGAGGCGATTGCTGCCGGTGATTGGCTGGAGATGGAGCATGAGCTGGGCGATCTGCTGTTTGCTCAGGTTAATCTGGCGCGGCATATGGGCGTTAATCCGGAAACGTCCCTGCGCTATACCAATCAGAAGTTCACCAATCGTTTTAACTATATCGAAGATCAGGTAACGGCTTCATCAAAGGATTGGCAGGATTATACCCTGGATGAGCTCGATCACTGGTGGAACGAAGCCAAACGTAAAGGGCTATAGTTGCATACCGCATGGAGATAAACGATGGGATCATTGCAATGGTTTATTCTGGCGGTCATCGTCATGGCCGGGCTGGGGTACTGGAACTACCAGCGTATCGATGGCCAGCGTAAAGAGCTGTTAAGCGCTGGGTTTCAGATCTCTGATGACCTGAAAGGTAATCCCGGCCTGTTAATCAGCAGCTCTCAGCGGCAGGTTGCCGTTTTGATTCCGACGGGTTACCTGCGCGTCAGCTTTGATCAGATACAGAGTGCCGAGATCCGTTCCCGTGATACGGCCGAGACTGAAACTAATTTTCGTATCGCGCTGTTGCTGGAGAATGCGCCGGTGCCGGAGGTTGAGATCGGCTACCAGAATGTCCATAGCGTTGAGATTGCCCTGAAAAAATTGCGTCAGTTGACCGGCCATTAAACTGGCGATATCTATACTGATACTAAGATAGTATTTGTGCTTTGCACAAATTGTGTAGTATCAATAGCACTTTGCAGTTATGACAGGGGACGCTGAATGACAACGCTTCACGAAGACCTGCGGGATGATGTACGGATGCTCGGTGACTGTCTTGGGCAGACAATTACAGAGCATAAGGGGCAGGCGTTCCTGGACAAAATTGAAACCATCAGAGCGCTTTCCAAAGCGGCCCGATCATCAGGTAAACCGGTCGATGACGAGCTGCTGAAAGTCCTCAGTGAATTGAGTGATGATGAGCTGCTACCCGTCGCCCGGGCATTTACGCAATTTCTCAATCTTTCCAACATTGCTGAAGAGCATCACCGGGTTCGCCGTCGTTCCGGTATTATGGATGTGTGTACCAGTGATTCCTTTTGTGGTTTGCTTGGCCGGTTGCAACAACAGGGCTTAACTAAACAGCAGATCGCAGCTGCGGTGCGGGATATGGATGTCGAGCTGGTACTGACCGCCCATCCTACCGAGGTTAACCGGCGCACCATGATCCAGAAGTTTGATGCGATTACCGAATGCCTGCAACGGATCGACCGCGGCGAAGATCTGCGCCACCGCCTGCATGAGCTGATCAGCCAGGACTGGCACACCGATGCCATTCGCAAACAGCGACCGACCCCGATTGATGAAGCGAAGTGGGGCTTTGCGGTTATCGAAAACTCTCTCTGGGCTGCCGTGCCCGTATTTTTGCGCCACATCGACCAACAACTGTTTGATGCGACCGGCGAACATCTGCCGCTGAGTAGCTCGCCGGTACGCTTTGCCTCCTGGATGGGGGGAGATCGTGATGGCAATCCGAATGTCACCTCGGTGACCACCGAGAAAGTGTTGCTGCTGTCCCGCTGGATGGCGGCGGATCTGTATCTTAAGGATATTGACCGGCTGCGCAGTGAGCTGTCGATGAACCGCTGTAGCGCTGATATGCGTGCCCTGGTCGGTGATCACCCGGAACCTTATCGCGAACTGCTGCGTGAAGTCGAAACGCAGCTGATTAAAACCAAGTTCTGGACCACGGAGCGCCTGGAAGGTCGTCCGGTGGATAAAGAGGGGGTCTATATTGTGCCCCAACAACTGCTGGAACCTCTGCTGCTGATCGATGCTTCACTGCGCAGCTGCGATATGGGGGTTATAGCCGATGGCTTGTTATCCGATACGATTCGCCGGGTGGCCTGCTTTGGTATGACCCTGGTGAATCTGGATATTCGGCAGAATGCGGATCGTCATGCCGAAGTGTTTGATGAACTGACCGGTTATTACGGTATTGGTTGCTACAGCGAGTGGAGCGAAACCAATAAGCAGATGTTTCTGCTGAAAGAACTGCAGGAAAAGCGTCCCCTGTTGCCCCGCGAGTGGCAGCCCTCTGCTGATGTACAGGAGGTGCTGGATACCTTTAGTGTTGTGGCCCGGGAAGAGCCCAACTCACTGGGGTCCTATGTGATCTCCATGGCCAGTCAGCCGTCGGATGTACTGGCGGTGATTCTGTTGCTGAAAGAGAGCGGTATTCGCCACAATATGCGGGTAGTGCCACTGTTTGAAACCCTGGATGATCTGGATAATTCTGAAAACTGTATCCGTCAGTTGCTGGCGATCCCCTGGTATAAGGCTTATACCGAGGGCCATCAGGAAGTGATGATTGGCTATTCCGATTCCTCTAAGGACGCGGGGCAGCTGGCGGCGGCCTGGGGACAATACCGGGCCCAGGAAGTGCTGACAAAGGTCTGTAAAGAGTACGGTGTTCACCTGACCCTGTTCCACGGACGTGGCGGCACGGTTGGCCGTGGTGGTGGCCCAAGCCACACCGCGATTCTGGCGCAGCCTCCGGGTTCTGTTGCCGGGAGCCTGCGGGTGACCGAGCAGGGCGAGATGATCCGCTTCAAATTTGGCATCCCTGAAATTGCGGTGCGTAATCTTGAGCTGTACACCTCGGCGACACTTGAAGCAACCCTGGCACCCGCTCCAGGGCCGAAGCCGGAATGGCGTCAGCTGATGGATGAGATCTCCCTGACCGGACTGACCGCCTATCGCGAGGTGGTGCGTTTTGACCCGCAGTTTGTGCCCTATTTCCGCTCGGCTACGCCAGAGCAGGAACTGGCAAAACTACCACTGGGCAGCCGTCCGGCAAAGCGTAAAGTGGATGGTGGCGTCGAAAGCCTGCGGGCGATTCCCTGGATCTTCGCCTGGACACAGATCCGCCTGATGCTGCCCGCCTGGCTGGGCAGTGATGTGGCGCTGCAGGAAACCCTGGATAAAGGCCAGTTTGAACTGGTGCAGACGATGCGCAGGGACTGGCCGTTCTTCCGTTCCTATATGGATATGCTGGAGATGGTGATGGCCAAGTCAGATGGCAATATTGCCGCTTATTATGAAAAACGGCTGGTGTCTGAAGAGCTGGCCGTACTGGGGGCGGATCTGCGTTGTCGTCTGGCAAATACCATTGAACTGGTGAAAAAGATCAAGCAACAGGATACCTTGCTGGAGCATAGCCCGGTCATCCGTCAGTCAATTGAGGTACGCAACCCCTATATCGACCCGCTGCATTTTCTCCAGGCAGAGCTACTGTATAGGGATCGTAATCAGCCCGATGAGCGGCTGGAACAGGCGCTGATGATTACCATGGCCGGCATCTCGGCGGGTATGCGTAACACGGGATAACGGCACTCTCGGTTGTCCTGCTCTGCCGGACAGGATAGGGCAATTGTTTTGCTGATAATGATCAAGCCCGGTCAACTAAAGCCGATCTAATCCTATTAGGGGGTTGCTACCTCCCGCGGTTTTGACTAATCTCGGGCGTTCATTTTTAACGTTTTGTGTAATCGATATGACAAAACGGTGAACAGTTGCCTCCCGCAAACGGCAGAAATCCGGAAATGGTAGTAGGCCGAATGTCCTATTGTGAGTAGTAGGCAGAGCGCGATAATGTGCATTATTGTCCCGCAGATAAGCAATTTCAGTCGGTGGTTATCTAATAAACGGCCGACATTAAGATTTTAAATTATAAAATTAGAAATGGAGCAATCCTTACATGCGAATTATTCTTTTGGGTGCACCGGGTGCCGGTAAAGGTACTCAGGCTCAGTACATCTGTGAAAAATACAGTATTCCACAGATCTCTACAGGCGACATGCTGCGTGCAGCAGTGAAAGCTGGCACGCCTCTGGGGATCGAAGCCAAAAAAGTGATGGATGCCGGTGGTCTGGTATCTGATGAAATTATCATCGGTTTGGTAAAAGAGCGGATCACAGAAGCTGATTGTGCTAACGGTGCACTGTTTGATGGTTTCCCCCGCACCATCCCTCAGGCTGATGCGATGAAGGATGCCGGTGTTGCTATCGATGCCGTGGTTGAGATCGATGTGGCAGATGAGGAGATCATCAAGCGGATGGCTGGTCGTCGTGTTCATCCGGGTTCAGGCCGCACTTATCATGTTATTTTCAACCCACCTGCGGTTGAGGGTAAAGACGATGTTACCGGTGAAGACCTGGTACAGCGTGAAGATGATAAAGAGGAAACCGTGCGTCAGCGTCTGGATGTCTACCATGAGCAGACCGCACCGCTGATCACTTATTACAAAGGCTGGGCAGAAGAGTCGCCTGCTGATGCTCCGAAGTACAACTATATCCCGGGTGTCGGCAGTGTCGATGATATCCGTGATGCGGTATTTGCTGCTCTGGAAAAATAACGCTTTGTCATAAATGTGAAAAACCGCTGCTTTGATGTAAGAGTCAAAACAGCGGTTTTTTATTGCCTGTTATTCCGCGATAATAGCGCTTTGTTTTGAAATGGAAATACACTGATGTCTCAGCCCAAAACAGCTGTATTGCTGGTTAATTTAGGCTCACCCGATCAACCCACCCCAGAGGCAGTGCGCCGTTATCTGAAAGAGTTTCTTTCTGATCGTCGGGTCGTCGAGGGTGATGGGATCAGGCGCCTGGTCTGGCTGACGGTGCTTAACTGTATTATCCTGACGTTTCGTCCCCGTAAAGTTGCAAAGCTGTACGCCGCGATCTGGGATCAGGACTCTCCTTTGCGGCTGATACTCAACCGTCAGGTTGCTGCGCTGCAACTGGCGTTGCAGCAACAACTGCCACAGCGGGATATTCAGGTGTTCTCCGCCATGACCTACGGTAATCCTGGCCTGACAGCACGTTTAGACGAGTTGACCCAGGCGGGTTATCGTAACATTCTGGTGCTGCCACTCTATCCGCAATATTCGGCCACCACCACCGCACCGATCTATGATCTGATCTCTCGTTTTCAGCAACAGACCCGCAATTTTCCAGATATCCGGGTGGTGCATAACTACCACGACCACCCACTCTATATCAGTGCATTGGCAGAGTCAGTAAAGGCATTTCGTGCAGCTAATCCGCAGAGCGATAAGCTGGTGCTCTCTTATCATGGCATCCCACAGGAGTATGCGGATAAAGGTGATCCTTATCCTCTGCATTGCCATCGCACCTCTGAACTGCTGGCAAAACAGCTGGGACTGAATGCTGACCAGTGGCAGACCACCTTTCAGTCCCGTTTCGGACCTAAGGCATGGTTGCAGCCTTATACGGATAAAACCCTTGAGAAACTGCCACAGAGTGGTGTCAAACGGGTCGATATCATCTGTCCGGCATTTTCGGCGGACTGTCTGGAAACCCTGGAAGAGATCGCCGTTGAAAACCGTGATGTTTTTATGCAAGCCGGGGGCGAACAGTACCACTATATTCCGGCACTCAATGCTGACCCGGGAATGGTCAGCCTGATGGTCGCGCTGGTTAAACAGCATAGCTGCGGCTGGTTTTGCCAGACTTGTAACACTAACGAACAGAATGAGAAAAACGATGCATCCTGAATATATCTTTGGTATCCACGCCGCCACCACCACCCTGCAGCGTGACAGCAAGCGGGTTAAAGGGATGTGGGTGCTCAAAGGGCGGGTTGATGCGCGGATGCAGAAACTGTTGGACCTGGCGGCTGAAAAGAGTATCCGGGTCGAGTGGACTGGACGCAAAGAGCTGGATGAACTGGCTGAAAACGGCGTGCATCAGGGGGTGGTGGTCGCCTGCGAACCGATTCAGGCCAAGACCGAGCAGTTTCTTGATGCGCTGCTGGAAAAACTGGAAGAGCCCGCTTTCCTGTTGGTGCTGGATGGTGTGACCGACCCGCACAACCTCGGGGCCTGCCTGCGTACCGCCGACGCCGCCGGTGTCCATGCGGTGATCGCCCCCAAAGATAAGTCAGCGCCGCTCAACGCCACCGTCAGTAAAGTCGCCTGTGGTGCCGCAGAGGTGGTGCCCTACGTACTGGTCACCAACCTCGCCCGCACCCTGAAAGACCTGCAACAACGCGGCATCTGGATTACCGGCACCGCTGGCGAAGCCGACACCCTGATCTACAACGCCGACCTGAAAGGCCCAATGGCCCTGGTAATGGGCGCCGAAGGCCAGGGGATGCGCCGCCTCACCCGTGAACACTGCGACTTTCTGGTAAAAATCGATATGGCCGGGGAGGTCTCCTCGCTGAATGTATCGGTGGCGACAGGGGTGTGTCTGTTTGAGGCGGTAAGACAAAGAAAAGCTTAAGAGCCGTTGCTAGTGGTTAGACGTGGCTTCGCCACTTGCTAGAACGCCACTGCGTGGCTCGCTAGGAAAAGCAGACGCGACTGCGTCGCTTGCTAGAACGTCACTGCGTGGCTCGCTAGGAAAAGCGGATGCTTTATACGAGCCGGGCTGGCATGCCCTCTGGGTACCTCGCGGAGTTCTCACATCGCCTGATAATTGCCTTGCACAGCACTTTGTTGCACACTCAGTTTATGGAAAATTTAGCCAAGGCTAAACACACTGATCAATGAGCCCGCTCATCATCAGGGACGAGAATGCAGTAGCTGCCGTTTAGCTTTTCTCTTTATCACAGCTGACCTTGTAAAACGATAAACCTTGCAAGCTATAGAGCCTTGTAGGGTCGTATCAATAAAGTTGTCATACGAAAATGAAAATATATATATTGCTCACAATATCGGCATTACTAACAGGCTGTGTATCCACAACATATCTGACACAAGAGCCACAATTTGAAAATGAATTAGGCAATAAGAGGCTGACCCAAAGTGCAGTAATATGCTCAGTTAGAAATGATGCAATGTTTGAGCAAAATTTACCTTCTTTGAAATTATACAAGAACAGCCTTTCTGGTAAGTGTCCTAAAGGTAAAATAGTAAGTATGTTACCTGTGGGCGCTTTCATCGAATTTAATAAGGTATCTCGTACTAATTTGTTTCTACTGTTTCATACTGAACATTGGTTCCTTGAGGGGTCTGTTGTTATAAATAACAACAGAGAGAGGTTTTATTATTATTGGGGTATTACTGATTGTTGTAATAATACACCCCCAATGTGGGAACGGGAGTCTAAGTTTTGGCAGTAATCAATCGTATACAAATTGCAGCTGTTCGCGATCTACGGCTGCCGGACTTGCTATGCTCGCCCCTGTGCAAGGTGTTTTTCATAAGGACACAAAATGGTTCGATGGCCTGCGATCATTAAATACGAAGGTGACAGTGAGCTTACGTTCGTCTCTGGTTTATCAGAATGGGAATGTGATGCCGATCTTCACTTCTTCTCTTATGAAGAGGGTGATGTTCTGATCGACTCTGAAGGGGGGATATATGCCCTGGATAAAAGGGAGGCTGATTGCATCAACCCCAGGGCTACCGGCGGAAGCTTTAACAAAGAAGAGGTCCTTGAAATTATTAAAGAACATTTTTCAGCCATCGGAGAGTGTTGTGTTTCTAAATATTCTATCAGCACCATTTCTGAAGGTGTTGCTGCTGTGGGTTTGTTTCAGGGAAAATAACACGGGGTGTGAATAAACAGCCCGCTCAAGCAGAGAGCAAATGCTTTCATTGCTCTTGCCCTTCCTAGCAAGGAAAACTAAGTTTTCCGTCTAGCTACTCGCCACTAGCAAGTTGCGAAGCAACGTCTGATCAGCCGCGAAGCGGCGGTCTAGCCACTTATAAAGGCGATCTATCCATCAACCGCCGAAACTCTTCCTCCGGCACCGGCCTTGAGAACAGATACCCCTGCAGTTCTTCGCACTGTTCATCTTTGAGAAATTGCAGTTGGTTTTCAGTTTCAACACCTTCGGCAATCACGGTCATTTTCAGGCTTTTGCCCAGGGCGATGATCGCGCGGGTGATCGCTCTGTCGTTTTCGTCGACCTCAATATCGCGGATGAATGCGCGGTCAATTTTCAGTTTGCTGATGGGGAACTGTTTCAGATAACTCAGTGAGGAGTACCCCTGTCCGAAGTCGTCAATCGACAGGCTGATGCCCATCTGATGGAGTGCCTGTAACACTTTACGGGAGAGTTCCGGGTTTTCCATCAGCGCGCTTTCAGTAATTTCAAACTCGATACTGGAGGCATCGGCGTCGGAACACTGGAGTATTTCAGCCACTTCAGCCACGATCAGATCGCTGATCTGCTGCGTTGAGAAGTTAACCGCGACCTTTGGCAGGGTGTAGCCCATTGCGTGCCAGCGGCTTATATCTCTGAGGGCCTGTTCGATTACCCATCGGCCGATAGGGGCGATGAGGCCACTTTCTTCGGCGTAGGGGATGAACTGATCGGGTGCTAGTAGCCCCCTTTCTGGGTGATTCCAGCGAATCAGGGCTTCAGCCGCGACAATCCTGCCTGTTTCAGTGTTTACCTGTGGTTGATAATAGAGTTCAAACTGATCGTTTTTGAGTGCCTGATTCAGCTGTTCCAGGAGATTAAATCGCTTGGAGGCGGCTTCGGTCATCGATGAGTCGTAGAAGCAGAAGCCATTTCTGCCGTTGCGCTTTGCCTGATACATGGCTGAATCGCCATTGCGCAGAATCATGTCAGGGGTGCTGGCATCTTTAGGGAACAGGCAGATACCTATACTGGCGGTAATACGAAACGAATGTGTCTGAATCTCAAAGGGACGCTGTAGCTCACCGAGTAGTTTACGGGCGATTGTTTCAGCTTCGTCATCGCGTAACAGACCGGTAATCACGGTAAACTCGTCGCCCCCCAGTCGCGCAACCAGATCATCGCTTCGCAGCACCTGAGTGAACCGTTCAGAGACCTGGCGTAATAACTCATCGCCTGCACTATGTCCCAGGGTATCGTTAATCTCTTTAAAATGATCAAGGTCGATAAACATCAGTGCTGCATTCAGAGGCTGGCCCTGAGACCGGTCGAGCATCTCTTTTAACTGCTGCCACACATAGCGCCGATTCGGCAGAGCGGTGAGGTGGTCATGCAGGGTGCTGTGGCGCAGTTCTGCCGATCGCTGGTTGAGTCCGGAGATCATTTTGTTGACACTGTCACTGACCAGTCTGAACTCATTAAAGTGGATCTCTTCAGGGTTCAGGTGGGTCAGGGTGTCGACGGATCTTTCAAGGTTGGAACGGAATACCTTTAGGTTCTGCGATAGCTTGCGCATCATGAAATAGAGCAGGAAGCCGATAATGGCCATGGTGACCAGAATAATTTTCAGCGTATCGAAGACTCCCTGTTCAAACTCTTTTTTACGGGCATCAACATGCAGGGCTATCTTGTTTTTGACTGTGTCGGTGTAAAAACCGGTGCCGATGAATATTTTCCACTCATCCACTCCCAGAATGAAGGATACTTTCTCTGACTCTTCGCCGCTGTTTTTCTCCCACACATAGGTACTGAAAGTGCCTTCCGGGTGTTGCTGGGCTAATCGGGAGTTCTCCTGAACAACTTTGGTTCCCCTGGCATCGACGGTATCCCAGATGTTTTTCTGGCCAGCATGATATTCACCATTGGTGACATAAAGGTCGCCATCGTAGGAGTTTATAAAATAGTAACCCTCTTTATCCGGCCCGAAAGAGATATTGGCAATGCGTTGATAAACTTCATCTTTAAGTTGTTTCTCAAACAGTTCCAGGTAATCACCGGTTCCAATCACGAGGTTATAAGGTTTGAATAGTCTGAGATAACTGTATTTGTTCAGCGACTTCTTGCCATCGGGTAATAGCCATTGGTAACTGACAAACCCCTCTTGTTGGTTGTGTAAAAGCGTGATTATCTGTCGAATTGAATCCTGGCCCTCCTGGGGGAATGCGTCGGTGTAATGTTTTGTTTCTAAGGAGGGATCGGGTGGATAGAGATTAACCACGCCGTCAAGTGTATAGATAAAGTAGTAGCCTCTGTCCTGATTAAATCTGAGATCGCGTAGCGCCGCGTAAATCATATTCTTAATATCAGCGTCAGCGTTTTTGCCCTGCTGGCTGAGGTAGATCGATTCAGCTATTTGATAGGCCTGGTCAACTCTCTGTTGCAGTTCTGTTTTGAGTTTATTATTCGCCAGCTTGTTCTCACTCTGCAGGTAGTGTTTTATCGAGTGAACCCGGGCTTCAATCTCCTGTTTCTGCAAAGCGAGGTACTCTTGCGCAAAATGTTCGCCATCCCGCTCAAGGTATTGATATTGATTGCTGATCCACAGATAACCAATAAAGCCGCAGGCCAGAATAAACACTGCAATGGTGGCAAGAAAATAGCCAACGACGCTGAATGTAATCGGTTGTCTTAAGCGGCTATTATTCAACGTCCTATCCTTAATGATTTATCAGGGAAAAACAGGAGTGCTGGAAAACCAACGATGAAAGAAGAGATCAAATTTACACAGGCTTCCCAGATTTAAATCTACAACATCAGAGGCGTTTTGTCGCTTTGGGTGTGAGCATTTTGGTGAGACTGGCGAAATGTATTATCGCGATAAAAAAAGAGAACCAAAGGCTCTCTTTTTTACGTTTTTTCTAGCTACTATCTAACCCAACACCTCCTGTGTATGCAGGGCGATCATCGCTTCTTCATTGGTGGGAATAACCCGAACGATAACTTTAGCGCTGGCCTTGCTGATAATCGCTTCGCCCTCTTTATTAGCGCTTTTGTTCAGTTTAACTCCCAGCCATTCAAGCTGGTCGCAGATGCGTTTGCGCAGCTTGCTGTCATTTTCACCCACGCCACCGGTAAACACCAGTTGCTCTAAGCCCTGCAGTGCTGCCGATAAACGTCCGATCTCCAGGGCCGAGCGATAGGCGAACATGGCGATCGCTTGCTCCGCTTCGGGTTTATCTGACTGTTCCAGCTCAATCATATCGGAACTGATGCCGGAGACTCCCAGCCAGCCGCTCTCTTTGTAGAGGAAGTTCTCCAGCTGATCGGTATCCATGTGGTAGTGGCGCTGCAGATAGAGTAAGACGCCGGGATCGATGTTGCCTGTTCGGCTGCCCATTGGCAGACCGTCAACGGCGGTGAAGCCCATGGAGGAGGCGATCGATTTGCCTTTCTTAACCGCGCACATACTGGCGCCCGCACCGAGGTGGCAGATCACGGTTTTTTCGCTTTCGGCGCCTCGGCCTATTTTTTCCAGTGAGCGTTGAATAAACTCATATGAGAGACCATGGAAACCATATTTATGCACACCCGCAGCAGTGTATTTGCGGGGGATAGCGTAATGACGTTCGATGTCGGGCTGGTTGATGTGGAACATGGTGTCAAAACAGGCGATCTGCGGTAGCTCTGGTTCCAGTCGCTGACAGGCACGGATAAGCTTCAGATTGTAGGGCTGATGCAGTGGCGCCAGAGGAATCAGATCTTCCAGTCTGCTGAGGACGTTCTCATCAATGATTACCGGGTCACTGAAGGTTTGACCACCGTGTACGATCCGATGTCCAAAGGCGACGATGTGACTGTCGGGCATCTGCTTGCGCACCCATTGGATAACCTGATCAAGACAGGCCTGATGGCGATCTTCGATGTCGATGGCGCTCATATCCGGTTGATGCTGCTCTAGTGTCTCGCCACGGCTGGAGATCACTTTCATGACTGGCGCGTTGAGAATATTACCCAGTTTAAACTGATAGAGGCACTCAGCTCCACCGGCCTGTGGGGCAAACAATGCACATTTCAGGCTGGATGATCCGCCATTAACAGTCAGAACCAAACTCATATTATTTCACTCCCTGTGGGTGCAGAACCATGTGCGATGCCAGAGCACAGGAGGCCAGGCGCGCCAGAGTGCCGTCAGAACGGCTGTTGAGGATAATCGGTGCGCGGGCACCGAGTGCCAGACCTGCGGATTTAGCATCTGCCAGGTAGATCAGTTGCTTCGCGATCATATTCGCAGATTCAAGGTCTGGGGCCAGCAGAATATCAGCATCACCGGACACAGGGGAAGTGATGTGTTTATCAATGGCCGCTTGTAGGGATATGGCATTATCAAATGCCAGCGGCCCATCCAGAATCGCGCCGGTAATCTGCCCCCGGTCAGCCATTTTACACAGGGCAGCGGCATCAATAGTGCTCTGCATCGAAGGTTTAACTTTTTCAACAGCAGCAAGAATCGCGACTTTAGGCTCTTTCATACCCAGCGCATGGCAGAAGTCTATCGCATTTTGGACGATATCTCCTTTAGTCAGCAGGTCTGGAGCAACATTGATAGCCGCATCGGTGATCATCAGTGGTTTATGATAGTTGGGTACGTCAAGCACAAAGATATGGCTGAGGCGACGTTCGGTGCGGATACCCTGGGTTTTGTGGATTACGGCACTGAGCAGTTCAGAAGTGCTCAGATCTCCCTTCATCAGGGTTTCTGCCCGGGCTTCTCGAACCAGTCGCACGGCTTGTTCAGCGGCAGCATGGCTGTGTTCTACATCGATCAGTTCATAGTTATCAATATTCAGTTCATACTTATCAGCCGCTGCTCTGATCTTGGCGGCAGGGCCTACCAGAATCGGTACTATCAGCCCTCGTTCTGCGGCCTCAATGGCACCCAGTAAACCGTTATGCTCAACCGGATGGACCACTGCGGTGATCACCGGGCGGGCTTTAACCGCTTCTGCAATAAAGAACTCCAGCTGGTTATGGATGGGGGGCTTTTCTGAAAGAATCATTATTATTGCTCCAGGTATTCAATGGCTGCTAACCCGGGATGACCGCGTTAAACCTATACATTTGGCACTATCAGCGTTGCTGTTCACTCTATGTGAAGAGTATGAACTTCTTATGACGCAGTGCAACAAGAGGGTTAACTAAAATGAGGATATTTTCAACATGAAAGGGTGTTATTTGATCTAACGCAGGTGCGTAAAAATAAAGAGGTTAGACGTGGCTTTGCCGCTAGCTCGTGGTTAGAACGCCGCTTCGCGGCTGCTAGTTGTTAGACGGAAACTTCGTTTCCTTGCTAGAAAAATCACAGAAAAACAGCAACTGTAGTCATTATTGGGCTATTAGGATAAAGTGAAGTTCGATGGGTGGGAGTACCCGAATCGTAGTCTGTGATTTTGATTGGCTGTGTAGTTCGGCCAGGCACTCAAGACAGTTCAGGTGGATATCAAGGATGAGTACCATTGATCCTTTTTCCCTCTCTGGCAGCCCTTGTCTTTGCATACTTAGTCACATACTCCTGGTATTGACGACTTCTACGATACATATTTTACCCGTCTCTGGATTATAACGTACCTTGTAAGGTTGCAGAGCTTACAAGCTTTAGAACCTTGCAGAGCTTACAAGCTTTAGAACCTTGCAGGGCTTACTAATAAAGTTGTTAGCCTTACAAGGTACACAGCGGGCATGGATAGATTCAAGATTGAGGTCAACAAAAAGGGACATCCAGTAAGAAGAGAATCTTTCGATCTGGTGTTCAGGCAATCCTTCCATTACGGTGATTCCCTTCATTTCTATGTGCGCTCGTTGGTTGGTATGGCCAATAACTGTAGTGGTCAAGTAAAACTGGCCACCGCTTTAGAGGCTTTTTGGAAAAAGGACGAGTTAGGCTTTATGTGCTTATCTTTGCTTTTTCTAGCAAGTAAAACGAAGTTTTACGTCTAACCACTAGCAAGACACGAAGTGTCGTCTAGTAAGTCGCGAAGCGACGTTCTGTTCCCGGATACTTGCTATCCGGGAAGCGCTACGGTGTAATCCAATAAACAATTTATAGTGCGAGGGTTGGTTTAATGGACTGTCTGTTTTGTAAAATTCTGAATAACGAGATTCCGGCGGAGATCATTTATGAAGACGATAAGGTGATCGCCTTTAATGATATCAACCCTCAGGCACCGACCCATGCCCTGATTATTCCCCGTAAACATATTGCGACGCTGAATGATATTGAACCTGAAGATTGTGGGCTGGTTGGTCATATGGTGATGGTGGCGGGTAAGATCGCTGAACAGCAGGGGTTTGATGCCGACGGCTATCGGACGGTGTTTAACTGCAACAGCCATGGTGGGCAGACAGTTTATCATATCCATCTGCACTTGCTGGGCGGCAAACCGATGGGCTGGCCACCCTATCAGGACAAACTGAAAACCCCGGTTTGATGTGACAACCGCATAGTCAAAAAGAAACCGCCATTTCGGCGGTTTTTTGTTAATGATGCCAGGAAAACTGCCTGAATTCAGGCAACCTCTTCCACCTGGGGTTTGGGGGGGCAGTGGAGTTCATTGATGATCTCTCCACTCGGCGAGACCGACTCCAGATGGACATCGAAGCCCCATAGTCGGTGAAGGTGTTTAAGCACTTCATCGGTATCGTCACCGAGGGGTTGTTCGTTATGCATATAGTGACGCAATGTCAGTGAGCGGTCTCCTCTGATGTTGACGTTATAGATCTGAATGTTGGGCTCGCGGTTGCCGATGTTATAGCTGGCAGCCAGATTTTCACGCACCTTTTGATAGCCGTCATCATCATGTATAGCACTTATTTGCATGGTGCTCAGGGTTGAGTTATCGGTGATGGTAAACAGTTTCAGTTCGCGGATCATATGGGGTGACAGGTATTGCAGGATAAAACTCTCATCTTTGTAGTTGCGCATCGCGTGCTGCAGGGTTTGGTTCCAGTCGCTGCCAGCAATATCAGGGAACCACTTATAGTCCTCTTCGGTGGGGTTCTCGCAGATACGGCGGATATCCCGCATCATGCCGTAACCCAGCGCGTAAGGGTTGATACCATTGAAATAGGGCGCGTCAAACGGCGGCTGAAACACCACACTGGTATGGGAGTGGAGAAACTCCATGATAAAGCCATCGGTGACCAGCCCCTCCTCATGCAGATGATTAAGGATGGTATAGTGCCAGAAGCAGGCCCAGCCCTCATTCATCACCTGAGTCTGTCGTTGCGGATAGTAGTACTGAGCGATCTTTCTCACAATCCGCACAATTTCCCGCTGCCAGGGCTCCAGTAGCGGCGCATTTTTTTCTATGAAGTAGAGCAGGTTTTCCTCCGGATCTTTGGGGAAGCGGGGGGCTTTTTTCTCTTTGATCTCATCTTTTTTCGGAATGGTATTCCACAGCTGATTGAGGTGTCGCTGGATATACTCTTCGCGATCCATCAGGCGATTTTTTTCCTCTTCCGGGGTAATTGGCTGCGGACGAAGGTAACGGTTAACACCGTAGTTCATTAGTGCGTGGCAGGAGTCCAGCATCTGTTCGACGGCATCGACCCCGTGGCGCTCTTCGCACTTGGCGATGTAGTTCTTGGCGAACAGCAGATAATCAATAATCGCGGATGCATCGGTCCAGGTGCGGAACAGGTAGTTGCCTTTAAAAAAGGAGTTGTGACCATAGCAGGCATGGGCTATCACCAGTGCCTGCATCGTCATGGTGTTCTCCTCCATCAGGTAGGAGATACAGGGGTTGGAGTTGATGACGATCTCATAAGCCAGCCCCATCTGGCCGCGTTTGTACTGCTGTTCGGTGGAGACAAACTGTTTGCCAAATGACCAGTGGTTGTAATTCAGCGGCATCCCCACGGAGGAGTATGCATCCATCATCTGTTCAGAGGTGATAATCTCGATCTGATTAGGGTAGGTATCCAGACCGTAATACTCTGCTACCCGGGCGATCTCCTGATCGTACCGCTGGATCAGTTCGAAGGTCCATTCTGACCCGGTGGAAATCGGCTCGCGCTTTTTCATAGGGTCACTCCTTTTTCTCAAACAGTTTTCTGAACACCGGGTAGATATCGGCGGGTTCAATGATGGTCTGCATGGCAAAGGTTTCACCGAACTTTTCGCGAATCTGCTCATACTCCAGCCACAGGTTCTGATGTGGGCCGGTGGTGATCTCTACATAGGCAAAATATTGCACCAGTGGCAGAATCTGCTGTTCGAGAACTTCCCGGCAGATGTGCGAGTCGCCGTCCCAGTTATCACCGTCAGACGCCTGGGCAACATAGACATTCCAGTCTCCCGGCGGGTAGCGCTCACGGATAATCTCGGCGCTCAGATTGAGGGCGCTGGAAACGATGGTGCCACCGGTTTCCCGGGAATAGAAAAACTCCTCTTCGTCGACCTCTTTGGCATGGGTGTGGTGGCGCACAAACACCACCTCAATTTTTTTATAGCTACGGGTGAGAAACAGATAGAGCAGGATAAAGAAGCGTTTGGCAATATCCTTAATCGACTGGGTCATTGAACCTGATACATCCATGATGCAGAACATCACCGCTTTGGAGCTGGGCACCGGGGTGCGGATCAGGTTGTTATATTTAAGATCAAACTCGTCGATAAACGGCATCCGTTTGATGCGTTTGTTGAGTGTTTTGATCTCCTCGTTAAGAGCGTTGATCTGGTTAAGAGCGTCAGGATTGGGCAGTAAGCCCTCCAGGGTTTTTATCTCCGCTTTCAGCTCCCGGATTTTGCGGCGTTCTTTTCCCGATAGTGCGATACGCCGGGCGTTAGCCGCCCGCAACGAGCGGACAACATTGAGCTTATCGGGCGAACCGACACTGGTAAAACCGGCGCGGCGCACTTCAAAGCTGGTGGCGTCGCGCAGCTGCTTTTTAATCATGTTGGGCAGTTCAAGATCCTCAAACATAAAGTCGAGAAACTCTTCCTGATTGATCTGGAAGGTAAACTCGTCTTCACCCTCCCCCTGATTGCTGGCTTGCCCCTGGCCGGAACCACCGCCACCACCGCCTTCGGGACGCTTAATCTGATCGCCGACGACGAACTCTTTGTTGCCTGGGAAAACCCGCTGGCGGATGCCGCCATTACCATGATGAAAGACCGGTTCGGAAATATCCTTACTGGGGATACTCACCTCTCCGCCCTGATCAATATCACGGATACTGCGGGTGTTTACCGCTTCTTCAACGGCCCGCTTGATATGTTTCTTATAGCGGCGAAGAAAGCGCTGCCGGTTAACGGTGCTCTTTTTCTTTGCGTTTAGGCGGCGGTCGATGATATAGCTCATACAGCGCTCTCCTGGTCAGACCCGGCATAGGCAAACCCCGTTACTGGGATTTGCGCACCCTGATGTACCATTCTGACAGTAGTCGAACCTGCTTCTCGGTATAACCGCGCTCGGTCATCCGTTTGACAAATTCGCTGTGCTTTTTCTGGTCCTCAGTGGATGCTTTCGGGTTGAAGGAGATCACGGGCAGAAGATCCTCGGTGTTGGAGAACATCTTCTTCTCGATCACCGTGCGCATCTTCTCATAGCTGTTCCAGGCCGGGTTCTTACCGTCATTTTCGGCCCGTGCACGGAGTACAAAGTTGACGATTTCGTGGCGGAAATCTTTCGGGTTGCTGATGCCAGCGGGTTTCTCGATTTTTTCCAGTTCTTCACTGATCGCCTGACGGTTAAGAATATCGCCGGTATCGGGATCGCGGTATTCCTGATCCTGAATCCAGAAATCTGCATAGGTGACATAGCGGTCAAAGATATTCTGGCCGTATTCTGAGTAGGACTCCAGATAGGCGGTCTGAATCTCTTTGCCCAGGTATTCAATATATTTGGGCGAGATGTACTCTTTCAGATAGCCGATCAGCTTGTCATGGGTCTCCTGCGGGAACTGCTGCTGTTCGATCTGCTGTTCCAGCACATACATCAGGTGCACCGGGTTGGCGGCGATCTCGGTGGAGTCGAAGTTAAACACCTTAGAGAGAATCTTGAACGCAAATCGGGTAGAGATACCCTCCATCCCCTCATCGACACCGGCGTTATCTTTATACTCCTGCATCGATTTTGCTTTAGGGTCGGTATCTTTCAGATTTTCACCGTTGTAGATGCGCATCTTCGAGTAGATATTAGAGTTTTCCGGCTCTTTCAGACGTGACAGCACGGTAAACTGCGCCAGCATATTCAGCGTGTCAGGAGCACAGGGAGACTGTGCCAGAGAGCTGTTCTCAAGCAGTTTCTCGTAGATCTTCACCTCTTCGGACACCCGCATACAGTAGGGCACTTTGACGATATAGACCCGGTCGATAAAGGCTTCGTTGGTTTTGTTGTTCTTAAATGTCTGCCACTCTGATTCGTTGGAGTGGGCCATGATGATGCCGTCGAAGGGGATGGCGGCCATCCCTTCGGTGCTGTTGTAGTTGCCTTCCTGAGTGGCGGTCAAGAGCGGATGGAGCACCTTGATCGGAGCCTTAAACATCTCGACAAACTCCATCATCCCCTGGTTGGCATGGCAGAGTGCCCCGGAGAAACTGTAGGCATCAGGATCGTGCTGCGGAAACTCCTCCAGCATACGGATATCCACTTTACCCACCAGGCTGGAGATATCCTGGTTGTTTTCATCACCGGGCTCGGTTTTAGCCACCGCGATCTGATTGAGGATGGAGGGGTAGAGTTTCACTACCCGGAACTGGGTGATATCGCCGCCAAACTCATGAAGGCGTTTAACTGCCCAGGGGGACATCAGACCTTTAAGGTAGCGCAGCGGAATGTTGTATTCCTCTTCAAGAATTGCACCGTCTTCAAGCGGGTTAAACAGCCCCAGTGGTGATTCATGAATAGGAGAACCCTTAATGGCATAGAAGGGGATATGTTCCATCAGCGCTTTCAGTCGTTCAGCCAGGGATGATTTACCGCCCCCTACCGGGCCCAGCAGGTAGAGAATCTGCTTGCGTTCTTCAAGGCCCTGAGCAGCGTGTTTGAAGTAATCGACAATCTGCTCGATCGCATTTTCCATACCGTAGAATTCGAAGAAAGCGGGGTAGCGACGGATCATCTTGTTAGAGAATATCCGGCTCAGTTGAGGGTTGCGCGAGGTATCGATCAGCTCTGGTTCACCGATGGCGGCCAGAAGACGTTCGGCTGCACTGGCGTAGGCCATAGGGTCATTTTTACAGATTTCGAGATACTCCTGGAGGGAATATTCCTCCTCTTGCTTGGAGTCATAACGCGCTTTATATCGTTCGAAAATACTCATATGCCACCTTCCTGCTATATCTGACTCGGTTCGGCTACCTTCGCTTATAGCCTGAAACTCACTCAGGGCTCATAACATCATCTCTCGCTATTTCTTTGATTCAGTTTAGTTCATGGTTAACCTGCGTGTAGCAAATCTGAAAAATTTTTTATCCTCGTTTTGGTGAGTGTAGACATTATTAACTAATTGATTCTTTGGCTAAATCGCCAAGCACTGCCCGCATAAATCGTGCTGCTTCACCACCGGTTGCTGCACGATGGTCAAAGGTCAGCGACAGCGGCATCACCCGTCGTATAGCGATCTCACCTGCTACGGGCATCACCTGCTCCCGGATCACCCCCGCCCCCAGAATGGCCACTGTGGGCGGTACGACAATCGGGCTGGCGTAGCGTCCTGCAATGGTGCCGAAATTGCTCAGGGTGATTGTGCCTCCCTGCAGCTCTGATGGCGGAATGGTTCGTTTGATGACGTCCTCTCGCATACGGTTGAGTCCTTTACGAATATCCTCCAGAGAGCGATTACCGATATCGCGGAGCACCGGAACAAACAGCCCCTGTTCGGTATCCACCGCAACCCCCAGGTTAATTTGAGACAGCACTCTTCGTGCCAGTTGCTGTCCATCGAACCAGGTGTTGAGCGCAGGCTCTGCTTGGCAACCCGCTGCTACGGCGTGTATCAGGCGCATGGTAATATCTTCGCCAGCCCCCCAGTCATGGATATCTACATCCTCATGGAGGGTCACCGGAACGACCTCGGCATGGGCCAATGCCATATTTTTGGCCATCTGTTTGCGAACGCCCCTTAATGGTGCGGCTTTGCCGTGGGTACGATCCGTTTTCGCCATGCGCTCAATATCATCGCTGGTGAGCTGGCCGTCTCGACCGCTGCCGCTAAGGTTTTCAGTGTCGACATTAAGCCGGTTTGCCAGCGAGCGTACCGCCGGTGTCATCTTCTGACTGTGTGCCCGGGTGCTCGGGGCTGCGCCGATAAAAAAGTCATCATCAGCGCGGTTGCTGGACTCCCGCTTCAACTCCCCCACCACCGTACCGCTGTCATCCTCTTCTCCGGCAAACTCCAGTAACGGCTCGCCGGTATGAATCGTGTCACCAGCCTGGCCGAACAGGTGGGCAATTACGCCATCCTGTGGCGAGGGGATTTCGATAATCGCTTTCGCAGTTTCAACGGTGGCTAATATCTGATCGGTGGTAACGCTGTCCCCCTCGCTGATCATCCATTCAACAATTTCAGCTTCGGGTAAGCCTTCCCCAAGATCCGGTAGCTTGAAATATTTCATGCGAACTCCAGTGTGGCCGTGACCGCATCGATGATATCGGCGGTGTTGGGCAGATAGTGGTTTTCCATTCGGTAGTAGGGCATGACGGTGTCATAACCGGTGACCCGTGCAACGGGAGCCTGCAGACTCAGCAGGCCGCGCTCGGCGAGGGTGGCGGAGATCTCTGCGCCAACAGCGCAACTTTTTGGGGCTTCGTGGATAATCACGCAGCGACCGGTTTTGGCCACCGATGCCAGAATGGTTTCGTGGTCGATCGGGTTGAGCGTGACGACATCGATCACCTCACAGCTGATCCCCTGTTGCGCCAGCTGGTCCGCCGCTTCGAGGGTCTCTTTAATCATCGAGCCCCAGCTGACCAGGGTAATATCAGCGCCTTCCCGCAGGGTATAACAGCTATCCAGCGGCAATGCCTCGCCATTGTCTTCGACGGTCTGGGCATTCAGCCGATAGATCCGCTTAGGCTCCAGAAACAGCACCGGGTCGGGGTTACGAATCGCCGCCAATAGCAGTCCGTAAGCGCGTTTAGGAGAGGAGGGAATGACAACCCGGAGCCCTGGAATGTGGGCAAACAGTGCCTCGGTGCTTTCGGAATGGTGCTCCGGTGCATGGATGCCTCCGCCGAAGGGTGCCCGCAACACCATTGGACAGTGTAGCCGTCCACGGGTGCGGTGACGCAGACGGGCTGCGTGGCAGATAATGTGTTCCATGGTGGGAAAGATAAACCCCATGAACTGAATCTCCGCCACCGGCTTTAGCCCCTGGGCGGCCATGCCGATTGTCAGCCCGGCGATCATCGTTTCTGCCAGCGGAGTGTCCAGCACCCGTTTGATACCAAACGCCTCTTTCAGGCCGACCGTGGCTCTGAAGACGCCGCCATTAACACCGACATCCTCTCCCAGAACGATAACTGATGAGTCCCGCTGCATCTCAGAGCGCAGAGCGAGGTTAATTGCCTCGATCATCGTGATTGGCTTATTCATGATGATTCCCTCCCGGTTGGGCATTGCGGATCAGGCGTTGGCGCTGCTCTTGCAACGCCTCAGGCAGCTCGGCATAGAGGTAATCGATCAGATCTTCGACTGGCGGTGCGGGCTGTTGCAGAAAGTCGTCCAGCCCCTGTTGAATGATCTGGCTGACCTCTTTCTGCCAGGCGGTTTCCTGCAGTTCATCCCACCACTGTTGTTCATGCAGAAAGGTTTGCAGACGTTTGATCGGTTCCCGTTCCCAGGCGGCTTTGAGTTCATCGTTGCTGCGATAACGGGTGGCATCATCGGCGGTGGTATGGTCTGAGAGACGATAACTGATCGCTTCGATCAGGGTGGGGCCTTTCCCCTCACGGGCGTGTTTCAGCGCTGCTGCGATCGACTCGTGCAGTGCGATGACATCATTGCCGTCCACCTGTTCTCCGCGGATGCCAGCGCCGATCGCTTTCTGTGCCAGGGTTGGCGCGCAACACTGGATTGAACGGGGCACCGAGATCGCCCACTGATTATTGTTAACCATAAACACCACCGGCAGTTGCCAGACTCCGGCGACATTCAGTGCTTCAAGGAAATCGCCCTTTGAGGTCGCCCCATCGCCACAGACGGTTACTACGGCGCGTTTTTCGCCCCGTATTTTGATGGCGGTCGCGACACCAGCGGCGTGCAGTGCCTGAGTGGCAATCGGCACCGAGTTGGGAAAATCCTCGCCCATCGCCGGTGAGGCGTTACCCCGCTCATCGCCGCCCCAGTATCTAAGCATATCTGCCAGAGACAGCCCCCTGAGCATCTGCAGTGCGTGGTTGCGATAATAGGGCACCAACACATCGTCGCGCTGCATCAGATCGCCGAGCACCACTTCGATCGCTTCGGCCCCCAGCAGCGAGGCATAGGTGCCCATCTGACCGGTACGTTGCAGGGCGATAATCTTGTTATCCAGTTGCCGTGCCAGCACCATGTTGCGGTAGTAACGCACCAGCGTGTCGGGCTGTCCGGTCCAGTCGGGCAATGGCTGAAGTGGCTTCCCGGTTTCAGAAAGGAACTGACTGTAACTGATCTGCGCCTGATAGATGGTGTCCATAGCGGTCTCCTTACGCGGCCTGATAGGGTTTCAGACTGGCCTGACGGATGATCGTTGCTGCTCTCAGATCGGCAATCAGGCTGGTGGGTTTTTGCTCCGCGTCGGCGTGTTTATAAAGTTCCAGCAACGCGTCATAGATCGAATCGACTTTCTGGCGGATAACCTGCTCATGATGGCGGGCATGGTTCAGGGCGACGAAGATCAGTCCGCCGGCATTAATCAGATAATCAGGTGCATAGAGAATGGCCCGTTGGCACAGGGCATCCCCCATGCTGTCATCTGCCAGCTGATTATTGGCTGAGCCTGCGACAATAGCGCAATTGAGTCGGTTAACCGTATCGGGGTTGATAATGGCACCGAGTCCACAGGGACAGAAAATATCCGCAACGACATCGTAGATTGCATCAGGTTCGACCGTTATCGCATTAAACTCAGCGCTTGCCCGGGCAACTTTCTGCGCATCGATGTCGCTGACGGTGAGTCGCGCTCCGGCAGCATGCAGCAGGCTGGCGAGGGCATAACCCACATGCCCCAGCCCCTGAATGGCGACATGGATGTTGTGCAGATCGTCGCTGCCAAAACGGAATTTTGCGCTGGCGCGAATACCGGCAAATACGCCGAATGCGGTAGAGGGTGATGGATCACCCATCTTTCGGGTGCAGGTGACGTAAGGGGTGTTGAGAGCGATGTTATCCATATCACTGATCTGGGTGCCGCTGTCCATCGCGGTAATATAACGCCCGCCTAAGCTGTCAACAAAATGGCCAAAGCTCTGCATCAGCCGGGTGCGGTCAAACAGACCTGAGGGTTTTATGATGACCGACTTGCCACCCCCATGGGGTAGTCCTGCCAGGGCTGCTTTATAACTCATCCCTTTGGCCAGCCGGATCGCATCGGTTATCGCCGCGGTGGTGTCGGCATAGTCAATGAAGCGGCAGCCGCCAATAGCCGGGCCGCGAAACGTATCGTGAATGGCGATAATCGCCTGCAAACCGGTATCTGGATCCTGCCAGAAATGCAGATCCTGTAAACCGGCGCTTTCCATCTGTCTAAACATCACGGGATCCTCCGTATGCGTTTCAAACGTTGGAACTGCCTGAAATAGTGTCAGGGTCAGTGGCATAACCGTCTCACCCTGCGCGATTGCCGATCTTTTGGATCGGGCAATAGGTGCTGTATGTCTTTTGGATAGCACAGTCTGGAAGAAAGTTCAGCCCGGCAAATTCAGCGAAAAAAAATTTCAGGGGGTTATTAAAGAAGCAAGGCTTTTTGCTGCAGCGCATTAACTCCAATGAGGATAAGGGGTCGGTGAAGAATCAGCAGAGACTTCAGGGGGCGTTTGGGACGGAGAAAA
>NZ_JBNKYN010000041.1:0-36663 GCF_050300915.1 Amphritea sp.
ATATACGCCACTGAACACCCTGCGACTGGTTGAGCTGATTAACGAAGTCCTGCCTGCAGGCGTGGTCAATGTAGTAACCGGACAAGCCGAGATTGGCGGCGCGATCAGCAGCCATCCGGGTATCAGTAAAATTGTCTTTACCGGATCAACCCCCACCGGACAGCGGATTATGAGCAGTGCGGCAGCTAACCTTAAACGTCTGACGCTGGAGCTGGGTGGCAACGATGCCGCCATCGTCCTGCCGGATGCCGATGTTGATGCCATTGCCGAAGGGATCTTCCAGACCGCATTCCTGAATATGGGACAGACCTGTGCGGCACTTAAGCGCCTCTATGTCCACGACGACATCTATGATGCACTGTGTAACAAGCTGGCTGAGATTGCTCAGGCACAGGTTGTCGGTAATGGTCTTGAAGCTGGAACCACATTCGGACCGATACAAAACGCCAACCAGTTCAGAATCGTCAGCGAGCTGGTAGACGATGCAAAAGCCAACGGTGCACGCATTATCTGCGGCGGCGAACCACTGGAAGGCAATGGCTATTTCTATCCGCCAACCATTGTTGCGGACATTACCGATGGTGTCCCTCTCGTTGATAAAGAACAGTTTGGCCCGGTACTGCCTGTTATTCGCTTTACCGACGTGGAAGATGCTCTGGCCCGGGCGAACTCAGCCAATGTTGGCCTGGGTGGATCAGTATGGTCCGCAGATATTGAAAAAGCTACACAGATCGCCAGTCAGCTTGAGTGTGGCACCGCCTGGATCAACGGACACGCTGAAGTACTGCCCCACGCGCCCTTTGGCGGCTGTAAGATGTCCGGCTTTGGTGTCGAGTTTGGTGAAGAGGGTATGCTCGAATATACCCAGATGCAGGTACTCAATATCAATAAATAGTTCCTCAGCCAGAGGTTATGCGGGGGCAGATACCCCCGCTTTTCCCTATATCTATGACACAAAAACGATGACCGATATAAACCTTATTGACGACCTTAAAGGTCGTGGACTGATCGCCCAGCAAAGCGGCGATGCCGAAAAACTGACTGAACATCTGCAACAAACACGAACCCTGTATTGTGGGTTTGATCCAACTGCAGACAGCCTGCATATTGGCCACCTGGTGCCGTTGTTAATGCTTAAACGTTTTCAACAGGCAGGACACCGGCCTATCGCATTGATTGGTGGGGCAACCGGAATGATTGGCGACCCCAGTTTTAAAGCCACAGAGCGAAGTCTGAATACGGTTGAAACGGTTGATCGATGGATTCAGAGCATCAGTGATCAGCTCGCCCGCTTTATCGACTTCGACTGCGGCGCCGAATCAGCCATGATCGCGAATAATCGTGACTGGATGGGCAGCATGGATATCATGAGTTTTCTGCGTGATATCGGCAAACATTTCTCGGTGAATGCCATGATCAACAAGGAATCGGTGCGTCAGCGTATTGAACGCCCGGATCAGGGGATCTCCTTTACCGAGTTTTCCTACAGTTTGCTGCAGTCTTACGATTTTGCCGAGCTTAACCGCAGCTATGAGTGCTCGTTGCAGATCGGCGGTAATGATCAGTGGGGCAACATCACTGCCGGTATCGACCTGACCCGGCGACTCAACGGTGCTCAGGTGTTCGGGATGACCCTGCCACTGATCACCAAAGCCGATGGTACCAAATTTGGTAAAACAGAATCCGGTGCTATCTGGCTGGCCCCGGAAAAAACCTCACCCTACAGTTTTTACCAATTCTGGATCAACACCGCAGATGCGGATGTCTATCGGTTCCTGCGGTATTACACCTTTTTACCGCTCACAGAGATTGAACAGATTGAGCAAACCGACCAGTTGAGTGAATCAAAACCGCAGGCTCAGCGCATCCTTGCAGAACAGATGACCCGTCTGGTGCACGGCGAGCGCTCACTTGAGCAGGCCCGGCGAATCTCTGAAGCGCTGTTCAGCGGTTCGGTCGATACACTTACGCGGGAAGAGCTGCAACAGCTGGAACAGGATGGTCTGCCCACCTGCGAAGTCACTGAGGCGATGACCGTGACCGACCTGCTGGTCAGTTCAGGGCTGGCGACATCCCGTCGTCAGGCACGGGAGTTTGTCTCATCTGGCGCTGTCCAGCTGAACGGGTCGGTGATCAATGAGGCAGACCTGGCGATGACTGCCAGGCTGGCGTTACATGGCCGTTTTCTGCTGCTGCGCCGGGGCAAGAAAAACTTTTCGCTGGGCTGCCTGAATCTGAGCCAAGGCAGCTGAATCAAAGTACCTGAATCAAAGTACCTAAATCAAAGTAGCTGAGCCCGACACGGCCAGAAGCATTAGATATCGCTGCAGCAGCACACTGCAGCTCAAGCTCAACCCTTTGGTCGATATCGGTCAGGCGGTAATACTGGCTTAATAGCGGTGTCTGTTGCACTGGCTTAGCAGACGCTTGCCAATACTGGCGGATGCTCGCAGCACGCACCTTGTCAACAGTATTGGGGAGCACCTCTTCTCTCATGAAGATTTTGCAGAGCTTACCCAGGTAAGCTCTTTTTTTATTTTCCTGACCCAAATCTAAGCTCAACCCTTTAGCCCATAACGACGATGGGCAAAAAAGAGATGGTCTGTTAGAAGCGTTAACGCGGTAGTGCTTCGTCATGAAGCACATTTTACAAGCCTGCTCCGCAGGCTTTTTTTTAAACAGAGCCTCAATAAGCCGGTCAACCTTATGGTTGATACTCAGTCGCAGAGTTTTCCTCTGTAATGAGATGTAAGAGAAATTCAACGGGAAGATTGATAATGCTACCTGAGATCAACACAATTCTATATGCGAGTGATATCAGTGAAGGCAGTCGACCTGCGTTTCGCATGGCAGTCAAGCAAGCGATCAATAACAACGCGCAGATAGTGTTCCTTCATGCCATTGAGCCAATGGATGATTTTATCGATGATTTTTTGCCGGTAAACGCCTCGCTCAAGCATAAGAACCAGCTTATCGAAAGTTTCAGAATACGCATAGGCATGCGTATTAAAGAGTTTCTTAAAAGTGAACTCGAAGAAGATTTCGAGCTTCCCTATCCGCCCATGATTCAGGTATCGCCCGGAAAACCTGATCAGGTTATTCTGAAAGCGGCCGCACGGCTGAATGCCAGCATGATCATCATGGGTGACCGCGAAACCTCTTCAGTTTCCAGAGTATTTCTGGGCTCAACCGCGCAGAAAGTCATTCATCACAGTGAAATACCTGTATTGATTGTTCCATTAGAAAAACACGCAAAACAAAACTAAGATAAACTCCCGAGGAAAGTCCATGAAGAAGATAATAAAAGTATGTGCTCTGGCCGCGCTTGCAACCGCTCCATTTATGGGGTCAGTTGCAGAGGCCTCCGACTATCCCAACCGTCCGGTCAAGTTCGTAGTGCCATGGCCTCCAGGTGATCTTGAAGATGTCCTGACCCGCATGATTGCGGAAGATATGGCAAAAGAAACCGGCAAGCCCGCCACCGTCGTTAATAAGCCAGGGGGTGCTGGTATTGTCGGGGCTTCTGACGTCGCCCGTGCCCGTGCAGATGGTCTCACCATCGGCTCTTTTGTGATTGACATTCTGACAACTCATCTGCTGTCAGGTAATGCTCCCTATGACAAAGATACCTTTGAGCCTGTCGGTATCTTCCTGGATTATCCATTTGTCCTGGCCACGAAGGCAGACTCCAAGTACAACAACATTGAGGAGCTGGCCGAATACTCCCAGACTCACGATGTATCGCTGGGCCACTTTGGCTATCAGGCACTGCCCACAGCGGTCACCTTTAAAGTTGCTGCCCAGGAGGGTATAAAATTCTCCTCTAATGCGGCGTTCGATTCAAATGACTGCTCTACCCTTTCAAATGGCGATGCGGATGTCATTAACACCACCACGCAGCAGATTCTGGCGTGTCTGAAATCCGGCGATGTTAAATTGCTGGCATCGCTGACCCGTAGCCGCCTGAGCATTGCACCTGACGTGCCAACACTCAACGAACAAACCGGTATCAGCCAGACAACCTGGAACGGTCTGTTTGTTAAGAAAGGCACCCCTGAAGCGGTTAAACAGCGGATCGCAGAGATTGCTGAGAAAGCCCTTGCCAGTGACCGGGTTAAAGAGCTGAGTGCAACTACCGGCGCTGGAATCTACTGGATCGGCGGTAAATTCGCAGAAGAGGTCGTTGCTAATGACTACGAAGCGTCTAAATCCTTGCTGGAATACATGAAAGAGTAATCCCGCCAGTCACTGCAGCAGGCATGTCTGCCTGCTGCAGTATTTCCCCCTGTTAACCCATAATAATAATGGTAACAACTCATGAGCAGTCAGGTAAAAAACACCACAGAGATTGATACAGATGATCTGGCTCAGGAAAAACACTACGGTATTTACTGGTGTATCCTTGTTCTGTCCCTGATATTGCTGGGTTTACTGCCTTTTCAGGCACCCTTGATCCATACCAATCGCGGCTGGTTTTTACAGCCGATGTTTGGCTCATCAGTGGGGCTGTTGCTATTAGCAATATTCACCAGCGTCAGGGTGGTCGAGTCATTAAAAAGCGGTTTTCTCAAACGCTGGAATATTACTGAATCACTGTTTGACACCCTGAGCAGTTATCGTACAGCGCTGATCTCGGCGGCGCTGTTTTTTCTCTATATCAACACTCTGTCAGTGCTTGGCTTTGTACTCTCAACTCTTTTATTCACCACGACACTTTTGTGGATGTGCCGACTGCTGGACCGCACCTGGTTCCTGGCAACCCTGGGCACACTGACAGTCATGGTGTTGATTTTCCGCGTTGGCGTCAGTCTCTGGCTGCCGGATGCCTGGCTGTACAGCCTGCTACCGGATGTCTGGGCTGACTTTGCTAACCAATATCTTTAAGACGTGATTCTGATATGGAAACCCTGTTATTAGGTTTGAATGAGGTTGGCACACTGAATGTGATGCTGGCTATTGTTATCGGCGCACTCATCGGCGTCACTATCGGTTCGATACCCGGACTTGAACCTGCCGGTGTGATTGCAATCCTGCTGCCTCTGAGTTTTTCGATGGAACCACTGGCCGGTGTATCACTGCTGCTGGGGGTATACGGCGGCGCCTGGTACGGCGGCGCAATCCCCGCCATCCTGATGAATACGCCGGGCACCCCGGTCGCGGTATTGACCACCTATGACGGCTATCCGATGACGTTAAAGGGCGAGGGAAAGAAAGCTCTGTCTATCGCTTACACCTCCTCATTTGTTGGCGGCATCATCAGTGTTTTATCGCTGGTATTGCTGGCCCCGGTTCTGTCTCAGGTTGCCCGCCTGTTCGGCTCTGCCGAATTCGCCATGCTCTCGGCACTGGGGATGATCTTTGTGGTGCTGGCGCACCGCAGGCATGTTGTCGAAGCCGCTATGATGCTGGGGCTGGGTATCTTTCTCGGCACCATTGGTATCGACCGCTCATTCAGCACTCAGGTATACACCTTCCATCAGGAGTGGCTGCTCAACGGTATTCCACTGGTGCCTGCGGTTATCGGCTTGTTTGCCATGTCTCAGGCATTTGTCCTGCTCTCTGCCCGCGGCAACGATTCCAGTATTACCAAGCTTGAGGGTGAGGGTCTGTTCGGCGGTTTTCTGGTGCTCATGAAACACAAAATCACCGTACTTCGCTCTGCTGCATTAGGGGTTGTTATGGGGCTGCTGCCCGGTGTCGGCGAGTTTGGCTCGCAGTTTTTCTCCTATACCCTGGCGCAAAAGTTTTCCAAAACACCTGAACTGTTTGGCAATGGTGCTCCGGAAGGTATTATCGCATCCGAAACATCCAACAATGCGGTTACCGCATCCGTGATGATTCCGCTGCTGGCATTTGGTATCCCTGCAGATGCCCTGATGGCAATGCTCCTGGCGGTATTCATGGTACATAACTATGTGCCTGGCCCAACGCTGTTTGCCGAACGTCCGGAGTTTATCTCAGGCCTTTATATCTCATTGTTCCTGATGAATATCGTGGTATTCGTCTACCTGACATTTGCGACGAAATGGATTGTTAACCTCACCCGCATCCGCGGGCGCTTTATCGGTACGTTCATACTGGTGCTGGGGTTTGTCGGCAGTTACAGTCAGAATTATCAGTTCTCTGATGCGTTAATAGCGCTGGGCTTTGCCGTGTTCGGCTATATTCTGCGTAAAAATGACATCCCTGCGGTACCGATCATTCTCGGTCTGGTTCTGGGACCTGTATTCCTGACCCGTTTCCGTCAGGCAATGGGTGTGGGCGATGGTGATCTGAGTATTTTTATCAGTCGCCCTATCAGCCTGACTCTGTTCTCAATGATTATCCTGTCCATTACGGTCTATCTGTGGAGCACCCTGAAAGCAAAACCTTAGATTAATCAATGGCAAACCACCTATTGATCAAATTCTAAACGGATAAATACAGTCGCGGATCGCCGGACCGCCAAAAACAACTTAATATATTAAGTTGTTTTTGGCGGCAAGTTGACGTATTCTGAATCTCTTGGTTTAAAATCAGGAGATCCGGTAATGAAAACAAACAACAATATTTACCCTGCTGGTCTGTATAGCTTTCAGGATGAATGCCTGTCTCTCCTGACGGGGGTTCTTAATGTGTCCAAGGCTGTCACCTATCTGGTGGACAATCAGCGAAAACCTATCTGCTATAAAACATGGCAGCTGCAGCCGGCCATGCACCGGCAGTATATGGATACCTTCTATAAGGTGGATCCCCTGCACCCGACTCAGTTTGTTGAGCAAACTGACGCCACTGTGGTCAAAATGAACGATCTGGTGAACAGCCAGGAACGCTATCATCACCCCTACTATCGGGACTTTATCTCGCCCTGGGGTGTACAGGATATTGTTGAGCTGTTTTTACGGGTTGATAACAAACTGATTGCGGGATTTGCCCTGTTCACCTCAAAACAACAACCTGAGATGCGCAGTGAAGATATTCGTAAAGCCCAGCAACTGCATCAGTTTATGCAGTTTTCACTGGAACAGAGCCTGGATGCGCCAAAACATAGCCAGTTTGAAAGCTTTTGTGAGCAGTTTCAGCTCACCCCTAAAGAGCGCATGGTTGTCGAACTGGTCAGTCAGGGACTGCCCAACAAAACCATCGCAGCCAGTCTTGATTGCAGTCTGGCAACAGTAAAAACCCATCTGCAGCATATCTTTTGCAAAACCGGGGTTAACAGTAAAACTGAAATAACTTCCCAACTGTATAACCAGCACTGATCAGAATCTTCAGTCTCAGGGATGAGCTGAACGGCCACAAATTACCCCTTTATCAACCTTCTGGTTGATACCCAGTTCAACTGATCCATTCATACTTAACTCAACCCCGTAGCACTGCTGCAATGTTCAGCACACTCCCCTTTATCGCTACGGAATTAATAAAAGAAGCATCCGGAGTTATGTTATGAGTGAAAAATCAACAACGTTATGGAACCCGATGGTACATCCGGGCGTTCCAGGTTCGCACAGCACTCTTGAAATTGTTAAAGGTGACGGCAACTACGTGCAGAACCGCGAAGGTCAGTGGCTGGTTGATGGTGTCGGCGGTTTGTGGAACGTTAACGTCGGACATAACCGGACTGAAGTTAAAGACGCGATTAAAGCTCAGCTGGATGAACTGGAGTATTTCCAGATCTTTGACGGTGTCACCCATCCCCGTGTCAAAGAACTGTCTGATCTGATCATCGAGATGACTAAGCCTGAAGGTATGGCGCGGGTCATGTACAGCTCCGGTGGCTCTGATGCGGTCGAAACCGCACTCAAGATTTCCCGACAGTACTGGAAAGCCATTGGCCAGGCACAACGCTATAAATTCATCTCGCTGAAGCAAGGCTACCACGGCGTTCACTTCGGTGGTGCCTCCGTCAACGGTAATACCGTATTCCGTACCAACTATGAGCCCGTCCTGCCAGGTTGTGTTCATATCGACGCGCCATGGCTGTACCGTAACCCGTGGAACTGTGAAGATCCTGAAGAGCTGGGTCAGCTGTGTGCTAAGCAACTGGAAGCTGAGATTATCTTCCAGGGGCCTGAAACCGTTGCCGCCTTTATTGCTGAGCCTGTTCAGGGTGCCGGTGGCGTTATCGTTCCCCCGGCGAACTACTGGCCGCTGATTCGTGAAGTCTGCGACAAATACGGTGTTCTGCTGATTGCCGATGAAGTCGTGACCGGCTTTGGTCGCTCCGGCAGCATGTTTGGTGTGCGTGGATGGGGCGTAGCCGCAGATATCCAGTGTTTTGCCAAAGGTATCAACTCCGGCTATATCCCACTGGGTGCCACCGTTGTTAACGAACGGGTTGCTAAGGGTATTGAAAGCTGTGAAAACTTCAGTGGTGCAGTGATGCACGGTTACACCTACTCCGGTCACCCGGTCGCCTGTGCCGCAGCACTGGCCTCGCTGAAGATTGTTCAGGATGAAGATCTGCCAGGCAATGCCGCTGTTCAGGGTGAAGACCTGAAAACCAAGCTGAAAAATGCACTCAGCGACTTCCCATCCGTAGGCGAAGTACGTGGTAAAGGTCTGATGGTGGCTATCGATCTGGTCACTGATAAGAAATCCCGTACCCCGGTCGATCCAATGAGTGGCTTTGCCAATCAGATCGCTGCCGTCGCCCTGCGTGAAGGCGTTATCGCCCGCCCGGTGGGCACCAAAATCATCATCTCTCCACCGCTAACCATCGGTACAGAGGAAGTTGATAAGATGGTTGCTGCGTTGTTGCAAGGCTTCACAGAAGTCGACCGTTAATCACTCTCTGCAATGACGTACTGTCATTAGAACATCCCTTCGGGACCGCCAGTTATTCTGGCGGTCTCATCCCCCTTCCTGTATTCTGTTAACTTATTAAGTATTTTCCAGTTACAGAATATGCCGACATCCAGTAATGCCCAATCTGTCCAGATAAAAACCCCGATCGCGCTGTTAGCCGGTATGGCTATTGCCAGCCCGGTGGCCCTGAATGTCTATGCGCCGGTCATGCCAGTGCTTGCGGAACAGTTCAACACCACCCCTTTTACGATTCAACTCGGTTATACCTTTTACCTGCTGACACTGGCGATCGGACAGCTGATCAGCGGTCCTTTAGCTGACCGTTATGGCCGCCGCCCGGTGTTTTTCTGGGGATTCCTGCTGCATATATTCGGTTGCATCATCGGCGTGATGGCCTTCGAAGCCTGGCATCTGCTGCTGGCCCGTATCCTTCAGGCAGCTGGGGGTTGTACCGGTATGCTGCTGGCCCGCAGTATTATTCTCGATCAGCACGGCAAAGATAAGGCCGCCGGCATGCTGGGCTATATCACCATGGGCATCGCGACTGCTCAGGCGGTAGCACCGACCATCGGAGGTTATCTCAACCTGGCGGTCGGCTGGCAATCGGTATTCTGGGTTTCTATGGCACTGGGCACAGTCGTCTGGCTGGGAGCGCTGATCCGTTTACCGGAAACCGCCGGACACACAAAAGACACGGGCAGCCTGCTCAGTAGCTTTACCCGCTATAAGACCGTCCTCTCCTCCCGTAGCTATATCTACTGTGCGCTATCTGCCACCATGGTTGCGTCAGGATTCTTTATCTTTATGAACAGCTCCCCGTTTATTGTCGACGCGATACTCAGGGGTAACTCCGCCGACTACGGTAACTGGTTTCTGATGGTGGCCGGAGGGTTCTGGCTTGGCAGTCTGGTGGCCGGAAAGATTTCCGCTTCGGTCGGCACAAAACAGATGATGCTGATTGGTTGTGGCATCTCAGGCGCTGGCGCCCTGCTGATGCTGGCGCTGTTTACCCTGCAGCCACTCAGTTTTGCCGCGCTATTCCTGCCAATGGCGATATTTACCTTTGGCCGCGGACTCACTCAGCCCAACGCTCAGGCTGCTGCCGTCTCATCGACCACCGGTGCCGTTGCCACCGCAACCGGCATGTTAGGTTTCATGCAACTGACCATCGGTTCACTGGTGGCGCAGATAACCCCCCTGCTGATCGCTATCAGTATCTATATGCTGCCAACGGCGCTGTTGTGCCTGGCACTGATGGCTTCGATTTTTGCGATCAAAGGCAGCCAGAGTGAACAGAACCACTAGTCCCATAAACACTGAAAGGTTTAACCGAAAAACAGCTCATGCAGTAAACGCCCCGGCATTAAAACGGCCCCCATTGCCGCACCAACCGTGCCCAGATAAGCCCCCACTGCAAAGGACCGATGGTAGCGGATATTGCCTCGTCGGGCAGCGCTGACAGATACAACCACACAGATCAGTACCCAGAGCGAAAGCAGGTGAATCGGCCCATAGCCATAAAACCAGTCGATAAACCCGCTGATCCAGAATGAGGATACGGATGTAATGATCATCGCCGCCATCCAGGACCATCCCAACCCCTTATGCAACGCCGTTCCCTTACTTCTGAACAACTGGACCAGACCAACAAGCAACACCCAGAATGCCGCAGTAAGATGAATATAAGTGTGCATCTTCTCGCCTATGAAGAGTGTTGAAAATGATCAGGTATGTCGATCAGAAAATCAGTGACTCCCACATCAATATTCTCCTGACTCAGCAGGGTTGTTATCTGTCCCCGGTGATGGATCTGATGATTAAAAAAATGGCAAACTAACTCACCAAAATCCCGTTCACTCACCACCCCTTTAGAGTTGGCATACACCAGCGGCCGGTTAAAATCATCTGCGCTCACCTCTTCAGACAACCACTGCCGGATTAATCTGTCCAGGGTTGTACGGACCGAAACCAGAGAGGCCAGATCAGCGTAGAGAATCTCATCCAGCGATGTTGGCGTTGGTAAAGCACTCAGCTTGCTCAATGAATGATAGCGCTGCGAATGAGCCGAAAACCGGGCCAGCCAAAGCAGATCACCTACCACAAGATGGTTAAGTGCTCCCAGCAGAGAACCGAAGAATGCCCCACGATCCGCGCTTAGCTTTTCCGTACTAAGACCAGAACAGGCACTGTATATCTGGCCATTCATGCGGATATTGTAGTCCGCCATGAGGATGAAATGCTCTCTGATATCCATAACGCCACCTTTCCTTTTAAACAATAAGCTATCTGTTTTCAGCTTTGGTCGATTTTATTGAATCACTAAATTCGCTCAGCTCGGCAGCACTGTACTGCGTGTGTACCCGTACCGTGGATGCCGGATGGTACTGCAACCCCACTCCGTCACGGTATACCTTAGCGGGACGAATCGGCCGTGGGCTGAAACCACCGCCACAATTAGGACAGACATTATTAAGCAGATTCTCCACACAATCACGACAAAAAGTACACTCGTAACTGCAGATACAGGCTTCTGTTGAGTCCGGCGGCAGATCTTTATCACAGTATTCGCAGTTGGGCCGAATCGCTAACATAAACAGCTCCCTGATTAAGATAGGTCTGGTTGAGGGTTTCACCTGAAGCCACTAGCGCTGGTACAGCTCCAGAGGTAAATTATCCGGATCACTGAAAAATGTATACTGTTTGCCGGTATATTCATCGGTGCGGACAGGCTCTGTAGTAATACCGTGCTGTGTTAAATGCGCTACAGCCGCTTCAATGGAACCCACTGAAAATGCCAGATGACGAAGCCCCAGAGCCTCTGGATAGCTGGGTCTGGCGGGCCGGTCAGGGAAAGAGAAAAGTTCAATCTGACTACCATCAGGCAGCCGGAGATCGAGCTTGTATGAATCTTTATCCGCCCGGTAATTCTCAGCGATCACCTCTAACCCCAGTATCGACACATAGAAATGTTTCGACTGTGGATAGTCTGAACAGATGATCGCAACATGGTGCACACCAGCTAAC
Source organism: Amphritea sp. (assembly GCF_050300915.1). Lineage (GTDB taxonomy): Bacteria > Pseudomonadota > Gammaproteobacteria > Pseudomonadales > Balneatricaceae > Amphritea. Next base: position 11,812 of record NZ_JBNKYN010000041.1, read on the forward strand.
ATATGAACTCCTGGTATCCCGGATAAGCGGTTAAAGCGACTTCGGTGCAAACATGATAATCGCCATACCAGTCAGAGCCACTATCCCCCCCAGCAGATCCCAGGAGGTTGGTTTGATACCGTCCACCAGCCATAACCAGAGCAGCGCGACAACGATATAGACACCGCCATAGGCCGCATATACCCGCCCGGCGGCCGTAGGATGCAGAGATAGAAGCCAGGCAAACAGCATCAGGCTAAGCGCTGCAGGAAGCAACAGCCAGATACTCTTATCCTGTTTAAGCCAGAGGTATGGCAGATAGCAGCCAACAATCTCAGCAACCGCTGTGACCATAAAGAGGGCGATGGTTTTAATTTCAAACATAAGCAGAGGACGTCCATTAGCGGGATTGTATAACCGGGCAGCGCTCAGCAAGTCTGTGTCAGTACACTCCCAGGCGAAAGTATTCAGCTAGCATATACCGCCTGAAAAGCAGCGTAAGCACACAGCATAATAATAATCAGTACTGCCGCGATCATCGGCTGGTCTGGCCCCATCTCATCGCTGAGACCATCACGTTTTGCTTTCGCCAGATCATCCGGATGATAAACGCCTTTGCGGCAGAAGAGAATGGTGACAAAGAACATTCCGGTCACCGCCATAAAGACATGCAGCGTATAGGTAAACGCTTTCAGCGATTCCGGAGTGTCAATCTGGGTCGCACTCATTCCCAGAATCGATGCACAGCACATCATCGCGATAGCAAACAGATTGATTGGTGTTCTGGAACGACTCACGGCAGACCATGCACTACTCATCCCCGTCTGTTTTGTTGACTCTTCTTTGGCAGAGCCTGAGGGGCACCCACAACTGATACAGCGCTCCGCTTTATCAGATATCGCGTGACCACACTCCTCACATTTAATCATTGCCATGTTGCCGTTCCACCCGTCATCATCATCTCCAGAAGTTGCAGTATATCAACTAACAACCGGATTAAGACTACCCTTCTCCAGTGCCAGGATAACAGGCAACTCGTTATAACGGGGCTGTCGCCTGAAAATGCATCGCATCGCGCCCCCAGAAAGCACCGGCAGCCAGCCAGCCCTCCTGAGCAAAGCACTCCATAACCTCTATCGGCATTGACGAATTCACCGGCCATGAGGTTTTATTACCATTTCTGCCGGCATTGATATCGATGGCGTTCATCCAGGCGTGCATCGACCAGGAGTTCAGACTGTTACGCTTTAAGCGGGGGTTGTAAAGCCCATTGTAGATAAGAATGCCGGCCTCCTCGCGGGACGCATTATCGGGATAGACCTCTGCCAATCGTTGAAAAACCCGCAACAGACTATCGGCACATTTTGCATGCACCCAGAGGGATTTCACCGGTTTATCATCGTAATAGAGCGTAAATGGCAGCGTAATTTTCTCACTGGGCGGAGTGTAATCCTGATCACCATGGGGGCCATAAAACTCGGCAAACTCCGGCGAGCCTTCAACCGGAAACGGATGGGGAGAGGGCATCATATTCTTCAGGTGTTGCTGGCAGGCCGCAATACTCATCGGCCCCCAGAAGCCATCCCCCAGGGTACCCACTCGTTCCTGCAGCTGGACAATTTCTGCTCGTCTCATGATCAAGACTCCTCTTCTTCAAGTGATGAAATCTGACGTCAGAACGTTAAGCCGGCGTGACTATAGATGACTGATTTCAAGCAACCGCTGACTGACGATCATGACAACTTATTTCTCGTTTTCATGTTTGCCCGAGAGCTGCCCCAGCACATAGCCCGCAATCCCACTGAGAATTGCACCGGTAATATTACCTTCGAGTCTGCCCGCCAGGCTTAACACCACGGTGGCAGCAATAACGCCCATAACCGTCACAGTTTTAAAAAATGAAGGGCTCTTGAGAATATCCATGACATTTGACTGAGATTTAGCCACCGAGTGCCAGAACAGCCCCCACATCGCCACTAATCCCACCGTTGCCAGAATGGAAAGGCCGACGATATATTCAGGTTTTAATTGCACCGCTCCCACTGAGATTTCGTCCATCATTGCTCCCTTCAACCGACTCAACTTTATTGAGTGTAGATGGGATTTAAACATTTGTTCAAAAATCTATGATGCAGAGGACGACCACAGCGAGGGGAGAAAGACCGGCCTGTATGTCATACAGGCCGGGAAAGCAGATCAGATATTGACGCCGAAAACCAGATTGGCCAGCAGAATGAAGAGCCCGAAAGCGACCGCGATAGCGACCAGATTCAGCAGAAAACCAGCACGCACCATATCCCGCAGTTCCATCAGCTCGTAGGAGAACACAATCGCATTAGGTGGCGTGGCAACCGGCATCATAAATGCCATCGAGGCTCCCAGCGCCACCGGTACGCAGAGCAATACCGGGTCTAACCCCAGACCAACAGCCACTGCCGCCAGTATCGGCAGGAAAGTCGCGGTTGAAGCGGTGTTTGAGGTGATTTCGGTAAGATAGACGATAGCCACCGTCACCAACAGTATCAATATCAGGGTGCTGACATCAACACCAGCAACGGTGTTACCGATCCACTCTGCCAGACCGGTGCCTTTAAAACCCCCAGCCAGCGCCAGACCACCGCCGAACAGCAACAATACGCCCCAGGGCACGTTACGGGCCGCTTCCCAGTCCAGTGCAAACTCACCTTTCGTGCGGGAAATAGGCACCGCAAACAGTACCAGTGCGGCCAGCAGTGCGATCATAGTGTCATCCAGCGGCAAGCCGGTCAGATCAACGATAAATTTGCGGAAAATCCAGCCTAGCGCGGCACTCAGAAAAACGATCGCAACCAGTTTTTCACCGCGGGACATGATCCCCAGCGCAGCCAGTTCCCGCTGTACCACAACACTTGGGTCATCTATCGCGATCTGATGAGAGGGAAACAGAAGTCGTGTCAACAGCAACCAGGTGATCGGCAACATAATGGCAACCACCGGCACTCCCAGCAGCATCCAGTTAAAAAAACTGATCTCGATGTTGTAATTGCTCTGCAGAAAACTCGCCAGCAGCGCATTCGGCGGGGTACCGATTAATGTCCCCACACCGCCAATCGAGGCACTGTAGGCGATCGCCAGCATCAGGGCCACGCCGAAATTTCGCACCATCTTTTTATCATCGGTCTGCTTCGCCACGAAATCGATCACCGACAGGCCCACCGCAAACATCATGATCGTGGTAGCGGTATTCGAGATCCACATGGAGAGAAAGGCAGTTGCCAGCATAAAGCCCAGAATGATTCTGGCAGGCGAGGTACCCACCCGGCTGACAATTTGTAACGCGATGCGCCGGTGCAATCCCACATGTTGCATCGCCGCCGCCAGCAGAAACCCGCCAAGAAACAGAAAGATCAGCGGATGCCCGTAATTAGCGGCCACGGGTTTAATCTTGTCGATGGAAAACAATGGCATCAGCACGATAGGCAGTAGTGCCGTCGCCGGAATCGGCACCGCCTCGCTCAGCCACCAGATCACCATCCAGGAAGCCATTGCCACCAGACGCCAGGCCTCCGGCGGCATACCGGAAGGAGCTGAGAGCATCAGAATGATCGCCGCCACAACCGGCCCGCCCAGTAAGCCAGCCAATCGCAGGCCAGTTACCGGCGACCCTTCAGGTTCTGCGCGATCCTTATAATCAGGATCGCGGCGATCACCGGGGGATAGAAAGTCTTCATCATGAGCATGGACGCTCTTGTCATCGTTTGTCATCGGATTGTATCTCGCTGAGTGGCAGACGTATTAAACGGTTATTCACACTGTCTGTAATCTTAGCCGGGTTCGTGAAAAGAACATATTAAGCTCATTAAACCCCCGAAAAAAAACGGTATTCAGGAAAAATGAGAGAACCTGGCCTGAGGTGAAATAAGGCGGTTGCAGGATAATAAAGAGTCCGCCTATAGTAAACCGAAAGACTGAATATAATACTATTTCTCAGCCATTTGCTGATATTGCACAACCGGGGCATCAACCGCTGTCAGCCCCAGGCGTTGCAAACGCTAAGCGGAGCAATCCAATCAGCGCATCTGAAACAGTTCCTGATGGAAGTGTTTTGCGGAGAACCCCTTAGCAATAAACGCTTTGCGTAATGACTGCCCAAACTCTGCCGGACCACAAAACCAGATGCTTGAAGTACTCCATTGCGGTATCGTTGCGAAAATCCGGTCACTGTCCAGACGCCCATCTTTACCGCTTACGAGCAAGTGCAGTGTAACCCCGGCCGCCGCGGCATCTTTGGTCAGCTTATCGATTGCTGTCTGGTCAAAATCAGCCGTCGGATGAAACAGATCAATCGGTTTATCTCCGGGGGTTTTCGCCAGCTCTTTCATGCGCGCGATAAAGGGGGTAATGCCGATACCAGCTCCTATCCAGATCTGCCGTGGCGGTGCATCGTCAAAGTCGAAACAGCCATAAGGCCCCTCGACGGTGACCGGCATACCGGTTGTCAATTGCTCCCGTAAACGCCCGGTATGATCACCCAGTGCTTTGGTAATAAAGACGATACGCCGCTCATCAGGGTTCCAGGCCGAGGCGATGGTATAGGGGTGTGCCCCCTCCCGCGGGTTTGAGGTTACAAAAGCGAACTGTCCGGCGGCATGCCCCTGCCAGCCGGTTTCAAGCACCACCTCGGTTTCCAGCACTTGCAGACCATCATAGTGGCTAAGACTGTTGATGGTTCCCTGCACTTTTCGGCCTTTACCGATCTGTCCGGTCAGCGCCAGCACGGCAGCCACAGTACCACCTGCCAGCAGTAACGCCATAAGAATACCGACCGGTTGCATCCAGTATTCAAACTTAAGCAGCACCACTGAGTGATACGCCAGCACCAGATAAGCGATAGAGATCAGTTGATGGGTTTTAACAAACAGGTGATAGGGAAAACGTTTAATCAGCGCCAGCACCATCAGCACTGCGGCGGCATAAAACGCCCACTCGCCCACCGACTCAGCAAAGCCCCGCTGGCTACGCAACAGTCCCTCAATAAGTCCAAGGGTTTCCTCTGGTCTGTGACCACGGACGGGCTTCTCCAGCCAGCCCCAGCCAACCATCCATTTCGATCCCTGAGCCATCCACCAGTGCACCACTGATGCCACCAGTGCCGTAATGCCTAACCACTTGTGCAGTCGATATGTCTTATCCAGACCATCCAGATAGCGCTCCAGCCATTTAAGGCGTAGCGCCAACACCATGGCGATACTCATCACCCCTATCGCTATTACCCCACTGTACTGAATAAAGACAGCGCGAAAGGCGAAATAACTGAAGGGTTCAGGAATCAGGGTATCTGCCAACAGCCACAGAGCGGTAAACACCAACAACGAGCCAATATAGAAGAGCTTAATCTGTTTCATAGTGCAGATCCTTGGGTAGTTCAGACAAAAAATTCCATTTTTTATGTGGCGGATGCACAGCGGCATCTTCAACCAGTAACGTTCGGAGGCACAAGCTGTCTGGCAGATACTCTGCAAGCAACTGCTAACAACTTAACCCGCCCCATTATTTTACTGGTGAAGGGCTTCCGGGATGAACCCCTGCTTAGGTAATGTTGTGTAAAGTTTTGCGAAGAAAGTACCGGGGCTCAGATTGCCCCGGTAGCGGGTTGATCAGAGAGCAGAACGATAGATCGCGGCAACTTCCGCATCTTTCAGGGTGCGCGGGTTAGTCAGACGACATACATCTTTCTGCGCATTAGCCACCATCGTTTCAATATCACCTTCTTTAACACCCAGTTCAGACAGTGTCCGCGGAATACCTACATCCTGTCCCAGTGTTTCAATGGCATCAATTGCCAGAAGCGCAGCATCACGCTCTGACAGCCCGTCGGTCACTTCGCCCAGGGCATCAGCAATATCGGCAAAGCGTTCCGTAGCGGCGATCATGTTAACCCGGCAGACATGGGGCAGCAGCAAAGCATTACACACCCCGTGCGGCAGGTTATAGAAGCCGCCAAGCTGGTGTGCCATCGCATGCACATAGCCCAGACTGGCATTATTGAACGCCATACCCGCCAGATATTCAGCATAGGCCATCTTGTCCCGGGCGACCATATCATCGCCCCGGGCAACCGCTTTACGCAGATACTGACCAATCAATCGGATCGCCTGCAAAGCGCAGGCATCGGTAATTGGAGTGGCGGCAGTGGAAACATAGGCTTCAACCGCATGGGTCAGGGCATCCATCCCTGTTGCCGCCGTCAGCGCTGGAGGCATATCGACCATCAGCTCAGGATCATTGATAGCAACATCCGGAGTCACCCGCCAGTCAACAATTGCCATTTTCACATGATTGGAGGTATTGGTAATGATAGTGAAACGGGTCATCTCACTGGCGGTCCCGGCGGTAGTGTTCACCGCAATATAGGGCGGCAGTGGAGCTTTCGCCTGATCAACACCTTCATAGTCATGGATTGATCCGCCGCTGGAGGCTACCAGACCGATCCCTTTACAACAGTCATGGGCACTACCACCGCCCAGGGAGATCAGCATATCGCAACCATGCTCCAGATAAACAGCCAACCCCTCAGCAACATTATTATCGGTCGGGTTGGGCACGGTATCATCATAAACAACACTCTCAACCCCCTGGCTACCCAGCAGCTCAGTCAGCCGGGCTGTATACCCCAGAGAGGTCATCCCTTTGTCTGCAACCACCAACGGTTTACTACCTCCGAGCATCTTCACTCGTTCCGGCAAACTGTTAAAACACCCCGGCCCCATCAGCGATACATTAGGTACAAAAAACGCTTGTGTAGTCATAATCTTAACCTCAATAAAAAGATGAAAATCAACAGATCTGTCCGGTACGCTCTGATCACCGGAGACGTTCTTATTTTTGACAGCAACTATAGCCGAGTGCTCAGCCGCGGGTGTTGATCTGAGCCATTGATACGCAATTAATTTTCCATTCGGCCAATCCAAGACAGCATAAGACCCGGTTATTTACTGCTATCAATACTGCTACAATCACTCTCCGGCCTCACCAGATACAGTACGCTCTTGAACTACAGCTCTTGAACTACAGCCCTTAAAACAGGACCAGCATTTTTATGAATAACTCGACGGTGCATTTTATAACCGTATTCATGGCCTTTTTTGCCATTATGAATCCTGTTGCCAACTCATCGCTGTTTATTGGCCTGACGGATGATTTTGATAACCGTACACGCCGTTTAATCGCGATGCGCTCGGTTATCGTAGCGTTTCTGATCGTTGCGCTCTTTGCCATCGGCGGGCGTCAGATTTTCTCCATATTTGGTATCACCCTGCCCGCCTTCAGAATCGCCGGGGGCATTATGATCGCCTTAATCGGTTATCACATGTTGCAGGGAGAGCACTCCAGCATTCACACGCCAAGCCGCAGTGATAATGAGAAAAGCGCTGATTCATCAATCGATATTGCGATCACCCCTCTGGGCATCCCCATTCTTGCAGGCCCAGGAACCATTGCCACGGCGATGAACTTCGCAGCCGAATCAACCCTGAGCGAGATATCCCGGGTCATGATCGCCTTCGGTGCGATGTGCGTCCTGACCTTCATCGCCTTTATTGGTGGCCAGTGGCTGGCACGTTATTTAGGCCAGAATGCGATAAAAGTGGTTTCCCGGCTGATGGGTCTGATCCTCGCTGTCATCGGTGTACAGATGCTGATTGAAGGCATCCGCGGTGCGATCGCAGGGTAATGACCGCAACGCCTGAGGATAACAGATCACTGCGGTAACCCAGCCGTCCTGAGTGGACGCTAATACAATCGCCCAACGATAGAATTTATGCAGACATCGCGCTTAAATTAGTTAGAATACAGGGCGTTGAAAAACTAAAGAAGATGGAACAATGACAATCCTTGGGATCGATTTGGGCACAACCAACAGCGCTTGTGCAGTATGGAAAGATGGTAAAACAACGCTTATCCCCAACCAATTAAATGAGTATCTGACCCCCTCTGTCGTCGGCATAGACCAGCAGGGTGAAATTCTCGTCGGCCTGTCGGCCAGACATCGCCTGATCAGTCACCCTGAAAACACAGTTGCAGTATTTAAACGCTACATGGGTACCGATTACTCGATCAATCTGGGTAAACGTAGTTTTACCGCCGCTGAACTCTCCTCGTTGATATTACGCAGTTTAAAAGAAGATGCCGAAGCCTATCTGGGAGAAACGATTACCCAGGCCGTGATCAGTGTTCCGGCATATTTCAACGATGTTCAGCGCAAGGCAACGAAGCTGGCGGGAGAACTTGCTGGACTTCATGTTGACCGGCTGATTAATGAGCCCACTGCGGCCGCGATGGTTTACGGCCTGCATGATAAGCGCGATGGCGTACAGTTTCTTATCCTCGACCTGGGCGGCGGAACCTTTGACGTTTCACTGGTTGAGTACTTCGATGGTGTGATCGAGGTGCATGCGTCTTCGGGTGATAACCACCTTGGAGGGGAAGATTTTCTGGAGATGCTGGTTAATCATTTCTTTGAAAAAACCGGTATTGCTAAACGCTCGCTGACGGCTAAGGAACTGCAACGCGTCTATGAAGTGCTGGAAGGTGCCAAACGAAAACTAAGTTCTGAACGCGAAATTGTCATCGAGCAGGCCGTGAAATCACAGCAACTGCCTTTTAGTCTGAGCCGTGAAGAGTTTGATCGTATTGTTCAACCCTTGCTTCACCGGGTGCAACTACCGATAGAACGGACACTGCGTGATGCCGCAGTCAGCCCCACCGAGATTGACGAAGTCGTCCTGGTCGGCGGCGCAACCCGGATGTTTGCCTTCCGCTCACTGATTACCCGCATGTTTCGGCGTATGCCCGCAGCAAATATTGACCCTGATCTGGTGGTCGCGATGGGCGCTGGGATTCAGGCGGGCCTGAAGCAGAAGCACGCCGATCTGGATGATGTGGTTCTGACCGATGTATGTCCTTATACACTGGGTGTAGAAATTCACAATGAGGGTGATAAAAATGATAAACATGGCGGCCTGTTTATGCCGATTATTGAGCGCAACTCAATAGTGCCAGTCAGCGTTGAACGCACACTTTATACCGTGTGTGACAACCAGAAAATAGTCTCTATCAATGTCTATCAGGGTGAAAGTCGTCTGGTTAAAAACAACGTCAATCTCGGCGAGCTTGAAGTCAGAGTCCCCCCTGCCAAAGCCGGGGAAGAGTCTCTTAACGTACGCTACAGCTACGATATGAATGGTTTACTGGACGTTGATGTAACGGTCAATTCAACCGGCCTGACCCAGCACACCACTATTATCAATTCAGCCAGCGGGTTAACTGATAAAGAGATCGAAAAGTCCCGGGAGAAACTCGCTAAATTAAAATTCCACCCGCGCGAACAAGCAGAAAATCGCGTCTTAATTGCGCGGGCAGAGCGTCTCTATGAATGTTCACTGGGCGACAAACGCGATTACATCAGTCATCTGCTGTCCCGTTTTGAACAAGTACTGGAAAAACAGAACCCTGTTGAGATTAAAAAGGTGGCGGCTCAGTTCAGTGAAGTCCTCGATGATCTGGAAGAAGATAACCTGTTCTCATGAGTGACTGGCAGATACTGGGTATCGATAACACAACCGACCTGAAGGTTATCAAACGCGCCTATGCGGCCAAACTAAAGGTCACTAAGCCAGATGAAGATCCGGAAGGTTTTAAACGTCTGCATGCGGCCTATAAACAAGCGTGCCAATTTGCCAAAAACACCGCGACTGCAGACAAACAAGTCGTTCATCAACGAGTTGAAGAACCACCTGAGATTGAAACTCAAAGGGTTGAGACTCAGCCAATTGATAAGAGTATTACTACCGCTGAACAACCCCAGAGTGAAGAGTATCTTGAATTTGTTCTAGACGCCCCTGAAGAGCCGTCAGAGTATTCCCGCCAGGACTATCGCGACGTTCAACCGTATCAGCAGGAACTGGAGGGTATAGCCAGTGCTGACCGGGACGCAGAGCATGCTTTTTTAAAACAACAATGGCTGGAAATCACGGTAAACGTTGATGAGATAACCGCCAGCGACAAGAGCATCAACGAGATCGAAGCATGGGCATTCCTCAACGACAGAGAAGCGTTACTGGATATCCAGTTCAAATCAGAACTATCAGACTATACTTTTGGCTCTCTTGCAGACCATCTTGGCAAGACAGCCAAGCCGGTGCTTAACCACGCCGTTTTTATGTTTCTGGATAACCTGTTTCAATGGAGTGATCGCAGAGATCTGCTGGAAGATGAGTTTGGTCATGAAGCGGTTGAAACCGTGATGCAGGCAGTCGCTATCGTCAAAGAGCCACTTTTTGAATGGACATCGCCCAAAGTGCATGTTGGGGAGATGGTTCCCTGTCATTATTTCTCGCGATTACTCGCCACGCTTCTCGATTGGCTGTTACTGGGATTCATTGCGGTTCTATTAAGTAAAATGGGTGTGCCTCTACTCAGTACAGACAACGATGGTGGAATACTCGATTTCATTGGTGGTGTTTTATTCTATCTGCTATTAGCCCCGGTGATGGAAGCATCACCTCTGCAGGGAACCCCGGGCAAAATTCTGTTTGGCATGAAAGTGGTTGATAAGCAGGGCAAGAGACTCAATATCCTGCACACATTACTGCGCTCTTTCATGTTTATGCTGGCGTTAATCACCTTCAAGGTGACGATCTGGATAAACATCTTCTTCCGCGATCAGCGCCTGTTACATGATCGCTTTAGTTATTCCAGAGTAATTGAACGCTGATTCAAAAGAAGATGGAATGATAAACCGAAGCGACTCTTACAAAAAAGCTCCCTCACTATTCTCTGCGTAGTTACGTCCGGTTGTATAAAGGGTCACTTTGCGAATATTCCGGGGAGGCATGCCCCCCGGAGTATAGAAGACTTAACGGTTTGCTTTAAAATCGGTCCAGAGGCGGCTGGTAACCCGGTCTATCTTCTTCGGCATCACCTTCAGAGAGAACAGCTTCTCTTTGACCTCTTCGCTTGGGTAGATAGTAGGGTCACTGGTGATCTCTGCATCAATCAAAGGGATAGAAGCCTTATTGCCGTTGGCGTATGCGACATAGTTTGAAACTCCGGCAATGACATCGGCGCGCAACAGATAATCGAGCAGTTGATGAGCCAGTTCAGGGTGCTTTGCATCGGCTGGGATAGCCAGCATATCAAACCAGACGGCGGTGCCCTCTTTGGGAATAGTATAGGCAACCTTGACACCGTTACCTGCTTCCTCCGCCCGGGTTGCCCCCTGCAGAATATCCCCTGACCAGCCTACCGCGACACAGATATCACCATTGGCAAGATCATTGATATATTTTGATGAATGAAAGTAGGTGATATAGGGGCGCACAGAGGATAGCAGCTTACCTAACTCAGAATCGCTTTTGTAATCATCTTTATCCATGCTGTTAGGGTTTTTACCCAGATAATTGAGTGCGATGGGTAAGATCTCTGCTGGCGCGTCCAATAGTGCCACACCGCAGGAGGAGAGTTTTTCCAGATTTTCCGGCTTAAAAATCAGATCCCAGCTATTCACCGGGGCATCGTCTCCCAGCGCTTTTTTTACCTGATCAACGTTATAACCAATCCCGGTAGTGCCCCACAAATAGGGTATGCCATAGCGATTACCCGGATCGACCTCACTCAGCACCTTCATCAAACCTGGATCAAGATTTTTATAATGCGGCAGTTTTTCACGATCCAGCTCCATGAACACTCCCGCCATAATCTGACGCCCCAGGAACTGTGAGCCAGGCACTACAAGATCATAACCCGAACCACCCGCCATCAGTTTGGCTTCCAGCACCTCATTACTATCAAACACGTCATAGGTGACAGATACACCGGTTTCTTTTTCAAAATTCGTCAGCGTATCAGGGGCAATATAATCAGACCAGTTGTAGAATTTGATCGATTCATTTGCGATAACCGGGGTCGATACTGACACGGCCAGTGCAGCGGCAAGACCTAACTTCTTCAGATTCATGTTATTGCTCCATCAAAAGGTGCTTTCGATGACGCCATTTCAGCAGTCATATCGCATAAGCATTTACTTGTTAATACCGTAGAACGGCGCTTATCAGATCCATATCATTTATATTTTTTATTCTGGCTGCTCCTCTGATCAGGGGACACAGCACTTAAGCTTCTCAGACTGCCACAGTATTTTCTGTGGTCATGCAAAATATAACCCGTCATCCAAACCAGCTGTCTGACCTAAACTTCGCCTCCAGTAAATTATTTATTATCAATAACTTAATCAATCTTTTCAGGGCTTGATATACCATCCCCAGGGTTCGTCACTGCGATAGGTTGTTATCTGTTTTGTTTCCAGATAATTGTTCAATCCCCAATGGCCCAGCTCACGCCCGATTCCGGATTGTTTATAGCCTCCCCAGGGCGCTTCAGTAAAGGTTGGCTGAGAACAGTTGATCCAGATAATACCGGACCTCAGTTGACCCGCGACTCTCTCACATCGGTCATTGTCCCTAGACATCACCGCGGCAGCCAGCCCAAAACGGGAGTTATTCGCCATACGTACAGCAGCCGTTTCGTCGCTAAAGGGTTTGACACACACCACCGGGCCAAAAATCTCCTCCTGCCAGACCGCGCTGTCCTCCTGCATGTCCACCAGCACCGTCGGCTGCAGATAATAGCCGGTGGTTAACGATGCCGGACGTTTACCGCCACAGGCGATAGTCGCCCCCTCAGCCACCCCCTTTTCAATGGCCGCCAGTACTTTGCAATACTGACTTTCATTGACTAAAGGACCGAGCAAAACCCCCTCTTCATCACCCGGACCAAGGGTAATCTTATTGGCCTCTTCAACCAGACGCGCTAACAGTTGCGGATAGATCGCCTCTTCCACCAGCACCCGCGATGTTGCCGAACAGACCTGCCCCTGATTCCAGAAGATGCCAAACATAATCCATTCAACAGCGGCTTCAATATCGCTATCGGCAAACACAATAAACGGTGACTTGCCGCCCAGTTCCAGACTGATATTTTTTATCTCTTTGGCCGCCGCCCGCATGATGGTGGATCCGGTTGGCACCGAACCGGTAAACGCCAGTTTATCCACACCGGGATGCTCTGACAGCGCGCGGCCAGCATCCGTACCAAAGCCGGTGACAATATTCAGAACACCCGGCGGTAACGCCACCTCATCGACAATCTCAGCTAACACCAGCGCCGTCAGTGACGTCACTTCAGAGGGTTTCAACACCATAGTACAGCCCGCCGCCAGTGCTGGCGCAACTTTCCAGGCAGCCATTAACAGTGGGAAGTTCCAGGGAATAATGGCACCGGCAACCCCCAAAGGCTCTTTCACCGCTTTACAGCTGAAGCGCTCATCGGCCAGCGATATCACCTCATCAGAATCATCAAGCGACTCAGCCAGATCCGCATAATAACTGAAGGTGCCTGCAGCATCCTCAATATCCCATTCCGCTTCCGCATAAGGCTTGCCATTATCCATGACTTCCAGGCGAGCAAGCTCAGCCTTGCGCTCGGTGATCCCTGCAGCAATTTTTCGCAGTATTACCGCTCGCTCAGAGCCTTTCATCGCTGGCCAGGGGCCGTTATCGAAAGCCTCTCTGGCAGCCCTGACCGCAGTATCAATATCATCGGCGTTGGCCGCAACGATGTAATCGAAAACCTCCTCAGTGGCAGGGTTGATCACAGGAATACGCTCAGATGACATGGAATTAATCCACGCCCCGCCAATATAAAGCTGTTTTGTCATGCTCTTTCCCCGTACACGGTCTGTATTCAGATCGCCTGTGATTCAATCAACTACACAGGCTTTGTTGAGTGACCGACATTAATGAGTAGCCACCAGCTCTGACGCTTCGGCGATCACTTTGTATAGTATCTGCGCTATCTCGCTGATCTCTTTGCGCCCGGCGACCAGTGGCGGCGATAGCTGAATAACCGCTTCGCCGCGGTCATCTGTACGGCACATCAAACCTTCCTGATACAACCGGGGGGAGAGGAATTTGAACAGAACATTTTCCGCCTCTTCATGGGAGAAATGCTCTTTGGTTTGCTTGTTTTTAACCAGTTCAATACCGTAAAAGTAACCGGCGCCCCTGACATCTCCGACTATCGGCAACTCAAGCAACTTGTCCAGCTCACTTTTAAAGAACGCTTCATTTTCACGCACATTGGCTAACAGATTTTCGTTCTCATAGGCATCCAGGCAGGCCAGCGCCGCTGCACACGCCACCGGGTGACCGCCAAACGTAGAGCCGTGAAGGAACTGTTTCGTGTCATCCTCCAGAAAAGGCTTCATGAGAAAATCGCGGCAGATCATCGCCCCCATTGGCACAAAGCCACTGGTCAGTCCCTTAGCACAGGTAATAATGTCGGGCAGGTAATCAAATCGCTCACAACCAAACATATAGCCCAGACGACCAAACGCACAGATAACCTCGTCCGACACCAGCAGAACACCGTACTTATCGCAGACTTTTCTGACTTCCTGGAAATAACCTTCCGGTGGGACGATACAGCCACCTACATTCTGAATCGGTTCCAGAAATACCGCTGCGACCGTTTCCGGCCCCTCAATCACGATGGCACGCTCAATCTCTAATGCGCATTTTTTACCGTATGAAACACTGTCATCCTGATTGTTGTTGCGATACAGATCGGTGTTTTCCACGTGCCGGGCACCGGGAACCAGCGGCTCGAAGACATTTTTAATCCCCGTAGCACCGTTGATGGATAGCGCCCCCAGGCTGGTGCCATGATAGGCAAGATTGCGGGAGATCACTTTATATCGCCGTGGCTGACCAATTTCAGCAAAATACTGACGCGCCAGTTTCCATGCAGCTTCCACTGCTTCACCACCGCCATTGGTAAAGAACACCCGGTTGAGATCACCGGGGGCCAGATCGGCGATGCGCGATGCCAGCTCAATGGCACCGGGATGGGCATAACACCAGATTGGAAAAAAACCGAGTTTCTCCGTCTGCTCAGCGACAGCTCTGGCGATATCTGCCCGTCCGTGCCCCAGCTGTGAGGTAAACAGTCCGGCCAGACCATCAATGTAGCGCTTTCCCTGAGTATCATAGACATAACATCCCTCACCACGGGTGATAATGGGGATATCGTGATTCTTGTAAAATCCCATCCGGGTGAAATGCATCCACAGATGATCTCTTGCTTGCTGTTGTAATAACTCTTGATTCATAACATTCATATCATCACCCTGAAAACCTCCGCAGTGAAACAATCATCTGCGATCTGATCTGAATTTCAGTGTAGCGACAGGGCGACGTGTTCTATATACCCAACCTTGGTTAGATCGCATGAAACGGCAGAGGGATTAACGACAGAAGCTCTCACCTTACACTTTACCACCCGGCAGAGATTTGACTTTGACAAAGACATACCGTAGCTTCAAATGTCGTTTTTCCAGCTAAATTCAGGTTGATACCCAGTGGTCAGTGGTCAATTTAATCGGTTTGGAGAGCACCGATGAGCTCTCTTTCTCTTGCGTCAACCAGCGGTTTTGAACACTGGAATACTCAGTTAGCCCAGCTGGTGAAAAATCTGGGAAAGGAAACGTTTTTTCCCTGTTTAATAGCAACGCTGCGAAACGCAGTGAAAATCGATTATCCACAGGTGTGGATCTACCGCCGCAATAAAGCGCCCAAAGCGATCTATTTCGAAATTAGCCGGGAGGAACGTTCTGCGCAGATAGATTCCTATATTGATGGCTCCTATCAGTTGGACCCCTTCTACCTTGCCGCACTGATCAATAAAGAGTCTCCGGGTCTTTACCGGATAACCGAACTCAGCGCTAAGGGGTTTCAGCAAAGTGAGTATTACCGCAGTTACTATGCTGAATGTGACACTGAAGATGAGATCGTCTACATCATCGAAGCGGGTCAGGATGTCTGTCTGCAAGTCTCGCTGATGCGCAACAAAAGCTCATCTAAATTCAGTGATAAAGAATTAAAGTTTCTGCGCTGTATCGAAACCGTGATCAGAGAGCTCTGTCTGCATCACTGGGAGGCATTAACAACCTCCCAGGAGGAGCAGGATCTCAAGGTTGCGCCAGGATTTGAAAAAAGCGTTAACCTGGCATTTGATCTGTTTGGCCGCTCCGTATTAACCGGCAGAGAGAAAGATGTGTTGGGTCTTACACTGCAGGGCTACAGCACTCAGGCCTGCGCAGAACAGCTGAAAATATCGATAGAAACCTTACGCCGCCACCGAAAAAATATTTACGCCAAGCTGGATATCAACTCACAGGCAGAACTTTTTTCCCTGTTTTTAAGCTCGTTAAGCTGCTTTGAGCAGCAACCCAACCGTGACCCTCTGGAGCTCTACATGAGTAAACCCAGTCAGTCGGCTTAGCCTCCCAATGTTGCATCGACCTGGCGTTTTTCTCTGAACTAATCGGATCTCTCACATCGAAAGACATTGTTAATAAGCATTAGCGAATAAGTTCAGAGACTTCCAGAGTACCGTTGATACGCAGGAATGGGCAGCTTTTAACCGCATCAATAGCGCTTTCCATTGAGTCCGCTTCAATCAGGGTATAGCCTGACATAGCAGACACACTCCCCCGGCTAACACTGCCATCGGGGTTCACAGTACTGGTGGTTTTAAACGGAGTTGCTGGGTTCAGAACGGCTCTGCCAAGTGAATGAAGCCAGTCTTTATAGAGGGCGAAATGCTGCTGTCCCTCCTCCACTGTTGATGGCTTATCACCGCCGATATAGGTAATCATATACTGAGGCATATGTGCTCCCCTCTGATCGGAAAACGACTGAAGCATTAAATAAACCTTGCAAACACAGTGTAGCCGTCAGAATACCATTTAGCCTCATAAAACTACTTTTTATACTCTCTATAAACCACCTAACGTATTGAATCGAGACTGAAACACAACCCTATTGTGCCCTCTTGCCAACGCCGTTACTCTATCGGCAGAGTCAGCTGAAAACGCATACACAGCAACAAGAAGCTGCATTGAAAACAGAGCCATCCTCTGATCTGGAGAAAACCATGACGCCCACCATCTTTTTGCCCGGACTGATCTGTGATGCCGCAGTCTGGTCTGAGCAGACCGACTTTTTTGCCCGCCAAGGAATCAGCAGCCAGGTCATAGACTACGGTGACGCCAACAGCCTTGGCGCTATGGCCGAGATAGCCATAGCGCAGTCACCAGAGCAATTTATACTGATCGGCCACTCCATGGGGGGACGGGTCGCGATGGAGGTTGCCCGCCGTGCCCCTGAAAGGATATCCCATCTGATTCTCATGGATACCGGCTATCTGCCGCTGCACAACGGTGACGCAGGCCAGCATGAAGTGTCCGGGCGACTGGCGCTGCTGGAAACAGCCCGCCAACAAGGAATGCGGGCGATGGGTAAAGTGTGGATGCTGGGCATGGTGCTCCCGGAGCATTTACAGGACAGCCAACTCTGTGATGCTATTCTCGACATGATTGAACGGAAAACAGTGCAGCAATTTGAGCATCAGCAAACCGCATTGATCAAACGGCCTGATGCGACTGAGGTGTTGCGTTCACTAGAGTGCCCTACTCTGTTTATCAGTGGTGATCAGGACAGCTGGAGCCCGGTTGAACGTCACTATGAGATGGCGGAATTAGTACCCGGAAGTGAAGTGATTGCCATTGAGCGATCCGGCCATATGTGTACCATGGAGCAACCCCAGGCCGTCAACGAGGCTCTGATTCGCTGGCTGCAAGCTAATCCGGTTTAATGATTTTGCGGCAAATACTGAGCCAGAAGATTGCAGATAATCATCTTCAGGTCAGCCAGGGTGCGCTTAGCCCGGTCACCCTTTTGGTTCACCACCACCAGCATCACACTGTGGGTAACTTCAAGATAGAGACGCGCCAGCCGCTCGCGCTCTCTCAGGTGGCGGTTGATCCCCATTCGCTTGAACACTTCGGCCATACGCGAAATTTCCAGTTCATCGTGTTGCTCGTCCAACTCGCGCAGTTCCGGTACAGAAAACATCGCCTGCACCAGCGTCAGAATCGCTTTCTGCTGCTTATAGGTTTTCAGCTTCAGCCCGAGCATCTGCTCCACCAGCGTTGCCATCGGCAGCTCTTCAATCGACCAGCGGGCGATCTCATCCAGCGCGGCTTCAACGGTCTCCAGCCAGCGCGATCCCATTGCATAGAGAATTGCATGTTTATTCGGAAAATAGTGGTACAGGGAACCAACAGAGATGCCCACCTCTTTGGCGATCAGAATGGTATTCAGATCATCCAGACCAACCCGTTCAAGCAGTTCGCCAGTCACATCAATAATCTGCTTTGAGCGCAGCTTAGAACGCCCCTGCACCGGTGCATTTCGCGGGGCCAGATCCGGAGCTGTTTTTACCCGGCGATGTTCAGTCAACGTTATCTCCTGCCTGTATGACACAATGCCTCTGATTCAGCGACATCTCGATGGCGGGCATTATAGACTGATCTATCGCCGTTCTGAACAGATCGTTTACCACAACGCTCACCCGGCAGGGACAGTAATAGCCCTAAAAAAACCGGTCACGCAGTGAAAAATACAACATCCCCGCGACCAGACCCGGCCAGCGCAGTAACGTCCCCCCCGGAAATGTCGCGGTGGGCACGCGGCTGAAAATATCAAATCTCTCTGCTGAACCGCTGATCGCTTCCGCCATCAACTTCCCCCCCAGCGTAGCCAGTGCCACACCATGACCAGAATACCCCTGGGCAACAAACAGATTGCCATTGATACGATCGAAGTGTGGCATCCGGTTAAGGGTAATTGCCAACGTCCCGCCCCAGCCATAATCAATTTTCACATCTGTCAGCTCCGGATAGAACTGCAGCATGTAGGGACGGACAAAGTTAGCAATATCGCTGGGGAAACGACTGCTATAGTTTTCACCTCCCCCCCAGAGCAAGCGGTTATCGCCAGACAATTTAAAATAGTTGATAACGAAGCGGGAGTCAGCCACAGCCACATCATCACGATTGATCTTGCGGCATAACGCTTCGCTGAGCGGCTCGGTGGCGATAATAAAATTATTGATCGGCATGATTTTACCGGCAACCCGCGGCTCCAGCTTACCCAGATAACCGTTACAGGCCAACAGGATATACTTCGTTTTAACCACCCCCTGAGCGGTGCGTACCTCGGCATTATTACCACTGGTGTAACCGGTGACCCGACTGTGTTCATGGATCGTCACCCCAGCGTTTACGGCGGCCGAGGCTAACCCCAGCGCATAGTTAAGTGGGTGCAGATGCACTGCATCATCCCAGTACTCACCGCCATAATAACGTTGCGTCCCAAGCATCGCCTGTACTTCATCATCGGGCACAAAACGAATTTTGTCATAGCCAAGAACCTTGTGTTTATAAGCAACGCTGTCACGCATCTCTGCTACATGCCCGGGTTTGGCCGAGACATGCATCACCCCTTGTTTAAGATCACAGCTGATCTGATGCTCAGCGATCAGATCTTTCACCAGCTGTACTGACTCCAGAGACATATCCCACAATGAATCTGCCGCTTTCCTGCCAACTTTCTTAATCAACTCGGCATGCCCCATATTGTGACCCGGACACACCTGCCCGCCGTTACGGCCAGAAGCTCCCCAGCCGATGGTCTCACTTTCTAACAGGGTAACCGAATAGCCTTGTTGCGCCAGATGCAGAGCAGCAGAGAGACCGGTATAACCAGCGCCGATAACGCAGATATCGGCCTGATGCTCACCGGTTAATGCGGGATATTCAGGACTGGCATTGGCCGAGTCAACATAGTAGGACGGCTGCAATCGGTTAAGACTCATGAAACGGGTCTCCATTAAAAACATAAGTTACAAGCAAAACATCAAGACTGGTACATATTAGTAATCACCAGACCAACCATAAAAAACCTCATAAACCGAATAATAATTCTAATTTAAATGAACAACAAGCCCGAAAAACTGACACCAATATGAAATTCATGTTGATTTTTAAAATTCCATGAAATAACCTAAACCCGAATAATGTTTCGACTAATGACCCCATAACAGAGTACAGGTGAGTCACATAATCGAAATAGTATTCGAATAGTCTCGAAAAACACCCTGCTCTCAAATTCATAACTTCTATAGTGAATTGCAGGCAATCAGATAAACAATACGTATAGGTGATTTATGGAAGCCGTGGAAAGGTTTCTTAAAGAAAACGGTATAACCGAGGTCGAGTCGACCCTGCCGGACATGACCGGCAACGCCCGGGGTAAATTTTACCCCACTAAAAAATACCTGGCAGAGAAAGGAGGCAAGATCCCTGAGACTCTGCTGGTGCAAACCGTCACCGGCGAATGGGCGGATAATCACTATGATATTGTTGATCCGGCCGACCGGGACATGGTGCTGGTGCCCGACGCCAATACGTTGCGCCTGGTGCCCTGGGCTGATGAGCCGACGGCACAGGTTATTAATGACTGCTACACCAGCGATGGTCAGTTACACCCCCTATCCAGCCGCTCGGTACTGCGTCGGGTGCTTAAACTCTATGAGCAAAAAGGGCTGCGACCGGTTATTGCACCGGAAGTAGAATTTTACCTGATTCAGAAAAACACCGATCCGGACTACGAACTCAAGCCTGCAACAGGCCGTTCAGGCCGCCGGGAAACTGCACGCCAGTCTTATGGCATTGATGCGGTTAACGAATTTAATCCGGTTATCGATACGCTCTACAGTTACTGCGAAGCGCAGGGACTGGATGTTGACACCCTGATCCATGAATCCGGGGCAGCACAGATGGAGATAAACTTCCTCCACGGTGATGCACTGGACCTGGCGGATCAGGTGTTTGTCTTCAAGCGCACCCTGCGGGAAACCGCGATGAAGCATGATATGTACGCGACCTTCATGGCCAAGCCGATGCAGCATGAACCGGGTAGTGCGATGCATATCCATCAGAGTCTCATCGACATAAAAACCGGCAAAAATATCTTTGCTGGCGATGAGCAGAACCAGTTCTCCGAACAGTTTTACCACTACCTGGGCGGATTGCAGAAATACACGCCACAAGCGATCTCATTTTATGCGCCGAATGTGAACTCCTACCGCCGTTTTGCGCCGGATATTGCCGCACCGGTTAACTTTAAGTGGGGTATTGATAATCGCACCACCGGTCTGCGGGTACCTATCGCACCGCTGGAGGCAACACGTATTGAAAACCGGGTGATCGGCATCGACGCCAACCCCTACCTGGCCATTGCAGCCAGTCTGGTCTGCGGCTATCTCGGTCTGGAACAAAAACTATCCGCCACGAAGCCGGTAACAGACCTGGCCGCCGATGAAGATGATACCGTTGAAGTTGCCCGCTCCCTGGGTGAGGCGTTACATCTGTTAGAAGAGTGTCCTGAACTATGCGACATCATGGGCACTGAGTTCGTTGAGGCGTATCTGGGCGTTAAACGGGCTGAATTCGAAACCTTCCATGAAGTTATCAGCTCATGGGAACGTGAATACCTGTTACTAACCGTATAATCCTGAGCACAACAGCTTATAGCTAACGTCTCCTTAACCTGTGTCAGCACAGGTTAAGGAGCTACTGGATAAACTGCTAACCAAACTCGTAAACTCCGATGAGAGGCTCAACGTAATGACAAAGACCTTACCTTCCCTGATCAGAAAAGCGCTACAGATATCCACTTTCAGCCTGGTCGCTGCGACCCCGTTTGCCCAAGCGGAAGAGGTGCTGAACTTCTATAACTGGTCAGACTATATTGCTGAAGACACCCTGGCCAAATTTGAAGCTGAAACCGGAATCAAAGTGGTCTATGACGTCTACGACAGCAACGAGACACTGGAAGCCAAGCTGCTAGCCGGTAACTCGGGCTATGATCTGGTTGTGCCCAGCTCTCACTTTATGGAACAGCAGATAAAAGCCGGTATCTTCCAGCCGCTGCAAAAAGATAAACTCAGCAATCTGGGCAATCTTGACCCATCGCTCATGAAATTGCTGGCCAGCAAAGACCCCGGCAACCAGTATGGCGTCCCCTATCTTTGGGGCACAACAGGGATAGGCTATAACGAGAAGCAGGTGCAGGCGGTACTGGGCGAGGATGCCCCGGTCGACAGTCTAGAACTGGTATTTAATCCCGAGAATATGAAAAAACTGGCAGAGTGCGGTGTCACGTTTCTCGACTCGCCGGATGAGATGTACCCATTAGCACTACTCTACGCAGGACAACCGTCCACAGACATAACGAAAGCAAACCATACGAGTGATAGCCCGGCAGCCAATGCCCTCAGAGCTATTCGCCCTTACGTGCGCCAGTTTCATTCATCCCAGTATGTTAACGACCTGGCCAATGGCGATATCTGTGTCGCTATCGGCTACTCCGGTGATATTTTCCAGGCGCAAGCCCGGGCAGAAGAAGCAGGTAAGGGCGTAGAGGTCAGTTACAGCATTCCGAAAGAGGGTACTGAGATCTGGTTTGATATGTTGCTGATTCCATCCGACGCTAAACACGCTGAAAACGCACATAAGTTTATTAACTTCCTGCTGCGTCCTGAGATTATTGCAGAGATCACCAACTACGTCTGGTATGCAAATCCGAACCAGGCTTCTACCGATCTGGTAGACCCTGAGATAACATCCGATACCGCCATCTATCCTGATGCCGAAACATACTCTCGCCTCTATATGCCAGCAACGTTGCCTGCTAACATCGCCCGCGTACGCAGCCGTACCTGGTCAAATATCAAAACAGGCAACTGATCTGACACCCGGGTAAAAAGGTTTTACTCCGTATTACCGCCCTCACCGGGCGGTTTTTTTGTCCGCATTGACTCTCCCCCTTATCGACCCCTCCAATTGTGCACGTTGCACAGCATACTATTCGTCAGGTTTACATTCATCTTCCCTGATGAGTATTCTGTGGGGTTCTGATAAAATCAAATCATCGACACCAGGGATGATTTCGGCTGTCGGCCAAACCGTTTACACCGACAGATGATACGTTATGAAACAGATCCACCTACGAAAACCCTCTTTTATCCTGCTGAGTAGCCTGTTACTCGTTATTGCATTCTCAGCAATCAGCCTGATCAGCTACTATGTCGCCAATCGTTCCCTCAACCAGCACATCAAAACCAACACCCTGCCGCTGACCAGCGACACTGTCTACTCAGAAGTACAGAGGGACCTGCTACAACCGGTACTGGTCTCATCATTGATGGCTCAGGACACCTTTGTCCACGACTGGATTGCGAACGGCGAGCAGCACCCGGAACAAATGCAGCGCTACCTGAAATCGATTCAGACACGCTACAACGCTTTCACCGCTTTTTTTGTTTCAGAACGAACCACTAACTATTACCACACCAGTGGCATCATCAAACAGATATCGATAACCGATCCAGCAGATAACTGGTATTACAGCAGCAGCAAAACCCCAACCCAGTTCGACATCAACATCGATCAGGATACCGCTGACCGCTCCAGCACCACCCTATTCGTCAATCACAAAGTAAAAGATGAACAGGGCACATTTCTGGGTATTATCGGGGTTGGTCTGGCATCTACAAAAATAAAAGAGCTGATTGAGGTGTATCAGACACGTTATGGCCGCCAGGTCTATTTCATCGACCGCCAGGGCAAAGTCACTCTGCAGGGTAGCCAGTTCAACGGAGCTGAGGATATTCACAAGGTTGACGGGCTGCAGGACATTGCCCCCGTGATCCTGGCTCAACCGGGAGGCTCATACAGCTATAGCAACAGTGACCAGCAATATCTGATTAAGACCCGCTTTGTTCCTGAGTTAAACTGGTACCTGATTGTCGAACATACTGAAAAAAGTGAATCTCAAATTACCGCGACCCTATGGATCAACCTGGGTATCAGCCTGGTGGTTATTCTGATTGTCCTGCTATTACAACACTTTACCCTGGGCGGATATCAGCGGCGCTTAGAGTATATGGCAAATACCGACCCTTTAACCGGTACCGCCAGCCGACACGCCTTTGAGTCGATGTTACAACAGATCCTTAACTTTGCTGATCGGCACAAACATCCGGTTTCAACTATTCTGGTTGATATCGACAACTTTAAGATCTTTAACGACACCCGGGGCCACCTGATGGGCGATAAGATTCTGACCCTGGTAGCGAAAATACTGACCGGGAATCTACGCAAATCTGACAGCATTTGCCGCTGGGGCGGTGATGAGTTTTATATCGTACTGACAAACTGTAGCGAGGAAAATGCCCGACGGTTAGCAGAAAAGATGCGCCAGCAGATAGAGACTTCATTGAAGAATATAGACGACATGAGCCTTAACGTGACTGCCAGCTTTGGTATAGCTCAATACAATAGCCCGGAATCCAAAACTGACCTGTTCAACCGTACGGACAGAGCACTCTATCTGGCTAAATCAAACGCCCGTAACCGGGTCGAAACATCCCTCTCGCAGCCATCAGTAACCACCAGCCCTGCAAATAAATAAATTAAAGAGTTGATAATAAAAACTTAAATGTATATATTGAATGTGCTTGAAGATTCACCGTATTTTTATGCATCATTTCGAAGATCCTGTTTCAGCTTCTCGTCCTGTTTCCATAATGTATAGTAAAAATTCCTGCATCACCGCCATCTGATGGCAAAACATTATTTATAAAATAGGACAACTAACATGGCTACTGTAACCGGTACTGTTAAATGGTTTAACGCTGACAAAGGCTTCGGTTTCATCGAGCAGGAAAACGGCCCTGACGTATTCGCACACTTCAGTGCAATCCAGAGCAACGGCTTCAAAACTCTTGAAGAAGGCCAGCAGGTACAGTTCTCTGTAACTCAAGGTCAGCGCGGTCCACAAGCAGAAAACATCGTTGCTATCTGAGACC
>NZ_JBNKYN010000042.1:0-35477 GCF_050300915.1 Amphritea sp.
CTGACATCGGTCTGGCTTCTCACTTAAAACAAAGCAGCCTGATCAACGGATCAGGCTGCTGAAATCTTTCATCTGATGAGACCGCCTTGCGGCGATCTCATCGTTAAATCAATTATTTACCGACAATAGTGCCTTCCATCGGCGAGGAGGCGCTGGCATATTTCTTCCGTGGCATCCGGCCGGCCAGAAACGCTTCTCGACCCGCTTCAACCGCCTTGCGCATCGCCGAAGCCATCAGAATCGGGTTACGGGCACCGGCAATAGCAGAGTTCATCAGCACGGCCTCACAGCCCATCTCCATCGCTACTGCTGCTTCTGAAGCGGTACCAACACCGGCATCCACCAGCACCGGCACTTTGCAGTCTTCCATAATCACATTGATATTATGCGGATTCAGAATACCCAGACCGGAACCGATCATAGAGCCCAGCGGCATAATAGAGACACACCCCAGAGACTCAAGCTCTTTGGCAACAATCGGATCATCACTGGTATAAACCATCACTTTAAAACCATCCCGCACCAGAATATCGGCGGCTTTGATGGTTTGTACCACGTTCGGATAGAGGGTTTTCTGATCACCCAGCACTTCCAGTTTAACCAGATCATGGCCATCCATCAGTTCACGGGCCAGCATACAGGTGCGCACCGCATCTTCGGCATTAAAGCAGCCCGCGGTATTCGGCAAAATAGTGTATTTATCCGGAGAGATCACATCCAGCAGGTTCGGCTCATCCGGGTTCTGGCCGATATTGGTGCGCCGTACCGCCACGGTGACAATCTCGGCACCACTGGCTTCAATCGCCAGCCGGGTCTCCTCCAGATCACGATATTTTCCGGTACCAATCAGCAGACGGGACTGAAAGCTACGGCCTGCAATAATCAAAGGATCGTTCAGTTGTTCAGACATTATTCTCTACCCAGTTAAATTCTGTAATATTCTCTCAGACATACATCAAAGCAGGAGCGGTCAGCCGCCACCAATCGCATGCACCACTTCTACCCGGTCGCCCTCCTGCAACAGGGTTTCAGCATGCCGGCTGCGGGGCACGATCTCCAGGTTCAGCTCTACTGCAACACGACGTTCACCCAGTTGCATCGACTCGATCAGACCCGCCACAGAGGTATTTTCCTGAACCTCCAGCGTGTCACCATTTACCTGTATCAGCATTGAGATTGATCCACTTTTATTCACTTAACTGCCGGAAGGAGACCCGGCCAAGATTTAACCAGCCCGCCAGAAACAGCACGCCGCCCACCGGGGTTACCGCGCCCAGCCAGTGCTGTCCCGTCAGTGCCAGCACATAGAGGCTGCCACTGAAAAAAACGATGCCCGCCATAAACAGCACAGCGGTCTGACGCAAGCCTCTGTCAGACTGACGCAGCATCAGCAGGCCAACGCCGAACAGCGCCAGGGTATGAAACATCTGATACTGAATACCGGTTTGCAACACCTCATATAGGCGCTCGCTCAGTCGTGTTCTGAGCATATGCGATGCAAACGCACCGAGGGCGACAGTGATAAAGCCGCTCAGGGCAGTACAAAGAATAACAAAACGGGCAGACATAACAGCTTCCGGAACATTGAGGTGGCTATTCTAACAAAGGTTAGCGGTGGCGATAAGCAATAAAAAAGCCGCGCTCAGCAGAGGGCGGCTTGATAACCGGCAACACCAGAATCCTGAGTGATCAGGCTTCCAGCATCGCTGTTTTAATCTTTTTCATGGCGTTCTTTTCCAGCTGACGAATCCGCTCGGCAGACACTTCATAGCGGGCCGCCAGTTCATGCAAAGTGGCTTTCTCTTCACCCAGCCAGCGCTGTACCAGGATGTCGCGGCTACGCTCATCCAGTTGTTCCATCGCTTCACTCAGTCGAAGGTTGGAATCCTCCTCCCAGTTAGCGTCTTCAAGCTGACTGGCGGGATCCTGACTGTGATCTTCAAGGAAATAAGCCGGCGACTGATAAGCGCGCTCATCGTCGTCACCCACTGGCGCATCAAAGGCCATATCGGTGCTGCTCATGCGGCCTTCCATCTCCCGGACAACCTGCTCATCAACCCCCAGGTCAGTCGCCATAGCGGTCACTTCCGCATTGGTTAGCCAGCCCAGGTTTTTCTTCTTACTGCGCAGATTAAAGAACAACTTCCGCTGCGCTTTGGTGGTCGCCACCTTTACAATACGCCAGTTACGCAGAATAAATTCATGCATCTCCGCCTTGATCCAGTGCACCGCAAAGGAAACCAGGCGAACCCCCATGGTAGGGTCAAACCGTTTAACCGCTTTCATCAGGCCAACGTTGCCTTCCTGAATCAGGTCAGCCTGGGACAGGCCGTAACCAGAATAGGACTTAGCCACATGGACCACGAAGCGCATATGAGACAATACCAACTGACGTGCCGCTTCAAGATCATTCTCGAAATACAGACGCTCTGCCAGTCCGCGTTCCTCTTCTACTGTGAGAACAGGAATCGCAGTCACCTGACGTATATATGCCTCCAGATTCTGACCCGGAGATAATACTTCAATGACTCGTAGGCTTTTGCCCATTTCTCAACCTCATTACTTATTCATTAAAGGGTGTCGATATAAGTTACAGCTATGACACTCTTTTGTCAGATTAGTTCCGACTATATTAACCGCTATACTCAACGTCAATAACCGTTTTCTACCTGAGTTTAGCGGACCAGTAAAGATAACGGCAACACTAGCAGATGGCAAGCACTACTGTTTAGCCACTTTACCTATATTTACATTCAAAACGACGCAGGCATCCGTCAGCAGCTATACGGTTAATTACTGCGGCTGGATCTGCCGCAGATGCCGGCCCACCGCCAGCCATGCGCCACATAGCCCCAGCAGTATACTGATCAGAAGTAACAGTATTGTTTCAACAAATCCCAGCCCGGCCAGTTCAAACTGGCTGTTGTAGAGGCTGACCAGCTGTCCGACAGGGCCATCCAGCAGCAACAGACTCAGCTGGATCAGCAACCAGGCAAACACGCCTCCGGCAACACCAAACCAGATGCCATCATAGAGGAAGGGGCGGCGCACGTAGGCATCGGTGGCGCCCACCAGTTTGGCAATGACTATCTCCTCACGGCGACTCTCTATCGACAAGCGGATGGTATTACCAACCACCAGCAGCACGGCCATCACAAACAGCGCTGTCAGCACCCACACAGCCCGTTCTGCCAATACCACAAACGCCGCCAGCCGCTGTACCCAGGCCATATCAACCACCGCCTCATCGACCTGCGGCAACGCTTGCAGCTTCGCCTGTAAAAGAGGCACCGAGGCCACAGACAGATCACGGGGCATCACCATTACCACCGCAGGCAACGGATTAGAATCAAGAAAGTTAAACACATCACCAAAGCCGGACATCGCCTGAAACTCCAGCATCCCCTGCTGCGCCGTTATCAGTTCGGTGGCGGCAACATCATCGCGTAATAACAGCTCACGACTCAGCGTCTCGGCTTCAGCTTCGCTAACAGTCAGCTTCAGGTACAGCGCTACCCGGGGGTCACCATCCCAGCCGCTGCCTAGCGTTTGCAGATTTTTTAAACCGGTATAAAGAGAACCCGGCAGCGCCAGGGCGATTGCCAGCACCGCCAGGGTCATGAAGGTTGTCAGTGGTTGCGCCAGCAACGAGTGATAGGATAGCCGGGCGACTTCCAGATGATGACGCAGATAGCTGCGGCCACGGTCAGCGAAATTTAGCTGATGATGCTCAGCCCCCCGGTGAACCTTGGCATCCCGTTTGGTATTGGGCTCTACCCGGACAGCCCCTTTGCCGCGCAGATTATTTTCCATCGCTCACCAGCCTTCCCTGATTGAGCGCAATAACCCGATGAGGCATCCGCGCAATCAGCCCCAGATCGTGACTCGCAATCAACACTGTGGTGCCAACCTGATTAAACTGCTGAAACAACCGCATCACCTCTTCAGACAGTTTCGGGTCGAGGTTGCCGGTGGGCTCATCCGCCAGCAGCAGCTGAGGCTTGTGAACAATCGCCCGGGCGATGCCCACTCGTTGCTGTTCACCACCGGAAAGGACTACCGGGTTAAGCTTCTCTTTACTCAGCAAACCAACTTTATCCAGTGCTGCGCGTGCCCGGCGGGCCGCATCTGCAGGATCAAAGCCGCAGATGCGCAGGGGCAGTATAATATTGTCAAACACCGAGCGGTCGAACAGCAGCTGGTGATTCTGAAACACAACCCCCACCCGGCGGCGGTGATAAGGGATCTGGCTGTTGCCAAGGCTGGCCAGGTCCTGATCACCGACCAGTACACGTCCGTTAGTAGGACGTTCCATCAGCATCAGCAACTTCAGCAAGGTACTTTTACCAGCCCCTGAGTGACCCGTCAGAAACGCCATTTCGCCCTGATCAAGGCCGAAGCTCACCTGACTCAGAGCGTCATAGCCATTAGGATAGCGCTTAGTTACATTGTCGAAACTGATCACCGGTTGATTACCTTAGAGAGCCTTCGAAAAATTATGTTTTAAAGGTTATGCAATCAACCTTCCAACCAGTCCCTTAAACCGCTTAATCAAACAGCGCCGTTACAAATTCCTTCGCTTTGAAAGGACGCAGATCATCAACCTGCTCGCCTACGCCGATATAACGAATCGGCAGATCCAGCTGTTTAGCGATGGCAAAGATAATACCGCCTTTTGCGGTGCCGTCCAGTTTAGTCAGACTAATGCCACTGACACCGACCGCCTCTTTAAACAGCTTTGCCTGACTCATAGCGTTCTGACCGGTACCGGCATCCAGCACCAGCATCACCTCATGGGGGGCATCCGGGTCGAGCTTTTTCATCACCCGAACCACTTTTTCCAGCTCCTGCATGAGGTTGTCCTTGTTCTGCAGACGACCGGCAGTATCGGCAATTAACACATCTATTTTCTTTGCCTGGGCCGATTGCAGTGCATCATAGAGCACCGATGCCGAATCAGCCCCGGTGTGCTGCGCCACCACGGGCACATTATTACGATCCCCCCACACCTGCAGCTGCTCAACCGCCGCAGCCCGGAAGGTGTCACCAGCAGCGAGCATCACCGACTTGCCTTCGGCCTGATATTTCTTCGCCAGTTTACCAATAGTCGTGGTTTTACCCACGCCGTTGACACCCACCATCAACAACACAAACGGCCCTTTAGCCTGACTGAAATCGATCGGCTTTTCGACCGTTTCGAGCAGTGATGCCAACTCCGCCTTCAACGCGCTATACAGTGCATCGGCATCCGCCAGCTGCTTGCGTTTTACCCGTTCAGTCAGCTTGCCAATAATCTCCGTCGTTGCCTCAACACCGACATCAGCAACCAATAATTGAGTTTCGATCTCTTCCAGCAGCTCATCATCGATCTGCTTGGCCCCCAGAAACAGATCCCCCAGCCCTTCGGTCAGATTTGCCTTGGTGCGGCTCAAGCCCGCTTTGATACGGCCGAAGAAGCCCGTTTTCTGTTCTGGCTCAGGTTTCACCATCGACTCTTCGGCTACTTCAGGCTCGCTCGGCTGAGCCGTTTCAGCGTCAGCTGCAACAACGGACGCGGCTTCCGGTTCGGCAACGACAGTGTCAGCGAGCATATTTTCAACCGCTACCGGTTCAGACTCCTCTATAGCGCTGGCCTCTGCCACAGTAGCAACAGTCTCCGCCTCCTGATGTTCAACAACAGCTGCGTCAACGACTGCGGTCTCGGGCGATTCAGAGATTCCTGTCTGCGCGTCGGCAACCTCTGGCAGGTCTTTCTGAGACTCATCTTTCTCAGAACTAAAAATTGATTTAAGCTTCTTAAACATGCTTGATTACTGTCCGATGTCAGGCGCTGAAGATGCAAAAAAACAGGGGGATCCCTGTTCCAACTGCGAGTCGTCCTGTATGTTTCATTTAGGTCGGTTATCTTACCATAGTAAAGTCCGGCTGGGGCACTGAAAACAGTGCCAGAAAATGACCAGGAACAACCAATGCCGAAAGCCAAATCACCGCTATTCAACCGAACCTATCTGAAGGTTATCGCCTGGGTTGTCGCCATTGTGATTGTATTACTGACGGCTGGTCAGAACAGATCGGCCAACTTTATCAGCATAAAAAAGCTGGCAGATAGTCCGCTGTACTATGTTAGTCAGGATAAAGCCACCTACCTCCAGCTCCGGGTACTACTGCGGACAGGCGCCGCGATCAATGGTGAGCAGCAGTTGCTGCAACAACTGTTACTACAGCAGATTCAGCAGCATCTGGCCGTTTTATCAACCCAGCCACTGTTCAGCCAACCCGGAGTGACACTCGCCGCAGAAGCGTCGGCAGACCGCATCACCCTTTTCATCACCCTGCCAGAAAACCGTGGCAAGGAACACAGCACAATCGCAGAGATGACAACCACACTGCTACAGCAACTCAGCAATTATCAGCCCGGCAACGATCTTGAAAAGCGCTGGCAGCGACTGGAAGCAGAGCAGTATCTCAACCTGAAAGACCCCGAGAATCGCCTGCTGGAGCGTTTCACCAGCCAGATAAGTAACCCGGTATCGGTTCACCCTCTGCAGCGTTTTGCCGACTTTTACCGCAGTAGCACCCAACCGGCATCACTCACCCTGACACTTCAGGGGCCGCATGTACAGTCGCTGGCAGAATCCCTGGCTGAGCCACTAAGCCCGCTGTTCAGCGCAACAGCTGCTCCCCCCCTCAGCGCATCGGTGGCGCTTGCACCGGCGGTTCAGCGGCTACAGCCCCAGAATAACCAAACCTATATACTCTGGGGCATTGCCCTGCCAGGCAGACAGCAGGAAAGCTTCGCCACCGAGCTACTGGCGGTCAGAACACTGCAACAACTGTTACAGCAGCAAGGCCTGGCAACCTCCCGGCTGATCTGGAAGTCACTGGACAAACAGGGATATCTCGCTATGATTCTGCAGGGTTCGCAGATCAACGCCGGGACCGATTTGACACAACTTCTGGATTCACTGCAGGCGCAGCTCAGCGATGAACTGATCGATAACACCCGCACCGCGCTACAGAACAGCTTCGATACGCAGATGGAGCAGACCGACAATCAGTTGGGCCTGCTGGATACCATCGCCTTCTATCAACTACCGACCGACTACCTGAACAGCTTCAATGCCCGCCTTAAACAGGCCGACAACAGCCAGGTCCGGCAAAAGATCAGCAACTTCCTCAGCAGTTCGGGCCATTATCAAATAATCCTGCCCGCCTTCTGACAGATACCGAGTTCGACATTAAGGAATTAACATGGCCAGACGCCGTCCAGAGCGAAGCTCTCAAAAAATCAGTTCAGGAAATCAGCAGCTGCGCATTATTGGCGGCGAATGGCGTGGCCGAAAGCTGAACTTTCCTGAAGTTGAAGGCCTAAGACCCACCCCCGACCGGGTCAGGGAAACCCTGTTCAACTGGCTGGCCCTGTACATACCCGGCGGCCGCTGCCTCGACCTGTTCAGCGGCAGCGGCGCACTGGGCTTCGAAGCCCTCTCCCGCGGTGCCGCCCAGGTCACCCTGATCGACAACTCAGCCGTCGTCATCCGCCAGCTGAGGCAAAACATACAGGACCTGAAAACCCAGTCGGCAGAACTGATCACCGGCTCTGCGCTCGACTGGCTGGAAAAACGCAGCAGCGACCTCGAAGTCCAGTTCGATGTCGTCTTTATCGACCCGCCCTTCCGCAAAGAACTCGCCGAGCAGTGCTGCCTGCTGCTGGAACAGAAAAGCATGCTCGCAGACCACGCCATGATCTACCTCGAAACCGAAAAAGAGCTAACCAATCCGATGGTGCCGGATAATTGGGAACTGTATCGGGAAAAAACCGCCGGGCAGGTGACTTATCGGCTTTACAAAAGGAGCTAGAACGCCGCTACGCGGCTAGCTTATCTAGAACGTGACTTCGTCACTTGCTAGTTGTTAGACGGAAACTTCGTTTCCTTGCTAGAAAAAGCACAGAAAAGAGCCGTTGCTTGTAGCTCGAACGTCACAAAAAGCGCGACTTGCCCGTAGCTCGCAAAAGCCTTTTTATAGACTATTCACGCTGTTTGATAAATGAGGGCTTCGTAGGTGGTTTTTTATAAGGGAGTCATCGGAGATAGTCTGCTTTGTGCCAAAAGCAGACATTTTTTAGTCACCAGAAGGTGAGTGAAAAAGGAAGCACTTGATAACCATATTAGAACGTATTGATGACGATAGATGTCCCCAACAAAAGAAGTGATATAAAGAAAACTCTTTTGAACTTTGTCTCTGACAGGTTCTTCCTTATTTTCTGGCCTATGACCATTCCCAACATTGCAGGGATAAGTGCTAATGTTGAGATAGCACCGAGTTCCAGAGACAACATGCTATTTCTTTGTAGAGCTATAGCAAGAGCCAATGTAGATAGTGAAAAGAGCATCCCCATCGCTTGAACGAGGGCATCACGCGGCAAGCCAATCGCTTGTAAGTATAAAACACCTGGAACGACGAAAGACCCCGTCATTCCTGTAAGTACCCCGTTTATGCAACCGAAGAAAGGCCCTGTCCACTTCTCGTTATTTCCTGACAATCGTAAGCTGTAGCCTGCCAAATTTGTTGCCCCGTAAACAATAAGCAACCCACCAAGCAAAGCTGATAGGGTCGAGATTTCAACCTTGGTTAGAGCGATCACACCGAGCCACACTGTAATAGTTGCTGCTAACAGGAAAGGCCATACCCTCACCAATACGTCTCGCCCGTTGCCTCCCGCTGCGGCTTGCCAAATATTGGTTGCAAATGAAGGCACTAAAAGTAGCGCCATCGCTGTTGGCATATCGATAGCGACAGTCAATATTGCAAGGCTTACAGTAGGTAGCCCCAGTCCAGTAATCCCCTTAACTGAACCCGCTAGAAGAAAAGTTGCAACAATCGTCATAATGGTTACTGCATCAAACATATCATGAGCGCCTACTGTAACACCTCTGAAATAGAAGCTGAGATTTTACGTCTCTATACCCTTTAGCACCAGTGCGTTGAATGACAGTTTAGTGTCGATAGATGACCATCCACACACATAGCTAAATTAAGCGTCAAGCCTCAGTATTTATCCACAAACCCGCTTCAAGCCTCCGCGCTAACGGAGGCTCTGACTAGCCACTAGCAGTCGCGAAGCGACGTTCTAACCACTAGCCACTTAAAAGAGCTTTACCTCGCCGGCATGGCATCATCAACGTAATACCGGGCTTTCATCGCTTCTATCTGCTTCAGTGTAAGGCCGTCGTTGGTTTTAAAGGTGAGGCTGAAGCGCTGGCCCGGGCGGACGGTACCGGGCTGATGGGCAACATAGCGGTGGATTTTGCCTGCGCTGTCCTGTGCGAGAAAGCCCATGATGACGCCTTTGAGCGGCAGGTTGCCGGAATAGCGCCAGCGGGTGGTCCAGCTGTTGTCGGTTGCACGGCGCTGTTGCTCCAGTTTCATATAGCTTTCTACCGCTTTGACAAACTGGGCATACTGCGCCTGTCGCACCGCTTCCTGTTTTGCTTGCTGATGATCTACATACGCGCCCAGGGCGGTGGACAGAATAGCGGCAACTCCACCGCCTTCGCCGGCCAGCTCCTGATCGCGATTCTGGTGTTTCTGCCACAGGGCGTTATTGTCGCGCAGGAAGGCGGCGTTGGGATTGATCCGGCCCGGTTGGTAATACTGTTTTACCCGCTCGGCCAGGGCCTTGGTTTCGGCAGCACGCTCGGCATTCACCGGGTGATCATGGGCAAACAGGCTGCGGGCGTTGCCTTCCTGTTTCAACTGCCGCTGCCAGATGCCGGTGGCGGCGTAGGGGTCATAGCCTGCCAGTGCGGCGTATAACACGCCGATACGGTCCGCTTCCCGTTCCAGCTCATGGGTGTAAGCCGCCTGATAACCCTGCTTACGGGCGGCGCTGGAGGCCAGCAGACTAATTTGCTGGGAGGTTTGTCGCTCGCCTACATGGTTGGCAACGGTGTGGGCGATCTCATGGCCGATAACGGCAGCCACCTCGGCATCATTAAGCTGTTGCATCAGCCCCCGGTGGACTACGATGTAAGTTCCTCCGGTGGTGAATGCATTAAACGTATCCCGATCGATCAGCACCGGCTGCCAGCGCTCCTCACTCAGGTGACTGACCTGATGAATACGGTCAAATATCCGCACCAGGCGCTGATACTGTTTTCTGTCAAGCGCGTCATTTACCCTGCGTCCGGCCTTTTTTTCCTCTGCCAGTAACTGTTCTACCGCAGCGTTTCCCTGACGTATCTGAGCACTGCGATCCGCCGCGCTAAGAGTTCGCTGCCCGGTTACCCGGTCGGTTTCTGTTATCGACTCAGCCACGTCGTACAACCCTTTATCAATATTCTGCAGGGTTTGGCAGCCACTCAACAGAGCGACACTAAGCAGCATCAGCAGCTGAGCTAAGCGTTGCTTTACTATCATCCGATCACCTTTCATTCGTCCGTTCTAATGGTTATATTCTATAATATTATTAAAATATTTTTTCTTATAACCACCAAAGATCAATACATTCCATTATTGTATTTGTGATAGCCTTGCAATTCAGCTAATATCGCGCACTTGCGGATTTGCTAATATTCATTCAAGCAGAGTAGACGTGAACTCATAATGAACATTGCAGTATACCCGGGTACATTTGACCCAATAACGAATGGCCACGCCGATCTGGTTGAACGCGCTTCCAAGCTGTTCGATAAGGTAGTTGTAGCCATTGCATCCAGCCCCAATAAAGAACCACTGCTGCGGTTGGAAGAACGGGTTAGATTGGTAGAAACGGTAACATCGCATCTGGATAATATTGAAGTGATCGGCTTCGATTGCTTATTGGCTGAGTTGGTACGTCAGCAGAATGCTAATATAATCCTGCGCGGACTGCGCGCTGTTTCAGATTTTGAATATGAGTTTCAGCTTGCCAATATGAACCGCAAGCTAGCGCCGAAGACAGAGAGTATCTTTCTGACGCCGGCAGAGCACCTGTCCTTTATTTCATCGACACTGATTCGTGAAATTGCGAGTCTGGGTGGTGACGTAGAACAATTTGTGCATCCTTCAGTCAATCAGGTACTGAAAGATCATTTCGGACGCTAATTTTTAAGTAATTACGAGTCAGTGAGGTAGCCACAATGGCATTAATTATCACAGATGAATGCATAAACTGTGACGTATGTGAGCCGGAATGCCCTAACGAGGCGATTGCTCCCGGTGATGAGATCTATGAGATCAACCCTTCAAAATGTACTGAGTGCGTTGGTCACTATGACACGCCACAGTGTGTTGAAGTGTGTCCGGTAGACTGTATCCCTAAAGATCCGGATCACGTTGAAAATGAAGAACAGCTGATGGAGAAATACCATAAGCTAACCGGTAAGTAAGCACTTACACGGTATTAAAAGCAGGCTGAGGCCTGCTTTTTTATATCTGTCATATGTCCACTACAGGGACAGATGCCGGTTGTTCAGTCCGTACCGCTGATCAATCAGCTGGCCAATCGCGGTTCCCCCCACGGCCAGATGGTAAGCGTACTGCATATGCAGGCAGCGGACTTTATCCCAGTGACGAATACCGCCAATGCCATACTGATTAAACAGTTCGGTAAAACCCAGTTCATCAATACGCTGCCGGTCGCTGTCGGCCATCAGCTGCCAGCGCAGATCGACATAGCGTTGCTGGTCGGCCAGGTGTGCTGCGCGCAGCTCATCGTCGGTTTCAAGCTGTTGCTCTATCCGCTTTACCTCTCCGCCAGTTTCGATCTCAGCAATCGCCTGATAAAGATCCTTAGAGCTCAGCCAGTAGAGCGTTGGAAAGGGCTGATCATCCACCAGTGAGCGCATCTGCAACACTGCAGGAATACCCTGTGCCGTCTGCCAGGCGATCTCCACCAGCCCGCGGGGTTTACGACCTAACTGCTGTTCGATCAGTTCATGTTGTTGTACAGAGACGGACATTACAGCTCCTGATTCTGGTTCTGCTTCAAAGGCTCTAAACGCTCAGCCAGGGTGACCACCTCTTCACCCTGTACCGGCACTCTGGCGGGCATTATCAGGGCGCAGTTATCAAATGGCGCAGCGATCAGCTCCTGATCATCGGTGGCGATCAGCTCGCCCTTGTTATACTGCTCAAACCCTCTGACAGGCTCAGCAAAGCGAAACTGTTCGCTCTGCGCCGTTAACACCCGGTCGATACGATAATGGCCCGCACTGTTATCCGGCTGATAGCCCCACTCGGGCAGTTCCACCGCCGGGTCCAGCATGCCATGCAACGCAATAAAACGCAGGGTGATCGCCAGTGCCTGAGCCGTAGTTGCTTTAGCAAAATGCTGGCCGCACTCAGCCACCAGTGATACGCCGCCATCGGTATGCCGTTCATGCTCAGAAATGAGAATGCCGGGATGATAACTGCCCAGATCATACAGCAGATGCGGGAAAGGAAAGCCCAGTTGATCAGCAAAATCACGATTACCGGGCGTCTGTGGATAGATCAGCATCGGCGCTACGGCAAAGGTGGTGGAGTGCAGGTCCAGCAGACTATCGGCATTTTCGACAAAGGGCAGCAGGGCAACGGCACGCTGGGTTTCACGACTATCCGGGCAGGTCAGCCGGGAGGGCAGCCAGATACGATTCATATCCTCATCGAGACAGCGACTGGCAAACGGGCGCTGGGGATCGAAGGTTTTATAGGCGTCGACATTGGCAAAGATCAGCGTCAGCGCGCCTTGCAGCGGCCGGATATTGTTTTCCAGCAGCCACAGCAGGGCATTCGCGCCACAGATCTCATTGCCGTGGGTGAGCGCCTGAATCACCAGTTCCGGCCCTTGCTGGCCTGAATCCAGCCGGTGTACATAATCAACCCCGCAGTTGCCCTGTTGCCAGACACTCAGATCCCGGGGCAGTAGCTCTATTGGTGCATCAGTCGCAGCAATAGAAAATCGGCACGGTGGAACAGACATAGAAATTCAGATACTCGATAATTAAAGGTTAAACGCTGGCGTACTGCTCATCCCGGCCCAGCCAGCGCTGAATAATGGCATCACTCAGCTGCGGGTCGGTGGCGATCTGACTGGCAATCTGTTTCACCCGGGTCAGCAGATCCGCATCCCGCTGCAGGTCGGCGACTTTAAACGACATCATCCCGGTCTGCCGGGTGCCCAGCACCTCACCCGGACCACGCAGTTCCAGATCTTTTTCGGCAATCCGAAAACCATCGGTGGTTTCACGCATCACCGCCAACCGCTCACGGCCCTGCTGCGACAGCGGTGCATGATACATCAACAGGCAGAAACTCTCGACCGATCCCCGGCCAACCCGGCCGCGTAACTGATGCAGCTGGGCCAGCCCCAGGCGTTCCGGGTTTTCGATAATCATCACCGACGCATTGGGCACGTCGACCCCCACCTCAATCACGGTGGTGGCCACCAGCAGATCCAGCTCAGCGGCTTTATAGCGGGCCATAATGTCAGCCTTCTCCGCCGCTTTCATGCGCCCATGGATCAACCCGATACGCAGCTCTGGCAGCGCTTCGCGCAGCTCTTCTGCGGTCACCTCGGCAGCCTGACATTGCAGCGCTTCCGATTCCTCGATCAGAGTACAGACCCAGTAGACCTGCCGCCCCTGGCCACAGGCATCGCGCACCCGTTGCACCACTTCGGGACGGCGCTGATCGGAAATCACTACCGTATTGACGGGTGTACGCCCCGGAGGCAGCTCATCAATAATCGAGCAATCCAGATCCGCATAGGCACTCATTGTCAGAGTGCGGGGGATCGGTGTCGCGGTCATTATCAACTGATGCGGCGCACGGTGATCGGTGCGGCCCTTCTCTCGCAACGCCAGCCGCTGATGCACCCCGAAGCGGTGCTGTTCATCAACCACCACCAGCCCAAGATTGGCAAAGTTGACCCCATCCTGAAACAGCGCATGGGTGCCCACCACCACCTGCGCAGAACCATCTCCGATCACATCAAGCTGGGCCTGTCGTTTCTTACCTTTCAGCTTGCCCGCCAGCCAGGCGACTTGCAGCCCTAACGGCTCCAGCCAGTTGCTGAAATTAATAAAATGCTGTTCTGCGAGAATCTCGGTCGGCGCCATCACCGCCGCCTGGAAGCCCCCTTCAACCGCTTGCAGCGCAGCCAGGGCCGCGACCACTGTTTTTCCGGAGCCAACATCACCCTGCACCAGCCGCAGCATAGGAAAGGGCTGGCACAGGTCTGTTGCGATCTCCTGGCTGACCCGCTGCTGCGCCCCGGTCAATGGAAACGGCAACTGCTGCAGAAACTGCTCCCGATAGTGGGTGGTGGTTGCCAGTTGCGGGGCGCCTGACTGGCGGGCGCGCTGCCGCAGCTTCAGCAGCGACAGATGGTGCGCCAGCAGCTCTTCAAATGCCAGTCGCCGTTGGGCCGGGTGGTAGCCATCGAGCAGCTGCTCCTGATTGGCATCCACCGGCGGTCGATGGAGATAATGCACCGCATCATTCAACGGCGGCAAGCGCCACTGCTGCCGCAGGTTTTCCGGAATCAGCTCCGTTAGTGAACCATTTTCCAGATACGCCAGCGCACCATCGGTCAACGTTCGCAGGCGGGCCTGATTGAGCCCATCCGTAGTGGGATAGATCGGCGTTAGTGACTCTTCAACCGGAGTGATGACCGTGTCATCCACCCGGCGATATTCGGGATGGTAGATCTCCAGACCACTGGCACCGGTGCGTACTTCGCCAAAGCAACGGATGCGGGTGCCCGGTTTGAGGTTGTTTTTCTGCGCCGCGGAGAAATGAAAAAAGCGCAGGGTGATCGTACCGGTGCCATCCTGTAGACGACAGACAAGACTGCGGCGTCGCCCCATGGCGATATCCGCACCTTTCACCTCGCCCTCAATAACGCCCTCATCACCGGGGCGCAAGCCGCCAATCGGCATAATGCGGGTGCGATCCTGATAGCGCAGCGGCAGGTGAAACAGCAGATCCTGCAGGGTGTAGATCTCCAGTTTTCCCAGCTTTAGCTGCAGCGCAGCCCCAACCCCTTTGAGTTCGGTGACCGGCAGTTGCGCCAGGGCAGGTCCGTTCATATCAGTGTTTGTTATCCGCTACCGGACAGCTGTTAAGCGCCTCTATCAGCAGATCAATCGCCTGGGGGCGGGGGAAACTGGCACGCCAGGCTAAACCGACAGACCGCACCGGCGCAGGCGCTTTAAAGGGCTTGGTGACTACCATATCTGACTGGTAATAACCTCCGGTGGCTGATTTCGGAATCACGCTGGCACCCAGTCCCGACGCGACCATCATGCGGATGGTTTCCAGTGAGCTGCCTTCAGTAATGGTGTGTCTGTCGGATGAATGGCCGGAGATCGCCGGACAGGCTTCCAGCACCTGATCACGAAAACAGTGGCCCTCACCCAGCAGTAACAGATCCTGTTCATGCAGGGTCTGACTATCGATCTGCTCTTTGCCTGCCAGCGGGTGATCTTTCGGCAACAGCATCATGAACGGTTCATCATAGAGCGGCCGGGTGAGGATATCCGGCTCATCAAACGGCAGCGCGACAATAATCGCATCCAGCTCGCCATTGCGAATTTTGGGGCGCAGGTTTTCGGTAAAATTCTCTTCGATATAGAGCGGCATCTTCGGTGCCCGCTTCTGTAACTCGGGCACCAGCTGTGGAAACAGATAGGGGCCGATAGTGTAGATAGCGCCTACCCGCAGCGGACTTGCCAGCTGATCTTTACCCTCCTGGGCAAGATCTTTAATCGACTCGGCCTGCTCCAGCACGGTCTGCGCCTGACGTACCACTTTCTGCCCTACCGGTGTCACCCGAACGGCATGTTTACTGCGTTCAAACAGCGCTGTCCCCAGCTCATCTTCCAGCTTTTTAACCGCGATACTCAGCGTCGGCTGACTGACAAAACAGCGCTCAGCAGCACGGCCAAAATGTTGTTCCTGGGCCAGGGTAACGATGTAACGTAACTCAGTAAGAGTCATACGAGGCTTTCCTTTGTTATGATACTGACTCAACCTGAAACAGGAAAAGTACTGTGAAGCATATGTTAAACAGGGATCAGATTCTAATCGCCGGTTGTGGTGATGTCGGCAGCCAGCTGGGACTGAACCTGGCCGCCGCAGGGCACCAGGTATTTGGCCTTCGACGTAATATAAACCAGCTGCCCCCTGCTATCCAAGGGATTGCCGCTGATCTGAGTCAGACTGACACGCTTAGAGATCTACCGCAACAGTTGGACACTGTTTTCTATGTGGTTGCAGCGGGCTCACGGGAGGAATCGATCTACCGCCAGGCCTATCCTGGTGGGCTACACAATCTGTTACAGGCATTGCAGCAACAGGGCATCCACCCCCGGCAGCTGTTTTTTGTCTCCAGTACCGCAGTTTACCATCAGCAGAATGATGAGTGGGTGGATGAGAACAGCCCCACCGAACCGGATAACTTCTCCGGCAGGATCATGCTGGAAGCTGAACAGATCGCCCAGCAAAGCGGTATTCCGGCCACGGTAGTACGTTTCAGCGGGATTTACGGCCCCGGGCGCAACTATATGCTCAGCCAGATCAGTCGCGGCACCGGTTACCCCACAGAGCCTCCCCGCTACAGCAACCGGATTCACCGGGATGATTGCGTTGCAGTCCTGATGCACCTTTATCAACGATCTAAAGAGCAGACACTGGAATCGGTATACCTGGCCAGCGATGATCAACCGACGCCGTTGCACGAAGTGGGTGACTGGCTGGCGGCACAGCTTGGGGTTGAGATCACGGAGCGTTCAGCACGACGAACCATCGGCAGTAAACGCTGTGATAATACCCGGCTGAAACAGAGCGGCTATCAGTTCCAATATCCTGATTACCAGGCAGGATACGCTGAACTGATCAGAGCATTTCTGCGCTGATCACTTCTGATCAATATGAGGGTCCCGCAACTGCGGGTCCAGATCGTTCGGAGTGTTACGGTGATGGTAGTACTGATAACGGTTAAAGCGGTATTCCATAAAGCGGAACAGGGCGATGATCAGCGCGCTGATCGCCAGATAAACAACCCCCGCAGCCAGAAACATCTCCAGCGGGGTGTAGGTGCGGGCGATAATCGTGCGCGCCATACCGGTCAGATCTAACAGGGTTATTGTGCTGGCCAGGGCACTCCCCTTAAGCATCAGAATCACCTCGTTGCCATACGCAGGCAGGGCGATACCAAAGGCTCTCGGCATAATGATGCGACGAATCTGTACAGACTTACTCATCCCCATCGCTTCAGCGGCTTCAATCTCACCGGAGGGGATCGCCTGAATCGCACTGCGAAACAGTTCGGCACTGTAGGCCGCCGTATTCAGACTGAAGGCGATAATCGCGCACCAATAAGGTTGCTTCAGTATTGGCCAGAGAAACGACTCACGCACCGCTTCAAACTGAGACGCGCCGTAATACACCAGGAAGATCTGCACCAGCAGTGGCGTACCACGGAAAAAGTAGATATAGGCAAACGGCAGCGCCTTTACCCAGGTTTGGCTGGACGCCCGCATCAGTGCCAACGGTATCGCCAGCGCTATACCGATCAGACCCGAGACCAGCACCAGCTCCATGGTCAGCCAGGCTCCCTCCAGCAACCGGGGGAAATACTGCCAAATAACACCCCACTCCCAGGTCATGCGCGATTCCCCCGGGCCGCAGGGTTAGCAATCCGTTCCATAAACATGGTAAAACCGGTGGTCGCAGCGGTCAGCAACAGATAGATACAGGCCGCTACCATGAAGAAGGTAAAGGGTTCTTTTGTGCTGCTGATCGCTACCTGCGACTGCCGCATGATATCGTTCAGTCCCACTACGGAAACCAGTGCAGTATCTTTCAGCAGCACCTGAAACAGATTCCCCAGCCCCGGAATCGCCAGACGCCAGACCTGCGGCAGGATGATGCGGAAAAAGGTGCGCAGGGTACTCATGCCACAGGCCAGCCCGGACTCCCACTGCCCTTTGGGAATTTCCAGCAACGCCATGCGAAACACTTCGGTGGCATAGGCGCCAAAGGCGATCGACAGGGCGGCGACACCCGCAACAAAAGGACCGATCTCGATATAGTCGGTGTAACCAAACCAGCCCGCGATCCACATCAGCAGCTGGGAGCCGCCAAAATAGATGGTCAGCACCAGCAATAGCTCAGGCAACCCTCTCACCAGCGTGGTATAACCGGTTGCCAGCCAGCGGGCGAGAGGATTTTTTGACAGCTTTGCCGCTGCCCCTATCAGGCCAAACACCAGACCCATCAGCAGACTGCATAACGCCAGCTGGATAGTCATCCAGGTACCGGATATCAGGAGATGGCCAAAGCCTTGCAGATCCATGAAATTCGCCTAAAAAACGGGCCGGTCATTGCCGGCCTCGGTTAGCAGCGCGCGTCGCAGCACACCATTAATAGATTGAGAACGGGAAATACTTCTCGTTGATCTTCGCGTAAGTGCCATCGGCAACAATCGCTTTAATAGCAGCACTGAATTTGTCTTTCAGCGCATCGCCCTTGC
This sequence comes from Amphritea sp., assembly GCF_050300915.1. Lineage (GTDB taxonomy): Bacteria > Pseudomonadota > Gammaproteobacteria > Pseudomonadales > Balneatricaceae > Amphritea. The sequence continues at coordinate 18,503 of NZ_JBNKYN010000042.1, forward strand.
GTACCGCTATGCCGATCTCATCGTTGATATCAATATCGACACCGTTAAACGCAAACCCTTTGCCATCATCAGAGCGTAACCAGTCATAAGCCGGAAACTTGTCTGACAGCAGTGCATCCAGACGACCTGACGCCAGATCCAGATAAGCGTTATCCTGGGTGTCATAGAGTTTTACCTCAACCACATCGCCCAGATTATCTTCCAGATACTGACCGGCAATCGTCGCCCGCTGCGCACCAACGGTTTTGCCTTTCAGACCCTCTTTGGTGGTTTCAATCGTGCTGCCTTCCGGCGTTACGAAGGCCAGCACATTGGAATAATACTTCTCAGAAAAATCGACCACCCGCATACGCTCCTCGGTGATCGACATCGATGCAATAATGGCATCATATTTACGCGCCCGCAGACCCGGAATAATACCATCCCAGTCCTGCGCAACAATTTCGCAATCCGCCTGCATCTGCGCGCACAGCGCTTTAGCGATATCAACATCAAAACCGATCAGCTCGCCATTGGAGTCCACCATATTGAACGGCGCGTAGGCCCCTTCAGTGGCAATTCGAATCTTATCACCGGCAGTGGCCATCTGAGCGGCCACCAGTCCCGTAGCAACAAGGGCGGCTGTGGCAAACAATTTACGTATATTCATCATCTTTTCCCTTTCAATGTTTCATCGATTCATTAACAACGTACGGTTTTTAAAACGGTTTATCATTCAATAGTTCAGCTATGGCTGGCCATAAACTCCTGCACTCGCCTGGATTTCGGATGATTAAACACCTGATCAGGCGGGCCCATCTCTTCGATCTGCCCCTGATGCAGAAAAATCACCTGGCTGGAGACATCTTTGGCAAAGCGCATCTCATGGGTAACGATCAGCATGGTACGTCCCTCTTCGGCCAGCTCCTTCATCACCGCCAGCACTTCGTTCACCAGTTCAGGATCCAGTGCTGAGGTCGGCTCATCAAACAACAATACCTGCGGGTCCATTGCCAGCGTCCGGGCAATGGCGACGCGCTGTTTCTGCCCACCAGAAAGATTATCCGGGTATGCATTACGCTTATCCGCCAGGCCAACCTTCTCCAGCAGCTGTTCGGCCCGGGCAATCGCTTCCGCTTTGGGTTGTTTCAGCACCTGAGTCGGCGCTTCGATAATATTTTCCAGAATCGTTTTGTGGGGCCAGAGATTAAAATTCTGAAACACAAAACCGATGCGGGCGCGCATCTGTTCCAGCTGTTTGCGGTTGGCGGCTATCAGGTTGCCATCCTTACCGGGCTTCAGATCGAGGCATTCATCACCGACCTTGATCTCACCACGGCTGGGGTGTTCAAGCAGATTAATGCACCGCAACAGGGTACTTTTACCAGAGCCACTGGACCCCAGAATAGAGATAACATCACCATCATAGGCGGTCAGCGAAACGCCTTTCAGGACCGCAAGATCGCCGTAGGACTTATGAATATCGTTCAGCACCAGGGCTGTTGGGGCATTCGCCATGATCAGGCTTCCATCTGGTATGTATTGTGCCGCGGGTAGCGGGTAATAACGTGAAGGATAGCAATCACTTCCTCTTCAGAGGCGAAGAGAGAGTAAAGCAGGATCCTCTGCCGCTACCACAAATGTTTCCTATCAGAAACATAATAGAATCAGACAATTCTCCACAAAACCGGCGCGGAAGCAAACAAAAATAGAAGTGCGGCCGGACTAGCGGCGATAAAAACGACCGGGGAAAAATAGAAAATGGCCCCGCAGGGCCACATTGATAGCGATAAACAACGCCGCTTTAGCGGCAATAATCAGCTGCCAAACTGGCTCAGCAGAGCTTCCTGCGCGCTGACAAGATCTTCACCTTCGGCGGGCTTATTCAGCGTGTAACTGCCATCCGAATGCAACATCCAGCTGCGGCTATTATCGGCCAGGTAGAGGTCCAGATCCGCTTTAATCCGCTCTGCCAGTTTTCCGGTCAGCGGAAATCCGGTTTCCACCCGGTTTAACATATTACGCTCCATCCAGTCAGCACTGGAACAGAGCACATCGGGCTTACCTTTATTACCAAAGTAATACACCCGGGTATGTTCAAGGAAGCGGCCAATAATGGAGCGGACCGAGATATTTTCGGAGATCCCCTCAATACCGGGACGCAGGCGACACATACCGCGAACAATCAGCTCAATCTTCACCCCTTTCTGCGATGCCTGATACAGCGCCCGGATCAGCTGAGGCTCGGTCAGACCATTAATTTTGACGATGATATGACCATTTTTACCATGTTTTGCTTCCCGCTCGATCATCTCAATCATGCGTGCATGCAGGGTGAACGGCGCATTATGCAGCTTTTTCAGCCGCAAAATTTTGCCCATACCGGTGAGCTGCTGGAAGATCTTATGCACATCCTCACCCACATCCGCATCGCTGGTCATGTAGCTGTAGTCGGTATACAAACGCGCAGTACCCGAATGATAGTTACCGGTTCCCAGATGCGCATAGCGCACCAGTTTGCCCTCTTCCCGACGCACAATCAGCATCATTTTTGCGTGGGTTTTAAAGTCAACCACACCATAAACCACCAGCGCACCGGCTTCCTGCAGACGCCCCGCCAGTTGCAGGTTTGACTCTTCATCAAACCGGGCGCGCAGCTCGATAACAACGGTCACCTCTTTACCATTGCGGGCAGCATCCACCAGCGCATCAACGATGTCAGAGTTAACGCCGGTTCGGTACAGCGTCTGTTTGATCGCCAGTACTTTAGGGTCTTTAGCCGCCTGACGCAGCAGGTCGACCACCGGAGAGAATGACTGGAACGGATGGTGCAGCAGCTCATCTTTCTGCCGCAGCACATCAAAGATATTTTTCTGCTTATAACGCCCCGACATACCCGGTGTGAACGGTTTCCAACAGAGCTGCTTACAGTCAACCAGATCACGCAGCGCCATCATCCGGGTCAGGTTAACCGGGCCATCAACACGATAGGTGTGCGCCTCATCCAGGCTGAACTCGCGCAACAGAAAACGGATGAGGTTCTCAGGGGTGCGCTGATCCACCTCCAGACGCACGGCAGCACCATACTTACGGGAATGCAGTTCACCCCGCAGGGTGCGGGCAAGGTCTTCAACCTCTTCCGAGTCGAAGGTAAGGTCGGCATTACGGGTGATGCGGAACTGATAACAGCCCTCAACCTTCATCCCCGGGAACAGCTCATCAGCAAACTCGTGGATGATAGAGGAGAGGAAGATCAGGTTATCGCCGCCATTACAGAGATTGTCTGGCAGACGGATCAGACGCGGCAGAGAGCGGGGTGCAGGGATAATCGCCAGGCCGCTCTCCCGGCCAAACGCATCCTTACCATCCAGCTCAACAATAAAGTTAAGACTCTTGTTAACCAGACGGGGAAACGGGTGGGACGGGTCAAGTCCGATAGGACTGACCACCGGCTGAACCTTCTCTTCAAAAAAGATCCGGATCCACTCCTTCTGCTCATCGGTCCAGTCACGACGGCGCTGAAAGTGAATATTTTCATTTTCCAGCTGAGGGAAAATAGTCTCATTAAGAATCTTATACTGGCGCTCCACCTGGGCATTGCAGATCTCGCCAATACGATTCATTACCGCCTGCGGATGCAGAGCATCCGGGCCAACTGACTCACGCCCATACTTCAGCTGAGCCATCAGCTCGGCAACACGAATCTCAAAGAACTCATCCAGGTTGCTGGAAAAAATCAGCAGAAACATCAGCCGTTCCATCAGCGGATGACTCTCGTCCAGTGCCTGTTCCAGCACCCGGATATTAAACTGCAGATGACTCAGCTCGCGGTTGATGTACAGCTCAGGGGCTTTCAGATCCAGTGGCAGCTCTTCAACGGGTTCCGTGACCGCAATCGCTTCGCGGCTTTCCACCAGCGCGATAGACGCCTCATTGGAGGGGTCCCGCTGTTCGTTAACCGTCTGAACTAACTGCTCAGTCGCCTTCTCAATGGTCTGCCTGGAGGCCGGATGCGGCGCCGTCTCACTTACCTGCTCTTTAATCTGCTCTGTCATTACTGCACCTTTCAACCACTATTTTATTTTGATCATCCCTGCAGCAACTCAATGTCACTCATTCAGCAGCTGCGCAGCCCGTTTGGCAAAATAGGTCAGAATGCCATCACACCCCGCCCGTTTAATACAGGTGAGCGACTCCATCATCACACTGCGTTCATCCAGCCAGCCGTTCTGGAATGCCGCCATGTGCATCGCATACTCACCGCTGACCTGATAGACAAACGTTGGCACTTTCAACTCAGTCTTAACCCGACGAACAATATCCAGATAAGGCATGCCCGGCTTAACCATTACCATATCAGCGCCCTCTGCCAGATCCAGTGCCACCTCATGCAGGGCTTCATCACTGTTGGCTGGGTCCATCTGATAATTAAATTTATTGCCTTTGCCCAGATTTCCGGCTGAACCTACAGCATCACGGAACGGGCCATAGTAAGCACTCGCATACTTTGCAGAATAGGCCATAATGCGGGTGTTCACACGGCCATTCATCTCCAACTCTTCACGGATAGAACCGATACGACCATCCATCATATCGCTGGGTGCAACGATATCTGCACCCGCCTCGGCATGGGAGAGCGCCTGACGCACCAGTGTATCAACGGTGCGATCATTTAAAACATAACCATTGCTATCAATAATGCCATCCTGACCATGGGTGGTGAACGGGTCCAGCGCCACGTCGGTAATCACCCCCAGTTCCGGGCAGGCATCTTTGAGCGCTTTAACCGCACGCTGCGCCAGACCATCCGGGTTATAAGCCTCTTCTGCCAACTCAGTTTTAACACTCAGCGGCGTCACCGGAAACAGCGCGATGGCAGGTACGCCAAGCGACACCAGCTCACGGGCTTCTTTCACCAGCAGGTCGATACTCATCCGTTCGACACCGGGCATCGACGGCACAGCTTCACGCTGGTTCTCCCCCTCAATCACAAACACCGGGTAGATCAGATCGTCCGGCGTCAACACGTTTTCACGCATCAGACGACGGGAAAAATCATCAGCCCGCATACGACGCATACGGGTTTCAGGGAAAAAACGCTGGCTATTAGTAAATGACACGGAAATCTTCCTCCAGAAGCGGCTATTTGACCGGAAAACAGTTACGTTATTATGACAGAAGCCGCTTGGTGGCGACTATAGATAAAGCATTATACTTGGTGGCAGAATATTTTTTATGCTGCAAACAGGCCGTCTCCACCGACAGTCTCTGCAGTAATTATCGGGAATCAGTTGTCTTATTCCCGGGTTCACCTTTAAGGGAGTACAGTTTATGAAAAAAGTTGCAGTGGTTTTATCCGGTTGTGGCGTTTACGACGGCGCGGAAATCTATGAATCCGTACTGACGCTGTTAGCGATTGAACAGGGCGGCGCCTGCTATCAGTGTATGGCCCCCAACATAGATCAGATGCATGTGATCAATCACCGCAGCGGTGAGGTCATGGCCGATCAGCGGCGCAATGTGCTTACCGAAGCGGCTCGTCTGGCCCGTGGCGAGATTATCGATCTGGCGCAAGCCAACCCGGCAGACTACGACGCACTGATTATCCCCGGCGGTTTTGGTGCCGCCAAAAATCTCAGTAACTTTGCCGTTGCCGGGGCCGCCGCCGTGGTCACCCCCGAGCTGATATCCTTCGCCCAGGCGATTCACGCCGCAGGTAAACCGGTGGGGCTGATCTGCATCGCGCCAGCCATGACGCCACTGCTGTTTGGTGACGCGCTCTGCACCATCGGCAATGACAAAGAGATCGCCACCGCGATTGAAACCATGGGCGGTCAGCATCAGGAGTGCGATTGCAGCAACATTATTATTGACGAGACCCGTAAAATTGTAACAACTCCGGCTTATATGTTGGCGGGTAGCATCAGTGAAGCCGCTGTCGGAATTAATAAATTAGTTGATAAGGTGCTGCAACTTTCCTGATCGCTGTTATGATTGGGGTCAATAATTAAAGCAATATGATAGTGAGTAGTTCTATGCCATCAGTGATGTTTGCCTGTTATTTCAATCCCTCTGCAGCGCAACGGTTGAACTGATGGCTCGCTCGCTGCCTTTTCGCATCGGCCTTATCATTACCCTGCTATCGGCATTACTGAGCGCAATTCTATTGCTGATTGGCTTCGCCCTGATCAGCAACACTGATATCAGCCCGCGTCTCACCATCACCCCCACATCAGTTGCGATAGTCGTCGCCGCTTTTATTGCTTTATTGCTGCCGACACTGATGCTCTCCCGCGTGCTCGCGGCAAAACTGCTCAGGCCGCTGCATCAGCTCACCGAAAAAACCCGCAACTTCAATATCGATGGCAACGCCGTCCGCTTTGACACCGATGCTGACGGTGAGTTTGGCGCATTGGGTAAAGCGTTGCAGCTGATGCAGGAAAATCTCAGTGACAGCCATGCCCGGCTGGAACTGATGGCCTACCGCGATTCCCTGACCGGGTTGTCCAACCGCCGGGGGTTGCATCAGGAACTCAGCAAACTGATTCTGTGGGCACGCAAGCAGGAAAGTCGCATCGCGCTGCTGTATATCGATCTGGATCATTTCAAGCAGATCAATGACTGTTCCAGCCACGCCTATGGTGACCAGATTCTCAAAGATATCGCCCAGCGACTTCTGAGCGCGGTCACACAGCAAACCCAAAACAGCCAGTTACCCTTTCCTGAAGAGTTGTTGGTATCACGCCCCGGTGGCGACCAGTTTGTTATCATGCTGCCCGATGTCCGCCAGATTGATGAGGCAGAGCAGCTAAGTAAGCGCATTATCACGACGGTGCAACAGCCGTTTAAAATTAATGACCGCTATTTTAACCTCTCCTGCAGCATCGGCATTACCCTGTTCCCGGATGACGCCAACAGCGCTGAGCGGATGTTAAAACACGCCGATATCGCTATGTCTGAAGCCAAGCGAGCCGGACGTAACTGCGCCCGCTACTTCTTACCAGCGATGCACCGGCAGGTGGAAGAACGGGTGACGATTCAGCAAGGGATCAGTACAGCCATCACTGAAAACCAGCTCTATCTGGAATATCAGCCAATCGTCCATCTGCAGAAAAACCGCGTGGTCGGGGCTGAGGCGCTGCTTCGCTGGCACCACCCTAAACGGGGCAGACTGGGGCCTGAAACCTTTATCCCGATTATCGAAGAGTCGGATCAGATCGGCGCACTCACTGTCTGGCTTATCGAAACCGTCGCCGCTGATATCCAGCGCTTACCCCGGCAGAAAGATGCCATCAGATTATCGATCAACATCTCCTCTGCCATTCTTAATAAACCTGAACTGGCGCGACAAGTTAACGCCGCCCTGCTGAAGGTTGAAGCGCCCGATCACCGCATCTGCCTGGAGATTACCGAAACCAGCCTGATGACCGATATCGACAGCACCCTGCCGCTGTTACAACAATGGAAGCAGGCCGGGTATAGCATCTGGATCGACGACTTCGGCACCGGTTATTCATCCCTCAGTTATCTTGCCCGGCTACCCATCGACGGGGTCAAAATTGACCGTAGTTTTATCCGTGATTTTGACAATTCAAAACCGGTAATCGAAGCGATTATTGCCCTGGCAGATACCATGAATCTGCTCACCGTTTCAGAAGGGATTGAGCTGCTGGAGCAACAACATTCGATGATCCGTCTTGGCTGCGACTTTGCTCAGGGCTATCTCTATTCAGAACCCCTCGACATTGAGCAGCTCAAAGACAAGCTTGAGCGGCAAGCCCTCCGAGAGTCCCGCAAGCCCCTCAAATTCAGACCCCGCAGCAGCAAAATACCGGTGTAAAACAGCTGCTGAACCACGCAACTGAGGAGAAGATTACCCGTTCTGTGGATGCTTTATAGTAGACTCTTGACCTGTATCACCTCGGAGACACATTGCTCAAAGAAGAGGTTATGACGGGCGCTACAAACGAGTATTGTACAACCTGATCGCTGATCAATACCGGACGTCAAAGGATGAAGTACTTAACCGCTATGTATATCTCACTAAGTGAATCACTCGGCATCTATACGCTTGACCAGCTCTATGAGCTATTCAGCAACAAACAGCACAGCCTGCCAATATCCCGACATCGTGCGATGATCATGCAGAGCCGGGTGTTTTTCTTCTGCGCTATTTTTGCTGTACTGGTGCCAACCTGGTCGCTGATTGACCTGCTGTTCCTGCCTGGAAAGCTCTGGGGCGAGCTGCTCCTGATCCGCATTCTGTCCGGCGCAGCATTTATTCTGCTAGCCTGGCAGGCACGCAAAGAAGCGAACCTGTTGCGGGCACGACTGCTGCTGGCAGGGATGTTGTCGGTGACCCCCCTGTTCTACCTGGTTTCCGATCACTGGTTACAGTCCTATGAGCTGAGTGGTACCGAACAGGTCGTGGCTGAACTCTATGCCCTGCTTCCCTTTGTCATGATTGCCGGTCTGACCCTGTTTCCACTAACACTGAGAGAGCTACTGGCCTACGCCTCACCGATGCTGGCAGTGGTTGTGCTGGCAACCATCCCGCAGGCAAGAGATGACATCCCTCAGGCAGTGTCAACTGTCTGGTTGTTCACCCTGATTCTCGGCGTAGCCATGTTCTCCTCCCTGAATCAGCTGCGCTATATGCTCTCCCAGGTGAACCGGGCCAGTTATGATGTGCTCACCGGCCTGCTGACCCGCAGAGCAGGGATCGAGATGCTTGATCTGCAGTTTCGCCTGACTACCATGAGTGAGACCAACCTCTCAATTCTCTATCTCGATCTGGATCATTTCAAAACAGTGAACGATGTCTATGGCCATGATGCGGGCGATGTGGTGCTGAAAACTGCGGCACAACAGCTCTGCGCAACAGTGCGTAAAGGGGACAGCGTCATCCGCTGGGGAGGTGAAGAGTTTATTGTGATCCTGCCAACCGCCACACCAGACGAAGCCAACGATGTGATCAGCCGGATTATGAAAGCCGGGCTGGGCTTGCGCCCGGATGGCACACCGGTCACCGCCAGCATCGGCGTGGCAGAGGTTCAGGCTGACAGCGTAAAAGACTGGAAAGCGATGATCGAACTCGCTGACCATCGTATGTACACCGCCAAAACCGGCGGGCGGGCGAGAAGCATGGGCATCAACGAGGTACAAATCCTCTGGCCTGAAAGCGCCACCGCCATCAGTACTAACACCACATCAGATGTCGAAACAGCCAGCTGAAGCTCCACTCGGCTTACCTCTCCTGCCGCTTAATACCTGAATTAACCGGCAGGAAAAGGGATCAGCTCTTTCACCACCCGACAACACAGATCCCGCAACCAGATACTGCCGGGGTCCTGATCGACGACTTTCGGCCAGACCAGATAATAGTCCGTATCTTTTGATTCAAAAGGCAGTGCTTTTATCGTCAGCCCAAAGCGTTCAGCATACTGCGTCGCCAGTAATCCACTGGAACTGAACAATAACTGCGTCCGGCCAACCGCTTCCAGAGCAGCCATAAAATAGGGGGTTCGTAATGCAAAGCGCTTCTCCCGTGCCAGTTTTCCCAACGGGTCATTGCCCGGTAGTTTTGCCCCACCACCCAGACTCACCAGCACGTGGGAAAATGACAGATACTCCGCAAGACTCACCTCTTCCTGTGCCGCCAGAGGATGATCCCGGGCCATAATCAGGACATACTTTTCCCGCCCCAGCAGTTGTCGTTCAAAGTGATTGGGCACCTGAATAAAGCTGCTGCACAACGCCACGTCACAGATCTGATCAGACTCATCCAGCAAGCTGGTTTCCGTCACCGTAGAAGTATCCAGCGAGGCATTCGGTGCTTCCCGATAAAAACACTCAGCAATGCTGGGACCATAGGCCTGGGCCTGATAGTGGGTGGTTTGCAAACGGAAAGTGCGGTCGCTCTGGTATGGCACAAACTGCGGTGCCGCCATCAGACTGGCCATCTGCTCCAGCATCTGCCGTACCGGCCCTTCCAGCGCGAGCGCCTTAGCAGTAGGAATCATCCCCCGGGCGGTGCGCACAAACAGAGGGTCGTCAAAGGCTTCTCGCAAACGGATCAATACCCGGCTCATCGCCGACTGACTGATAAACAGCCGGTCTGCCGCACGCCCGACATTGCGCTCCTCAAGCAGATAGAGCAGCCCGGTAAGGCTTTTAATATCCAGTTGCTGAAACTGGCCTGACAACATAAAACTGCTCACCTGATCCACCACCCTCTGGTCATCGCCCAGCATTACCCGAATTATGCATAAAACTCTGAACTATTATGCATTGGAAACAGTATAGAATAAACGCCATGCTTCAGGCTCTGGTTATTGACACTTGCGAGCACGGACATGACTCTGGATCGTCGCCAATTTTTATATGGCCTGTTTTTCTGCAGTATCACCCTGATGTTCTGGGGCATGCTGCCCATCGCCCTGAAGCTTTCAACCGGGTTTATCGATCCGGTCACCTTTACCTGGTTGCGATTTACTTTTGCTGGTGTGGTGATGATCATCTGGCAGGCTAAACGCGGCAAACTCTCTGAGTTTCGCAAGCTGGGAAGAGTCGACATCATCAGGCTGATAATTGCCGCAACAATGCTGATTGTTAACTACACCTTTATGGTCTGGGGGTTGAGCTATCTGCACCCCGGTGCTGCACAGCTCAGTTTTCAGTTAGCGCCACTGTTTCTCACCCTGGGGGGCTGGTTGTTTCTGAAGGAGCGGGTGTTCTGGCAACACTGGCTCTGCTTTGCCCTGATGGCTACCGGGATGCTGTTGTTTTTTCATCCCGCGATTGAGAACAGTACCGGACTGACCGGCACCGGTTTTCTTCTTATTCAGGTGTCAGCACTGGGCTGGACCGCATACGCGCTGATTCAGAAATCGCTCTTTAAAGTGTTGTCAGCCTCCAACATCCTGCTCAGCATCTTTCTTTATGCCTTGGTCGTTATGCTGCCCTTCGCCCAGCCGGCATCTCTGCTGCAGCTAAACACTCAGGACCGTTGGGTCACGCTGTTCTGCTGTGTTAATACACTGGTCGCTTATGGATCGTTCGCCCAGGCGATGCGCTACTGGCAGACCGTGCAGGTGAGCGCCTGTGTTGCCATGGCACCGATCATCACCTTTATTCTGACGGAGGTCTGTGTCACTTATAGCCTCTTCAGCGGGGTCATATTCTCTGCCGAAGCCGATCAGCTAAGCCTGTCAGGCATGGCCCTGGTGGTGCTGGCGGCGATAACCGTGCAACTGATCAGCCCTGCCCTGATGCGGCGTTATCAGGCAGGTCTGAAGCAACCATCAGCCCTGTAAAGCAACCCGCTGCCCATAGAAAACAAAAAACCTCGACCGGTCTCTGATCGCGGTTTTTTGGTTATTACGAAGAAAAAAGTGGCTTATAACCGGACTTCGATGCCCCGCTCCCGCATATACTGTTTGGCTTCCGGAATGCTGTATTCATTGAAGTGGAAGATCGAGGCGGCCAGCACCGCATCCGCCTTACCTTCGAGACAGCCGGCCACCAGATGATCAAGATTACCCACGCCGCCAGAGGCAATAACCGGCACATTAACCGCTTCGCTGATCGCCCGGGTGACGCCCAGATCATAGCCGTTTTTCACGCCATCCTGATCCATCGAAGTCAGCAGAATCTCACCGGCCCCCAACTTCACCATCTTCTTCGCCCACTCAACCGCATCGATACCGGTTGGCTTACGACCACCGTGGGTAAAGATCTCCCAGCGGTCCGTTTCGCCCGGCTGTGACACTTTCTTCGCATCAATCGCCACCACGATGCACTGCGAACCAAACCGCTCCGCGGCTTCACGTACAAAATCCGGGTTAAACACCGCCGCACTGTTAATCGACACCTTGTCAGCACCGGCATTGAGCATCGTCCGGATATCCTCACAGGTGCGAATACCGCCACCCACCGTCAGCGGGATAAACACCTGTGATGCCATCCGTTCAACGGTATGCACCATGGTATCACGGCCCTCATGGGTTGCCGTGATATCGAGGAATGTGATCTCATCGGCACCCTGCTCATCATAGCGTTTCGCCACTTCCACCGGATCACCGGCATCGCGGATGTCAACAAACTGCACCCCTTTCACAACGCGGCCGTTTTCTACATCCAGACAGGGGATAATACGTTTTGCCAGTGCCATGGTTTTTACCTATAAGAACTCATATAAACATCAGACCGGACGCCCTGACAGAGAGTCCGGCACTCCTGCCCTGATCAGGGCTTGCCATCCCAGTTAAGGAAGTTTTTCAGCAACTGCAGCCCCACCGTATGGCTTTTTTCCGGGTGAAACTGAGTAGCGAAAACATTATCCCGGGCAATCGCCACATCGATATCAACACCGTAGTGACAGTTCGCCGCCACCAGTGGCTTATCCACCGCATCGACATAGTAGCTGTGGACAAAGTAGAAGCGGCTGCCATCGTCAATCCCATGCCACAACGGGTGGTCGAATGTCTGATGCACTTCGTTCCAGCCCATGTGCGGCACTTTAAGACGCTCACCATCGCTCTCTTTCAGGTCATCGCCAAAGAAACGCACCGTTCCCTCAAAATGACCCAGACAGTCAACACCACCATTCTCTTCAGAACGCTGCATCAATGCCTGATAACCCACACAGATGCCCAGAAAGGGCTTACCGGAGGCGATCGCTTCCGCCACCTCTTTATCCACACCCAGACGACGAATCTCCGCCATACAATCGCGAATCGCGCCAACACCGGGCAGCAATACCCGATCAGCGCTACGCACTTTCTCCGGGTCAGCGGTCACCCGCACCTCCACACCGGGCATCACATGCTCCAGCGCCTTAGCAACGGAGTGCAGGTTGCCCATGCCATAATCAATAACGGCGACACTGCTCATTTATAGCGTCCCTTTGGTGGATGGCATCTGATCAGCCGCGCGCTGATCGATAGTCAGCGCACCGCGTAACGCCCGGCCAAACGCTTTAAAGATCGTCTCCGCCTGGTGGTGCGCATTAAAGCCCTTCAGGTTATCGATATGCAGGGTGACACCCGCATGATTGACAAACCCCTGGAAAAACTCCCAGAACAGCTGAGTATCAAAGCGACCGATAGTGGCACGGGTAAACTCAACGTTCATATCCAGACCCGGGCGACCGGAAAAGTCGATCACCACGCGGGACAAAGCTTCATCCAGCGGGCAGTATGCGTGGCCGAAGCGCAGAATACCTTTTCTGTCACCCACCGCCTGTGCGAACGCCTGCCCCAGGGTAATACCGATATCTTCCACCGTGTGGTGATCATCAATATGGTTATCCCCTTTCGCCACGATATCCATGTCGATCAGGCCATGACGGGCGATCTGATCCAGCATGTGTTCAAGAAAAGGCACGCCGGTATCAGCATTGAGCTTACCGCTGCCATCCAGATTCACAGCAACGGTAATCTGGGTTTCCAGGGTATTACGGGTGACGGTGGCTTTCCGTTCAGCCATGATCTTCTCCGCGATCAGTTAACAGAGCTGTTTTTGACAAATACGTCGTAAAAACATTCACAAAATAAGGCTGCCATTATACAACCAATAGCATGCCAATGCGTAGCACCGCGCGGGATTAACCCCGTGAAAAACTGATTCCAACTGACTGATTTCATTTACGGTTAATCTAGGGTGTGTAAAATCGTTCTGCTACTATGCTGTTATTAGCTTACAGATACAGTGTAACGCGATCTGTACCTACAGCTGTTTTACCGACTCACGGTCCAAGGAGAAGACATGAAAACGCTATTAAAGATTTTTGGTGGCCTGGTTGCCCTGCTGCTGATAATCGTCGTTGCAGGCGGAATACTGCTGGGGATGTTCTTTGACCCTAATGAATATAAACCGGAGATCAAAAAGCTGGCGTTGGAGAAAGGCGGCGTAGAGCTGGAGATTAACGGTGATCTTGGCTGGTCGGTCTTTCCCTGGCTCGGTATCGAAATTAATCAGATTAAAGTCAACTATCCCGGTAAGCCGCAACTGGCTGAGCTGAATCAGGCTCAGGTATCGGTTGATCTGGCGGCACTGCTCTCCAGCAAAATAAAGATGAGCAGCATCCTGCTGGACGGTCTGACGCTGAATCTGGAAAAAAACAAAGATGGCAGCACCAACTGGGCGGTCACCGGAGCCGGCCAGAACGCCTCCGGCACGGTTGAATCAGACACAAATTCACAGGCCACTACGCCAACAGATAGCGCCACACCAGCTGAAACCAGCGGTGGCGCAGACATCGCCCTGGATATTGAAAGCATCGCCATCACCAACGGTAATATCAGTTACCGCGATGATGCCGCCGGTAGCAAAGTGTTACTGAAGAACTTCACCATGACCTCCGGCAAAGTCACCACCGGTGCATTTTTCCCCGCAGAGCTTAGCTTTCAGGCAGAACAGTACCAGGCTGAGCAGAAACAGATGACCGTGGATGCAGCCCTCAAAGCAGAGTTCTTCCTCGACCTGGCAAATCAGCAATACCAGATCAAAGGACTGGAAAGCACCCTCGGCCTGAGCGGTGCGCCATTCAATGGTAAAACCGTCAACGTTAAACTCAACAGCGATATTGAAAGCGATCTGAACAAAGAAACCGCATCATTAAAGAATATGAGCCTGAACGCCGCCAACCTGGCAGCAAGCGGTGATATCACCGTCACCAGTTTCAGCAAACCGGTTATCACTGGCAACCTGAAAGTCGCTCAGTTCAGTTTACAGGAGTTGCTGGCAGCGCTGGGACAGCCCGCTATCGAAACCACCGATCCCGATGTTCTGAAAGCGATCAGCTTCAACGCAGAACTGGGCGGTGCAGCCAACACCCTGGGACTGAACAAGATGAGCCTGAAACTGGATGACACCAGCTTCAACGGCAACTTCGCCATGAACCTGGCCTCCGGTGCTATCGCCTTCAATCTGAAGGGTGATGAGCTTAACGCTGACCGCTACCTGCCACCGGCCAAAGAACAGCCAGCACAGGCCTCTTCCGGTAGTGGTGAGAAATCCGCAGGCTATTCGAAAGAACCTGTAGTGCCGGTTGAACTGCTGAAAAGTCTTAATATGGATGTCGATCTGGGGCTGAAAAAGCTGTTGATTAACAAACTGACCCTGTCCAACCTGGAGCTGGCCACCAGCGCCCATGGTGGCCTGGTCAATATGAGTAAGATCAACGCCGATATGTACAGCGGTACACTGCGCAACTCGGTGGTCATCGATGCACGCAGATCGCCAACTAAATTTACTATTAAGAAAAATGTTAAAGGGATACAGATCGGCGACCTGCTGCAAGATATGGCCGATGTTGATCGCCTTACCGGCACGTTCAACACTAAAACCGATATGACCGCACAGGGTGAATCGGTCTACGCCATCGTTAACAGCCTTAACGGTAACGCCAATGTCACCATGCCCGATGGTACCGTCAAAGGGATCGATATCGCCCAGACTATCTGTCAGGGCTTCAACAACGTCGCCGCTCTGGGGGTTAATGCTGATCAGGTTGACCGCTCCACACCGTTCGCCGACCTCAGCAGCAACTTCAAATTCACCAACGGCGTGATCAGCAACAACGACCTGATTACCAAGCTGGATGCGATCACCCTGCGCGGTAAAGGCAATGTCAGCCTGCCCGCGCAGAATCTGGACTACCGTCTCGGCCTGACCATCGAAGAGAACCTGTTCAAGAAAACCTGTGCTGTGAATAACAACCTGGAAGGGGTTGAGTGGCCGGTTAACTGTAAAGGCAGCTTCGATACCGAACCCGCTAAACTGTGTCGCCCGGATGCCAGCGTGCTCAAAGAGCTGCTGAAGCAGAAAGCGAAAAAACAGCTGGAAGGCAAGCTGATGGATAAACTCGGTGGCGGCGAAGGCAGCAAAACCGAAGATGCGAAAAAACTGCTGAAAGGGCTGTTCGGTAAATAAGTTGATGACACCTGAACAATTCGCTAATGCTGTGCTGGTCTGGTTTGATCAGCACGGCCGTCATGACCTGCCCTGGCAGGCAGAGAAAACAGCCTACTTCACCTGGCTCTCTGAGATCATGTTGCAGCAGACTCAGGTAACTACGGTGATCCCCTATTTCGAACGCTTCCGGGATCAGTTTCCCACCGTTGATGAACTTGCTGCCGCCGATCAGGACGAGGTACTGCATCTGTGGACCGGGCTGGGCTATTACGCCCGCGCCCGCAATCTGCATAAAACCGCTAAAATCATCAGTCAGGATTTCGGCGGCCAGTTCCCCGAAACCGTTGCCGAGCTGGAGCAACTGCCCGGCATCGGCCGCTCCACGGCTGGCGCAATTCTGTCGATCTCCACCGGCAAGCGGGCGGCAATTCTCGATGGTAATGTGAAACGGGTGCTGGCCCGTTACTATGCCATCGATGGCTGGCCCGGCACCACCGAGAACATCAGACAACTGTGGCACTACGCCGAGCAGAACACCCCGACACAACGGGTTGCCGATTACACTCAGGCAATGATGGATATGGGGGCCACCCTCTGTACCCGCAGCAAACCCGCCTGCCTGCTCTGCCCGTTACAATCCGGCTGTCAGGCACACCAGCAGGGCCGCGAAAACCAGTTACCGGAACCCCGACCGAAAAAAGTTATCCCGGTAAAACAGACCCTGATGCTGTTGATTGAAGATAACGAGGGGCAGATACTGCTGCGTCAGCGTCCCCCAAGCGGCATCTGGGGCGGTCTGTGGAGCCTGCCGGAAACCTCCGACCTGCGTGATGCCGAACAGGAAACCGGCCTGCCAGTCGATGCTGACAGCGCCACACCACTGGAGCCGATCAGACACACGTTCAGTCATTTCCATCTGGACATCACCCCGGTGAAAATCGCCCTGCGTGAAGCCGGTCTGGAGAGCGAACCCCGCAAAGACCTTACAAACCGTGTCATGGAACAGCCCGCCACTCTCTGGTATAACTTACGCCAGCCACAGAAGATCGGTCTGGCCGCCCCGGTGAAGAAGCTGCTG
>NZ_JBNKYN010000043.1:0-35434 GCF_050300915.1 Amphritea sp.
GCCTGAACCGGTCATCAACCTGTCAACGGGTGTGGCAGGGCTGCACCCGCACAAGAATAACAAGAGGATATGAAAATGCCTGTATATGCACTAAATCCTGACTATCAGGGCGAGCGGATGGACCGGGTGGAGAACTTCCACGGCAATCAGATTGTTTATCTCGGTTGGGATGAGCACCGCATGTTCTGCGCTGCCAAAGCGTTCCCGCTGCCCCCCTCCATGCCCTTTGCGGCAGTGATCGAAACCATCATGCCGGAAGCCTTTGGTCAGCACCCTGAATTTAAACAGATCAACTGGGACAGCGCTGAGTGGCTGCTGGATGGTGAACCGTTTAAACCACAACTGGATGTCAGCCTTGAGGCTCAGGGGGTAGGGCATAAGTCGCTGATCCGTTTTAAAACCCCTGAACTGCGCGGTTATCAAAACGCCGGTGTCTGAGAACAGATGAGACAAACAACGCTCAGCTTCATGGTAAGAGTAGGGTGACACGATGAGTTATGAAGTAACAGTAGAACCAACCGGTGATGTAATCGAGGTTGAAGAGGGGCAGACCATTCTGGATGCTGCCCTGCGTCAGGGGGTCTGGTTGCCGTTTGCCTGTGGTCACGGCACCTGTGCTACCTGCAAAGTGCAGGTGCTGGAAGGTGAAAGTGATCTGGGTAATGCCTCTCCCTTCGCGCTGATGGATATGGAGCGGGAGGAGGGCAAGGTACTGGCCTGCTGCTGCACGCCGGAATCGGATATGGTGATCGAAGCGGATATCGATGTCGATGATGACTTTGCCGGTTATCCGGTGGAGGATTTTATCGGCACGGTCACCGAGATTAACGATCTGTCACCAACGATTAAAGGGATCGTTTTTGCACTGGACAGGTCGATGGCATTTCAGGCCGGGCAGTATATCAACCTGAAGTTACCCGGAGTGGAGGGCAGCCGGGCGTTCTCCATCGCTAACAAGCCCTCCGATGCCACCACACTGGAACTGCATGTCCGTCTGGTGCCGGGCGGGGCGGGCACCACCTACCTGCATCAGCAGCTGGCGGTGGGGGATACTCTGGATGTCAGCGGGCCATACGGCCAGTTTTTCGTGCGCAAATCGGATGATCAGGGCGCGATCTTTATCGCCGGTGGTTCGGGGCTATCCAGCCCGCAATCGATGATTCTGGATCTGCTGGAAGAGGGTGATAGCCGTCCAATTACGCTGTTGCATGGGGCGCGTAATCTCTCTGAACTGTATAACCGGGCGCTGTTTGAAAACCTCGACCGGGAGTTTGACAACTTTACCTACGTGCCCGCGCTGAATGCACCGGAACCGGAGGATGACTGGCAGGGCTTTACCGGTTTTGTTCATGAAGCGGCCCAGGCACAGTTCAATGGTCGGTTTGATGGTAATAAAGCGTATCTCTGCGGCCCGCCACCGATGATCGACGCGGCGATAACCACCCTGATGCAGGGGCGGTTGTTTGAGCGGGATATCCATATGGAACGCTTTGTCACCGCTGCCGATGGTGCTGAAGAGCAGAATCGCTCGGCGCTGTTTAAACGGATCTGATTGAAAAAGTGGGCGGGTGTTTAGTGGCTGTGAAGATATAAATTGTGCTGATTATATTGATACCTAAAAGGTATCTGTTAAAGCATTAAACGGTATTAGACGGTATTCGGTGGCCCGCATACACTGAAAGTACGAGCAAAAAGTGCTTTAGAGAATTTAGCGACGCTGATGCATTAAAGCGTCATGCTTTATAAAAATAAGATAAAAATCAGGAGCTTTTGAGATGGCAATGACAGGTGTATTAAGACCGGGACATGTGCAGATTCGTGTATTCGATCTGGAAGAGAGTGTGCGTTTTTATCGTGATGTACTGGGTTTAGTTGAAACCGGTCGTGATGATCAGGGGCGGGTTTATTTTAAGTGCTGGGACGAACGGGATCATAGCAGTTACATTATTCGTCAGGCTGAAGAAGCGGGTATGGATTTCTTCGGTTTTAAAGTACTCAATGCAGAGACGCTGGATAAACTGGAAGCGGACCTGAATGAGTATGGTATTGAAACCAGCCGTATGCCTGCTGGCGAGATGCTGGAAACCGGTGACCGTGTCCGCTTTACTCTGCCAACCGGTCACATCATGGAGCTTTATGCAGAGAAAACTGCTGTTGGTAATGGCCTGACCAATGCCAATCCGGGCCCGTGGAATGCCGCCAGTGAACATGGTATTGCGCCGGTTCGTCTGGACCATATGCTGCTGTACGGACCGAATGTGGCCGCCAACAAAAAGATCTTTGAAGATGTGTTGGATTTCTTTCTGGTGGAGCGGGTGCTGGCCGAAGATGGCGAGTTTGAGGCCGCGTTATGGCTGTCCTGCTCTCATAAAGTTCATGATATCGCCTTTGTTGAACATCCTGAGCCCGGTAAGTTGCACCACTGTTCATTCCTGATGGAAAGCTGGGAGAAAGTGCTGCGGGCCGGGGATATTATGTCGATGAATGAGGTGTCGGTGGATATCGGTCCTACCCGTCACGGTATTACCCGTGGCTGTACTATCTATGCCTGGGACCCGTCCGGTAACCGCTTCGAAACCTTTATGGGGGGATATCAGCCCTATCCTGACTATGAAACCATCACCTGGGACTGGGATCACTTCCCCCAGGGACTGGACTACCCTCAGCGTAAACTGCATGAGTCATTCCTGACCATCGTTACCTGATCTCCTGCTGAACTGCATGCGGTTTACCTGCATGCAGTTTTACTTCTCTGAATCTGATTTTTTAACGTTTACAGATTACGGGTGCCACCATCCAAAGACTTTCCTATATCAATCTTAATACCTATTAGGTATTGCTTCTGGATAAAAACAGTATTAGACGGTATCTGAGTGGCTGCATAAACTGGATGGAATGGAACGGTGCCAGCAGTAATCAAACAAAGGTGAGCAGCAATGCATCAAGTTAATAATTTTATAAATGGTGAGTTTGTTGAGGCTGAATCGGGGCGCCGGTTTGACAAGCGCTCACCTGTGGATAACAGCATTATCGCCACTGTCGCTGAAGCCGGTCGTGCGGATGTTGACCGGGCAGTAGCGGCGGCAAAAGCGGCATTGACCGGTGAGTGGGGCCAGTTGACGGTCGATCAGCGGGTTGATCTTCTCTACGGCGTTGCCGATGAGATTACCCGTCGCTTTGATGATTTTGTCGCGGCCGAGATGGCTGATACCGGACAGCCGCACCACGTGATGACCCACGCGTTTATCCCCCGGGGCGCGGCTAACTTCAAAGTGTTTGCCGACATTATTAAGAATGTACCCACTGAAAGCTATCAGATGGCCACTCCCGATGGCCGTGGCGCCCTCAACTATGGGCTGCGGGTGCCAAAAGGGGTTATCGGTGTTATCTCCCCCTGGAATGCCCCCTTTCTGTTGATGACCTGGAAAGTGGGGCCGGCGCTGGCCTGTGGCAACACCGTGGTGGTCAAACCCTCTGAAGAAACACCGCTGACCACCACCCTGCTGGGTGAAGTGATGAACAGCGTTGGCATTCCTAAAGGTGTGTTTAACGTGGTGCACGGTTTTGGCCCCGACTCGGCGGGTGAGTTTCTGACGCAGAACCAGTCGGTGGATGCGATCACCTTTACCGGCGAAACCCGTACCGGCACCGCCATTATGAAAGCGGCGGCCGAGGGGTGTCGAGATGTGTCCTTTGAGATGGGCGGTAAGAATGCCGGTATCGTGTTTGCCGATGCTGATTTTGAAGCGGCGGTTGATGGTATCTTCCGCTCCGCTTTTCTGAATACCGGGCAGGTCTGTCTGGGGACAGAGAAGGTCTATGTCGAACGCCCCATTTTTGATCGGTTTGTGAATGCGCTGAAGCTGAAAGCAGAAGCGGTGAAGTATGGTCGCCCGGAAAATCATGAGTCGAATTACGGACCTCTGATCAGCAGGGAGCATCAGGATAAAGTGCTCTCCTATTATCGCAAAGCGGTTGAAGAGGGCGCGACGGTGGTTACCGGTGGTGGTATTCCCGAAATGGCTGCCGAGCTGTCTGAAGGTAACTGGGTACAACCCACTATCTGGACCGGCTTGCCAGAAACCGCCACCGTGGTTCGCGAAGAGATCTTCGGCCCCTGTTGCCATATCTGTCCGTTTGACAGCGAGTCAGAAGTGGTTGGCTATGCCAATGCTAACGACTATGGCTTGTCCACCACCATCTGGACCAATGATCTGACCCGCGCTCATCGGATGGCCGCTGCGGTCGATGTCGGGGTGACCTGGATTAACAGCTGGTTCCTGCGGGATCTGCGCACCGCATTCGGTGGTTCGAAACAGTCCGGTATTGGCCGTGAAGGCGGTGTGCACTCCCTCGAGTTTTATACCGAGATGCGCAATGTCTGTATCAAACTCTGAGGTGGTTATGGATCAGGAAATAATTAATCAGTTAGGTGATGAGCTGTATGCCGCATTTCGGTCACGCAGCACTATTAAACCATTTACCGAGCGGGATCTGGATATCACGCTGGCACAGGCCTATCAGATACAACAGCGGTTTATCGCCCGTCGGCTGGAGGCGGGGGAGACTGTGGTCGGTAAAAAAATTGGCGTGACCAGTAAGCCGGTACAGCAGTTTCTGGGGGTGTATCAGCCTGATTTTGGCATTCTCACCTCCGCTATGCAGATCGCGGGCGATAACATGATCGATCTGGATGGTTTGATTCAGCCGAAAGCGGAGGCCGAACTGGCGTTCGTTCTCAAAGAGGATCTTAACGGCCCTGGTATTACCGCCATGGATGTGATCCGTGCCACCGATTATGTCGTGCCCTGTTTCGAGATTGTCGATTCCCGTATTACCGACTGGAAAATCAGGATTGAGGATACGGTGGCGGATAACGCGTCCTGCGGTGTGTATGTGCTGGGCGATGTCAAAGGCGATCCGCGTAAGCTGGATCTCACCCTGGCCGGTATGGTGTTGCATAAAAATGGTGAGCTCTACTCCACCAGTGTCGGCGCGGCAGTTCAGGGTTCACCGGTTAATGCGGTCGCCTGGCTGGCGAATACTCTGGGTGAGCTGGGCATCCCCTTTAAAGCGGGTGAGGTGATTTTGTCAGGATCTCAGTCTGAACTGGTGGCGGTGCAGCACGGTGACGAACTTGAGTGCAATGTGGGTGGGCTGGGCCGCTGTAAGGTCAGATTCTCCGGGAGAAGCGCAGTATGAAAACAACGCTGGATAGAGAGGCGATAGTCCGCCTGTGTGAACGTGTAGAGGGTGCTCAGACCCGCGCTTATGCGATCCCCAAACTCACCGATGAATACCCATTGATGACGATGGCTGATGGCTATGCGATTCAGACGGAGCTGCGCAAACGCTTTATTGAACAGGGCCATAAGCTGGTTGGCTGGAAAGCGGGATTAACCTCCCGGGCGAAGATGAAGCAGATGGGGGTGGATCAGCCCTCTATCGGCTTCCTGACCGACAAAATGTCACGTCCGGAAAATTCGGTGATCTCAACCGCTGATCTGGTGCATCCACGGGTTGAGTGTGAAATCGCATTTGTCACCCGGGAAAAACTGTCAGGGCCTGGCTGCACCGCAGAGGATGTGCTGCAGGCTACCGATTATGTATTGCCCGCCATTGAGGTGATCGATTCACGTTTTTCCGGTTTTAAATTTGATCTGCAAAGCGTGGTTGCCGACAACGGCTCATCGGCGCGTTTTGTCGGCGGTGGTCGTCCCCGGTATGTGGAGGAACTGGACCTGCCCACCATCGGCGCAGTACTGGAAAAAAATGGTGAAATTGTCGAGATGGGGGCCGCTGCGGCGGTGATGGACCATCCGGCAGCGGCGGTGGCGATGTTGGTGAATATTCTCGCCGGGATGGGGGAGGAACTACCTGCCGGTAGTTTTGTGATGAGTGGCGGGATCACGGCAGCGGTTGCCGTCGCGCCTGGTGACCATGTTATTGCCCGGTTTCAGGAGCTGGGCTCAATCTCTATCCGGTTCGGGGAGTGAGGACAATTTATGCCGATTATTGAAGTTCATATTTTAGAAGGGCGCAGCTCAGAGATTAAGGCGCGGGCTGCGGCAGCTATTTCAAAAGCTGCAGCGGACGGTTTTGGTGTCAGCATTGATACGGTGCGTATTCTGGTAACCGAACATAAAAAAGATGAATTTTACGTGGGCGGGCGCGCCGGTCGCGCATCGGATCAGGCGAAGTCAGCCTCCCTCGTCGAAGAGGAAAAATCATGAAAAAGATCAGATGTGCATTGATCGGGTCAGGCAATATTGGCACTGATCTGATCTATAAAATTCAACGCAGTGAGTTCCTTGAGCCGGTGTGGATGGTCGGTATCGACCCTGAATCAGAAGGTCTGACACGGGCCGCTGCGATGGGACTGAAAACAACCCATGAAGGCATTGATGGCTTACTTCCCCATGTTTTGGAAGATGGCATCCAGATCGCCTTTGATGCCACCAGTGCCTATGTCCATGCGGAAAATAGTCGCAAACTGAACGCGCTGGGGGTGATGATGATCGACCTGACGCCAGCGGCTATCGGTCCTCTGTGTGTGCCACCGGTAAACCTGAAGCAGCATGCTGAAAAAGTGGAGATGAACGTCAATATGATCTCCTGTGCGGGCCAGGCGACGATTCCGATTGTCAGTGCCGTGTCTCAGGTGCAGGGGGTTGAATACGCAGAGATTATTGCCAGTCTTTCCTCTAAATCGATTGGCCCCGGCACCCGGGCTAATCTCGATGAGTTTACCTATACCACCTCCAACGCTATTGAAGTGGTGGGCGGTGCGAAAAAGGGTAAGGCGCTGGCGATTATCAATCCCGCAGAACCTCCGATGATTATGCGTAACACCATCTACTGCCTCACTGAAGGTGAGCCGGACGAGGCGAAAATTACCGCGTCGGTGCTGGCCATGATCAAAGAGGTGCAGAAATATGTGCCGGGTTACAAACTGGTCAACGGCCCGAGTTTCGAAGGCAATAAGGTCGCTGTGTTTATGGAGGTTGAGGGGCTGGGGGATTATCTGCCTAAGTATGCCGGCAACCTCGACATTATGACCGCGGCGGCAACCCGCACTGCGGAGATGTTTGCCGAGGAGATACTCGCCGGAAAAATTCAACTCAACCCAGTGGAGGTGGCCTCATGAGTGATCTGAACGGACGTAAAGTCATTCTGCATGATATGTGTCTGCGCGACGGCATGCATGCCAAGCGGGAACAGATCTCTGTAGAGCAGATGGTTAAAGTCGCGACCGCCCTCGATGATGCCGGGATGCCCTATATCCAGGTGACCCATGGCGCGGGTCTCGGCGGCAACTCGCTGCAGCATGGTTTCGCCCTGGCCAGCAATGAGGAGTATATCGAAGCGGTTGCATCGCGGATGAAGCAGGCGGTGGTATCTGTCCTGCTGTTGCCGGGATTGGGGACGATGAAAGAGCTGAAGTCCGCCTATCATTCAGGTGCCCGCAGCGTACATGTGGCAACCCACTGTACCGAAGCCGATACCTCACCACAGCATATCGCCTGTGCCCGTGAACTGGGGATGGATACCACCGGTTTTCTGATGATGTCTCACCTGTCTGATGCCAGTTCACTGGCGCAGGAAGCGAAAAAAATGGAGTCCTACGGTGCCAATACTGTCTATATCACTGATTCTGCTGGTTTCATGTTGCCGGAAGATGTTACTCAACGTGTCACTGCTCTTCGGGATGTCCTGAAACCGGAAACGGAGATCGGTTTCCATGGTCATCACAATATGGGGCTGGGAATCTCCAACTCCATTGCGGCTATTGCGGCGGGGGCATCACGTATTGATGGCTCAGTGGCCGGTCTGGGAGCCGGGGCGGGTAATACGCCACTGGAGGTGTTTATCGCCGTTTGCGAACGGATGGGTATCGAAACCGGTGTCGATCTGTTTAAGACCATGGATATTGCCGATGAGATCATCTTCCCGATGATGGATCACATTGTCCGGGTGGATAAAGACTCTCTGACCCTCGGTTATGCGGGGGTTTATTCGACCTTCCTGTTGCATGCCAAACGTGCAGCGGAGCGGTTTGGGGTACCGGCCCGGGATATCCTGGTGGAACTGGGACGCAAAAAGATGATCGGTGGTCAGGAAGATATGATTCAGGACACCGCAATGACCATGGCCAAAGAGCGTGGTTTATTGAAACAGAATTTTTAACGGATCGACTGAAAGGCGGTTGAGATGAACACAGATTTTAAGGGTGAAACGGCGGTTGTCGTCGGCGCAACCGGTGCCTTTGGCCAGGCGATTGTCGAACGATTGCTGGCCCGGGGGCTGAAGGTAGTCGCTGTGGCGCGTTCAGCAGCCAGTTTGCAGGCCTTGTCAGAAGCCCATGCGGGCGTTATTCCCTGTGTGGCTGACATCAGTGATGACAGTGCCATTGAGGCGATTCGTACAGTGCTGGATGATGTTGCTCTGAATAGCACTGTCAGGGCGGTGGTGCACGGCCCGGGTGTTGGGGTAGCGGGAGGTATTCTGGAAGCGCCAACGGCGACAATGGTGGATGCGGTGAATATCAAAGTGGGTGGCTTGTTGCGCCTGAGTCGGGCCGCTGACAGCTTTCTGACAGAGGGTAGCAGGCTGATCTCCATTGGTGGTCACTATGGTCTGGAGCCGACGGCTTATGCCGCGTCTGCCGGGGTGGCTAATGCCGCGCTGTTTAATGTCTCGCGCCAGCTGAGCCTGGCCTATGGCAAACGGGGTGTCACGGCGCATGTTATTGCGCCAGGCCCTGCCGATACCGAGCGGCTGAGAAAGGTGGCCGTGGCCCGGGCAGAGATGCGCGGCTGCACGGTTGATGATGTGCTGGATGATATGAAAGCGGAGTCCTCTATCAGTGCCTTTACCACGCCTGGGCAGGTGGCCTGGGCGGTGGATATGCTGCTTGATCCTGAAGCAACCGCTATGACCGGGTCTACGCTGATGCTGGATTCCGGCCGTCGCAAAGGTTTGCCATAACCGGGGAGAGATCGTTCTGCTTAGTTGTGCTTAGTTGTCCTGCCTTGATGCGATTAAGGCAGGAATCTCTTAACGACAAGCGCAGAGAAGATAAAAATAATAAGGAGTTCAGTGATGCCGATCGCAACCTTTCATATATCTGAGGCGCTCTTAACGGCAGAGTCCTCCGCCAGGATTCTGGAGCAAGCCAGTGCTATTTATGCTCAGGAGCTGGATAGCCCGGTCGAACGAACCCGGGTGTTTATTAACCGCTACCAGGCAGGGGCGGTGGCTGTGGGTGGTCAGGTTTGCTCCGTGTCCGGCAGTCCGGCTGCATTTTTCGAGTTTATCGTGCTGGAGGGCAGGCCGTTTGAACAGCGGACACGGATAGCTGAGAGGTTTACTACACTGTTGAGTGATGTGCTGGCGGTAGATGCTGCCGCGATTCGCGGTCGCTGCAGCCAGGTTAAACCTGAAGACTGGTTTATCGCCGGTGCGCCTGCCAGTGAGATCCGCAAGCGTGAAGTGGAGGCACGCCAACAGGAGAAGGCCCATGGCTAGTTATCAGATCCGACTGACGGAAACTGATGAGACCTATGTCTGTAAAGCCGGTGAGTCAATCCTGCATGGCATGGCGCGTCTGGGCAAAAAAGGCATCCCTCTGGGGTGTCGGGGTGGTGGCTGTGGTGTGTGTAAAATTCAGGTACTCGAAGGTGAATATAGCAGTCGGACGATGAGTAAATGCCATATCAGCGAGGCTGAACGTGAAAACCACTTTGCGCTCGCCTGCCGTATCTATCCGCAAACCGATCTGGAAATCGAAGTGATTGGTAAAATGTCGAAAAACATCTGATCAGCAGCGCTGGCGTCACTGACTTTTCGCTATACGGTAGCCGATCAGTATCTCCAGAAACGCTTTCAACAACGGCGATTCATCCTCTTTTCTGAAGATACAGCTGAGATCGACTTCGGCTTCATCCGGGGTATCGATTAATGGCTTATAAACCACCCCGGGCAGGCTTAAAACGGTGGCCGACTGGGGCACTAGGCATGCACCAAATCCACTCGCTACCAGTGCCACGCCGGTGACTGCATCGCCGACTTCCTGCGATATATGGGGCGTAAATCCGGATAGCTGGCAGAGACGAATCGTTTTGTCGATAAAGTTCGGCCGGTTGCTGGATGGAAACAGAATCAGTGGAATATCGCTGATCTCAGTGAAAGGTATTTCAGGCAGCGCCGCCAGTGGGTGGTTGCTGTTAATGGCGAGTAATAGCTTTTCCGTCGTCACCAGCTCAGAGCTAATATCGGGCAGGGGGGCCAGCATGCGGTTAAAGCCCAGGCTGATACGTTTCTGTCGCAAGGCATTGATCTGCTCGCCTTTATCCATGGTATGCAGGACGACATTGACCTCCGGGTAACGTTCTTTAAAGGCCAGCAGGATTTTGGGTATGTCCCCCATAATGCCTGAACCAAATATCGCAATATCCAGTCGGCCAAGCCGACCCTGTCCCGCTTTTTGTGTTCGCTCAGTGGCTTGTTCTATCAGGCCGAAAATATTGTTGACCTCTTCCCTGAAAAGCCGTCCGGCATCGGTCAGCTCCATCCCTTTGGGCGTTCTGTTGAACAGCGTCACTCCCAGATCCTCTTCCAGTTGATGGATCTGCCGGGTTAGTGGTGGTTGGGAAATATGCAGTACTTTGGCGGCTCTGCCGATATGTTTTTCATCCGCTACCACCTTGAAATATCTGAGTTTACGCAGATCCATCACTCGCCCGCCTGTTTGGTTTGAATAATTTAATACCTTAAAAGTATTGAGATGGAATATCAATAGTATTGGATGGTAATGAGTTGCCTGCGTTATTTTGTCTGTCAGGAGTGAGAATTCTCCAACAATCAGTAAACAGTGCAGGCGTAAGTCATGTTTATAAAAATAACAAATAACAGGCACCTCAGATCAACGTTAGTTTTTGCTCTGACAACTTTTCTCGCAGGATGCGAGGCTCCCCTGAATCTTGAGGGGGTTGAAACAGAGATGAGTAAAGCGGTGCATCGCACCGATCAGTTGCTGGGTGTAGCGGTAAGTCAGGATCAGGTTGTCGTGGTGGGTTCCGATGGCGTCGTGCTGACCAGTCCGGTCAGCGATCTTAAATGGCAGCGGCAGCAGCTGAGTAACAATCCTAACTTTGTCGATATCGAACTGTGTCCCGATCAGTCACTGATCGCTCTGAGTATGGAGCGTCAGCTGTGGATCAGTGAGGACCAGGGGCAACACTGGCGTAGCAGTGATATTCCCACCCGGGAAAGCCTGACTTCAGTGGCCTGTGGACCGGACAACAGTTACTGGGCCGCTGGCAGTTTCAGCACCCTGGTCAGCAGTCATGATAAAGGTGCCAGCTGGAATGAGCAGAGCCTCAACGAAGATGCTGCTATCTCTTCGGTGCAGTTTTTTGATAGCCAGAACCTGATAGCCACCGGTGAGTTCGGACTACTGGCGCGCTCTGAGGATGGTGGTGAAAACTGGACTTTACTGGATCCGATCCCCAATGAATTTTTCCCCATGACCAGCTATTTCAGTGATCCCTCAACCGGCTGGGTCGCAGGGCTGGGGGGCACCATTCTGTACACCAATGATGCTGGCCAGAGCTGGCAGTCTCAGGAGACTCCGACCGATTCTCCGATCTATAACTTCTACGCCCGGGACGGCCGGCTGTTCGCTTTTGGTGATCACGGCACGGTTCTGGAGCAGCAACACAGTCTCTGGCGCAAGCTGGATACACCCAATATTCCGGTCTATCTGCGGGACGGCAAACTGCTGGATAAGCAACACCTACTGGTATCTGGTGGCTGGGGTGCTCTCTTTACGGTCGATATCTGAGCCTTTTCACAGGCTGATTTAAATAATAATAATTTTTGGAACTACGGATATGTCTGATAAAGCATCTGCACAATCCCATAAAGTCACTCATCTGCTACACAATCTGGATGAGCGGATTTTCAACAGCCCTAAAATTGTGCTGGGGCTGATTCTGATAGTCACGCTGTTCTTTGCCAGCCAGATTCCCGGCGTAAAAATGTATTCTGATTTTGCCGACCTGTTGCCTCAGGAACACCCCTATATCGTGTTGCATAACGAGATTAAGGAGTCCTTTGGCGGTGCCAATGTGGTAATCGTCGGGGTTGAGGTTGAAAACGGCGATATCTTCAGTAATGAAGCGCTGGCGCGGATTCACCGCATCACTCAGGCGGTGGATAACCTGCCGGGAGTTAACCACAACCTGGTGGCCAGTATCACCCATCGCAACTCCCGCAAAGTATGGATGACGCCTGAGGGCAACGTGAACTCTGAGTCTTACTATGATCCTCAGGGTGGTGAATTGAGTGCGGCTGAGCTGGAAGCGTTGCGTCAGGATATTGTCGCCAACCCCCGCGTTTATGGCCCTCTGGTCAGCCCGGATATGAAAATGGCGCTGGTGAAAGCGCAGCTTAACGAGGGCCAGCTGGATTACGTTAAAACCTTTGATGCGATTCAGCAGATGCGCACCGATGAGGGCGCGAAAGGGTTTAAGATTCATGTGACCGGGCAGCCGATGCTGGTGGGCTGGGCCTATCAGTATCTGGGCCAGATCATTCAGATCTTTATGTTTACCGCGCTGATCATGATCGGGTTGCTGGTGTTCTATTTCCGTAAAGCCTATGGCGTGTTGATTCCGCTGGCGGCGGTAGTGGTATCGACAATCTGGGGGCTGGGGATTATCTCCCTGTTTGGTTATAACCTTGACCCGCTGGGACTGGTTATTCCCTTCCTGATCTCCGCCCGGGCGATGTCCCACGGTATTCAGATCGTTGAACGTTACTATCTCGAACTGAATGAGCACTCCGATCATCATAAAGCGGCTCAGCTGACCTTTGAAAATCTGTTCCGTCCCGGCAGCCTGGGAGTGGTGTCCGATGCGATCGGTCTGCTGCTGATTGCCATCGGCTCCATACCACTGAACACCAAGCTGGCACACTATGCCTCGCTGTGGGCTCTGTCGATCATCATTACTGTGCTGCTGGCGGTACCGATGTTGCTGTCGGTGTTGCCGAAGCCGAAAAACTATGCAGTGAAACACAACGTTTTTCGTAATGTGGGGTACTTCTGTGCGGACCTGATCAGCACCCGCAAGGCGGCTAAAAATGCACTGCTGATCGGTGCGCTGCTGTTGGTGGGGGGCTGGTATGCCTCATCGAAAGTGGTGATCGGCGAATCGGAGCCGGGCTCACCCATTCTCTATCAGAATCACGACTATAACGTCTCTTCCGGGGCTATTAATGACAGTTTTCCGGGTTCGGAAGAGCTCTATATCGTCGCCGAAACCAGTGAGAAAGGCGGTATAAAACGTCCTGAAGTATTGAAAGCGCTGGCCGATCTTGAGCGTCATATGCTGATGGACCCCGGCGTCGGTGGGGCCAAAGGGATACCCGACCTGGTTAAACAGGTGAACCGTCTGCTGCACAACGATGATCCGCGCTGGATGCAGATCCCCGATGATGCTCAGTATGTAGGGGGGCTGATGTTTACCTACATGATGTCCAGCCCGATCCCCGGTGCACTGAATGAGTTTGTTGATACCGACGAGCGGATCGCCAATCTGGTGTTCTATTACAAAGATCATCAGGGCGAGACTATTCGCCGGGCAATCTACACCGCCAAGCAGTGGATCGATGCCAATGAAGGTAAGGTCGAGGGACTGAAGATCCGTCTGGCCGGGGGCACTATTGGTGTCACTGCGGCGATGAATGAAGCCGCCTATGAGACCAATCTCTGGGTGCTGCCGCTGGTGTTCCTGCTGATCTTCGCCATGGTGATGTTTTTCTACACCTCGTTGCAGGCCGGCATGATGATGTTCATGGCGATGATGTTCGCCACCACGCTGACCTACGCCTATATGGGCATCACCGGCATGGGGATCAATATCAATACGGTACCGATCATCGCCGTCGGCGTTGGGGTGGGGATCGACTATTCGATCTACATGATGGACCGCATCCGCGCGGAGATGGCGTTGCAGCACAACCTCAGCTCTGCCGTGCGCACGGCGATCCGGACCACAGGTCTGGCGGTCAGCTTCACGGCGATTACGCTGATCGCCGGGATCGTCATGTGGGTGGTGCTGTCAGATCTGCGCTTCCAGTCCGATGCGGCACTGTTGCTGAGTGTGATGGTGATTCTCAACGGTGCTGCGGCGATGTTGCTGGTGCCTGCCTGGGTGCTGGTGTTCAAACCGAAATTTATCTGCGCAGCCTATGAAGATGAGGATGGTGTGATCCACGCGGATGCGCTGGGTGATGATCGTTCACCTAAAAGCGCTACGACACCCGTTTGTTAAAAACCAAAAACCTGAAAGGGGTTAAACATGTCAAAAACAATAATAATGACGATGAATAAGCTGGCTGCCGGTGTGGCTATGGGCGTCACTGCCATGTCACTGGGGCTCAGTACCGCAGCGGTTGCGGCCGATACTGAATGGGCAGGTTTCGTAGAAAATGCCACCTACGTGCGTGATGGGGTTGGCTTATCTAAGTTTCGTAATACAGCCCAGGCTGAGTTTTCTAAACAGCTGGAAACCGATGGTTGGGATAACGTCTCGATCAACGGTACGCTGCGCGCCACCTATGATGGTGTTTACGATCTCAATAGTGACGAGTTTGGCAAAGATGCACAGGCAAACTATCTGGGTGAAAACTGGCATGGTCAGGACACCTCGACCGCGATTCTTGCTCCCGGAACACCGTTACCTTGCGAGAATGATCCTCAGCTGTGTCATAACCTCGATGGTTATATGGATCAGTCTGAAAATGATGTCCGTTATCCCGACTTTAATGACCGGCTGGACTTTATCCGCGAACTTTATATCAGCGCCGATAAACAGCTGGACAGCGGTACTGTTCTGAATCTCAGCTTTGGTAAGCAGCAGGTCGTCTGGGGTAAAACCGACCTGTTCCGCGTGCTGGATGTGATCAACCCGGTGGATTACTCCCGGCATAATATCTACGACGAGCTGGAAGATATCCGTATACCTCAGTGGATGCTCACCGCAGAGTGGCGCATGGGTCCAAATAAGGTATTTGATGATTCCAACTTCTCCCTGGTATGGAATATCGATAAGTTCCGCCCTAATAATCTGGGTACCTGTGGTCAGCCCTATGCCATTCTTGATGGTGGCTGTTTCTTTGCTTCACGCATCAACGGTGGCGGCCCCTATGTCATTAATGATGTGGTTGATTATGAGTGGTCACTGAGAAATACCCAGTTTGGTGCCAAGTGGGAGGGGGTTTATGGTGATACCACCTTCTCTCTGAATGCTCTGCACTATCGTCAACAGCTACCTTCTATCCATGCGTTAGGTGGACCGGGTAATAACTTTGGCTTGTTTGATATCCATTTTCCTGAAGTCAACCTGCTGGGTGGTTCCGTCGACTACTACTCGATGGATCAGGATGCTGTCTGGCGACTGGAGATGGCCTATACCGAGGGTGAAGAGTTAGCCCGTGATGCCGATGGTTATAAGAAAACCGATATGCTGCGCTATGTGATCGGTTTTGACAAAAACCTCATCATTCCTGCACTGGGCACCAGTAGTGCATTTCTGTTATCCACCCAGCTGTTTGGTGAGCATATTCTTGATCATGAAAGAGATATGCCCAACAAGAAGGATAACTGGATCGCGACACTGTTATTCAAAGGCTTCTATATGAATAACCGTCTCAGCCCACAGATTATTATCGCCCATGACTTTGCGGCAGAAGCTACAGCCGTTGCTCCCAGCATTGACTATCTGATCAATGATAACTGGAAAGTTAATGCGGCCTTCAATATTAAAGAGGGCGGCAAGAAAACCTTCCCATGGTCTGTAGCAGGCGGAGCCGCTGCGGGTGGCCAGACAGAGCCTCTGGCGCGTTTCCTCAATGGCCCGATTGGGGTGGCTAATCAGGAAGATGAATTCCAGCTGAGCGTACGTTACAGCTTCTAAAAAAATAACGATAAGAAGGTAAACCATTATGTTTAAGAAAACCTTTATCTCTCTGGCGCTGACAACGGCTGTATCTGCTTCAGCCATGGCCGCGACGGAACAGGATGTACAGAATGCATTTTATCCGTATAAAAATGGTGTCCCAACCTACCAGGGATTAAGTGTCGGGATGACCATCAATCAGGGGAATGTTGATCAGTTTAAAGAGATTATCGACCCGGCGATGTATGACTTTATTAAAGCCGGTGATACCGAAATAAAAGTGGGGGAAACCACCTCGTTTGATCTCAATAAGAGCTATGTCGACGCCACCCGCAAGTATATGAATGATGTCAAACTGGGCGATAAGGTCGGTGAAATCAGCGGCTCAGTAGCGGGTCGTCCCTTCCCCCAGGAACCCTCTATGGATGATCCACGCGCCGGTGAAAAGCTCGCATGGAACTTTAAGTATGGCTATAACTGGGGTGATTCTGCTGCGATCTGGCCGTTTTACTGGACCTTCAAAGATATGAACAGCGGCAAGGCTGAGCGAACACTTAAGTTCAATTTTAACTTTTTAAACTACACTCACCGTACTCAGCAGGCCCCGGTTCCGGCCATTACGCCAAACCCTTCAAATCTGTTCCGCGCCACCTACCTGGAAGTACTGGAACCCTTTGATGTGAAGAACACTCAGCTGTTGATTCAGCGGTTTGAGGATGACCTTAAGCGGGACAACGCCTATCTGTATCTGGGTTTCCAGCGTCGTGTACGTCGTCTGTCTTCTGGTCAGGTTACCGATGCATTTCTGGGCTCGGATATCATGATCGAAGACTTTGAAGGGTATAACGGACGTATTTCCGATATGAAATGGACCTACAAAGGCACCCGTAACATGTTGCTGCCGATGTATAACCACAATGATATGCCACTGGATACCGAGATTCCTAAGGATGAAGACGGTTATCAGATGATCTCATACGGTGGCAAGGGTAACTGTTTCCCGAACGTTACCTATCAGCTGCGTAAGGTGTATCAACTTGAAGGTGAACCGCTTGATCCAAACCATCCGATCAGTAAACGTCAGCACTTTATTGATACCCAGACATTCACCATTCCACGGACGGTAACCTACGACAGAAACGGTGCAATCTGGAAGAGCTTCAGTATTGGCCAGGCGCATCCTGATCACCATCTGGCCCAGAACAAGGGCAGCGGTGTGTCAATCGATGACTCCTTTACCATGATCGATATGCAGGCGCAGCACTGTACCACGGGGCAGTTCAAAGGGATCATCGATCCTGAGCTGACACCTGAAAGCAAGATGACGGTACAAAATCTGCGGGCTTCCGGCCGTTAATAGCCGGATCAACTAAGCGGGGCTATGGATAGTGCCGCTTCTTTACAGTCAATACCGGGGTGGTAGTGGAAGGCGGAGTTGAGTACTTAGCGACCACTCTCAGCCACAAATGCTTTGCTGTATCCGTTCGGGTGCAATCCGGCAAAGTCTGCCATCCCCGTTTGTGATTCCCTTCGTGCTTATCAGCACTCCGCTTGAGCACTCTTTTACCAGGGACGGTATTTTTTAGAAGGCGTGAGTAACGCGATATCAGTTCAAACGGCTTTGTGTCACCGGGCACAGGACATCATTAATCTAAGGGGTGAAAAAATGGCTGAGACAATGATCTCTGTAAAAGTCGCTGCCAAATTGTTGGAAGCGGACAATATCTATTCATTCAAACTGGTCAGCCTGGAGGGTGATACTCTGCCGTCTTTCAGTGCCGGTTCACATGTCGATGTTGAAATAAAACCGGGACTGATTCGTCAGTACTCCCTCTGTAATGAGCCCTCTGCGAGTCATTTCTATCAGATTGCGGTGTTGCGTGATCCGCAATCGCGTGGGGGATCTATTGCTATTCATGATGAAGTAGAGGTGGGCTCTATCCTCAGGATCAGTGCCCCGAAAAATCATTTTGAACTGGTTCATGAAGCGCAAAACAGTATTCTGTTTGCTGGCGGTATCGGCATAACCCCTATTTTGTGTATGGCTGAACGGCTTGCAATGGCGGGATCTGAGTTCAGGCTACACTATTGTGCCCGGGCTGAGTCGGCGGCGGCGTTTACCGGGCGAATGCGTGATAGCCAGTTTGCTGATCGGGTGGAGTTTCACTTTGATGATGGCAACAAAGATCAGACACTCGATATCCATACCATATTTGAAACATCAGCGCGGGATGCTCATATCTACGTCTGTGGGCCTAAAGGGTTTATTGACTTTGTTGCTTCTAGCGCTGAACAGTATGGCCTGCCTTCAGAGCAGATCCACTTCGAACATTTTGCTGCAGACCCTGCTTCAGCGTCGGGTGATGCGTTCGATATTTTACTTTCAAGTTCGGGAAAGGTTATCCATGTAGCGGAGGAGCAAACCGCTTTAGAAGCGTTGGCCGACGCCGGTATCGAACTTGACTATTCCTGTGAACAGGGGGTTTGTGGTACCTGTGTTACCCGTGTTCTGGAGGGGGTTCCGGATCATCGCGATCTCTACTTTAATGATGAGGAACGCAGAAAGAATGATCAGTTTTTACCCTGTTGCTCACGATCCAGATCGCCCCGGCTGGTGTTAGATCTGTAAGCGGTCGATCTGAAATCTGAGGGGAAAGGTCGATAACGATCCTGGCATCTCAGGAAACCGGGCGGTACTAGCTATCGCTCTGTTTTATTTTTGTCATCCGGTATTGCATTTTACCTCTGCCAATCCCCAATTGTTTGGCTGCAGCGGTGACTTTGCCATGGTTGCGAATCAGCGCCGCATCGATAAGCGCCTGCTCGATATCGGCAAATGTTTGTCCCTGATCCAGAAGCTTATTAACTAACTCTCTGGACTTATCAGAACCCTTGATGGGTTGCTCACTATTGGACTTATCCTCTTTTAGTGACTGGATTCTAAGGTTAGGCAACTCCTCTGCGGTAAACAGATGGTGTATGTCGATCGCTTCATCGTCATTGGCCAGAATGACTGCCCGTTCGATAAAGTTCTCCAGCTCCCTGACATTACCAGGCCAGTCGTAGTGCCACAGAGCATCCAGTGCCTGTTGCGTGATCCCCCTGATCGATTTGTTACTGCGCTCGGTAAAACGGGCAACGAACACGTTGAGTAACAGCGGGATATCATCTCTTCTATCCCTTAATGGTGGAATACGCACAGGAAACACATTCAGGCGGTAATACAGATCGGCCCTGAAACGACCCTCTTTGACCGCCTGACGCAGGTCTTCATTGGTTGCGGCGACGACGCGGACATCAATATGTTTTGTTTCAGTGCCGCCGATTCTTTCAATCTCTCTTTCCTGCAAAACCCGTAATAATTTACCCTGGGCATGAAACGGCAAACTACCAATTTCATCCAGGAACAGGGTGCCGCCATTGGCTCTTTCAAAACGTCCGGGGCGAGATGCCGTTGCCCCGGTAAAGGCTCCTTTTTCAACCCCAAACAGTTCTGATTCGATCAGGTTATCGGGAATGGCGGCACAGTTAATTGATATGAACGGCTGCTCGGATCTGGGGCCAATTGCGTGTAGAGCCCGGGAGAAACGCTCTTTACCGACGCCGCTTTCACCGAGAAACAGCACGGTGGTTTCTGTTTGAGCCACTCGTTTTAACAGGTAGATAACTGAATTAAACGCTGCTGAGGCACCCACCAGTTCTTTATCTTCCACCGGGGGCGCAAAAGGGATATGGGTTTTACTTCTGCGGGTACCGCTGCGGTTGGTTATCGGTGGGTCTACAAAATCCTCTATCTGAAAGAATGCCAGATCCGCGAGTGTATCCTCCCACTCATCTAAAGGCTTCATAATGGCCCGGCAGCGTGCGTGCCCCATGGCGATACATTCGGTTTCTCTGGCCAGTACGGGTTTACCAAAAATTCCGGTGGCGTAGGCCGATGCATAACCCACACTCATCCAGCAGGCAGGCACACCGCTCGATTCGAACTGATCGATATGAGATCGGGCTTCCCAGGAGTTTAACCAGGTGAAGTCGCCGTAGAACTCCCCTTTCTCCTGATCGATATGGATCTCCATCGCATCACTGACAACATAGCCCTCCAGTCCCCTTAAAGCGGGCCCCAGCGTTACATTCAGATAGGGGTCATCGCCATACAGTGCTCTGACACGGTTGTAATCTTCTATCCCCTGTTGATAACCCAGTCGCGTGAAGACTGACCTGGCTGTGGTCATCCCCAGCCGTTCTATGATCTCTTTTCTCAGTTCGGAGAGGGAAAAACCATGCATGAGTAACATGCGCTGGTTAAACAGGGTGATATGCGCACTATCGGGGGAGAGCCGTAAGTGTTCCGTAAGCTCTTTTGCCGCTGTATGGTGTGCCGCGGAACTATTCTGTTTTCTGGACATAGTGCTTCCGATGAGCTGATGATCTTCAATCCCAGCGATTTAATATTATTGTTATTGCATGATATCAGGCAAAAAGCTAATTATCCGCTGAAGAGGGCGTGAATGAGATGCAGCAAAGTGGCGACTGGTTGAGTGATGCATACTCACAGAGTCTGTGAGCTGTTTACAGCGATAATATAGCGGGTGCAGCGACCCAGACCTCTGGTAGGTTATGTGATATTAAAACTGGCTTTAACTCACATTAAAGCCAGTTGGTGGCACCGCAATAATATTTATGAGGCCAGGGTCAGTTTGGTTTGATGCTCCTCTTCTATCAGCGTTTTCAGGGTTCTGCGAACCCGGACAGGGGCGGCATCGCTACTGATCAGAACCGGATCGAGGCTGAGAAAATCAGGCGTCTCCATTGCAGCTTCAACCGCCTT
This sequence comes from Amphritea sp., assembly GCF_050300915.1. Taxonomy (GTDB): domain Bacteria; phylum Pseudomonadota; class Gammaproteobacteria; order Pseudomonadales; family Balneatricaceae; genus Amphritea. The sequence goes on from NZ_JBNKYN010000043.1 coordinate 20,794, forward strand.
CAGTATTGGGCCATCCTCTAACTCAAACGCAGCATGCATATTCTGGATTTTGATCTGATTATAGTCGGCATCCTCGACATTATGATTGCGTCGGGTGACAAAAAAGTAGTGGGTCGAGTTTTTGCTCTCGGGGGTGCAGACGTGTAGATCGTATTGTGAGACCGCCTCCTCGCTTGCAAAAGTAATTGGCTGGTTTCCCTGACTGCAGCCAATCGATAATTGAATATTGGCCGGTTTTGCCCAGGTGACTGTCACCCGATGGGATGCTTCTTTACCGGGTTCAGGTAAAAAGTCGTTAAAAATCAGCATAGGTGGCGTCTGTTTCCACTCCCATGAGGCAGCCAGCTGGCCGGCATTCTCCTCCAGTTTTGGAATCTGCGGAGAGAGTTGTCCGCGGGTGGTGATGATCTCTCCGTGCAGGTGGTCTACATGGCTCAGATCCATGACATTATCGATAATGAGTTCATAATGACAGGGCCATTTCATGTAGGTGTAAGCGATTGCATTGTCGTGGCCGGTGTCTAGCGTTGTGTAATCAGGGAGCTGATTTTCGTCCGCAACCTCATCACCCATCCATATCCAGATAAAACCGTGTTTTTCCATCAGAGGAAATGACGGGACTTTAGCTTTGGCGGGGATGCGCTTATTGCCATGGGGGTTGCTGGTGCACTGTCCTTCTGAGTTGAATGCCAGGCCATGGTAGGGGCATACAACATCATTGCCACAGCGTTTACCCATGCTCAGAGGGGCAAAACGGTGCGGGCATCGATCAAGCAGAGCAACCGGAGTACCATCCTCTTTGCGATAAAAAACAATTTGTGTATCCAGTAATACGCGGGAAAAGAGGCCGTCATCAAGTTCAGTTGAAAGTGCAGCGACGTACCAGGTGTTTTTCAGATATGGAGTGTTCTGATCAGACATAGAGTCTCTCCTTTAAAGCATTATTTTTATTGTTAAAGGGCGCAATATCTTTTTTAAGGCAAAAACCGCTATGGGTTATTTACGGTTCAGCATTGATTGCCTGACAGATAAAGCACGAACTGTTCCTGATTGATTAACTATATGATCTTAAATAAGAATATTATTTATTTAGGAGATTGGTCAGATGTTTGTGATTGGATTCATTCAATGCAGGATGAGTTGTATTAATGGATGCACTATTTCAATCACTTTGGGGTGATGTATCTTTTCAAAAGGTTTGCCGGTCATTGCCCTGCGTGGCGTGATGAGTAAAACGTGGCGCGACTGGCATGTGCAGCTGAGTACAGGAATATACACAAAGGTGCAGTCAATCAGCAGCGCTTCAGGCTTCGGTGAACAGTTTGAAAGAGTCATTGCGAGGGTAAAGCCTTATGCTTATGATTGAGTTCTGGGAAGGCGTAAGAGAGACCAACTCGCGTTGTCTGCTTTGTAAACATGATGTAACGGACTGTCCTGAGTGACAGAAAGGTTTAGGTATGCTGCTTCATAACCGCAATATTATTCGTGTCGTTAAGGATGGTCAGGTGGCCAACTGTATTATCCTGAAAATGTGTTATGACTACGCACTGGTTAAATATGAGGAGAAAGAATACCGCATCCCTTATGCGGTGATTGATGAAGTGGTGGGGCATGAGTTACTGATGAGTAATGAGTAATAACGCCACACCGCTTGCGATAGGCGATGATGCAATTAATGCTCCGGTTGTTATTAAGCTTAACTGATTGACCTTTCGATTCCCTTTCTAAGGGGGCTCTCAATTTTTTTCAACTTTATACTCTGTCGTCTATCAGTGGGACAGATGGACAATAGCCCTGCGAATCCTGAGCTGGAGTGCTTAATTTACGCTGCTTAATCTAAGGTGCTATAGGCCGTTTTTTGCTCTTCGGTTATAATTCTGCTTCGAATCAAAGGCAGGCTAACAACTCTAATTATTGAATGCTCGATTCTGTATTCAACGTTGTAACTTGAGTGAGAGCGATCTATCTGTGTCAAAAACGAAGCTGGATGGAATCGGTGTTGGAAATCTGCTGAATAATATCCCGATTCCTGCCTTTATTATCAATACTCAACATGTGATTACCCATTGGAATGTCTCGCTGGAAATTGCTTCAGGACTGAGTAGTCGTGACGTAGTTGGTACGCAGGACCATTGGCGGCCCTTTTATAGGAATAAACGGCCGACCATGGCAGACCTGATTGTCGCCGGAGTGAACATAGCCGAGCTGGATCAGTTTTACGCCGCTAAGTATCAACCTTCAGATGTTCTCCCTGGAGCCTTTATGGCAGAGGACTTCTTCCCCGATGTCGGTAAAGGGGGAGAGTGGTTATCTTTTACGGCTTCGCCTATAAAAGATGCAAGTGGCATTATTATCGGTGCTATCGAAACGTTGGTGGTTATATCTGATCGCAAAAACGCCGAATTCGAGTTAACTGAGCGGGAACAACGTTATCGTGAATTGAGTCAGGTGGATGATTTGACTCAGCTTTACAACGCCAGACATTTTTATAACGAACTTGAACATGAGTTTGAACGGTCGCGCCGCTATAAGCAGCCTCTGTCGCTCTGTATGCTTGATCTGGATTTTTTTAAGGGGGTGAATGATAGTTTTGGACACCCGTTCGGCGACCAGGTTCTGCGGAAATTAGGGTTTTTAATTCAGTCACATCTGCGTTCGGTCGATAGCGCATATCGTTATGGTGGTGAGGAATTCGTTATCATCATGCCGCAAGTGGAGATCAATGATGCATTCACCGCAGTGGAACGGCTTCGATTAGAGCTGTCAGAGGTGGATTTCAGAACCCGCTCCGGTCAGGTTGTTAATGTCAGCCTGAGCGCAGGGCTGGCGCAGGCTGAAGAGAGCGATAGCAAGGAATCTCTGGTTGCCAGAGCGGATACGGCGCTTTATCAGGCCAAAGGCAGTGGCCGTAATCGGACCTGCTTTTAACCTGTAATGTCTGTTGCTATTTCCGGGTGTTATCGGGGCGCAAAGAGATTGTATAAAATCGCATTACTCCACTCATTGATAAAGCGGCGTTGTTACAGCTGATCCCGATAAACCATCAGCGCCGGCTTAACGGGATAGGCTTAAAGCGCAACGGATAGGCCTGTTGCAGGCTGTAAGTAAATGGCCCCTCAACCCCCGGGTGCATGCGCTCAGGCGGCTTTTATCCGCAACGACGTGCTGCCTCCGATGCTGACCCTTGCCGGTATCTGTTCGCTACATGGTGACAGTGTTGACCTGTTCTTTATGCTGTCAGGTGTGGTTGGCTTTCTGCTGCGTAATGGGCAACTTTAATGTATAACCTGTAGTTTTCGGGGCGGCTATGGCTCCCTATTTTTTTGGACATTATCAAAAATGCTGTTAGTTGTTCGGACAATTGCCCTGGGTGCTTTGGGTGGGCTGATTGCCCGTTGGCTTGGACTGCCATCGGCCTGGCTTATCGGCGCATTACTGGCGGTGGTGCTGGCTGGGGTTAGCCACATTCAGGTGGCGATGCCAGCGGCAACATCATCTGTGATCACGCTGTTTCTGGGCATTTCTGTAGCGCTTAATATTGAGTCGGGGCTGGTGGATCAACTGCTTCACTGGGCCGGTTCAATTGTGCTGATGTGTCTGATGCTGGCTTCGCTATTATGGGTATTATATCGCTATTACTTATCCCAGCGTGGCTGGCGCAGGGATGAGGCGTTGTTCTGCTCAGTGCCCGGCAATCTGGCCATTATGCTCAGCATGGCTGCTGAAATGAATGCCAATGTACGTCGTATTTCGCTGATACACAGTGTCCGTCTATTATTTCTGGTGTTCTGCATACCACTGTTTCTGCCCGTTGCAGAACGCAGTGTTTCTGTGCAGGGGCTGCATATCGATCATCCGGAGCGAATGTTCATTACCATCGCTCTGGCGGCCGTGATTGGCTGGTGCCTGAAGCGTGTGAAACTTCCGGCTGCGATGCTGGTAGGCGGGATTCTGGCTACCCTGTTGTTGAAGCATAGCCTGGGGTGGGACTGGCGCTTCCCGGATATGATTCTGGTTGCCTTACTGGTATTTCTTGGCTGCGCTATTGGCTCACGTTTTAATAATATCGATATTCGGGAGTCAATTGCAGAGATCAGGGCTGCTACCGGCGGTTTGATTATTACCCTGGTTGTATCCGCTGGATTTGCGGCGGTGCTTCACTATGTTGCCGCTATTCCCTGGACCCAGGCGATGCTGGCTTATGCCCCGGGTGGAATGGAGGTGATGATCGCCATTGCCATGAATCAGGATGTCGATGCGCTGTTTGTTGCTACCCATCAGCTGTTCAGAATGCTGATTATGAGTATGACAATACCACTGCTGCTGATTCTGATAAGACGAAAAACGTCTGAATAAAGCCTTGAAGGAGCGCTTTGCCGGGCAAAACTCTTAGCGGGACGATTGTAGAACTGCAGCATGCAGCTATGAGTCACACGTTGAGTTCAGCAACACAAAGATTCGTCAACCAGTCACTGATTGTCGTCGGCGTTGACGGACTTCAGCACTGTCCCGGGCATTGTTTAAACACCTTTTTAGTGCAGCTATCGCAAATAGTATTGTTTAGCCTGGGGACTATCTGGCTTAGCGCATCATCAACTGTCGGATAAAAATTACCCGCGCCCAGCTTTTCAAAATAGTTGTTGGACTCAAGCTCATCCCTGACGGTATTTTTCAAGGCACAAAAACTTAATTTCAATCCGTGCTTTTCCAGGTTTCTGGATTCTTGCAGTAGCATCTCAGCACCCGCAACATCGATGAAATTGATGCCTGCACAGTTAATTAAAATATGATGATGCTCAGTGAACCGGTCATTTAATTCTGAAAGTGTTTTTTGAACATGATTCACGGCACCAAAGAAGATAGAACCATCGATACGGACAATCTTCAGCTGCGGACACTCTGCTAATTGAAACCGCTGTATGCTTCTCAGATCTGTTGCGGTTGCACCGGGTTTGGGGGCCACTTCCATGATGGTGGGTCTGGATGTGCGCTTCAGATAAAAGATCAGTGACAGTATGACGCCAAGGTAGATTGAGAATTCCAGTTCGACGATCAGTGTTGAAAGGAAAGTCACAAGCAGAATGGAGGCTTCCTGTTTATTGCTGCGCAGTATCTGGCGAATATGGTGCTTATCGATCAGGTTCCAGCTGATCAGGAGGATGGAACCCGCCATCGCCGGCAGGGGAAGAAACTGAGTGACTTCGGGGATGAAGAGCAGAATCAATACCAGCAGAGAGGATGCAAAAACGGCGGCCAGCGGCGTTTTTGCACCACTGTCATAGTTAACCCCCGTCCGGGTGAACGAGCCAGACCCGGCAAAACAGGAGAAACAGCTACCCACAATATTTGACAGTCCCTGACCGATGAACTCCTGATTACCATCAATACGCTGGCCTGATTTGATAGCAATGGCACGCGCGATGGACACGGCCTCAACCAGCCCCAGAATAGCTATCGCCAGCGCCCCGGGCAGAATGGTGTTGAAGCTCTCTTCAGAGAGTTGAGGAAATGAGAAGACCGGAAGCTGACCGGAGAGGGCACCCACCAGAGGCACGCCATTTTGTTCGCCATTGAGCAGCCAGCAAGAGAGGCTGCCTATGATGATGCCGAACAGCATAGCGGGTATTCTTGAGTCTATGTATTTAATGATCAGTGTCGCGGCAATGGTTATCAGGGCGATCGTCAGTGAGAAGATATTGGTAATCGGCAGCGAGCTGATCAGGATGTTCCAGCTCTCGAAAAAAGAGGCACCGGATGGCACCGCAATGCCCAGCGCATGTTTGAGCTGACTTGTCGCAATCAGAATGGCTGCCCCGGCGGTGAAACCGATGACCACGGTATGGGAGATGAAGTTGACCAGAACGCCCATGCGGGCCAGCCCCAGGCCTAACTGGATCACGCCCGCCATCAGGGTCAGCGTCAGTACGGTAGGAATAAAGGCACTGGAATCCGGAGGTGCCACGGCACTGACAATACTAAATACAACGATGGAGATAGCCGCTGCGGGACCTGATATCAGGTGAAGTGATGATCCAAATAAGCCTGCAACAACTGAGGTGATGATTGCTGTGTAGATGCCAAACTCAGGCGGAACGCCTGCGATAAGTGCGTAAGCTACCCCCTGAGGTAAAACCACAATCGCACCGGTGAGACCCGCGATCAGATCTGCCGTCAAAGACTGACGATTGACACCACGGCCCCAGACCAAAAATGGCAGCCAGCGTTGTAGCATGATGCTCAGGCTGGGTTGGGTCTTTCGGGGCGGAACGCTTTTATTGATCATAAGTGGTTCAATCTTTCCAAATGATATTGTTAAGTCAGCGGTTTGTTAGTGAGGCATCGATCAACTGCTCAGGTGTTGCTTGATTCGCCGGTTCCCGTGGGGCGATCAGGGTGTAGCAAATATCTGCCTGATTTTATCGTTTGAATAGTGATTTATCAGGGGGCTGATGGATTTATTCCAGAGCCATCGGCAAATTAGTGTACATATCATTTTCATGGTTAAGTATTCACCAAGCTGTTTCGTTTTTCACCCTATTGAAAAAAAGGGGGGAGCAGTGCTCCCCCTAAAGTTTCGCCAGAGATCATGCGAAATAAGACCTGGATGACATTCAGGTCGTTAACAGGCTGTTGGCAGAACAAAAAATATCTGTTTACCAGATACCAAATAAATATCCGTTTTGTTGGGCTTTTCCTGTGCGTGAAGCGACATCCTCATTGCTTATGGTGACGCGGGTCTTTCGATGCCTGAACCAGTCATAAACCGCTTGCGACAGCTCGGCTCTGATCGCTTCATAGTCAGGATGATTGCCCAGGTCATTCAACTCCTGAGGGTCTGACTGAAGATCAAACAGTTGCGGTCGGAAATGTTCAAAATGGATATATTTCCAACGATGGTTTCTCACCATAAAAGCACGGGTCTGATCAGGCGCGAGTTGCAGTTCGGTGCGTGCACCACGCCAGGCGTAGTCGGCTTCACTGAAAACAAATTCGCGCCAGTTTTCTGGTTTTTCTCTACTCTGAATCTGGCTCAATAAAGACCGCCCCTCCAGTATGTGGGATGCCACTTGTCCGCCAGCCAGCTCTATAAAAGTTGGCACCAGATCAATCGATTCAATCAGTTCATCATTTGTTTGCCCTCTGGTGACATCCGCGTTCTGCGATGGGTCACAAATGATGAGAGGGATACGCACACTGGGCTCATGAAAGAGCTCTTTTTCGCCGAGCCAGTGATCACCCAGGTAATCACCGTGATCGGCTGTCAGGACGATAGTGGTGTCGTCAAGAATGCCTTTTTGTTCCAGAAACTGCATCAGTCGTCCAATATGGTCGTCCAGTTGTGTGATCAGCCCCATGTAAGCGGGAATAACGGTTTTGCGGGTCTCTTCACGGGAAAAAACAATCCCTTCCGAGTGGTTCATAAACGCAGCGATAACCGGATGGGGATTATCGCGTTCCGCCTCAGATTTGACGGCAGGTAGAATATCGTCTGCGCTATACATATCGTGATAGGGCGCCGGTGCAATGTAGGGCCAGTGGGGCTTGATGTAGCTCAGGTGAAGGCACCAGGGCTGATCTGCTGCCTCGGTGATGAAATCCATTGCCCGGTTGGTTGTATAGGCGGTTTCCGAATGTGCTTCAGGTACTCTGGCGGGTAAATGGCAGTTGCGCATATGCCAGCCACTGAGTACGTCGCCATTATCATCTTCGGCAGAGTTTGCCCATAGATGCCAGGGGTTGTCACCTTCAAAGCCATGCTCGCGAAGATATTGATTATAGGGAAGATCCGGATTGACACTCTGGTCCGGGTGAAGGCCATCATCACGTTCAAAAGGTTCGAAACCGCACTGAGAGAGAAGCACACCACGGGATGTGTCGGGATTGATTCCCAGTCGACTCATCCCCTCATCATCGCGTTTCATATGGGTCTTGCCAACCAAGCCAACTCTGTATCCCAGTGGGCGCAGATACTCTCCCAGTGATTTTTCACTGATGTTAAGGGGCACATTGTTGTAGCTGGCACCGTGGCTGAATGCATACCGTCCAGTGTAGAAAGACATACGTGATGGCCCACAAACTGGCGCCTGGCAATACGCCCTGGTGAAATTAACGCCATTCTTTGCCAGTTTATCGATATTGGGGGTCTGAATTGTAGGGTGCCCATTACAACCCAGGTAATCGGCACGTAGCTGGTCCGCCATGATGAATAGAATATTGCGTTTTTTACTCATTAGAATAAGTCTCAAATAAACAGATCAATTTCATTATTCTTCCGGGGATACGTCTGCTGCAGAAAGAACATGATTAACTTTTCTCGTTAATTTATTGACTTGACCGATAAACGCAAACTACATTTTCATCAGGTGAAAACTAATGTGGAGAAGAGCCTTACATGAGTAAACAGATCAGAGCACTGATGCGCGGGTTACAGGTGATTAAAGCGATGAACCAGTCAGACTTTCCGATGAGCCTGAATGAACTCCATAACGTGACAAAACTGGACCGGGCCACACTGCTACGTATTCTTTATACTCTTGAGGAGGCCGGCTGGGTATACCGGGGGTTGGGTGATAATTGCTACCGTATCACCTATCAGATACATGAACTCGGACTTAAAGTCAGTACCAACGATGCGCTGGCGCAACTCGCGGCACCTGTACTTGAAAAGCTGCAGGAAGAGTTAGTCTGGCCTTCAGATATTGCCATCTATAACGGTAATAGTATGGAGATTGTTGAAACCACCAGAAAACGTACGCCTTTTATCATCAATCGGGAAATCATGGGGGCAAGGCCGGACATGCTTCAGTCTGCCATGGGACGCGCCTATGTTGCTTTCTGTCCCGACCGTGAGCGTGAAGCCATTTTATACCGGTTGAGAAACTCAGAGAGCAAAGAGGGGGAAATAGCGCGTAAAGAAACGCGGTTGAAAGCGCTACTGAATGATATCCGCAATAAGGGCTATGCTGAGCGAGAGGAGGGCTACTGGGGGGCTGTTGGTAATTATGGCGGACTGGTCAGCGCCATCGCTGTTCCCATCATGCTGATGGGTGAGGTGCAGGCAACCATGAATCTGGTGTGGCTTACCAGTACCAGTGATCAGCTGCAGATAGAAGAGGAGTATTTACCGCACTTACAACGGGCTGCTGCGGAAATAGCGAGTCTGTTATTTGATAATCAACTCTACTGATCCCCCGTATTACTTTCTTTCTGTCCATAACCTTTAAATTTGCATATTTCACCTGGTGAAAATACAAATTGATTTGCCTCAATCACTATCTTAACTTTGGGTTAACTGAGGTGCGGTTCGATAGTGAAAATAGCCTACACGAAGCCACCACTATCTGGATAAAGCCTTAACGCGGCTGGAATAAGTGCGGAGAATGCAGTGTCGACTATTATTGAAAACCCTTTGATCACCAGGCATCAAAAACTCATCAAACGTTTGCAAAAGCTTTTTATTGCAGGGCAGTGGCAGGATAGTGCCGGAGAGGAAACGATAGCGGTTTATGATCCGTCTAACGGGCAGGTGATTAGCCAGCTGGTAGCCGCCAATGAAACTGATGTGAATAAAGCCGTCAGTAGCGCACGAGAGTGTTTTGTCAGCCCTGTGTGGGCAGCAATGAAACCAACAGAGCGTCAACGGCTGTTAATGCGACTCGCTGACCTTATTGAACAACACGCCGATGAACTGGCTGAGCTGGAATCGATTGATAACGGTAAACCCGTTGTTGCCGCCCGTCAGGCTGATCTGAATGGTAGCATTGAGTTTGTTCGTTATATGGCGGGATGGGCGACTAAAATCACGGGTGAAACACTGGATGTTTCGGTACCTCGCCTTAAAGAAGGCAAGTTTTTTGCCTACACAAAACCTCAGCCTGTCGGCGTTGTCGCGGCAATCGTTCCCTGGAATTTTCCATTGATGATGGCACTGTGGAAAGTGGCTCCTGCACTGGCGACTGGTTGCACCGTAGTGCTAAAGCCTGCAGAACAATCATCACTGACAGCACTGCGTTTAGGCGAACTGGTTGCCGAAGCGGGTTATCCCCCGGGTGTGTTAAATATCATCACCGGCTATGGCGGCACGGCGGGGAATACACTTGTCCATCACCCTGATGTCGACAAGATTACATTCACCGGCTCTTTACCAACCGGCAAGCTGATCGGACATGCCGCTGTCGAAGGGATGAAACGCTTCACTCTGGAGTTAGGCGGGAAATCGCCGATGATCGTGATGCCGGATATCTCTGTAGAACAGGCGGTTCAGGGTGCGGCGATGGGTATCTTTTATAATCAGGGGCAGGTTTGTACTGCCGCTTCCCGGTTATATGTGCATCGCTCGTTGTATGACGATGTTGTCAGGGGGATAGCCGAATTCGCTGCCAGGATGTCAATCGGACCAGGCTTTGATTCCAATACTCAGTTAGGCCCACTTATCTCAGAAGACCAGGCTGAAAAGGTCTGTGCATATGTCCGTCTGGGTCAGTCAGAAGGTGCTGAACTTATTACCGGCGGTCAGCGACTGGATCGCCCTGGGTATTATGTTTCGCCCGCTGTTTTAGCAAATGCCAACAATCAGATGCGGGTGGTTCAGGAGGAGATCTTTGGGCCGGTGCTGACGGTCATGCCATTCGACTCAACAGAAGAGGTCATTGAGCTTGCAAATGGTACGGAATATGGCCTGGCGGCCAGTGTATGGACCAACGATCTGAAGGCGGCTCACCAGATTACCGAGAATGTGAAGGCCGGAATCAGTTGGGTTAACTGCCATAACGTGCTGGATCCAAACCTGCCATTTGGTGGTGTCGGTTTTTCTGGTATTGGCCGGGAGTTAGGCGCCGCATCCATTAATGCTTATCTGGAACCTCACTCAGTCATGATGCGGTTAGCGTAACCCACTTAAATAATGAAGAACAATTTCTAAGATGGACAGAGCCATGAAACTAACGACCCAACACGAAAAAGATATTGCATATGTTGTGCATCCTCAGACAAACCTCGGACAACATGAAAAAAACGGTCCGTTAATCGCCAGCCGTGGTGAGGGAATCTACATCTACGATGATGCAGGCACAAAATATATAGAGGGGATGTCTGGTCTTTGGTGTGCATCTCTAGGCTTTAGCGAAGAGCGTCTTATCAATGCGGCGGCTGAGCAGATGAGAAAGCTGCCATATGGACAGACCTTTGCTCACCGGTCAAATGAGCCGACTATCGCGCTTTCAGAAAAACTGATTGAGATGGCCCCGGTTCCAATGTCAAAAGTCCTGTTCCAGTCATCCGGTAGTGAGGCAAACGATACCGCGATAAAGCTGGCCTGGTATTACCACCATGCGAAGGGTAACCCGAACAAGAAGAAGGTTATCGGGCGGGTGCGTGGTTATCATGGCACAGGTTTGGCCACCGCCAGCGTCACCGGGCTGCCGCATATGCATAGCGACTTCAATCTGCCGTTCGACTGGGTATTGCATACGGATTGTCCACACTACTATCGCCTGGCGAAAGAGGGCGAAACGGAAACGGATTTTGTTAACCGCTTAGTTAGCAATCTGGAACAACTGATCGAGGATGAAGGGGCAGATAATATTGCTGCTTTTTTTGCCGAACCGATTTTAGGTGTTGGTGGTGTTGTCATTCCCCCGGCCGACTATTTCCCAAAAATTCAGGCGGTTCTCAAGCGCCACGACATTCTTCTGGTCGCGGATGAAGTTATCTGTGGTTTTGGGCGGACGGGTGAAATGTGGGGTTGCCTGACCGTTGGAATGCAGCCTGACATGATCACCTGTGCTAAAGCACTTTCCGCTGCCTACATGCCTATCTCTGCGGTGTTACTCTCGCAGCCTATCTACGAAGCGATGGTTTCTGAGAGTGACAAGATAGGCACTTTTGGTCATGGCTACACCTATGGTGGACACCCTGTCTGTGCAGCGGTTGCCCTGGAAGCACTGGCTATCTACGAAGAGCGCAATATCGTTCAGCATGTTCGCGAAGTCGGCGATTATTTTCTGAAGCGACTGGCCGGGTTCAGTGACCATCCGTTAGTGGGCGATGTGCGTGGCGCTGGGCTGCTGGCAGCTATAGAGCTGGTTAAGGATAAAACCACTAAAGGGCCATTTGATAAGCCCCAGGTTATGGCTGCGAAAGTCGCTGAGTTTGCTGAACAGGAAGGTTTATTGGTTCGCCCGATTGCCGGAGAAACGCTGGCATTCGCTCCACCCCTGATCACCACCAAAGCTGAAATTGATATGATTATCGAGAAAACAGCGATCGCTTTAGATGCAACCTACCGTTGGTATAAAGGCTGACAGACTTAGTTAGCTTAAAATAAAGGCACGGTAATCTGCAGTAATCCTTCCCCTTCTTAACCGGTGCTAACAGTAGACGCTATAAAACCAACGGTGGTTTACCACCGTTGGTTTTATAGCGTCGCTCACAATTGCCAAACCATAGCCCGCTTGTTGCACTGCCTGATACTTCCTCCCGCATTTCCAAAAAGTTTTTCCCTACCCAGCCCACGGTACCTATTAGGTGATCTGGATTAGGTGATCTGGCAACTGTGCGTTTGTGGCACTCAATACCGACAGCCTGTTGAGGTTACCTGGCTGAGTGCACTCAATGCGTTTTTCGTTCTTCCGGGTAAATTCATGACGCTGCTTTCTGTCATCAGACAGGACCATACCTGATCAGCATGTAACGGTTGCTTTAATGGCTCAGGCTTATGCCTCTTAAGCCTTCTGCCTACAAGGCCATCTCCTCAGATTCAAAGCCAGCTCACGATAGATACGCTAAATCCGCTATTTGTATCAATAAGAATCTGTGACGTTGCGAAGGGAGTCAACGTAGATAGCAAAGCCCTGGTCAGAGGCTTTCTCAGTGAGCTCACAGAGGCAAACTCAGATTGATAGCGCTAACCGGGTGCGCTGATGGCAAACGCTACGCATGTCAGCCTGATATCGATTTCTTTTACAGAGATCTTAGATCGAGTCAGCAGAGGTGTTTATGTCTCTGTTCTTTGCGTCATTGATAACGTGGTTGAATTTATGCCGTGCGCACGGCAACGCTTTGTTACGGGCGTTCCCGCTTCAGCTTGCGACAGAAGTGTATGATTGGGTTATCGGTATAACGTGACTTTTATTATGCAGAACTTTTTTGGGGGGGCAGCGGCGGGGTCAATAGACGTTGTGAAAAGGGTGCTAAACGGCTGATTACTTGACGTATTCATGTTGATATCAGTAAGTCGTCAGCCGTATTAGTTTATGGCTTTTAGTTTATGCCCCGATAAAATGTAAATCCGAATTACAGATTAAACTGACTTGCCAGCTTATCTATCTCTTCTAACTGTAACTTTTGGTATGCATCACTGGCTTGCTGCTCCTTTATAGAACTTACCATTATGTCTTCTACCTCTGTTCTGGCACCAAGTAGTGATTCAATAACAGCGAGTCCACAAAATGGAACATAGGCCTCGGAATAACCTCCCTCATGTATCATGACCAGTCGATTATTACAGAGTTCCTTAGCCGACTCCATAACGGAGAGCGTTAAGCTTCTGAAGTCATCGCTACTTAACATCATGCGTCCCAAAGGATCTAATGAGCTGGCATCGTAGCCGCATGCAACGATAATTAATTCTGGCTTAAAGTTATTTAAAGCTGGCTGTACAATACGCTCCATCGCATGAGCGTATGCCGCTCCACCACTGCCAGGGTTAAGTGGGATATTAATATTATAACCAACCCCTTCACCACTGCCCCGTTCACATTCACCGGTGTAGCCTTTTGGAAAAGCACCTGCCTGATGTAAAGAGATAGTCAATACATCTGATCGATTATAAAATATTTCCTGTGTGCCATTGCCATGGTGAACATCCCAGTCCAGAACAGCAACTCGTTCGATGCCAAATTTAGATTTAGCTTCTTCAATGGCGATAGCAATATTTGAAAGATAGCAAAATCCTAGTCCCTCATCAGGCCGAGCATGATGACCTGGCGGACGGGATAACGCATAAGCATTATCCAGTTCACCGGACAGAACCGCATTGACTGCTCCGATGGCCAGACCCGCTGAGAGTGCTGCGGTTTCATAAGTACCGTAAGCGATAGGAGCCTGCAGACCCACAGACCCCGCCCCCTTGCTGCTTTTTTCAACTAATTCATCCAGATAACGCTGCGTGTGTACCCTGAGAATCGCTTCCCGTGTTGCCGGTGTCGCTGTTTCCAATGCAAGAAGAGATGATATGCCTGAAACATCCATCAGGTTCTTCAATCTTCGCTTACTTTCGGGTGATTCCGCATGACCACCGCTGGTAGAAGGTTGTACCCACTGACTAATGGGTAGAACTAATGTGTGCTGACTTGTTGTATGCCAGAAGCACCGTTCATCAGAAAAAAAACCAGTTTTGTTCATCTCTATAACACAACGGTGAAAATGAAATTTTAAATGAATATCATATGAGTGAGATAGATCAATTAAAATTTTGTTATTATGCAAAATGATGTGACAGATGATGTTAAACGGATGCTGACGTGTCATCATCTGATTGGATGCTGATGTGGATATCTTACATGCTAAGAGAATTGATTTAAATGATCCTTAGTGTCTTGTCTATATAGTTAGAATTGATAAGAAATTAATCTACAAATCC
>NZ_JBNKYN010000044.1:0-35136 GCF_050300915.1 Amphritea sp.
GGCGGTGGGTGTGGCCACCTGGGTGTTCTCCCCCATCCGTTTTCAGGCGGATATGGGGATTCTGCTGGCCTTTATGTTCCTGTTTAACATGCTGGGGGCGTTGATTCTGTTACCGGCGCTGGCGCATTTCCTGTTTGGCTCTACGGTGCTTGCTCCGTCTATTAGCAGCAGTGTGCCAGGGCAGAAGCCCAATAATCATGATCCGGATGGTCTCAAAAGCCAGCCGTTAACCGGGGAAAACAGTCATGCTTGATCTGCAGCTAAAAGCGATGCTGGAACAGGCGGCAGTTGCCGGTGCGCCGGACTTTGCTGATCTGCCCCCCGCTATTGCCCGTGAGGTTTACAGTCAGATACTGGCGGCCACCGATGTTGCCGTCGCTGATGGGGTGAATATTGCTGATCTGAGCATACCCGGCCCCGGCGGTGAACTGGCGCTGCGGTGCTACCATCCGGAGGGACAGGAGCAACTGGCTGGTGCGGTGCTCTATCTGCACGGTGGTGGTTTTGTGGTGGGTTGCCCCCGGGATTATGACGGTGTTGTCAGTCAGCTAAGCCGGTTGTCTGGCTGTCTGATTGTGCAGGTGGATTACCGTCTGGCACCGGAGCACCCCTATCCGGCGGCCGTCGAAGACAGTTATGCCGCACTCTGCTGGCTGGCAGATGCAGCGTCGGAGCTGGGAGTTGCACCCGGACAGATTGCCCTGGCCGGTGATAGCGCTGGTGCAAATCTGGCCGCGGTCTGTGCGTTGCTGGCACGGGATAACGCAGGTCCCTCAGTCTGCCAGCAAACCCTTATTTACCCCACTGCATCGGGCCCCGATACCCGATACGACTCTTATGATAAATATGGTGAGGGCTATACGCTGACCAACCGCAGCATGACCTATTTTATGAATCATTATCTGGCAGGCAGTGTTGAGCCGGTGGATTTTCGGTTTGCACCGCTGGAGGCCGCAAACCTGTCAGGACTGCCCCCGACTCTGATTCAGGTGGCGGGGTTTGATCCGCTGCGGGATGAAGGTATGGCGTACGCTGAGGCGCTGAAGCACGCGGGTTGCTCCGTCAGCCTGACTGAGTATCCGCAACTGGCGCACGGCTATATCAGCATGTCCGGTGCGGTGGCTGCAGCGGGGCGTGCGGTTGATGAAGTGGCGGCCGTCTGGCGGCAGGTTTTTAGCTCTGTAGCGTAAATCAGGATAATAATAACAGGAGAAATTTATGAAGATTCAAGCGGCTGTAGCCCGAACTGTTCACGGGCCACTGACTCTGGAAAGTCTGGAACTTGAGGAACCACGGGCGGATGAAATTCTGGTGCGCGTGGTGGCGACCGGTGTCTGTCATACCGATATCGTGGTGCGCGATGGCATGCTGCCAACGCCGATGCCGGTGGTACTGGGACATGAAGGGGCCGGTGTGGTTGAAAAGGTGGGAGCCAGTGTGACCAAAGTGGCTCCGGGTGACCATGTGGTGATGACCTATAACTCCTGTGGCGGCTGTCCCAGCTGCGAGGAACATGCCCCCAGTTACTGCCATGAGTTTTTCCCCCGCAATTTTTTTGCTACCCGGGAGGATGGCACGACGGCGTTGTCAAAAGAGGGTGAGGTAATCCAGAGTAATTTCTTTGGTCAGTCCTCGTTTGCCACTCACGCGTTGTGTCATGAGCGTAATATTGTCAAAGTGACCAATGAGGTACCGCTGGATCTGCTCGGGCCGCTGGCCTGTGGCGTACAAACCGGTGCTGGGGCGGTTATCAATGCGTTGCAAGTGAAGGCGGGTAAATCGATTGCGATCTTCGGTACCGGCTCGGTGGGGCTGTCAGCAGTGATGGCCGCCCATGCGATGGGTGCCACAACCATTATTGCCGTTGATATGAATGATGAGCGACTGGCCTTTGCCGAAGGGGTGGGGGCGACACACAGTCTGAATCCCGCTAACGGTGATGTTACCGCTGCAATCATGGAGATCACCGGTTACGGTGTCGACTATGCACTGGATACCACCGGACTGACTCCGGTGATCAGGGGCGCGGTATTGAGCCTGGCTCCACGGGGTTGCTGTGGTGTGCTGGGCGCGTCGGCCCCCGGTAGTGAGATTGTGCTCGATGAAGTGCACTTTATGAGTGGCGGTCGGCGTCTGATCGGTATCGTCGAGGGTGAGTCGAATCCGGACAGTTTTATTCCGCAGCTGATTAACCTGTACCAGCAGGGTAAATTCCCTTTCGACAAAATGGTCCGGTTCTATCCATTTGAGCAGATTAACGAGGCGATTGCGGATTCTGAATCCGGTGTCACCATCAAACCTGTGGTCAGAATGTAGGATGCCTTAGCGAAAGTGAATTAGCCCATACTTTCGTAGGCAATTGGAAAACAGGTATTGTTTTCGTGCCCACCACCTGCCGTATTAGCAGGTGGTGTTTTTTGCATTTTAGCAGTACGGAGACACGGCTCAGAACTGATAACTATAACTTAACATCACACTGCGGGGCGCACCCGGCGAGTATGATTTGTCCCCACTGGTATCCTTTTTAACCTCCACGGCGTAGCGTTTATCAAACAGGTTCTGCACATTCAGACTAAGCGTGTGAGGCCCGGTCTCATAGCCAAGATTGGCATTGGTGACAAAATCATAACCACCATAGGTTTCGCTGTTAGCGTTATCCAGGTAATACTCGCCCCAGCTGTCGGCCTGAAGCCTTAGTTTAACCCCGCTCGGATGTTTGTAGTCCAGGCTGAAACTGTAATAATGCTCGGGAATAAAGGGCAGCTGATTGCCGGAGCGGTCGAAGTTTGTCGGTACGCCCATGACGTATACAACTTCCGAAAAATCATCATATTTGTAGTCACTGTAGGCATAGTTAAAGCCCAGTTGCAGTTCACCGGGGACGCTGTCCTGCAGTACATTGACTGAACTGCTGAATTCGATCCCTTTTTTGTCTGTGCGGCCCGCGTTCTGGTAGATCGTCTCACCATCGGTACGCACCTGAATAATTTCGTCATCTACTGTGCTGGTGTAGGCGCTCAGATCGAACTGCCAATCGCTGGTGCGCCCTTTCAGACCGAACTCAACACTGGTATTGGTTGCGCTGCGCAGATCTTCATTGCTGCCCAGTTCGCTGGAGTAGGGCACCTGTTCCCCCTGAGAGATATTGCCAAACAGGGTGAAGGTATCATTCAGTTTATAGCTGCTGCCGATACGGGGGGCAAACAGGGTGAAGGTGCGGGTGAGTGAGCTGTCGCCACCACTGCCGGGAACGGTCAGATAACCGCCCATCCCATAGTTATAAGAGGTGTCGCTGTTCCAGGTATCCTGGTCTATTTTAATCTGATCCAGGCGGAAACCGGCATCGATCAGCAGGCGATCAGTCGGCCGCAGGTTTTCCTGCAGGAAGACACCGTATACCGTGTTGACCGAGTCCTGAACTTCCAGCAGCGCGCCTTTGCGATCAGACAGGGTTTTAATAATACGCGGGCCAGCGGTGACGATATCGGCATAGGCGTACTTACGCGCGTTATCGGTACGGTCCTGGCGGAAGGTCACGCCACTGACCAGGTTATCCTCGCCAATAAGGTTATGACTATAGTCCAGTTCAAGGTCGGTACCGAAGATGGCTACGCCGTCGGTGTCGTTGATCACGCCGGTGACCGGGTGAAAGTGACTCCACTGGTTGTAATACACCCGGGGTCTGAAGGTCAGGTCGCCCAGATCGACGCTCAGGCGGCTGTTAAAAAAGACGATCTCTGAGTTACGGGCGGTGTTTTTAAAGGCTGAATCATTGTCAGTCTGTTTACCGGTTTTTTTAAACTCAGCGAACTGGGCCTCATCCATACTGCCCGGCAGGTTGAGATCGGAGTGGGTCATGCTCAGTTCCATCTCCAGTTCAGAGTTATCGCTGGGCAGAATTCCCCCTTTAATACTTAGCTGATTGGATTCATATTCGTTGTTGCGCCGCCAGTCGTTATCCTGCGCCCGGTGTGAGGCGGTAATGGCCAGGGCGTTGCCCTCCTCTGTCATCCAGGATTTGCGCAGATGCAGATTACGGGTGCCCTCGTCGCCAAGCCCCAGTCTGAGCTGATCCCGGCGATCATCAAACACCGATTTGGAGATGATATGGATGGCGCCACCGGTAGATCCTGTTGCATAAATATTCGCCGGTCCTTTGCTGACCTCGATCTGCTCGATGTCCTGGGTATCGATAAAGTCCATGCGGGTAAAGCTATCAGGATCTGTGACCGGCACTCCGTCCCGCAGCACCATGATTTCGCGGATACCGTATTGCGCTTTCAGTCCGGCGCCACGGACAATCAGTCGTGAACTGCTGCCGCCGCTGGTGGACTGAATCAGGACGCCGGGCGTGCCTTTCAGGGCATCGGCGATGTTGAACATCTTTTCCTGTTCTAAGCGTTTCTGGTCGATGATGGAGATACTTTCCGGGACTTCGGCAGAGGTTCTCTCAGTGCGGGTAGCGGTTACCGTGATAACGTCAGTGGTGTTCTTAGTCAGGTTATTCTCTTCCGCCTGTACACTGATGCTGGAGAGCGCTGCGGTGATCATCAGTGTCAGTTGGCAGCGGGAAAAGTGTGGCAGATGCTTGTCCGAGAGAGAGGTCATAAGTCAGTCCGTGCAGAGATTTGGTTGCGCGGAAAATAAGCAATTAAGTCGGTTGAAACAATGTGACAAGTTGTCGCGTGACAAAGTGACGCAGTATCCGGAGCGGTTCGAATTGCGCTCAAAACATATCAGAACTAAACATTCATCGAAACCGGCGGTATGATGGTGCGATACTATTCATCGTTAGCCAGAAGTCATTCACAGTAACGCGCCATGATAAATCAGTTAAAACAGCGATTAGTCCGCTATGCTCCAAGGACCCTTGATAACGGTGGCCCACAAGCCAGTGTGCTGATTGCGCTGACCGATGATCCGGGTGATCCTGAGGTCATACTGACACGTCGTTGTGACCATCTGAGCACCCACAGCGGTGAGATCGCGTTTCCCGGTGGTAAACGGGATGACACCGACCCTGACCTGCTGTTTACCGCACTGCGCGAAGCCGAGGAAGAGGTGGGGCTAAAACCGGAAAGTGTACAGATTATCGGCCCTCTGGGGGATGTGCTATCGAAGCATAAGCTTCAGGTGAGGCCCTATGTGGGGATTATTCCTGCTGATGTTGAGCTGATACCCAACCTGGATGAGCTGGACCGGATTCATCGTGTGCCACTAAGTTTTTTCCTTGATGACCGGCGTCATCATACCGATAAGATCAGGTTCCGGGGGATGACTCACTACGTGCCCGCGTATGAGTTTGACGGTGATATTATCTGGGGGCTGACCGCCTATATGCTGGTGGAACTGCTTAATGTTGGCTTTGATGCCCGGATACCGATGAAGGTACGTCCGGAACACAGCATTCGCTAATCGCAATCTTTTATTAACCTGACAGATATAAAATATGAATAATAATGTTGCTCTCCCCCGTCCGGTCCGATCCCCCTGCATTGGTGTATGTGCGCTGGATGAGAAAGACCTCTGTATTGCCTGTCGTCGCACGGGTATGGAAATTGCTGAGTGGGGGGTGCTCACGGATGAGGAGAAAAAGCGGGTGTGGGTGCTGATCAGAGAGCGTGAAGAGCAGGATCAACAGGCCTGAGTCGGAGATGTGTATGAAGGTGATGATCGATCTTTGTGTGGTGCCGGTGGGTGTAGGCACCTCAGTGTCAGCCTATGTAACCGCTTGCCAGCGGGTGTTGCAGGACGCCGGGCTGTCTCATCAGATGCACGCTTATGGCACAAACATTGAGGGTGAGTGGGACGAGGTGTTTGCGGCGGTTAAACGCTGTCATGAAGTGGTGCATGAGATGGGGGCAGTACGGATCAGCAGCAGTATGCGTATTGGCACCCGTACCGACCGGGAGCAGAGCATGGACGATAAGATTAACAGCGTTAAAGCGCAGCTGAAACCGTAAACTGCGCGGAAAAACAGGGGGAAGAGGGTTACTCTTCCTCCTCTTCAAAATTGCGGTGCTGTTCGATAGCACGAATAGTTTTTATCTGGTTTTCGCTTACCTGCAAGGTTTCTATCCGGTAGTTGCCAATCAGCATACAGATATTGGCATCCGGGATCGCTTCCAGAATCTCCATCACCAGTCCGTTAATCGTTTTAGGCCCATCGGTGGGCAGATTCCAGTTAAGTGACTTGTTCACATCGCGGATGTTAGCGGTGCCATCAATAAAGTAACTGCCGTCAGACTGCGGATAGATGTCCTGGTTGTCCTCTTTGCCATTCAGTGACATCTCGCCAACGATCTCTTCGAGAATATCTTCCAGGGTAACCACGCCCTGAATATCACCATACTCATCCACCACCAGAGCTATACGGCGGCTCTCCTGCTGAAAGTTGAGCAGCTGGGTCTGCAGCGGAGTGCTTTCCGGGACGAAATAGGGCTCGTGGATCACCTGAAGAATGGCCGCTTTAGTGACTGAGTCCTGACGGAATACCTGTGCCAGGTTGCGCATATGTAATATGCCGACTACTTTGTTCAGCTCGCCGCGATAGACTGGCAGGCGGGTATGGGCGGTATTGCTCAGCTGATCAATAATGACGTCCAGCTCATTATCCATATCGATGCCGATCACCTCGTTACGGGGAATCATAATGTCATTGACGGTGACATCATCCAGTTCCAGTACCCCCAGCAGCATTGACTGGTTGCGCTGTTGCAGCACGGCTCCCGATTCATTTACCAGGGTGCGCAGCTCTTCGGTGCTAAGGTGATGGTTCTCGCCAGCGGTGACTTTAACACCGATCAGTTTGAGCAAACTGTTGGTGATCAGATTGACAAACCACACCAACGGGTAGAGAAGTTTCAGCAGTGGCTGAAGGACATAGGCGGCTGGAAAGGCGATCTTTTCCGGATAAAGTGCCGCGACCGTTTTGGGTGAGACCTCTGCAAAGATCAGAATAACCATGGTCAGGGCAGCGGTGGCGATGAAAATTCCCCCCTCTCCCCAGAGCTGAACTGCAATAATGGTGGCAATCGATGAAGCCAGGATATTGACGAAATTGTTGCCGATCAGAATTACGCCGATCAGACGGTCCGGGCGTTTTAGCAGCTTATTCGCTTTAACGGCGCCTCTGTGCCGGTTTTTTACCAGGTGTCGTAACCGATAGCGGTTAAGTGACATCATGCCTGTTTCAGAACTTGAGAAAAAGGCTGAACAGAGAATCAGAAAAAAGAGAAGTCCCACAAGGGACTCAATCGATGCGCCTTCCAAGACGGTAAACCTATGGTTGCTAATTGGAAAGACATTGTCGGGTTTAACCCCCGATACTGTCAAGCATACTAAGGTTTCAGTAGCACGGTTTTCACATCAGCAGCTGTTGTATTACAGAAGTAATTCAACCACAAACTTACTGCCAAAGAAGGACAGCATCAGCACGATAAAGCCGCCGACGGTCCAGCGGATCGCTTTGTGACTGCGCCAGCCCAGCAAGTGACGGCCAACCAGCAGGGTGGCGTAGAGCAGCCAGGCCAGAATTGACAGGACGGTTTTATGCACCAGATGCTGAGCAAACAGGTCATCAAATACGATAGCGCCGCTGATCAGAGAGAGGGTCAGCAGAATCAGACCCACCCAGATCATCTCAAACAGCAGGGTCTCCATGGTTTGCAGCGGCGGCAGGGATCGCAGCAAACCTTTGGTGATGTGATGTTTGAGCTGATACTCCTGCTTCGCCAGCAATACCGCCTGAAACGCCGCCAGAGTAAAGATGCTGTAAGCCAGGATAGAGATCAGAATGTGGATAACCAGGCCGACGTCATAGTGCTTGCCCACAGGGGAGTCGAGCCCGAACAGGGTAAAGAACAGGGCACCCGCAGCCAGCGGGAATACCCCGATAAACAGGTTGTCGATTTTTTGCCGCAGGGAACTGAGTATCACCAGTGCCGCGACCAGCCAGCCGATCAGCGAGCCGGCACTGAAAAACTCCAGATGAATGCCGGTCGGACGGTGCAGGTCAAGATAAGCAGAGTAACCATGACTGATAACGGCGACTAAACCGATCAGGCGGATCAACGAGCTGTTTATACTGCGCCCGCTGACGACCTGCCACTGTAAAACAGCAGCGATCAGATAACAGATAATGGCGATAATTGCGGGCAGAATATGCATTTGCGGTTAGCTCATCAGTTCCATAGAGTTTGCAGGCGCTAAGTGTGTCATAAATACGGGTGCGATGAAATATTGATACCAGGCCAATTGATGTGGGTTGTGATAAACCCGGTTACGGAATAGTCAGTAACCTGGATTATCAGGTTCCTAAAGCGCGCGCCTGCTGTATAATGCTGGACTTTATTTTGCTGTAACAGAGAGTCTGCAACGACGGACTCTGACATAAACAGTAGCGGATTTAATACCTCAAGGCGTAACTATGTTTGAGAATCTGACGGATCGTCTGGCGAAAACGCTTAAAACGATTACGGGCCAGGCAAAACTGACCGAAGACAATATTCAGGGCACTCTGCGTGAAGTGCGAATGGCGCTGCTGGAAGCAGATGTGGCGTTGCCCGTTGTTAAAGCGTTTATTAACAACGTCAAAGAGCGTGCTGTCGGCACTGAGGTCAGCAAGAGTCTGAGCCCGGGCCAGGTATTCGTAAAGATTGTCCAGCAGGAACTGGAAAAAGTGATGGGGGAGGCCAACGAAGGCCTTAACCTGGCGGTTCAGCCGCCTGCTGTTGTCATGATGGCGGGTCTGCAGGGTGCGGGTAAAACCACCTCGGTCGCCAAACTGTCGCGTTTTCTGCGTGAACGGGAGAAGAAAAAGGTCCTGGTGGTTTCTGCCGACGTCTACCGTCCTGCAGCGATCAAACAGCTGGAAACACTGGCTGCGGAAGTGTCAGTGGACTTTTTTCCCTCCTCTATCGAGCAGAAGCCGATCGATATCGTCAATGCGGCGATACATCACGCCCGGATCAAACATTTTGATGTTCTGATTGTTGATACCGCCGGTCGTCTGCATGTCGATAGCGATATGATGGATGAGATCAGGGCGCTGCATACGGCGATCAAACCGGTCGAGACACTGTTTGTGGTTGACGCGATGACCGGTCAGGATGCCGCTAATACGGCGAAAGCATTCAATGATGTGCTGCCGCTTACCGGTGTGATCCTCACCAAAACCGATGGTGATGCTCGCGGTGGTGCGGCGCTATCGGTTCGGCATATCACCGGCAAGCCAATTAAATTCCTGGGTGTGGGTGAGAAGGTTGACGCACTGGAACCGTTCCACCCGGATCGTATCGCATCGCGGATTCTGGGGATGGGCGATGTGCTCTCCCTAATCGAAGAGGTCGAACAGAAGGTCGATAAAGAGAAAGCTGAGCGGCTTGCTAAAAAGGTTCAGACCGGTAAAGGCTTTGATCTGGAGGATTTCCGTGATCAGCTGCAGCAGATGAACAACATGGGGGGTATGGCGTCGCTGCTGGATAAGCTGCCGGGTATGGGGCAGATGGCTCCGGCGATGCAGGGCGCTAACCTGTCGAATGCTGAAAAAGGCTTTAAACAGTTTGAGTCGATCATCAATTCGATGACCCCGCATGAGCGTAAACGCCCGGATGTGATCAGCGGTTCCCGGAAAAAACGTATCGCGATGGGGTCAGGCACTCAGATTCAGGATGTTAATCGTCTGCTGAAACAGCATAAGCAGATGGCCAAAATGATGAAGAAGTTCTCTACGAAAGGGGGCATGGCCAAAATGATGCGCGGCATGAAAGGGATGATGCCGGGCGGTATGGGCGGTCCTGGTGGTTTTCCGCGGATGTGATCGTCAACTAATCATGTGATTATTAAATAATCAAAAAGCTTCACAGGCGCGGCAAATTCACGTAATATGCCGCACCTGATTTTTAAATGGGTGCGGTCTGCGTCGGTGTTCTGTCAGAAACCGGAACGGGGCTGTTATCTGTAAACTGTGAGCGATTTCAAAACTCACTTAATAAAGGGACCTAACGCATGGTAACTATTCGTCTAGCTCGTAGTGGCGCTAAAAAGCGTCCGTTTTATCACCTGACTGTGGCTGATTCTCGTAATCCGCGTGACGGTCGTTTTATTGAGCGTGTTGGCTTCTTCAATCCACTGGCAAAAGGCCAGGAAGAAAGTCTGCGTATTAACCTGGAACGTATTGAGTACTGGGTTGCTAAAGGCGCACAAATGTCTGACCGTGTTGCTAAGCTGGTTAAAGAAGCTAAGTAAACATTTTTAAGCAATCAGTCGGGTTTGAGTGATGAGTGGCTATACGTCTGAAGATATAATAACCGTCGGGCGAATCACCACACTTTATGGTGTTAAGGGTTGGGTTAAAGTGTATTCCCATACCGAGCCGATGGAGAGCATCCTCGAATATTCGCCGTGGCTACTGAACATTAATGGTCAGTGGAAACCGTTCAAAATTGCGGACGGTAAACGACACGGTAAAGGGCTGGTCGCAAAGCTGGCTGGAGTCGATGATCGGGATCTTGCGCGACAGTATTGTGGCGTTGATATTGCGATTGAGAAGAGTCTGCTTCCTGAGTTGGAAGAGGGCGACTTCTACTGGAGCCAGTTGGAAAAGCTTGAAGTATTAACCGAGTCCGGTGAAAAACTGGGTAAGGTGAGTCATCTGATCTCTACCGGATCTAACGATGTGTTGGTAGTGAAAGGTAACGCAGAGAGTATTGATCGCCGCGAGCGATTGATCCCCTATCTGCCGGATCAGGTGGTTAAAGAGATAAACCTTGAAGAAGGTACGATTCGGGTCGATTGGGACCCGGAGTTTTAACCGGTGTGGATCGGTGTTGTAACCCTTTTCCCAGAGATGTTTGAGGCGATAACCCGCCACGGCGTCACCGGGAGAGCAGTGCGCAACGGCTTGCTGGATGTGCAGTGCTGGAACCCTCGGGAGTTCACAAAGGATAAACACCGTACGGTGGATGACCGCCCTTATGGCGGAGGTCCCGGGATGTTGATGAAGGTGCAGCCGCTGCGGGATGCAATCCATGCAGCGAAAAAAACTGCCGGTGAAAAGACCAGAGTGATCTATCTTTCACCGCAGGGGCGCCGGCTTGATCATGCTGGGGTTAAGGAGCTGGCTGCTGAAGAGCGGTTGATTCTGGTTGCAGGGCGCTATGAAGGTATTGATGAGCGTCTTGTTGAGACTGAGATTGATGAAGAGTGGTCATTAGGGGATTTTGTCCTCAGTGGCGGCGAACTGCCAGCAATGGTAATGATCGATGCAGTTTCACGATTGGTTCCTGGCGTACTTGGACATCAGGATTCAGCTGCAGAGGACTCCTTCAGTGATGGATTGCTGGATTGTCCGCATTACACCCGTCCGGAAAAACTCGACGATATGTCCGTACCAGATGTGTTGCTTGGCGGTAACCATGAATCGATCAGACGCTGGCGTCTGAAACAGCAGCTGGGGCGAACCTGGAAACGGCGTCCGGAACTGCTGCAGGATCTTGAGTTAAGCAAAGAGCAGCTAACATTGTTAAACGAATTTATCCGTGAGACAGAAGCGTCTCAGGGTTAGTATTTTAGGAGCGAGCGATGAGCAGCAAAAACCTAATCATTCAGCAGATCGAAGCTGAACAGATGAACAAAGAAATCCCAGAATTTTCACCGGGTGATACCGTTGTTGTTCAGGTAAAAGTAGTTGAAGGCGAGCGTAAGCGTCTGCAGGCGTTTGAAGGCGTTGTGATTGGTAAGCGTAACCGTGGCGTTAACTCTGCGTTCACCGTGCGTAAACTTTCTCACGGTGTTGGCGTTGAGCGTACTTTCCAGACTTTCTCTTCAACTGTAGACAGCATTGAAGTTAAGCGTCGCGGTGATGTACGTCAGGCTAAACTGTACTACCTGCGTGAGCGTAGCGGTAAGTCTGCACGTATTAAAGAAAAACTGTCTAAGTAATCTGCTTACCAGTTTGAGTATAAAAGGCGGCCCTGGCCGCCTTTTTTCTTGTCTGGAATTCGCTTGATTGTTGAACTCGCATTAATATGCAGGCAGGATGTAACGGGTGCTGTGGCCTTTTTTTGAAAGGGTGCGGTGATGATGGGGTTGATGATTGCTTAGGTTGGAGCTGTGACGAGACTATCGATCGGGCTGAGTTCCTTTGTACTGCTAGTGGTTATGACAGCGTATGCAGGGGATGGTAGCGTAGCGGGTGATACTGAACGCAATGAGTCAGGTTCCAGTGCTGTCATGAGCAAAGAAGAGGCTCGTCGGCAGGCTACCCGTGAGGCTATTCAGCGTGCGGTCTTAGGTGGTCATACTCAGCAGGCTTTGGCGGAGAAACGCTATGAGTCTGTTAGTCATGAAGAGATATCCGGATACATCGGTAGTTGGGTAAAGCTGGAAACCTATTTTGGCCGTAAGGTTGAGGGTACACTGAAGAGTGTCGATGGCAATATACTGTATATCGATGAGCATCTTGGTCAGGGTAGTGCAAGCTATCCTATTGATAAAACAAAACTTTCCGGGCTAAAAGTGCTTAGATGACGCTGTCCCGGTAACGGATTCCCACTGAGTGACTAGCGAACGGTCAACTGATCTGCTACCAGCGGATGCCCGGATGACGGCTGAACATCCATCTCTTCGTGATGCTGAACTGATTGAACAGTACATTGATGCGCTCTGGCTGGAGAAGGGGTTGAGTAAAAATACCCTCAGCTCATACCGCCGCGATCTTTCTATCTACGCCTGCTGGCTGAACAGCCGCAACGCTTTTCTACTTGAATCCTGTCGGACAGACCTGCTGAGTTATCTTAACTGGCGTGTGCGGCAGCGGATGAAAGCCAGTTCTACATCGCGATTATTGTCGTGTCTGCGCGGGTTCTTTCGCTATCTGTTGCGCGAAGGGATGTTAGTCGAAGACCCAACGCTGCAGGTTGAAAGCCCCAAGCGGGGACGGCCACTGCCTAAAAGCTTAAGTGAGTCCGAGGTTGAAGCGCTGCTGCAGGCTCCTGATCTGAGTGATGCTCTTGGCCTGCGTGACCGGGCGATGCTGGAGATGCTCTACTCATCCGGCTTGCGGGTGAGTGAGCTGGTCGGCTTGCAGCTGTCGCAGATTAACTTGCGCCAGGGGGTGATCCGGGTGGTGGGTAAAGGGGATAAAGAGCGTCTGGTGCCGCTGGGTGATGAAGCAGCAGACTGGCTGGTGCGGTATCTTAAAGAGGGTCGTCCTGCACTGATTGCTGATGCTGAGAATGAAGTAGTATTTCCCAGTCGCAGAGGTCAGCAGATGACCCGGCAAACCTTCTGGCACCGTATCAAGCGTCATGGACTGGCTGCCGGAGTCGAGCAGTTGCCATCACCCCATGTGCTGCGCCATGCGTTTGCCACTCACCTGCTGAATCATGGTGCCGACCTGCGGGTTGTGCAGTTGCTGCTGGGACATAGCGATCTCTCTACCACACAGATCTATACGCATATTGCCCGTCATCGGTTACAATCGCTGCATCAGCAACATCACCCCCGGGGGTGAGTTTAATGTTGATTTTCAGGTTATTTTCAGTTTCCTGGTGTAGTTTTTGGGTAAGTCTTGAAACTAAGTGGGCCTTTTAGCGTCTTAAAGGCTGATAGTTTCTACAGCAGGTAAACCGGAACAGGTGCAATATAGCTTTTTACGCTCTCCCTGATGGGCAGTGTAAGGGTAGTTGAGGACATTATGCGAAAAATATTTTTCACGATAGTTGCTATGGCGTTGCTGAGCTTTAATGCTACAGCTGATGAGAGTAAAGAGGCGGCTATCCGTTCAGCATTAAGCATGCTGAATAGTCAGGTGCCGATTGTTGCTGTGGCTGATGCTCAGTTTCCGGGCCTGTATGAAGTCACTCTGGCCAGTGGCGAAAAGTTGTATGTGAATGAAACGGGCAGTCACTTTATTGTCGGTGAAGTGTATAAGGTACAGACCGATGGTCGTCTGGTAAACCTCACCGAAGAGGGAAAGAAAGCTGGCAGGATAGAGCAGTTAGCGACGGTTAACCCGCAGGATATGATTATTTTTCCAGCTAAGGGTGAAACCAAAGCACACATGACGGTTTTTACCGATACCGACTGTTTCTACTGCCGTAAGCTGCATAAAGAGATGGCGCAGATTAATGCCAGGGGGATCGAAGTCCGTTATCTGGCGTTTCCTCGTGCCGGAGCAGGATCTAAAACTGAACAGGTGATGGAGTCTATCTGGTGCGCCGATAAAACAGATCAGCAATCGCTGTTTACCCAGGCAAAGTCCGGCGTAACTATCCCCACGCTGAGCTGCGAAAACAGCCCGGTGATGAGTCAGTATGAGCTGGGGCAGAAGATGGGGGTTACCGGAACTCCAGCGCTGGTGCTACAGGATGGTACTCTGGTGCCAGGCTATATGCCTGCCGATCAGTTAGCCAAGATGCTGGGTGTTGTTAACTAAATATCGACAATATCCGGTTTTTACAATTAAGGGAGCTGTAGGCTCCCTTTTTTGTTGTCGTTGAACTATTCGATGTGGATTTTTTTTACATCGGGCAGGGCTCCGCATAGAGCTTAGGCTTGGATTTAGCTATAATGCGTGCCTATTTTTTAACCGCAGAAATGTCTGCCGCTCGAATAGCATAGTAATAGCGCGAGGTAATGGTTTGAAACCTGTAAAAGTTGGTATCTGTGGTCTTGGCACCGTTGGTGGCGGTACGTTTAATGTACTGAAGCGCAACGCCGAAGAGATCTCCCGTCGTGCGGGTCGTAGCATCGTTGTAGAATCGATTGGCGCCCGTCGTGTAAATCCCGATTGCGACACCTTTGGTACCCATATTACAGGGGATATTTTTGAGATCGCCACCAACCCTGAAATTGACATCGTTGTTGAGCTGATCGGTGGCTATGACACCGCGCTGAAATTGGTGATGACCGCTATTGAAAACGGAAAGCATGTCGTCACTGCTAACAAAGCACTGATCGCCGTTCATGGTAATGAGATCTTCGAAGCGGCGCAGAAAAAGAATGTGATGGTGGCATTTGAAGCCTCGGTTGCTGGTGGTATTCCGGTGATCAAGGCGATCCGTGAGGGGCTTTCCGGCAACAAGATTAACTGGCTGGCGGGGATCATCAACGGTACCGGTAACTTTATTCTCACCGAGATGCGTGACAAAGGCCGTGATTTTGCTGATGTACTGGCGGAAGCGCAGGCGCTTGGTTATGCCGAAGCCGACCCAACCTTCGACGTTGAGGGGATCGATGCGGCCCATAAACTGACCATACTGGCGTCTATTGCCTTTGGTATTCCGTTGCAGTTTGATAAAGCTTACACCGAAGGTATCAGCAATATCACGGCTGAAGATGTCCAGTATGCCGAAGAGCTGGGTTACCGTATTAAGCATCTGGGTATCAGTCGTCGCACTGAAGCAGGCATTGAACTACGGGTTCATCCGACGATGATTCCGGAGAAAGCACTGCTGGCGAATGTTCATGGGGTTATGAATGCGGTGCTGGTGGATGGCGATGCTGTCGGTCAGACTATGTATTACGGTGCCGGTGCCGGTGCTGAGCCTACTGCTTCTGCCGTCGTGGCTGATATTGTTGATGTGGTTCGCACCCTGACCGCAGACCGTGATAACCGGGTGCCGCATCTGGCATTCCAGCCTGGCAGCCTGTCTGCCCTGCCGATTTTACCGGTTGAGGCGATTGTCAGTGGCTATTACCTGCGTCTGACGGTTAATGAGAAGCCCGGTGTTCTGGCTAAGGTCGCGTCAATTCTGAGCGAGTCTGAGATCAGTATTGATGCCATTGTGCAGAAAGAGACCCATCAGCAGCAGGTGCCAATCATTATTCTGACTCAGGATGTCGAAGAGAAACGGATGAATCAGGCAATCGCTAAAATCGAAGCGCTGGCTGACGTCAATGAACCCGTTACCCGTATCCGTGTTGAGCACCTCTAAGGCAATCGCAAGAGCAGGAATTTAGACAGTGAAATATATCTCTACCCGGGGCCAGGCCCCCGCGCTGAATTTTGAGGAAGTATTGCTGGCCGGTCTGGCCAGCGATGGTGGTCTGTATGTACCTGAAGTGTTGCCAACCTTCAGCCAGGAGGAGATCGCCTCCTGGGCGGGTCTGCCTTACAACGAGCTGGCGTATAAGATTATCAAACCGTTTGTTGCTGACTGTGTAGCAGACAACGATCTGAAACAGATGATCGACGACACCTATGCCGGGTTTAACCACATTGCGGTTGCGCCACTGAAAGAGCTGGGCACCAACGAGTGGGTGCTGGAACTATTCCACGGCCCGACCCTGGCATTTAAAGACTTCGCCCTGCAACTGCTGGGTCGGCTGATGGATTATGCCCTGAGCAAACGTCAGGAACGTCTGGTGATTATGGGAGCGACCTCGGGTGATACCGGTTCTGCCGCGATTGAGGGGTGTCGTCACAGCGATCATCTGGATATCTTTATCCTGCATCCTTACAACCGGGTGTCTGAAGTCCAGCGTAAGCAGATGACCACGATTCTTGAAGATAATGTCTTCAACATCGCTCTGGAAGGTAACTTCGATGATTGTCAGGAGATGGTTAAAGACAGTTTTGCCAACCAGGACTTTCTTGGCGGCCGTAAGCTGGGTGCAGTCAACTCGATCAACTGGGCACGTATCATGGCCCAGATCGTTTACTACTTCTCCGCTTCACTGGCGGTGGGTGGTCCTCATCGCGAAGTGGCATTCTCGGTGCCGACCGGTAATTTTGGCGATATTTTCGCCGGCTATCTGGCGAAACAGATGGGCCTGCCGATCAGTCAGCTGGTGGTGGCGACGAATAAGAATGATATTCTGCACCGGGTTATTTCCGGCAACGATATGAGTAAGGGAGAGCTGGTGCATACCCTGTCTCCGTCAATGGATATTATGGTGTCGTCTAACTTTGAACGTCTGCTGTTCGATGTTTACGGCCGTGATGGTGCAGCGATCAGTGAACTGATGGCGAAGTTTAAAACCCAGCCGGTACAACTGGATCAGGCGCGCTGGGAAGCGGTGCGTGAACTGTTCGATAGCTATTCCTGTGATGACGAAGCGACCTGTGAAGTGATCGCTAAAGTGGCCGCTGAGACCGGTTACCTGCTGGATCCGCATACCGCCATCGGGGTGGCTGCAGGGCGAGAATGTAATCGCGATGCCAGTGTGCCGATGATTGTGCTGTCCACTGCGCATCCGGTGAAATTCCCGGAAGCTGTGCTGAAAGCAGGCCTCGAATCACCGCAGCTACCGACTCATATGGCGGATCTTTTTGAGCGTGAAGAGCGGTTTACTGTACTGCCAAATCAATTGGCGGCAGTGCAGCAGTTTGTCGCAGATAACGTTCATAATAAGTAATTACTTGCTGCTTTAATAATAGCCCGTTAGAGTCTCTGGCTTTAACGGGCTTTTTATTGGGGGATAATAAGCATGGACCTGTTTTTTCTGTTATCGAAAGGTTTCTGGGTGTTAGCTAACCCGGGTAATTTGCTTATTCTGATATTGGTGTTAGCGCTGTTTAAGGGATGGCGAACACTCACATCGGTGGTTGCTGTTTGCTTATTATTGATTACCTTCTATCCGGTCGGGGATCTGCTGTTACAACCGCTGGAAAAACGCTTTTCTCCACCGGCGACACTGCCTGAAAAGATCGCTGGAATTATCGTGCTTGGCGGCGCAGAGGAAGCAGAGTTAAGTTCAATCTGGAACCAGCCCCAGTTTAATATGGCGGCGGAACGGGATATGCTGATGTTGCCGCTGATGCAGCGTTATACCGATGTTCCGGTTATCCTGACCGGTGGCTCAGGCTCGGTACGTAAGCCTGAGTTTCGCGGTGCCGATGTGCAGCAAACCTGGTTGCAGCAACAGCAGTTAGATAAACAGGTTATCTTTGAGCGGGATTCCCGCAACACCTTCGAAAACGCCATCTATAGCCAGGGCGTTTTGCCGCCGGGAGCCGATTATGCTGATCCGCGGGGCTGGTTGCTGGTGACCTCTGCATTTCATATGCCGCGTTCGGTGGGTATCTTTCGTGGCCAGGGCTGGAATGTAATCCCCTATCCTGTTGATTATTATTCAAAACCTGCCGGGCTGAACAGCTGGCGGGCTGACCTTGGCCGTAATCTGTATGAGCTGTCTATCGGGGTGCGAGAATGGATCGGTCTGGGCGCTTACTATGTAACCGATAAAACCGATGAGCTGTTCCCTTCCGCGAATCTGGATATCAGTCTGAATGAGTGAACTCATCATCCGTCGCCGCGAGGCCGACCCGAACAGTAAAGTTTTCAGTCAGGTGCACCCGTTGCTGGCGCGTATTTACACCAGTCGCGGTCTGGATGATGCTGAGGCTCTGGGACGTAGTCTGCAACAGCTGCAAACCGGCCGGGATATGCTCGGCCTGGCTCAGGCGGTTAAACGACTGCTTCTGGCGTTGCAGCAGGATCAGCATATCCTGATTATTGGTGACTTTGATTGCGATGGTGCTACCAGTACCGCGCTGGCTGTACTGGGGCTGGGCATGATGGGGGCCAACCGGGTCAGCTATCTGGTGCCCAACCGGTTTGAGTTTGGTTATGGTCTTAGTCCGGAGATCGTCAGGGTGGCGGCACAGCAACAGCCGGACCTGATTATCACCGTGGATAACGGCATCTCCAGTGTCAGCGGGGTTGCTGAAGCGAATGCGCTGGGCATCGATGTATTGATTACCGACCACCATCTGCCCGGGGATCAGTTGCCGGATGCCTGTGCCATTGTAAACCCGAATCAGCCGGGTTGTGATTTCAGCGAGAAATCCACCTGTGGCGTGGGGGTTATCTTCTATGTGATGACAGCGTTACGCCGGGCGTTGGAAGAGCTGAACTGGTTTGAACAGCGAGGCCTTGCTAAACCCAACCTGGCATCGCTGCTGGATCTGGTGGCGCTAGGGACGGTCGCCGATGTTGTGCCGCTGGAGCAGAATAACCGCACCCTGATCTATCAGGGATTACAACGCATCCGTTCGGGCAAAGCCCGGCCGGGCATTATGGCACTGATCGAGATTAGCGGTCGCCAGCGCAGCCGCCTCAGCGCAACGGATCTTGGCTTTGCCCTGGCGCCGCGTTTGAATGCTGCGGGCCGTCTGGACGATATGTCGATCGGTATCGAATGTTTGCTGACCAATGATCCCGATCGGGCTCAGAAACTGGCGCTGCAGCTGGATACCCTGAATCAGGAGCGCCGGGGGATCGAGCAGGAGATGCAGCAGCAGGCGGTGGCGTTGCTGGATGAGTTGCAGCTGGACGCCGAGGGGGCGTTGCCTTTTGGGCTTTGTCTCTACGATCCGGACTGGCACCAGGGCGTTATCGGTATTCTGGCATCGAGAATTAAAGAGAAGCTTAATCGACCGGTGGTAGCCTTTGCCATGGGTGATGCAGGCGAACTGAAAGGTTCTGCGCGCTCAGTGCCAGGCTTTCATATCCGTGATGGACTGGATGCGGTGGCGGCGAAACATCCAGAGCTGTTGAAGAAGTTTGGCGGCCATGCGATGGCTGCCGGTATGACTATCGCGGCAGAGAATCTGGGCCTGTTTCAACAGGCGTTTGATGCCGAGGTGCGGCGTCAGCTGAGTGCTGAACAGTTGCAGCATGCGGTGCTGACCGATGGTTGTTTATCCGGTGCTGAGTTGTCGATGGAGATGGCTGAACTACTGCGTGAGTCGGGTCCCTGGGGACATCAGTTTCCGGAGCCGTTGTTTGATGGCGAGTTCTCCCTGCTGCAGCAACGGATCGTCGGCCAGCGGCACCTGAAACTGGTGCTGATGGAACCCGCCAGTGGTATCGCCATTGATGCGATCCACTTTAATGCGGATACTACCCTCTGGCCCAATGATGCCATTCAGCGGGTGCGTGCTGTGTATCGGCTTGATGTAAATGAATTTCGCGGGCAACGCAGCCTGCAACTGATGATTGACCACCTGCTGCCCCTCTGATCAGGCAGCAATTTTTTTGATTAAGCGCTATTGAAGAGACTAAACCATGAATGATTTTACCCTGGACGAACTGAACACCCTGATCGCTGTATTTGAAAAGGCGGGTGTGGCCGACGATAGCAGTGCTGAAGCACTGATGTTCAGTCGTATCAAAACCGCACAGGCAGAGCGTGCTGAACTGGAAAGTATGGATTTTGATGATTGTCTTGGCGGTGCCTGCAAGCTGTGAGTCGCGCTTTTTTGAATTATTTTGTCGGTGCCCATGTCAGCGCCAGCGGCGGGGTTGAAAATGCCCCGCTTAACGCCGCTAAACTGGGTGCCAATGCGTTTGCCCTGTTTACTAAAAACCAGCGTCGCTGGGATGCCAAGCCGCTGACTAAGGGTAATATCAGTAAGTTTCGTGATAGTTGTGAACGCTTAGGCTTTGCGCCTGAACAGATCCTCCCCCATGACAGCTATCTGATCAATCTGGGCCATCCTGAAAGCGAGCCATTAGAAAAGTCCCGTGCCGCGTTTATCGACGAACTGCAGCGCTGTGAACAGCTGGGTTTGTGCTACCTCAACTTTCACCCCGGCAGTCACCTGCGCAAGGTGGATGAGGAAACCTGCCTTAACACCATCGCCGAATCGATCAATATCGCCCTGGATAAAACCGCTGGCGTGACCGCCGTGATCGAGAATACGGCCGGTCAGGGCAGTAATCTGGGCTGCCGCTTCGAACATCTGGCGCATATTATCGCTGGGGTGGAAGACAAAAGCCGGGTCGCTGTTTGCCTCGATACCTGCCACACTTTTGCTTCGGGTTACGATCTGCGTGACCAGGCCGACTGCGAGCAGACCTTCGCTGAGTTTGAGCGGATTGTCAGTTTTGACTATCTCAAAGGGATGCACCTGAACGATTCCAAAGCGGCGTTCGACAGCCGTAAAGACCGTCATCACAGTCTCGGCATGGGGGAGATCGGTCTGGAAGTGTTCCGCTTTATCATGTCCGACGACCGTTTTCGCGGTATTCCGCTGGTGCTGGAAACTATCGATGAGACGATCTGGGCAGAAGAGATCCAGATGTTGCGAGGATTTAGTTTAACAGACTGACTGCTTGAACGAGTTTTCACTGTTTAAGTTGTTGACGTATCCGCTCGACATCCAGCCCCTTAATCAGCTCCACCAGATTAGGAAAGATGGCGGCGTGATAGCCGTAACCGCCGTTGATCATCTCATCCAGTGCCTGCTGTTTGCTCCAGCCCTGTTCGACAATCCGGTAGGTTGCTACCACGGTGCCGGTGCGGTCAGAACCGTGCCAGCAGTGCACCAGTAATGGTCCCTTGCTGTTTCTGATAATTCTCAGGGCTTCAATTAACTGATCTTCGGTGACCTTGCCGGTGCGTAGTTTCAGCTGGTGGAGTGTTAATTGGGTTTTGCCCGCTTCATCCTCATCGTTATGAAACTCTCTCAGGTTGAGCACCTCTTTGATGCCGAACGCCGCTATTTGGGGGAAGGCTTCGTCGCCAGGTTGTTCGGAACGGTAGAGGAGATCGTCGACACGGTAAAAGTTGTTCAGCTCTGAGCCGATGACCGGAGTGGCCCAGGCATCTGGGCGCAGACGGGTTTCTGCATGGCTTAGCGAGCTGAGTGTGAGTAAAAGAAAGGTATAAAGCAGGGACGTTTTAATGCTGCGGGTCATGATGAAATCCTTTTCCTGTGAGTGCTGACTCTATCTTAACCAGAGTGGTTATAAAACCCTCCGGGTTGTCATCTTTCTGTCACCCGGACTTAATAAGCTGTTGGTATCAGCCTCAATTGCCAACAGACTTATCATGACCGTGTCGCAGACTATACCTGATCGTTATACCCAGCTTAAAGAGCTGATTGAAGCCGAACAGTTGTATCCCCATTTTCAGCCGATTGTGGATCTTCGTCGTGGTGAAATATTAGGCCATGAGGCGCTGATTCGGGGGCCGGAAGGTAGTGAACTTTATTCTCCACAGTTGTTATTCAGCACAGCCATCGAGTGTGGTCTGGAGAGCCGGCTGGAGCTATTGTGTCGCCGACTCTCTCTGGAGGCTTTTGCGCGACAATCCATGGAGGGTAAACTGTTTTTAAACGTCAGTGCATCACTATTGGGTACTCCTGAGCACCGTGAGGGCCTGACGGCAGAGTGGCTTAAGTCTCTTGATATTCCCCTGGATTCCATCGTTATCGAGATATCAGAACAGCACCCGTTTGATAACCATGGGCTGACGCTTGAAGCGATCAATCATTACAAGCGGATGGGGTTCAGAGTCGCAGTTGATGACCTGGGAACCGGCTATTCCGGGCTTAAACTCTGGTCAGAGTTGCAGCCCGAATACGTTAAAATTGACCGGCATTTCATCCACAATGTGGATCGTGATCCGGTGAAGCGTCAGTTTGTAAAATCGATCTGCAGTATTGCCAATGGCGTAGGATCAAAGGTGATTGTTGAGGGGGTGGAAACCCGTTCAGAGCTGGTTACCCTGAAGGAGCTGGGTGCAACGATTGGGCAGGGGTTCTATCTGGGACGGCCAACGCAGACACCGAGAATGCAGTGTGATAGTCAGGAGTGGTTGCCGCGTAAACGGCGGGCCGGCAGCGAAAAAGATATGGCTGAGACGGCGGCGGTGCTGGTGCACCCTGCGCCGGCCCTCAGCTTTGATGATCAGATGGGGTATACCGCTAAGCTGTTTCGGGAAAACCCGCTGTACGATATTCTCGCGGTGCTTGAAGATGGCCGGCCGATTGGTACGGTGCACCGCTCTGACCTGCTGGAACTGTTTTCTACCCAGTATGGCCGGGCGCTGTATGAAAACCGTCCCGTTACCCGCATTCTGGATACCCGAGCGATCATTATTGAGTCTGATTCCAGTCTGGAGCAGGTCTCCCGATTGATTACTGAGCAGGATGCGGTGTATCTGCATCAGGGGTTGGTGATTACAAAGGATGGCCACTATCAAGGCATCGGTAATGTTCGGGATCTGTTGAAAAAAATCACCGAACTGAAGATACGCAATGCCCGTTATGCTAACCCGCTGACGCTGCTGCCTGGCAATGTACCGATCAATCGGGAGATTGATGGGTTGCTGAAGCAAACCGAAAACTTTCGGGTGGCTTATTTTGATATCAACTACTTTAAGCCGTTCAATGACAGCTACGGTTATGTCAAAGGTGATCGCCTGATTCAGCTACTGGGCGAGCTGCTTACCCAGCACGCCAATGGTGAAAATTTCACCGGGCATGTGGGCGGCGATGACTTTGTTGTGGTGTTCCGTACCGATAACTGGAAAGAGTGTTGTGAGAAAATCCTGCTTCAGTTTGATCAGGCGATCCGCGAGTTTTACAGCCCGAGAGATCTGGAACAGGGCGGTATATGGGCTGCCAGTCGCACCGGTGAGTCGGTATTTTATCCGGTGCTGAGCCTCTCCTGTGGGGTTGTTCATCCTGACCCCTATCGTTGTGTCAGCTACCATGAAGTGGCAGAGCTTGCCGCTCAGGCGAAGAAAGAGGCGAAGAAACGGGATGGCAGTTATCTGTTTGTTTCCCGGCGACGCAAATTGCGGGTTAACTGAGCAGGCTTGCTCACCGGGAGAGGGCAACGCCGGTTGCTGATAATCTTGTCGGCACTGGCGCCATTTTTTTTGCAGGTTTTTCAGGTGTGCACAGCCTGGAAACCCTTCAGCCCAATACAGTCGTTAAACTTTTCATGCCCGCTTTTTCGCTAAGCTTCCTACCAAGCCTTCGATTCAGGCTTTCCAGTCATGCTATATTGTCGCTCTGTATGCAGACCTGCATCGGTGATTAAAAAAACTGTCTGACTCCGGAACCCCGTTATGACCCACTGGCAACCACGATTTAGCGCTGCGGATGCGGCGATTATTGAACAGCAACGAACCTGCGATGGCTTCTTTAAAATCAGTCGGCTGAAAATTCGCCACTCACTGTTCGAAGGGGGCGAGATTGAGGTTGTCAGAGAACAGTTTCAGCGGGGGGATGCGGTCTGTGTTTTACTCTTTGATCCGGATAAAGACAGCATTGTGCTGGTTGAACAGTTCCGTGTGGGCGCTCTGGGCAGGCCAGGTGGCCCCTGGTTGCTGGAGCTGGTTGCCGGCATTGTTGAAGAGGGGGAAAGCGCGGAAGAGGTTGCGCTACGGGAGTCCGTCGAGGAGGCGGGTGTGGCTATCTTTGATATTGTGCCGATAACCCGATACCTGCCCAGCGCTGGGGGGAGTGATGAATATGTTGACCTGCTATGTGCCCGGGTGGATAGCTCGAATGTGGGGGGTGTTCATGGTCTGGCGAATGAGGGCGAGGATATTCTCGTGCATGTGCTACCCTTTGCTGAGGTGTGTGAGTTGGTGGGCAACGGTACGATAGATAATGCTGCCACCATAATTGCGGTACAATGGTTACAGTTGAATCAACAGCAGTTGTTGCAGCGCTGGGGTTGCGTGTAATCCCGCAGCGAATTAAGAGTTTTGAGCTTTGGAGACCATGAAAAAACGTTATATCCCTGACCTGGTAAAGCAGATGGCCGATTGTGAGGCTAACTATCTGCGACTGATGCGGCTGATGCCGGATCTTGAACAGTGCGATGAGCGCGAGTTTGAGGTTCACTGGCACCAACAGCAGAGCGTCGTGCGCCTGCGGGTTGAGGAACGTTTTACCTATACCACCACCGTGCTGGTGTCTCAGAGCTTTGATCACAGCTGGCTGGAAGCGCCGAGTCTGGTGGTGCGGATGTATCACGATGCCCGGGCGGCCGAGGTGATCTGCCTGAAAAGCCGGCGTCAGTTCCGTGGCGTGTACAGCTATCCGAACGAGCGGATGCATCAGAAAGATGAAAAAGCTCAGCTGAACCAGTATCTGGGGGAATGGCTGAGTCACTGTCTGACGCACGGTCAGGCAGCCGAACCGGTGTATAGTTTTTTATGACCCCAGTGGTTGTCGCACAGATTACCGATTGTCATCTGCAAGATGATCCTTGCCAGGATTATCGTGGTTTCAATGTTGAGCAGCATCTGGATCGTGTGGTTGAAAATCTTCTGTTACAAACCCCTGCAGCTGATCTGATTCTCTGGAGCGGTGACCTGGCCCACCATGGCGGCCCGGAAGGGTATCAGCGTCTCAGTCAACGGCTTACGGAGCTGCCCGTGCCCAGCTATTGGATTCCCGGTAATCATGATGATGTGACGTTGATGCAGCAGGTTGGTAGCCAGTTTGGCGGACAGCTGAATCAGCGCAGTTTGGTGACCGGCGGCTGGGGAATCATACTGCTAGACAGTACCTCTGAGCCGGATGGCCAGGGTGGTGGCTCGCTGGCGCAGTGCGAACTGGATTTTCTTCAGCAGCAGTTGCAACGCTTTCAGGATTGTCATTGTCTGGTGGTGCTACATCACAATCCGCTCCCGGTGGAGAGTGACTGGCAGGACCAGATTATGCTGGGCAATGCTGATCAGTTCTGGCGTGTGTTGGGGCAGCATCATCATGTCAGAGCGGTTATTAATGGTCATGTGCATCAGTCCAGCGACCGGATGCATAATGGCGTCCGGGTAATGATGACACCCGCGACATCGGTGCAATTTAAAGCCGCATGTCAGCAGCTGATACTGGAGGATGACCCGGTGCTGAAACAGCCTGGCTACCGCTGCCTGGAACTGTATCCGGATGGGCGAATTGAGACCTCGGTCAAAAGAGTCGCGGGTTAAGGTTGCATCGATCGGCGCTCTCCGGTACTTTACCGAAAATATGTATATATATACAGATAAAGACAAGCAGCGTTCAGGAAAAAAGGTTATTGATGGCTCAGCCTCTGTTTATCTATATTCACGGCTTTAACAGCTCGCCGGACTCCTATAAAGCCCGGTTTTTTGTTGACTGGATGACTGCTGCAGGAAAGGCTGATCAGGTGATTGTGCCCACCCTGCCTCACTGGCCCGCAGCGGCAATCGATCTGCTGGAGCAGTTGATAACCGCCAACAAGGATCGCACCATTACCCTGATTGGCAGTTCACTGGGGGGCTATTACAGCACCTGGCTGGCAGAGAAGTATGGCCTGCGTGCGGTGTTGATCAATCCTGCAGTGCGGCCATATGAACTGTTGGCAGCGATGTTGGGCGAGCAGGGTAATTACTACCGCGATGAGACCTATGAGCTGACCCCTGAACATCTGCAGCAGCTGCTGGCAATCGAGTGCCAGCGGCTGCAAGACCCCTCCCGTTATCTGCTACTAACCCAGACCGGCGATGAAACGCTGGATTACCGGGAAGCGGTAGAAAAGTTCAGGGATTCACCAATGCTGGTGCAGCAGGGTGGTTCCCACGGTTTTGACCAATTTGAATCTGTAATTCCGGCGATACTGGCATTTGCCGAAGGCCGGGTTGAGTTGCCCGCTGTCACTGATCTGACACTCCGGGCGGATAAGGACTGAAACTTCCGATGAGTAATACCTATAACTCTGATGCAATTGAGGTACTGAGCGGGCTGGACCCGGTACGTCGCCGTCCCGGTATGTATACCGAGACTGACCGGCCGAATCACCTGGCGCAGGAAGTCATTGATAACAGTGTCGACGAAGCACTGGCGGGTCATGCGACTCAGCTGGATGTCACCCTGCATAAAGATGGCGCGATCAGCGTCAGGGATAACGGCCGGGGGATGCCGGTGGATATCCACCCGGAAGAGGGCGTCAGTGGTGTTGAACTGATTCTTACCCGGCTGCATGCTGGTGGTAAGTTCTCCAACGATAACTACAACTACTCCGGTGGTCTGCACGGGGTGGGGGTGTCGGTGGTAAATGCCCTGTCGAAACTGTTGGAGGTGACCATCCGTCGGGGAGGCAATGTCTATCGTATGACCTATGCCGACGGTGAAAAAGTCTCGGATCTGGAGATCATTGATAGTTGTGGGCAGCGCAATACCGGCACCGAAGTACGTTTTCTGGCAGATCCGAAATATTTTGACTCGCCGAAATATCAGCTGACAAAACTGCGCCATATGCTGCGGGCTAAGGCGGTTCTCTGTTCCGGTTTGCGGGTCACTTTTACCGACGCGACCGGCGCCTCCAAAGAGAAAGAGGAGTGGTACTACGAAGATGGTCTGGTGGATTATCTTAAAGGTACGACCCAGGTCTATGAAACTCTGCCAGAAGAGCCCTTCACTGTCTCCTTTCAGGGCGAGATTGACGCTATGGATGTGGCCCTGCAGTGGCTGCCGGAAGGGGGGGAGCTGACCTGTGAAAGCTATGTCAACCTGATTCCTACGGCTCAGGGGGGCACCCATGTTAATGGTCTGCGCACCGGTCTGCTGGAGGCGATGCGCGAGTTCTGCGAGTTTCGCAATCTGCTGCCCCGTGGGGTGAAAATCTCTGCGGAAGATATCTGGGAACGCTGCTGCTATGTGCTCTCAGCGAAGATGCAGGATCCGCAGTTCTCCGGGCAGACTAAAGAGCGTCTCTCATCCCGTCATATTGCCGGTTTCATCTCCGGTGCAACCAAAGATGCCTTCAGCCTGTGGCTCAACCGCCATGTGGAAGAGGGTGAAAAGCTGGCAGAGCTGGTGATCAGTAATGCTCAGAGGCGGCTGCGTTCAAATAAAAAGGTGATCCGTAAAAAGGTAACCTCCGGGCCGGCGCTGCCCGGTAAGCTGGCCGACTGTACCGGCAATGATGCGATGCAGGGCGAGTTGTTTCTGGTGGAGGGTGACTCGGCGGGCGGCTCAGCTAAACAGGCGCGTGATCGTGAGTATCAGGCAGTGATGCCGTTGCGCGGTAAGATACTGAATACCTGGGAGGTGGATCATAACGAAGTGCTGGCCTCCCAGGAGGTTAACCATATCTCCATCGCGATAGGGGTTGAGCCGGGCTCGGATAATTTTGACAGCCTGCGTTACGGTAAAATTTGTATTCTGGCCGATGCGGATTCCGACGGTTTGCATATCGCTACTCTGTTGTGCGCCTTGTTTGTGCGTCATTTCCGCCCGCTGGTGGCTGCGGGGCATATCTATGTGGCGATGCCGCCTTTGTATCGTATCGATGTTGCCAAAGATGTTTTTTACGCTTTGGATGACAATGAGAAAGACAGCATTGTCGAACGAATTAAGGCGGAACGTAAGAACGCTAAGATCGGCGTGCAGCGCTTCAAGGGTCTGGGTGAGATGAACCCGTTACAGCTGCGCGAGACCACCATGTCACGGGATACCCGGCGGTTGGTGCAGCTGACCATCGAAGCGGGTGACGACACCAATGAGATGATGGATATGCTGCTGGCGAAAAAACGTTCGCCGGACCGCAAAGAGTGGCTGGAAAGCAAAGGGGATCTGGCAGACATATAGTGTCTGCCACTCTGTGATTAGGTTGATGATCGCGCTGACGAATGAGTTTTATAAGCTCCGGGATAAAAAATGAGCGGAACAGTACATATTGACGAAGGCATTGAACGCCTGTCACTGAAAGAATATACCGAGAAAGCGTATCTGGATTATTCCATGTACGTCATTCTTGACCGGGCCCTGCCAAATATCGGTGATGGCCTGAAGCCGGTGCAGCGACGCATCGTCTATGCGATGTCGGAGCTGGGGCTAAAGTCCACAGCAAAGTATAAAAAATCTGCCCGTACCGTCGGTGACGTACTGGGTAAATTCCATCCTCACGGTGACAGCGCCTGTTATGAAGCGATGGTGCTGATGGCGCAACCGTTCTCCTATCGTTATCCGCTGATCGATGGACAGGGTAACTGGGGTTCTCCCGATGACCCTAAATCCTTTGCGGCGATGCGTTACACCGAGTCGAAACTGGCAAAGTACGCTGAGGTATTGCTCAAAGAGGTGGCTCAGGGCACCGTGGAATGGGGAGCCAACTTTGACGGCACCATCGATGAGCCACTGACACTGCCGGCCCGGCTGCCGAATATTCTGCTCAACGGTACCACCGGTATCGCCGTGGGTATGGCGACTGATATTCCGCCGCACAACCTGCGGGAAGTGACCCAGGCCTGTATTCAGCTGCTGTCGAAACCGGGCATGAGCATCGAGGAGTTATGCGAGATCGTGCCGGGCCCGGATATGCCCACCGATGCTGAGCTGATTACACCGCGCCATGAACTGCAGAAGATGTATGAAACCGGCAAGGGCAGCTTGCGTGCCCGTGCCGTTTATAGTCGCGAGCAGGGTGATATTGTCATTACTGCGCTGCCTTATCAGGTGTCCGGCGCTAAAGTGCTGGAGCAGATTGCCCAGCAGATGCAGCAGAAAAAACTGCCGATGGTGTCTGACCTGCGGGATGAGTCGGATCATGAAAATCCGACCCGGCTGGTGATCGTGCCGCGTTCCAATCGCATCGATGTTGAACAGCTGATGGCGCACCTGTTCGCCAGTACCGACCTGGAGCGTACCTACCGGGTTAACATGAACATGATCGGTATTGATGGTCGCCCGAAGGTGAAAAACCTGAAGGAGATCCTCACCGAATGGTTGTCCTATCGAACTGAAACCGTGCGTCGCCGGTTGCAGTTCCGTCTGGATAAAGTGCTGGCACGGCTGCACATTCTTGAAGGTTTGATGATCGCCTATCTCAATATCGACGAAGTGATTGAGATCATCCGTACCGAAGAGAAACCGAAGCAGGTGATGATGGAACGCTTCGGTATTACTGAGATTCAGGCTGAAGCG
Organism: Amphritea sp.; assembly: GCF_050300915.1. GTDB lineage: Bacteria > Pseudomonadota > Gammaproteobacteria > Pseudomonadales > Balneatricaceae > Amphritea. Next base: position 29,648 of record NZ_JBNKYN010000044.1, read on the forward strand.
ATTCTTGAGATCCGTCTGCGCCAGTTAGCCAGGCTGGAAGAGATCAAGATCCGGGGTGAGATCGATGAGCTCTCAAAAGAGCGGGATTATCTGGAAGAGATTCTCGGTTCTGAAAAACTGATGCGCAAGCTGATTCGTGATGAACTGAAAGCGGATGCCGAAGAGTATGGTGATGACCGCCGCTCACCTATTGTGGCCCGTGAAGAAGCGAAGGTGATGGATGAAAAGGCACTGCTGACAGCTGAACCGATTACTGCGGTGATCTCCAAGCAGGGCTGGATTCGTTCGGCCAAAGGTCACGATATTGATCCGGAGGGGCTGAGTTACAAGTCCGGTGATGGCTTTAAACTGGCCTGTCTGGGGCGTATGAATCAACCCATTATACTGTTGGATAGTACTGGGCGGGCCTACTCCCTTGAGGCGCATACGTTACCGTCGGCACGGGGTCAGGGGGAGCCAATTACCGGTAAACTGACGTTGCCGAAAGGGGCTACTATTGATGGCGCTGTTGCGGGTAAAGACAGCGATGTGGTGCTGCTGGCATCGGATGCTGGCTATGGATTTGTTACCAAGATTGCCGATATGACCAGTAAAACCCGCACCGGTAAAGCCGCTCTGACACTGCCAAAAGGTGCAAAAGGGATGGCACCGATGTTACTGAAGAATAAAGACACTGATCTGTTAGTGGCGGTGACCAATGAAGGGCGAATGCTGGTATTCCCGGTGCAGGAGCTTCCGGAGCTGGGGCGTGGCAAGGGCAATAAAATTATCAACATTCCATCGGCCCGAGCCGCCGCCCGCGAGGAGCTGGTCGTCGCCTTGGTGACCCTGTCACCGGAGGATACCCTGCAGGTTAACTCTGGTCGTCAGCACCTGAAAATGAAGCCTGGCGATCTGGAGCACTATCGGGGCGAGCGGGGGCGCCGGGGCAACAAGTTGCCGCGGGGGTATCAGCGGGTCGATTCGCTGGATGTGATTGCTAAGTCCCCGGTTGAAGAGGCATCCGGCGAGTCTGAATAAGGAGGTTGAAATAAAAAAAGAGTGGTCACTAATCACTCTTTTTTTTGGCCGTGTGCCCCTGGGTACAGGACTATTTAACGGGTGTTTTGGCCCTTGCCGACAGAAAAATACAGATTTACGCAGCGCATTTACTTTCTTCTTGATAAAGATGTCTGTAAAATATCGCGCCTGACACTCTCCTGTGTGGTTGTTTTTTAGTCAGTACTCGCAACCTTCTCAGGATAATTAAACTGCCCTGTATCAACTGACAATACAGGTATGACCCCCTGCGAACACCCCATTACTCTGGTGTTTGTAGTATAGGAAAAAGCATGACCGAAAGCTTTGCTGACTTATTTGAAGAATCCCTAGAACTCGTTGCTATGGTGCCTGGCACCCTCGTTATGGGTGAAGTTATCGACATCGATAGTGACTGGGTTACTGTAAACGCTGGCCTGAAATCTGAGGCAGTTATTGCCCGCAGCCAGTTCCTTAACGATGCCCAGGAACTTGAAGTTCAGGTGGGTGACATGGTTAAGGTTACCCTGGAAAGCGTTGAAGATGGTTCCGGTGAGACTCGTCTGTCCCGTGAAAAAGCGAAGCGCGCTGAGTCCTGGGGTGTTCTGGAAACTGCATTCGAAGCTGAAGAAACTGTTAAAGGTTACATCAGCGGTACTGTTAAAGGTGGCTTCACCGTTACCGTTAACAAGATCAATGGCTTCCTGCCAGGTTCACTGGTAGATGTCCGTCCGGTTAAGAACGTTGACCACCTTATCGGTCAGGAACTGGAATTCAAACTGATTAAGCTGGACCAGAAGCGTGACAACATCGTTGTTTCTCGCCGCGCAGTACTGCAAGAAGCTAACAGCGCTCAGCGCGATGAGCTGCTGGGTACGCTGGAAGAAGGTCAGCAGGTTAAAGGTTACGTTAAGAACCTGACCAACTACGGTGCATTCGTAGATCTGGGTGGTGTTGACGGTCTGCTGCACATCACTGATATGGCGTGGAAACGTATCTCTCACCCTAGCGATATGCTGACTCCGGGTGATGAGATCACTGTTCAGATCATCAAGTTCGACAAAGAGACTAACCGTCTGTCTCTGGGTCTGAAGCAGCTGAACGAAGATCCATGGGCATCTATCCTGGCTCGTTTCCCTGCTGGTACTAAGGTGCCTGCACGTGTGACTAATCTGACTGACTACGGTTGCTTTGCGTCTATCGAAGATGGCGTTGAAGGTCTGATCCACGTGTCTGAAATGTCCTGGACCAACAAAAACATCCATCCTTCTAAAGTTGTTCAGGTGAATGACGAAGTAGAAGTTATGGTTCTGGATGTTGATGAGAAGCGTCGTCGTATCTCTCTGGGTATGAAACAGTGCATCGCTAACCCATGGTCTACTTTTGCTGAGCAGTTTGCTGCTGGTGATAAAGTGACTGGTACTATCAAGACTATCACTGACTTCGGTATCTTCGTTGGTCTGGATAACGATCTTGACGGTCTGGTGCACATGTCTGACATCTCCTGGGATGCTGACAGCGAAACCGCGCTGCGTGAATACAAGAAAGGCGAAGAAGTTGAAGCCGTTATCCTGTCTATCGATGCTGAGAAAGAGCGTATCTCTCTGGGTATCAAACAGCTGGAAAGCGATCCTTTCTCTGAGTACGCTGCTGCCAACGATAAGAACACTATCGTTAAAGGTATCGTTAAGTCTGTAGACGCTAAAGGCGCTAACATCGAGCTGGCTGAAGGCATCGAAGGTTACCTGAAAGTGTCTGATATCAGCATTGATCGCATCGAAGATGCTTCTACTGCCCTGAAAGTAGGCGAAGAAGTTGAAGCGAAGATCATTAACCTGGATCGTCGTAACCGTTCAATCACTCTGTCTATCAAGGCTAAAGACCAGGCAGATGAGAAGGCGGCTATCAAAGCGGTTGCTGAAGCTCCCGTTGAGATGGCAGGTCCAACCACTATCGGTGACCTGATCAAGGCGCAGATGGAAGCGAAGAAGTAAAACTTCTTTTCTTAAGTGATAAAAAAGAGCGCTGATGCGCTCTTTTTTTGTTTTGCCGTTGCGGTGTTTGTGATGCTGTCAGACGGTGAAGCGTTCGGATAGCACCTTGAGGTGTTCAGATAGGTGTGCCAGCTCTTCGCAGGTTTGGGCGATCTGGTTGGATCCGGCAGCACTGTCGACAGACACTCCGCTAATTTTAACCACGCTCTGGTTGATCTCCTCAGATACCAGACTCTGCTCTTCTGACGCGCTGGCGATCTGTATCGTCATCGCATTGATATGTTCAACAGCTGCTGCGATATCATTCAAGGCGTTACCGGCTTTCAGGGTTTGCTGAACGACCGTGTCTGCTTCGGTGCTGCTGGCCTGCATCGCATGAACGGCGGCTTTGGTGCCCGACTGTAAGCGTTCGATTACCTGGGCGATCTGCTGTGTTGACTCGGCAGTCCGGCTGGAGAGTGATCTGACCTCATCAGCGACCACGGCAAAGCCTCGTCCCTGTTCGCCTGCGCGCGCCGCTTCAATCGCAGCATTCAGTGCCAGCAGGTTGGTTTGTTCGGCAATGTTGTTGATCACCTCCAGAATGTTGGCAATATTGGTGCTTTCTGCTTCCAGAGTGTGGGTTAGTTCAGCTGAGTCGGCTAACTGTTCGGAGAGCTTTTGCACTGCAGCGATGGTGGTGTCGACAACCTGTTTCCCAGACTCGGCAGCTTCGGCGGCGAGCGTCGATGCTGAGGCGGCATCCTGAGTGTTCTTGGCAACTTCGTGCACTGTTGCTGTCATCTCTGTCATGGCAGACGCAACCAGAGAGGTTTCATCTTGCTGTTGCGTCATTCCCCTGCTGGTTTGTGCGGTCGTTGCTGACAGTTCGGTGGCTGAGCTGGCGACCTGGGATGTTGCTGCAGTCAACTCCATAATAAGGCCCTGAAAGCTGCCCATCATCTCATTAAATGCCTGACCCATGGTGCCAAATTCATCACTATTCTGGATCTCTGATCGAAGTGTCAGGTTTTTAGTCTCTGCGGTCTTGGAGATTACAGTGGTGAGTGCTTTAACCGGGTCGATGATTGATTTGGCAATCAGTGCTGATACGACTCCCATAATGATCAGGACTACTATCAGGATTTCTACTTCCTGCCAGAAGACATGCCAGAACTCTTCATCAATATCATGGGTAAATACGCCGGTGCATAATACCCAGTTCCAGCCTGGGTGAAGGCGTGCAAAGGAGATTTTCCTTTGTGGTTCAGAGATGCCAGGGTGAGGCCACAGATATTCGACAAAGCCCCCCGTACTGTTCTGTTTTGCTACTTTAACTAACTCCTGCATAAACGGCATGCCGTTGTTATCTTTTTTATCGGCGACGTTGCCACCTTCAAGCTTTTGATTGGTTGGGTGCATTAACATTTTCAGCTGAGTATCAAGTACAAAGAAATACTCATCTTCGCCATAACGCAGGCTTCGGATTGACTCCAGCGCGCTTTGCTTAGCCGCATCTTCAGACTTTTCACCCGCCTCAGCCATTTTCTGTTGATGGTCAATTAATGAATAGGCTGCGTTGGTAAGGTTTTCCAGCTCCATTTTTCTTTGTTCGAGCAGGTCACCTTCAAGCTTTAGCAGGGAGAGTGAAACAATAGTGATCAGGCTGATAACTGCAATTGCAACCAGTAGCAAGACCTTTGATCGGACGCTGATGCGTCGAAGTAGTTGATTCATGCATATACTCCATAGATGTATGCTGCGGATAATCTTAACCTTGTCTATACGTTGTAGCACATAGTTTAGGTTCTTATCGCTAATCACATATAGATTGAGAGAAGCGTTGATTCAGAGAAACGCTGTCTCAAAGAGACTAACTTTCTGCCTTGAATCAACACTATAGCGTAGTATTGTGGGAGGGATTGATTTTCATCAATTGTAGCGGATGTTAACACCCAGTTTGGGTACAATGGCTGTGTGCCTGGATGGCGCATCAGCCAGGGTGCTGTGTAATTCAATTGCGCTGGGTAAACAGCAGGCCGATACCTGCGCTTGCCAGCAGGGTGCCACAGCTACGATTAAATAGCTGTCGTTTAAGAGGCTCGGCAAACCATTGGCGCAGGTAGATACCAAACAGTGCATAAATAGAAATAGCCAGCCACTCCAGAAGCAGGAATGTTACGCCCAGAGTGAAGAATTGCATGCCAGCCGGAGAGTCTGGATCGATAAACTGAGGCAGGAAGGCGGTGAAGATGAGGATCGCTTTAGGATTGCCTGCCGCGAGAAAGAACTCCTGCTGCATCAGCTCAAGCAGTTTTTTATCCCTCCGGGGCTGCGTTATATCTGTGTCGACAGGATCGGCGGTCCAGAGCTTAAACGCCAGCCAGAACAGGTAGCAGGCGCCGACAACTTTTATCAGTATAAAGATGGCTGCAGAGGTGTGCAGGAGCACCGCAAGCCCGGTTGCGGCGAGGAAGATCATGCCTGTAAACGCGATCA
>NZ_JBNKYN010000045.1:0-34389 GCF_050300915.1 Amphritea sp.
CTGAGCAACAACTCCGTGGGCAGCAGCATTGCCGATGGTACCGCCACCGGTACGATCGTCGATGACGGCACCGGCCCCGGTCCATTCGATCCTACCGGTCCGGGAACAGCTGATAATGACGTTCCAACGCTCTCTGTCAGTAGCCCGACTGTGGTTGAAGGTGGACAGATGGAGTTCACTATCAGTCTGAGTAACCCGAGTCTTGAGACGATCAATTTCAGTGTTGCGACTGTTGATACTGGTAGTGCAACGGATACCACTGATTACAGTCCGACTCTTGAATACTTCAATACTGGGTCTGGTTCATGGGAGCCTGTTGCAGGTGATCTTAGCTTTGCGCCTGGGGAAACAACCCTTCAGGTTCGTTCTGCTACCGTGCAGGATGCCCTGGTTGAAGGCTCTGAAAGTTTCGATCTGACAGCAACGGTTACCGGCGGCACCACTACAAACAGCAGTGCAACTGGTACTGGTACTATCACTGATGATGATCACATACCTGATGCAGTTAACAGCACTGCTTCGACTCTGGAAGATACAACACTGACGTTTAGTGCTGCGGACTTCGGTTTCAGCGATGTTGATGCTGGTAATGCTCTACAGGCTGTGCGGATTGAGTCTCTGCCAACCGATGGCACACTGTTCTTTAATGGTGTCGAGATAACGGCTGCGAATCTGGCCAGCTTTAATGCTGGTAGCAATGAGATAAACAGTTCAGATATCGGTTTGCTGACCTTTGAGCCGGCTCTGCATGACTCTGGTTATGACAGCTATAGTGCTGCGGGTGAGGGTGATCAGTTAAATGATTACGACAGTATTACCTTCAGTGTATCTGATGGTGTTAACTGGAGCGCGGCTCCGGCAACGCTGACGATCGATGTTACGCCGGTTGCTGATGCTCCGACGCTCAGCGTCGATGGCACACAGACCAGTGGTGGTGTTGATCTTATTGATCTGGTTACCGTTCCAGCTTCTGCTGGCCTGGTTAAAACGGTTTATACCAATACGGGTATCAGCCCGGCAACAGTCGATAGTAGTAATCTTGAGACCCTCTCTGATGGACTGGTTGGAGGCACTTCAACAGTTGTAACACAACCCTATCGTGATGCTGCTTCTGCCTCTAATGCAAATAATATTGCTGTCGATAGTGTTGAAGTGACTACGGGTGTTATCTATCTCGAAGCGGGTAGCACACTGTCATTTGATGGCTATTTCGATGATTCTTTCCGGATTGAACTCGGTGGTAAAACATTGATCGATACTACTGGGGATGCATTCGGTAACTACGATACATCAACTGTTGCTACTGCTAATGTAGGTTCCGGGACTGTCTCTACCTATGGAAACTTTACCGCCGCTTCCAGCGGGTATTACACCTTTGAGATGTATATCTACAACCATATTGCTGCAGGTGATCTGTCGGTTAATGTCAGTGTTAATGGCGGTACCAGCCAGCCGTTTAATGCCGCTGCTGTTAATATGTACACCGGCATTGATGCGGTCGATGCTGCTCAGGGACAGCACTCAGATCTGGTGCTGACATCCGGCAGTGATGGTGGTTTTTATCCAGTAGAGCTGAATAAAGGCTATGAAGGTACTCCGATTAAATTGACGGCTATCGATTCTGCTCTGGTAGATACCGATGGTTCTGAAGTACTCAGCAGTATCGTTATCTCCTCAATTCCTGATGGTTCAGTGCTGACCGACGGCACTAACAGCTTCACGGCGACTGCAGGTAATACCAGCGTTGATGTGACCAGCTGGAATCTGGATAACCTGAGCTATACCGGTTATACCGATCTGCCGAATGGTGCTAGCGAGGTTCATACACTGGTCGTAACGGCTACCTCTCAGGAGCTGGCTGATGGGGCGGTGGTTGATACCGCAACGTCAACGGCCAATCTCAATATTACCGTGATTGAAACTGACGACCCATCAGTGATTACTTCTATCGATACCGTTTCTGTCTCTGAAGAAGGACTGGTCGGTGGTCTTACCGACACTACCGGGGATCCGGTTGATACGACCGATGATTCGTTTGCAACTGGCGTGATCAACTTTACTGACTCGGATAGCAGTACATTTAGTGTGTCGCTGACAGGACTTACAAGTGTTACGTCTGAGGGTAACCCAATCAACCTTACCTCTGGTGGTGATGATGTTGATAGCTGGAGCTGGGATGCGTCAAGTCAGACGCTGACAGGCAGCACTTCTGCCGGGGTCGATGTTCTGACGATTACACTTGATCCGGTTGTTTCTTCCGGTTCAAACAACAGTGTGTCATACACCGTTAACCTGCTTGCGCCAGTTGATCACCCTGTTAACAGTACAGAGGACATCATGGATCTGCAGTTTGGCGTTGCTATCTCTGATGGCTCTAATACTGTTGATTCCAGTCTTAATGTCCGGATTGAAGATGACCGGCCTGTTAGCGGTGATCTGAGCAATTCGCTTGAGGTACCACTGGCGCTATCCAACATTATGTTGATTCTGGATTTCTCTGGAAGTATGGCAGGTAGCAACCTGACGAATATGAAGTCAGCGGTAATCTCAATGCTGGATTCCTATGATAATGCGGGTTATACCGCGATTCAGATTGTCAACTTCAGCAGTACAGCAACTGTGCCAGGTGATGGTGGCTGGATCAGTGTTGCCGATGCGAAATCTTATATCAACGCATTAACTGATGCTGATATGGGGGGCGCTACAAATTACGATGCAGCCCTGGCAGCCGCACAGACCGCTTTTGCTGAAACAAACGGTTATATTTCCGGTGGCAAGAATATATCTTACTTCCTCTCTGATGGTGCACCGAGCTCAGGCAATGAGATAGATACTGCTGCTGATCAGACCGCATGGGAAACCTTTGTCACTAACAACAACATTGACTCCTTTGCTGTTGGTTTTGGTGGGGCTGCGGTCACGGCTCTGGAACCTATTGCTTTCAACGGTGTTGACGCAACAGAGCGTCCGGCAATCGATGCAACCGCAGCAGGTTCCACGCTGACCGATTCTCTGTTGGCGACAGTTTCCACTGCTATACCAGGCAACCTGTTTGGGTCTCTTGCTTCGGGCGGGTTTGGTGCCGATGGTAATGGCCATGTACGCACGGTGACTATCGATTCAGTCACTTATACGTATGACAATACCGCGGGTACTATTACCAATAGTGCGAACAGTGATGTTATCAATGATAGCTCTATCGTGATTACCACGTCTCTGGGTGGTGTGATAAGCATCAATATGGATACGGGTGTGTACTCCTATGAGGCGGACCCAACCTTTACGGTGGATTTTGCTGAGACTATCGGCTTTAGCATGCAGGATGTCGACGGGGATGTTACCTCTGGTATTGTCACCCTTGATGTCAGCAGAGAGGTGAAACCGACTCCGACATTGAATGCCAATGCGGCAGAGGTTTTTGAAGCTGATATGGCCAATGGTACAAACAGTGCCGGCACCGGAGAAGTGGTCACCGGTAACATCCTCGCCGATGATACGATTCCGAACGGTCTATCGCTGAGCACCGTGAGTATTGCCGGTGGTACAACGGTCGTGAATGGTAACCTGATTACGGTTACTACGGCAGAGGGCAATACACTGGTAATCGATAGCACTACTGGTGATTACACCTACACGCTGATTAATGCTGTTGATCATACTCAGTTTGTTAATACGGGTAATACCATTACTCTGGCCAGCGATACCTTCAGCGGTTCTCTGGATGGCTGGGGCGGCAGCAACGTTTCTCTTAACGGCAGCCGGATGTTAATCGATGGTAATAACGATACCGCAACCAAAACGTTCGACTTTGGTCAGGCTTATGCTAATCAAACCGTCACAGTGTCCTTCGATTTCGAAGCGACGACTAACTGGGATGGCGGCACTGACAACTTTGTTGTTACGGTAAACGGAACAGATGTTATCAATGACTCTCACACTGGTGGGACTCGTGGATACTCTTTCGATATTACCCTGAACGATCAGGGACAGGCTGATATTGTGTTACTGAATGGTAGTAACTCAAACTTTGAAGATGCCTATGTCGATAATTTCACGATCAGCGGTCCGGAGTTCGTCGCTGTAGCAACCGATACTGCTGTGGACAGTTTCACTTATGTAGTGACTGATCCTGGTGGTACGCCTTATACCTCGACTCTGGATGTAACGATTCATGACGATGTACCACAGGTGAACAATAGCATCGCGGTCTCTGTCGATGTTCCTGAAAGTGTTGCCACTAACGTGATTATGACACTGGATGTATCCGGATCTATGAATCAAAGCGTTAACGGGGGCAGCACTCGATTCGAACTGGCTAAACAGGCGATGATTGACACAATCAAAGCATATGATGATCAGGGCAGTGCGAATGTCAGCCTGACGTTGTTTGCTCAACAGGCCGTAACGGTTGATACCTGGATGACGGCTCAAGAAGCTATCGCCTATCTTAATCTTCTAAGCCTGAATACAGGCACCATTCAATATAATGGTGCAGGTATTCCCGGTATGGAAGTAGCGTCGACAAACTATGAGGCAGCAGTGGCTGTTACTGAGTCGGGTTATGCCGGGGCGCCTGCTGCTGATAAGACGGTAGCTTATTACCTCTCTGATGGTCAACCTACCGTGGAGTATGATGACAGTACGGCCACAGCGACTGACGTTACAGGAAACAATGCTCAGGATGGCGTAGAGTCCGGATTCCTTGATAGTGCATATCTCAATAGCTGGGATAGTTTCATCACTAATAACAATATAGCGCTTGAAGTTATTGGCATCGGAACAAACCTCAGTGTTGATTATCTGAATCAGGTTCAGGTGATTCCTGGAAAAACGAGTCAGGTTGTCGCAGATATTACGACTCTGAGCGATGTGATGTTGTCTACCGTGGCACCTGTAGAGGGTAGTCTGTTTGGTTCTGATGGTGATAGCGGCATCATGTTTGGTGCAGATGGCGGTCACATTCTGGAATTGAGCTATGACGGCGTCACTTACAGTTATGATCCAGCGAATCCGATACAGACGATTGCACTGTCTGAAGGTGATATGGCGCTCAACTTTGAAACCGGGACATTCACTTACACACCGAATGTCAGCAACGGTACCGATGTGATTGAGAACTTCATCATCAGTGTCAAAGACAGCGATGGTGACAGCTCTCTTAATCAGCCATTATCGATGCTTATCGGTAAGAATCAGACTATCACTGGGACTGACAGTAGCGAAACACTGGATGGCGCGGCTGGTAACGATATTCTCGATGGCGGTCTGGGCAACGATATACTGATTGGTGGAGCCGGCGACGATCTGCTGATCGGTGGTATCGGTGCCGATACCTTTGACTGGAATGGCGGAGATCAGGGAACTATCCCGATGCCTGCCAGTGATCATATTCAGGACTTTGTTGTCGCTGATGATAAGCTGGATCTTTCCGGTCTGCTTGACTCATTGGGTATGACAGATCCTGGTGTGGTTGAGTCCTATCTGAGTCTGACTGAGAATGCATCGAACCAGGCCGTATTGAGTGTTAAGGATAGTGCCGGTGGTAATGTTGTGCAGGAAATTGTTCTGGACAATGTAAGCATTCAGGATCTTAAAGCAGATCTAAGTCTGGACCCTGGTATAACCAATAATGACCTGCTGAATCAGCTGATCGACCAGTCTAAACTGATTGTTTGAAGCTAAACGGGGCGGCTCCCTGAGGAGCTGCCCGTTTTTTTGTTTAGCTGATAACATCGAACGGCTGTTTGATGTCAGGGTTTGAAACAGATAGCTACGGCTAAATATTTGTTTATTGAGGCAAAAGAAACAGTGACACCATCACAATCAGATTGGGTTTTTGGTACCAGTCGGGAGCAGTTTATTGATCCTTTGCTGGATGCCCTGGTATTGTTGAGTAAGTACTATGGTATGCCTGCCTCTGAGGATTCTCTGAGTAGTGGCTTGCCTCTGGTTGATAATCGCCTGACGCTGGCGTTGTTTCCGCGGGCAGCAGAACGTGCAGGTTTGTCTGCGCGGTTGGCGAGCCAGCCGCTGCCAGAAATACATGAACTATTGTTGCCCTGTGTATTGCTGTTAAAAAACCATAGCTGTTGTGTTCTGATGTCGATCGACAATCAGGCAGGAACCGCCCGGATATTGCAGCCGGAAAGCGGTGATGGTGAGGTTGAAATTGGCTTGGGGGATCTGGAAAAGGTCTATTCAGGGCATCTGTTCTATATCCGCAAGAAATATCAGTTTGATCAGCGAAGTCCTGATGTCCTGAGTACTCGGGAAGGACACTGGTTCTGGGGCACATTCAGGAGTGCTGTGCCGATCTACAGAGATGTACTGATCGCTTCTTTACTGATCAATCTCTTTGCCATGGCATCACCACTGTTTGTGATGAATGTGTATGACCGGATTGTACCGAATTTGGCATTCGACTCACTTTGGGTGCTCGCCATCGGTGTTGCGCTGGTGTTTGTCTTTGACCTGATCCTGAAGCACCTGCGGTCTTATTTTATTGACATTGCAGGTAAAAAGCTCGATCTGCAGCTGTCAGCTAAAATCTTTGCCAAAGTGATGGGTATCCGGCTTGAAGCCCGGCCGCTCTCTGTGGGGGCCTTTGCTAATAATCTGCAGTCGTTTGAAACGATTCGTGAGTTTATTACCTCTGCGACACTCGGGGCGCTGATTGACCTGCCATTTGCGTTGCTGTTTTTGATCGTCATTTGGATTGTCGGTGGTCCGCTGGCCATTGTGCCTCTGGTTGTTATGGTGGTTCTGGTCGCCTATAGCCTCTATATTCAGAAGCCGTTAGCAAAGCAGATTGAACTGACATCTAAGATCGCCTCGCAAAAGCAGGCAACTCTGGTAGAAGGCCTGAGCGGAATTGAAGCGGTTAAGATTAATGGTGCTCAGAGTCAGTATCAGGTGATCTGGGAGCAGGCGGTCAGTAAGATGGGGCAGCACGATATACAGACCCGTAAATTGGCTAATGGCGCATCAACGCTTTCTGGTTTCATGCAACAGATGATGACTGTCGGTATTGTCGTTCTTGGTGTTTATCTGGTGGCTGCTGGTGAATTGAGCATGGGGGGCATCATTGCCTCGGTTATGCTCAGTGGACGGGCGGTACAGCCCCTGGCGCAGCTATCACTGCTGGCAACCCGATACAATCAGGCTAAGGCATCCATGAGTCTGATTAATAATGTGATGGATATGCCCGTTGAAGAGGAGGAGGGCAAGAGCTATGTCAGTCGTCCGAAATTAAAGGGCAAAATTGAGTTTGATAAGGTTAGTTTTGCCTATCCGGGTCAGCAAAGTTATGCGCTTCATGATGTTAGCTTTACCATTCAACCCGGTGAGCGGGTGGCTTTGATCGGAGGAATTGGCGCAGGTAAAAGTTCGCTAGAGAAGCTGATTCTCGGCTTATACCAGTGTACCCAGGGGGATGTCCGGGTTGATGGCGTTAATATCGCTCAGCTACATCCTGCCGATTTGCGACGTAATATCGGCTGTATTACACAGGATAATCATCTGTTTTTTGGCAGTATTCGTGACAATATTGTCATGGGGGCACCCTTCACCAGCGATGAAAATTTGTTGCGGGCGGCTGAGTGGGGCGGTGTGACGGAGTTCACTAATCATGACCCTGAGGGGCTGGAACGCCAGGTGGGCGAAGCGGGAAGACAGTTGTCAGGTGGTCAGCGTCAGGCTGTTTCTGCGGCCAGGGCGATCGTTATGGACCCGCCAATATTGCTGTTGGATGAGCCAACCAGTCAGTTGGATCGTAAGTCAGAAGTGAGACTGATGGGACAGTTGAAATCATTGGATCGGAGTAAAACGGTGATTCTCAGTACTCATAAGTCCAGCCTTCTGGATGTCGTTGACCGGATCATCGTTCTGGAAAATGGCCGTCTGGTAGCTGATGGTCCGAAAGCTGATGTGGTTAACTGGTTAAGGGAAGGCGTCAACCAGCAGAAAGCAAAAAGGGAGGTACAGGCCTGATGAGTGATATGCATACAGACCCGTTACCGGCCTCTAGCGAAGCGAAACCTTCCGAGGTGAAAAGCGCACTTGCTGAGATGACTAAGGCGAAGCACGATAAAACCATCATTGCTTCTGAACTACATGACTTTATTGATAATTCAGCTGCCAGCGTGTTGCTGGATACCCCCAGAAGCTCACGTATCCTGCTCTGGGGGGTAGTCTGTTTTGTGGTGATCGGCATTGTCTGGGCTTATTTTGCGCAATTAGATGAGATTACCCGTGGTCAGGGTAGCGTTATTCCGTCGCAACAGATTCAGGTAGTGCAGTATCTCGAAGGAGGGATTCTCAAAGAGCTGTATGTAAAAGAGGGGGACAAAGTTGAAGCAGGCCAGCCTCTTCTGCGAGTGGACGAAACCCGGTTTTTATCAGATTTTCGCGGGCAGGCACAGGAGCAAACCTATCTGGAGATCTCGGTTGCTCGTCACCGAGCCGAGCTGGCCAGTATTATAATCAGTGATGATCCGGTGAATGCTGACTGGCAGTCTCAGGTTAAGGTGGTCCCTCAGCCTATCAATGTGGATGCTGAGTGGCAGAAGCGCAATCCGGATCTGCTAGAGCGGGAGCAGTCTCAACTTGAGGAATATCTGCGTAATCTGAGTAATCAGCTGGAAATTATTGGTCGGCAGATTCAGCAGGGTGATCAGGAAGAGAAAGAACTTGAGTCTAAAATCAGTCATCTTGATCGATCTTATAAGCTGAGTCTGCGTGAACTGAAAATGACCAAACCTCTAGCCGAGCAGGGAGTTGTTCCGGAAATCGAGCTGATTAAGCTGGAAAGAGACCTTAATAGCTACAAGCAGGAGCTTGAAGGGGCGAAGCTATTGTTGCCTAAAGTTCGGCTAAGTATTCAGGAATCGGTTGCGAAACGTCGTGAAATCGCGTTAAATGCACGCAGTGAAAGTCAACAAAAACTGAATGAAAACCTGGCTGAGCTGAATAAGAAAACCGAAGCTCAGGTGAGTTTACGTGACCGGGTAGACAGGACCACCGTTGTCTCTCCGGTGCATGGTACTATTAAGACAATTTCTGTTAATACAATCGGCGGTGTGATTCAACCGGGTATGGACCTGATTGAAATCGTACCGACAGAAGATCATCTGCTGATCGAGGCTAAGATATCACCTAAGGATATCGCCTTCTTGCGCCCTGGGTTAAATGCAGTGGTGCGTCTGACCGCATATGATTTTTCGATATATGGTGGTTTGAAAGGTACTCTGGAACATATCAGTGCCGATACCATAGAAGATGAAAAAGGTAATCTTTATTACCTCATCAGAGTACGTACCGAAAATACAGATCTTGGTCGGGGAGGAAATTCTCTGCCAATCATTCCCGGCATGATGGCAACTGTTGACATTATGACGGGCAAAAAAAGTGTTCTTGATTATCTGCTTAAGCCTATATTCAAAGCACAGCAGCAAGCTTTACGAGAACGATAACGTTGAGATGGACTTTATCCGGGGGGAACGGTTCTATGGGTAAGATAAACAGGGTTGGCGTATGTGCGCTGGCAGTACTCGCATGGTCAGGCACGGTCTCATCGCAGACTCTGGTTGAAGCAACCTCTTATGCGATTGGTAATTCGCCTGAAGTAGCGATTGTAAAAAGTCAGTATCTTAGCCGTATCGAGCAGATAGGCGTTTCCAGAGCGGGCTACAAACCCAAAGTGGATGTTGCGATGGGTTGGGGGGGAGAGTGGACAAACAGTCCATCTACCCGTGCCGCAACGGGTAGCTCTGACTATGTCGATCTGGAGCGTGGTGAAGCATCGTTGACCATGAGCCAGTTATTGTATGATGGTCTGCGTACTAAAAACGACAATGACCGGACGACTGCAGAAGCAGAAGCACAACGGTTTCAATTATGGAGTGTCGCAGAAAACACCACTCTGGAAGTTGCTGACGCTTACATGAGTGTTATCAATGCTCAGGAAGAGTCTGTTCTGGCCGCTGCTAACCTGGAGTCCCACATAGAGATTCTTGATGGTATTCGTCAGCGTTCTGAGCATGGGCTTGGATCCGCATCCGATCTGTCCCAGGTTAAGGGACGGTTGAGCCGGGCGCATTCCAACTACCTGGCAACGGATAATAACGTTCTTGATGCTCAGGCCCGTTATTTTAAAGTGGTAGGAGAGGAAGCTGTTGGGCTGGTTAAGCCACAACCTGTTGATCAATATATGCCGGTCTCCTATGAGCAGGCGCTTGAGCGGGCAGGTAAGATTCATCCGACACTGCTCTCAGCCCAGTTCGACGTTGATGCCGCTGTTGCTCAGTTAAAGACACGGGATTCCGATTTCCACCCCGATGTTCGCCTCGAACTGGGGGGAACCTGGAATAATAATATGGATGGTGCTGCTGGTTATAATAATGATCTGACAGCGATGATCCGGATGCGTTACAACCTGTTTAACGGTAATGCAGACAGCTACCGTCAGAAAGAAGCGTACTATCAGCTGATGGAGGCCAGTGCGATTCGTGACCGGGCTCAGCGGGAAGTGGCTGAAGGTATGAGCTTGTCCTGGAACGCCTATCAGCTGCTGGAACGTCAGATGGAATTTCTGGAAGCCCATGTGATTGAGGCTGAGAAAACGCTGGATGCCTACAAGCAGCAATTTAAGCTGGGGCGCCGGACGCTGGTCGACCTGCTGGATGCAGAGAATGAACTGTTTGAAGCACGTAAAGAACTTCTCAAAGCCGATAAAGATCGTATTATGACTCAGTTCCGGGTTCTGAATGCAATGGGTGAGTTGTTGACCGTTCTGAATCTTGATCGTGAGTCAATCCTGACCAGCGAAGACCAGGCAGAGGTCTCCGCTCTGCGTGACTAAGCTAAACCGTCTGCTTGTTTGCTGCGATCAGTTTTGATCGCAGCGGATTTGCAGGCTGATTATTCTGTTGTTATCCGCTATAATCGCCGCCTTTTTAAACTGCTTCCAGAAAGTGTATATGAGCGAAGAACTGGCAAAACAACAGAAAACCCGGCTAAACAAATTGCAAAAACGCCTGCGCCGGGAAACTGGCCGCGCAATCGAAGATTTTAACATGATCGAAGATGGCGATAAGGTGATGGTGTGCTTGTCCGGAGGCAAAGATTCCTTTGCTATGCTGGACATTCTGATGAATCTTCAGAAAAGCGCCCCGATCAGTTTTGAGATTGTTGCCGTCAACCTGGATCAGAAGCAACCAGGCTTTCCTGAACACGTGCTGCCTGAGTATCTGACTCAGATAGGCGTGCCTTTCCATATCGTCGAAAGAGATACATATTCAGTTGTTAAAGAGCTGGTGCCTGAGGGGAAAACCACCTGTGCATTGTGTTCTCGCCTGAGACGTGGAACTCTTTATGGCTTTGCTGAAGAGATCGGCGCTAACAAGATCGCCCTGGGCCACCACCGGGACGACATTCTGGAAACCTTTTTCCTCAACATGTTTTATGGTGGCAAGCTGAAATCGATGCCTCCTAAGCTGGTGAGCGATGATGGTAAAAATATGGTGATCCGGCCTCTGGCCTATGCCCGCGAAAAAGATATCGCTGTATATGCACAGCTGCGCGAATTTCCCATTATCCCCTGTAACCTGTGTGGCTCGCAGGATGGCTTGCAGCGTCAGGTGGTAAAAGAGATGCTACAGGATTGGGATAAGCATCATCCCGGCCGTATTGAAACGATGTTCCGCTCGCTGAGAAATGTCGTTCCCTCTCATCTTGTCGATACTGAACTGTTCGATTTTAAGGGGCTGCAGCGTGGCTATCCCCATGGGATTGCTGATCTTCAGGGGTCTCTGAGCCGCTCGGCGACATCCATGCCGGAAATGATCGATATTCTTTCGCTCTGATCCGATCCGGGGGCGCTGCATATGAATATCTGGGTTGATGCCGATGCCTGCCCCAATGTGGTCAAGGAGATCCTGTTTCGTGCAGCCCAGCGGTTAGGGATTAATACGGTCCTGGTCGCTAATCAGTTGCTACGTACACCGACATCTGCCTTTATCAGTGCGGTGCAGGTGGCTGCAGGGTTTGATGTTGCTGATAACTATATTGTGCAGCACTGCAATGTGGGTGATCTGGTGATTACAGCAGATATTCCGCTGGCCGCTGAAGTATTGGAAAAAGGTGCCCATGCGCTGAACCCCCGGGGGGAGTTCTATTCACCGGAAAACATTCGTCAGCGGCTCAATATGCGTGACTTTATGGATCAGTTGCGTAGTTCAGGCATTGATACCGGTGGCCCGGCTAAGCTGACCCAACAAGATCGCCAGCAGTTTGCCAATCAGCTGGATCGCTTTCTGGCAAAACAGTCACGCAAATAGCCTGCCCATAAGTGGTTAAATTCAGCTTTTCGTCTGAAAATAAGGGTTATCCTTTATTTTTTAGCGATTTTGCTTTACGTTTTCCCTAACCTAAAACAATAACTGAGGCAGCTATGAACGACCCACTATTGATTCGTGAAGATGCAGATGGCATCTGCACACTGACACTGAACCGCCCTGACGCATACAACTCACTGTCAATGGAGCTAATGCAAGCCCTTATCACGACCTTGGATGCGATCGCTGATGATACCTCTGTCCGCGTTGTAATCCTGCAGGGGAGTGGCCGTGGATTCTGTTCCGGGCATGATCTGAAGCAGATGCTGGGAGAGGGCGAGGAAGCTTATTATCAATGCACCTTTGATACCTGTTCAACACTGATGCAACGAATCGTCAACCTGCCGATTCCGGTCATTGCCCAGGTTCATGGGGTCGCAACCGCAGCCGGGTGTCAGATCGTTGCCAGCTGTGATCTGGCAGTCGCTACTGAGACCTCTCGCTTTGCAACGCCAGGGGTCAATATAGGTCTGTTCTGCTCAACGCCAATGGTTGCTCTCAGTCGTGCGGTGAGCAAGAAGCATGCGATGGAGATGCTGTTACTCGGTGATATGATCAGTGCCGGGAAAGCGGCTCAGATCGGTCTGATTAACTGGGTGGTTGCGGAGGCCGCGGTCGCAGAGAAAACTCAGGAGGTGGCTGCAAAAATTGCTGCCAGTTCGCGCAAAGCGATATCTATCGGCAAGCAGGCATTCGTACGGCAGATCGATAAACCCCTGGATGAGGCTTACATCGAATGTAGTCGGGTGATGACAGAAAATATGCTCACTCATGACGCGGGCGAAGGAATAGATGCCTTTATCAACAAGCGCAAGCCGCGATGGCAGCATCGTTAAGTGACGCTGAATGACTGTGTGTTTAGCAGAATAACGATGCCTCTCACGTGGCTTGTTCCTTTTCTCTGGCTTTTCCGGGCAGGAGGGGAAAGAGTCGTGGTGTGGCTAGACCGGTGCAGAATTTTGTCCATTTTCAGTGTTGCGCAGGATACACTGGTGCCTCGCAGGAAAAAGGGTAGAGGGAATGATAAATCGTCGTGCAGTGATCAAAGCGATGGCTTGTGGCGTAGGCCTGGTGGGGGTTGGTGTCTTGATGCCCCGCCTGGCCGTGGCAGCGTGGAATAAACAGGCGTTTGCTGCGACCAGCCCGGTTGCCGCCATGAAAGCCCTGCTGGGTGCTGAACCGATTGCAACGGATCAGGTTGTCCTGAAAGTTCCGAGTATCGCTGCTGATGGCGCAGTGGTTCCGGTTACCGTGAGAACGGCTCTTGCTAATGTGGAGTCCATCAGCGTGTTTGTGGCAGGGAACAGGTATCCGCTTGTGGCAGAATTTCTCCTTCCCGATGGCACAGAAGCCGCTGTGTCCACTCGTATACGTGTGCATCAATCATCGACTATCACTGCGGTGGTTAAAGCCGATGGTCAGTTATGGAGCGCCTCACAGGAGACTAAGGTGAGTGACGGTGGGTGCAGCGGGTAACTCAGGGGTAAGTACAGAGGTAAGCTAGTGGCAGATATTATGAAAGTGCATGCCGAAGTCCACAACGAAATGACCAATGTTAAGCTCAGGGTCAAACATAGTATGGAAAACGGCCAGCGGAAAGATAAACAGACGGGTAAGCTCGTCGCCGCAAAGTTTTTACAGGAGATCAGAGTTACCCATGGCGGTAAGGCTGTATTTACTGCTAATTTGGGCGTTGGTGTCGCGCCAGACCCGTTCTTCTCTTTTAGCTTTTCGGGTGGCGCTAAAGGTGATCTGCTGACCATAGACTGGCGAGAAAATACCGGTAAGTCTGGCAGTCAAACTGCCAGCATTAAGTAATACTGTTAAATAGCACTTGAGAATAGTGTCGTCATTAAGCCTCTCGGATGATTACCTTCGGTTTCGTAGTCTCTGTTTATTATTCTCTTCTTCGTGCAGGGAAAGCGGTTCTACTCTGTCTGTCCATCCGCTAGAATGGGCGCACCAATGGGAAGGAGAATATTGTGAGCCGAATCGTTTTACTGGCCCTTCTGAGTTTATTCACACTGGCAGGTTGTAATGCTGCCAATGTTCAGCCGGATATCAATCCAGCGGCTGAGTCGCCAACCAGTCCGTCGGTTGTTGCTGTGGATCAGTCAGCAGAGTTTGACAAGCTGAACGGGCGTATCACACTGTTGCAGGAACAGTTTCTTGAACTTAAATTGCAGAACAGTTCAGTGGCGGAGCGGGTGCAGTTATTGCTAACCCAGTTTCAGGTACTGGCTCAGGAGGTGAAGCGTTCTGCAGTGCCGAATCCTGAAAACGCGCAGCCGGATACCGGCCTGGATGAGCGGCTGCAACGCCTGGATCAGCAGCTAACCGAGTTGCAACAGATTGCCCCGGAATTGGGCGGGGGGGATCCTTTCAAGCTTGCCAGCTGTTATACAGCCAAGGGGCAGTGGGTGATGATTCGTTTCAACCGCTTTTCCGGAGAGAGCTGGATATCTGCAGCCAACCGCTGGCAACCTCTTGAGGAGGAACTGGCTCCTCCTATTTCCTCCTATGATATTCAGTTGCTACAGGCCAACGGTGATGTGAAAGGCTATGTTGCGGCGAGGATCGACCATAATAGCGGTGATAGTTGGTGGCTGAACCAGACTACCTGGGTAAAGTACCAGCAGTAACACCACAGAAATTGTAAAACAGTCAGCATTGTAATTAGCGACAATACACTTTAAGACCAACTATGAACGAACGGACGCCTGAAAGTCTCATCAGCCTCTTTAACGGGCTGTTCAGTGAAACATTAAATACCGTCCTGGTGCGCGGTGATGATGAACCTATCTATCTTCCGGCGGATGCGATTAATCCTCAGCATCGGGTGATTTTTGCCCATGGTTTTTTTGCCAGTGCTTTACATGAGATCAGCCACTGGTGTGTTGCCGGAGAGGAACGGCGGCGGCTGGTTGATTTTGGCTACTGGTATAAGCCAGATGGCCGGACGGCGGAAGAACAGGCCGAGTTTGAGAAAGTTGAAGTCAAGCCACAGGCGCTGGAGTGGTTACTATCAGAAGCCGCTGGTCATAAGTTTCATTTCAGTGCCGATAATCTGGGCAGTGATATCGGCGCCAGTGAAACGTTTAAGCAGAATGTACACCAACAGCTGAATCGCTACCTCGCTGAGGGTATTCCTGAGCGTCCTGCTGCGCTTATTCGCGCATTTCAGAACTATTATGGGACTGATGAGCTGCGGCCTGAGTCTTTTTCTCTTCAGGGGAAATAAAAAAACCGGCGATAATAGCCGGTTTTTTGCTTCAGAGAGGAGAATCACTGAGCTTGTTGTTGCATGCCCTTATGCATCTGCATATTGCCCATGCCAGACATCACATCCATTACTTTAATATCGAGCTTTTCTGAGCTGCCATCGCTGAAGTTCAGTGTCAGATCGATCATTTCATCTTTATTCAGGTTTTGTTTCAGACCGATCAACATCACATGGAGGCCACCCGGTTTGAGTTGTACCTGTTCATTGGCTTTCATCGTGATCTGCGGAATTTTGCGCATCTTCATCACCCCGTTTTCCTGAGTGTGGGTGTGCAGCTCAGCAACCTTGGCGACCGAGGTTGATGCTGAAATCAGCGAGACTTCCTCATCACTGTTGTTTGTCAGGGTCATAAAGGCAGCGCTGTTGGCTTGTCCCGGCGGAACAGCTCGTGCGTAGGGGTGGTCAACCTTAACTTCAGCAAAAGCAGAAGCAGACAGAGTGAGTGCAGCAACCAGCGTAATTAGCTTTTTCATAACAGTCCTATTTATAACAATGTTATTGATGACAATCATATTCATAACATCCGATGTCAGTCAGATTTGGATTTATTGCCACTCGTTTAAAGCGCTCATAGCAGTTTTTTAATCTCAGTTGCCAATAGGTCGGGTGACGAGCCGTGAGCGACAGTGCTACTCAATTCACCTTGTTTATTAATCAGATAGATTCGTGAGGAGTGGTCAACGGCATAGCCCATTGCTGAATCCTTCATATCTACCATGCGGTAGAACGCACCATATTGGGAAACCACCTGGTCAATCTCTTTACGACTGCCGGTGAGGCCAATAATGGATGGGTAGAAAAAAGCGCTGTATTCAGCCAGACGTTCAGGTGAGTCCCGGTCAGGGTCCACGCTGATGAAAATGGGTTGAACCTGTTGACGCTGATCAGCCTCAAGGTTTTTCATCGTTTGTGAGATCACCGCCAGCGATGTTGGACACACATCAGGACAGTGGGTATAACCGATATAGACCAGAACAACTTTACCGCGAAAGTCGTGCAGGGAAACATCGCCATTAATGCCCTGCAGCGTGAAGTCTCCGCCCAGGGTTTTCAGCATTGGCTGGTCTGTTGAGTTGTTTTGTGGAGACAATAGATAAGCGGTGACAATGCCTGCAAGCAAGGCCAGCGTCAGCAGTAACAGGTTACGTAGTGTTGTCAGGTTGTTTGCCATTATTTCGCTCTGAATTCAAACCATGTCGTGAGTGGGCCTGCAGCGGTTTCTGCCGAAACAGTCAGTCGCCATATCATCTCTCCGGTGGTACAGACGGCTAATTCTCCTTTGCCATAGAAGACCCCTGGCTTGTCCTTGAGAGGGGTTAACTCTGTCTGATTGATACCCATGTACATCTCGCTACCTTGCAGGTTGATCATGACTTTGCTGGCCATGGTTCCATCAATGCTAACCCGATAGTTCAGTGGCGTCATCGAGCGAACAGGCCGGGGTTGAATATCCAGATTCAGGTGTACTTCCCCGATATCAACCGAACAGCTCTGCTTATTCAGATCACAAGTGTTAGCGATTCCAGGTGTTTCAGAAGACGGTAAGCTGAACAGTGAGGAGCCCAGCCATACCGCCAGAATGAATCCCCCCAGCAGAATCAGATACAGGTATTGCGATCTATTATTGTTGACTTCAGACTGGAGCATCTCCGGGTATTTCCTCTGCTGTGAATTGTCACCGATCCCTCTGTGGATCTGAATGTGACAAATTGTCGCATTATCAATGAGCTAGTGAAACGTTTCGTGGTTGATATCTCCGCGACTGATAAACCGATTGATCTGCAATGGTTGAGATTACAGTGGAATATCTGTAATTATCTTATTGATAGTTATGAAAATTATTTTGGGGTGATGTTTTATATAACCTGTGTGGATGAGATTATCCTATTTAAAATATCGCTATCCCTGTCGATGCGACAGCTCGTTGCCGGGCCGCATCCAGGCCGGATACCCTGGCTGAAGACATCATACTAAGGTTTGGTTGTCGCGAAGTTGCGCAGGTGGTTTAAGCTGATGCTCAGTGTCCGATCATGGGCTTGAGTCTGTCTGCTGATTTGATCGTTGCGATTACTGCTACTTACCTTGCGGAGACGGATTGATTTGCCCCTCCTGATCCCGCACACTGGAGCGAACAGTATCTGACGGATTGTAAAATGGAGTGGGATAAACTTCTGACAACCAAGCGTTATGGTCATGAGCATCTGACCCCTGAGGAAGTGGGCCGAAGCCATTTTCATAAGGACCATGACCGGATCATCTTCTCCAGTGCTTTTCGGCGACTGGGACGCAAAACCCAGGTGCATCCACTCTCACTGAATGACCATATTCATACCCGCCTGACTCACAGTATTGAAGTGGGGAGTCTGGGGCGCAGTCTGGGTATTCGGGTAGGGGAGTTGTTACAGGACCAGTTACCCGCATGGATCAGCCCGCACGATCTTGGCACGATCGTACAATCGGCCTGTCTGGCCCATGATATTGGCAATCCTCCCTTTGGACATGCAGGGGAGTTTGCTATTCGCGACTGGTTTAAGCACAAAGCTCCGAAACACTATCTTGAAGAACTATCCGCAACGGAATTACTCGATCTGCAAACCTTTGAAGGTAATGCGCAGGGCTTCAGGGTCGTAACCCGGATCGAGAATAATCTGTTTGATGGTGGCCTGAGGCTGACCTACCCGACATTGGGAACCCTGCTGAAATATCCCTGGACAGTGGAACGGGCGGGTAAAAAAGGTAAATTCAGCAGCTTTGGAACCGAGCGGGATATTCTCAATGCGCTGGGACGGGAGCTGGGCCTGGTTAAGTTAGGTGAGGACTACTGGTGCCGTCACCCGCTGGCCTACCTCGTCGAGGCGGCAGATGATATCTGTTATGCCATTCTGGATCTGGAGGATGCGATAGAACTCAACATTCTGGGGTTTAATGATATCAAACCGATCATGCTGCAGATCTGTGGCGATCTTAACTATGAAGATGAGATCTTTTTCACCCAGGCATCGGCGCGGCGGAAGATCTCTGCACTGCGTGGTATGGCAATGGAAAATATGGTTGAGTCTACAGTGGCAGCATTTATGGCGAAGCTGCCGCTGATTATGAACGGCGAGTATACCGGTGAGTTATTGGCGGATGGCGATCCTGGGGTGCGAGAGGGGCTGGAAAAAGCCAAGAATCTGGCTCGTGAACGAGTGTTTCCGGATAACCGCAAAGCGGAACTGGAAGTCGGTGCGTACAGCACTCTGGGTAGTCTGCTGGATTCATTTTGTGCAGCAGCCTATGAACAGCATACGCAGAGCAACGATCAGCTCAGCTACCGTAGCCAGAAAATTATCAGTCTGATGGGGATTCACAGTCCCGATCCTGAATGGCCTTTGTATCAGTCCTATATGCGGGTACTCGATTTTATTGGCGGAATGACCGACAATTATGCCGCCTATCTGTCGCGTCAGATAGGCGGTATGTCAGTCAACTAACTGCAATCTGTAACTAGTAAGGTATCTCGTTGTGTCGATGCGTGATCAGTTAAGTCATCTGGTATTTTCTACAGAGAAAGGGCAGCTGTGTCCGGGGTGTAAAGAAGCGGTTGAACAGTGTATCTGTGATCAGCTGGCAGATCAGGAACGGTTAGGCAGCCTGGATGGGGTGGTACGGATTCGCCGCGAAACCGCTGGCAGAAAAGGCAAGGGTGTCACCACTATCAGTGGCGTACCTCTGGCAGAGAAAGAGTTAAAAGAGCTGGCTAAAAAACTCAAGCAGCAGTGTGGCACCGGTGGCTCATTAAAAGATGGTGTTATCGAGATACAGGGGGACCACCGGGAAAAGCTTAAGCAACTGCTGGAGCAGCGGGGTTTTAACGTTAAGCTGGCGGGGGGCTGAAGATGTCGCTGCGTAAGCGTAAAAAGGTCTGCAAATACTGCTTGATGATCCGTTTTATGCTGTTGTTTATGGCGATTGTCGGGGTTTTCATATTAAATGGGATCTATCAGTTTTTGCATTGATAGAGACTGAAACAGGCGGGATGCCGGTCATCTAAACAGGGAGCGATAACTATGCAGAGAAACAATCACCAATCAGGTAAGAGCCTGGTTCGCTGCGCGGCCACCATGTTCACATGTTTGCTGAGCCTGAGCACACTTTTTGCGTCGTCTGCTACCGCAGAGATCCTGCATTACATTGATGCTCAGGGACGTAAAGTCTTTGTTGATAGCCCGCATAAAATTCCCCCTCAGTTTCGCCAACAAACTCAGCAGATTACTACTGAGGCTCTGTCGGAAGAGGAGAAACTGGCGAGCCAGCAACGTCGTCAGGAACAAGCCGATGCCTATTCGCGAAAACAACAGATTCGTGAGCTGGAGAAAACATTGGCACAGATGACGACGCCCGTCAGAATTATGGGTAATCAGGTGCTGGTGCCGGTCAAAGTTGTCTGGCGAGGGCGAAAAGCCAGCCTCAATCTGCTGTTGGACACTGGCGCCAGTATGACTGTGCTGCACCGGGATGGTGTCAGCTCACTGAATACAGCCAGTCGTGATTCCAGTTATGCCCAGGTTGCCGGAGGCGGACTGATCAAAACCGAGCGTGTGGTGTTTGATCGTATAGAACTGGGGCCATACCGTATCGAAAATAAATCAACTGCAGTCATTGAAACTACCGGCCCACAGCCATTCGATGGGTTATTGGGTATGGATATTCTCGGTGGTGGCGCATACAACGTCGACTATGGTCAGCGTAAAATTGTCTGGTCACCGGAGAAATATAAGGAGCTAGCCGCGGTGCTGGATGCGTTGAAAAACCCACTGGTTCCTGATGCTGCGGCGGACGCTCAGTCAGCTGGTGAATAAGCGTTCTTAGTGTAAATTGACAGCCCAGTAGAAAAAGTGCCCGTGCATTTTACGGGCATTTCTGCGCTTAAAGTTCCAGCTCTGCCAGCTTCAGATCCAGAGTAGCCTTGAGTAGTTTGTACAACCGGATCGCGGCATCGATCTCCTCTTTGCGGTTGGTCAGGCTCTCAATATTCAGTCCCAGAGGGATGCCGAGATCGCCACAGGCTTCGAGAATCTGGTCCAGATTGTTGCGGCAGATACGGATCGATTCCGCCAGTGGGTTGTGGGCATCGAGGATCCGGTGACAGGTTGCCTGAGGCACAGAGATCCCGAGCCACTCAATAAATTCCAGTGTTTTAGCGCTTCCACAGGGCGAGAAGGTGAGAATGATCCGTTTTGGCGCTACTCCCCGCTCTTTGCACTCGCGGGCATAGGAGCTTAACAGGTCGATAGTCGCCTGTGGGTTATAAACCGCCTGGGAGACAAAAAACTCACACCCCTGAGCACTTTTTTCCAACAGTCGCAGGTGTTCATTACCCTTGCTGGCATGGCGCTCAGCAATAGTGACTCCGCCCAGATTGAAATCAAGGCTGTGTTCCTTCAATGCACGATAGGCTTGTGGCAGAGTCAGCTTGATTTCACCGTCAGATGAGGGGCTGCCAACAAGAACGATATCCCGCACACCATAAGGGCACCAGGCCTTGTCCAGCCATTCATTGAAATCATCTTTGTTACGCTGAGATACGCTTTTATAGGTGATCACCGGGCGGCCGGATTGCTCCCGTAGAATCGCAGAATATTCCCGCGGATCATGGGTGTTCATAAAGGGGAACGGACGGGGCTTGTCGATACGGCTGCTTTCGTCCTGAATGTCGTAAACGATGACTCCGTCATAATCGATCTGCTGCAGACGTTCCAGCAGTTTCTTACCGATCTCAGATAACTGCTCCATAGAAACAGAAGATTTCGGCGGGGTGGTGCCAATAAAATAGACGCCGCGTGTTGGGTCGGCGAATTTCTGTTTCAGTAATGAGTCGCTCATTTGGGTATCCGTAAATGTGTTTAAACTGCTATCTGTCTTTGATTTGACGGTAAAGAGTGTTGTTTAAGTACGATCTATTCTAACAATGAATAGCTTTCATGTGTTTAAGTTATAAGGTGAAATTTTTTGCAGACAAGATGAGCCGATTTAATGTCAGCTGAAATACAATATAGATAATAGTGTGTCAAAGAGTCAGGTATAGCGTGTGAACGAGAACAAAGCAGAACTTAAAGCGCTTCAGCGACAACTGGAAACAGATGGCAATCAGGGCCATAAACGCCCTCCGGTGCACCTCTGGAAGCCGGATTTCTGTGGTGATCTGGACATGCAGATCAAACGGGATGGACGTTGGATTCATGAGGGTGGAGAGATTAAACGGCCGGCAATGGTGACTCTGTTCTCAACTATTTTATGGCGTGAAGGTGATAACTATTTCCTGGTAACACCGGTTGAAAAAGTGGGGATACAGGTTGAGGATGTGCCTTTCTTTTTCACAGGTCTTGAGGTTCGTCAGGGGGAGCTGGGTCAGGAGTTGGTGTTTACCTCATCAACCGATGATGTTGTTAGCGCATCTGCTGAGCACCCGATACGGGTTGAGACCGACCCTCAAACCGGAGAGCCGTCACCCTATCTGATGGTGCGTTATGGCATGGAAGGTCGGTTAAACCGTAATGTGTTCTACCAGTTAGTTGAACTCGCAGAGGAGCGAGCGGGGGTATTTGGCGTTGAGAGCTGCGGGGAGTGGTTTGCGCTTTAGTACCGCAGCGGTAGCCAAGCATTATGTCAGACGTTTAGTCAAAACAGCTAACGCTTTTTTCGGTTCTCTTTGTGTTCACTGTGATAAACGTTTTCGGCCAGTATGCCGCTCTTTATTATCCCGTTCCTTTTACGATGTTGCTCTGCCTGACCATGGTCTGGTCTGTTGTTTGGTGCGGGAGAACTCACGGCTTGGGTTCGCTGAGAGCCGCGATCATAAAAAAAGCAGCCGTTGCGGCTGCTTTTATCAATCATTTGAATTAACGCTATGTCGACAGGTTCTTTGATCAGCCAGTCTGGCTAAATCAGATCTGCGGATGTTGCTTAAGGGTTTCGATCAGGGTCTGCATCTCAGCAAATGTGCCGATGGTGATGCGCAGAAAGTTCTCAATGCCCGGTTTGCTGAAGTGTCTTACCAGCAGGTTGTTGCTGCGCAGATATTGCATTAGCTCGGCACCACTGATTGTGTTATGGCAGGTAAAGACAAAGTTGGTTTTAGAGGGGATAACCCTGAATCCCAGCTGCTCCAGTTGAGCGGTTGTCCACTCCCGGCAATCGATGATCTTCTGATTGGTTTCATTGAAGTAGTCAACATCTTCCAGAGCCGCTACCGCTCCGACAATTGCCAGACTATCCAGTGGGTAGGAGTTAAAGGAGTTCTTAACCCGCTCCAGCCCGGCAATCAGATCCTCATGTCCCAGCGCAAAACCGATACGCAAGCCTGCCAGGCTGCGTGATTTAGAGAACGTCTGAATGACCAGAACGTTGTCATATTTCTCGATCAGCCCGATGGCTGAGCTACCACCGAAATCGATATAGGCTTCATCAACGATCACCAGTGATTCGCGGTTTTTTTGCAGCAGTGTTTCGATCTCGTGCAGTGCTGTCTGCCGTCCGGTGGGGGCATTTGGGTTGGCGAAGATGATCCCGCCATTGGGCTGATCGTAATCGGCAAAGTTAATTTCAAAATCATCAGTCAGTGGAATCTGGCGATACTGGATATCGTACAGCTTGCAGTAAACATCATAAAAACTGTAAGTCGTTTCCGGTAACAGCAACGGCTTTTCCTGTCGAAAAAAAGCCATAAACGCCAGTGCCAGAACCTCATCAGAGCCATTGCCCACAAATACATTGTTGTAGTGCAGCTGAAAATGATTCGCCAGTGATTGTTTCAGCGCAGTGGCATCCGGGTCACAGTAGAGACGCAGGCGATCTTTGGGATAGTTGTTAATCGCCTCAACCACCCTGGGCGAGGGGGGATAAGGGTTTTCATTGGTATTCAGCTTAATCAGGTTATCAACCTTTGGCTGCTCACCCGGAACATAGGGGGTCAGCTGGCGGATAGCCGGGCTCCAGTATTTACTCATGATGGATCGCGTGTCGCTATATAAGGAGTTTGCAGAAAGTGCGCTGCAGGGATGGAACTGTTATTCCCGGGCGTCACTGTTGGGCTTAGCATATCAAATAGCAATGCATTCTCGCTATACCGTTTCAGTCTGCCGCAAAAAATAGGGTATAAAAAAACTGCCCGGAGGGAAGGGGTTCCTCAGGACAGTTTCGGTCTTACTTAGCATGTTGATGTAAATATATAGAGAGCGATGTTTTGATAAAGTTCAGCAAAAAACAATTATTTTTAAATTATTTTAAAAATACCTTATGGATAGTGAACGTTGCTGAACTATATGCGATCTAAAAAAAACTGCCCGGAGGGAAGGGGTTCCTCCGGGCAGTTCGGGTCTTGCATATTACGTTGATGTATAACTTTAGAGACGGCTGTTCAGGTAAAGTTCATAAAAATAGTAAAAATATTTTATTTTTTTGATTTTGTTTTTAAGTTGTTGATATTTATTATAAAAAATCTGGCCTTGACTATCTTTTGTACAGTCTTCTCAGTTGTTCCTGGTGCCAGAAGCCGCTAAGTATCCCCTTGTATGTGCTCAGGCGACAGACTGGTTGTAACGGGCGACAAACATCGCCGTCACGCTATCCATGGTTGAGACATGGTTTATCAGCCAGTGACACAGGGTGTTATGCAGATAGTTCTGGAGTGCTTCTGCATCACTATTTTGCTGCCACTGCTGTAATACCCGGGCCAGCTCTGCTAAAACCCGCTCATGTTCCGCTTTATGGCATCCATAAGCGGGAAAATCTACCCGGAGCATCTCGGCCTCTTCGCGGGCAAAATGCTGTGTGCTGTGTTCAGAAATCTCTGTCAGGACGGCACTGATGCATTCTTCTGCTGCTTTATCTCCAGCGGCTGTCTGCAGTATTAGTTGGTCCAGCCGGTTTATCTGCTTGAGTGCTTCTGCATGATCATGGTTCATGAACTCAAGTCCTACGGTGGGAATTTGTTCCGCTGTTAACAGTGACATCTTAGTATCCTCCAATAAGTATTGGGTCTGATCATACGCAAGCCCTGACTCTGCTCCTTGTCCAATATCAAGATGCTTCTCAAATAGCTGGAGCTATAAAGCGCCAAATACGCCTAGTGCAAGGTTGTGACCAGGCTTAATCACCCTCTGTGCTGCTACAGGGGAAGTGGTAAGTAATTAACCGCTTTGCTGAGTGGTTGGATAGATAGTTATCCAGAGGGGGCTGGCCGATGCGCTATAACCCTGATATAGCAAGGTTTTGGGGAGTTGGAACATAATTTGCTGAAAGCTGGAGGATAAATAATAACTAGAGAAGGTACGAACGGTTCTCCTGCTACCAGATAAATAGTCTGAGTACAGTTTGAACCGGACCGGACCTTCCTTAAGCGAGCCTGCTGACGGAGAGAACCGCAATGCCCCAATCAATTGAAACCTTCTATGAAGTGATGCGACGCCAGGGGATTACGCGTCGTAGTTTTCTGAAGTACTGCAGTCTGACTGCAGCGGCACTGGGTCTGGGGCCAGCGTTTGCGCCCAGAATTGCCCATGCGATGGAAACGAAGGAGCGAACCCCGGTTATCTGGGTGCATGGTCTGGAGTGTACCTGTTGTTCTGAGTCCTTTATCCGTTCAGCGCACCCGTTAGTCAAAGATGTCGTGTTGTCGATGATCTCGCTGGATTACGATGACACCCTGATGGCTGCAGCAGGTCATCACGCAGAAGCCGCTCTGGAAGAAACCATTCAGAAGTACAAAGGTAAATATATCCTGGCGGTGGAGGGTAATCCGCCTCTCAACGAGGATGGTATGTTCTGTATTGTTGGCGGCAAGCCATTTCTCGACCAGCTCAAACATGCTGCTAAAGATGCCGCCGCCGTGATCGCCTGGGGGTCCTGTGCGTCCTGGGGCTGTGTTCAGGCGGCCCGGCCGAATCCGACTCAGGCCGTTCCGATTCATAAAGTGATTACCGATAAACCTATTATCAAAGTACCGGGTTGTCCGCCTATTGCTGAGGTTATGACCGGTGTGATCACCTATATGCTGACCTTTGGCCGGTTGCCGGAACTGGATCGTCAGGGGCGTCCGAAGATGTTCTACAGTCAGCGGATTCATGATAAATGCTATCGCCGTCCTCACTTTGATGCTGGCCAGTTTGTGGAACACTGGGACGATGAAAGCGCCCGCAAAGGCTACTGTCTCTACAAGGTTGGCTGTAAAGGACCGACCACTTATAACGCCTGTTCTACGGTTCGGTGGAACGAAGGCACCTCATTCCCGATTCAGGCAGGTCACGGCTGTATCGGTTGTTCCGAAGATGGTTTCTGGGATAAGGGCTCATTCTATGATCGTCTCACCAATATTCCGCAGTTTGGTATTGAGAAAAATGCCGATGAGATCGGTATGGCGGTAGCGGGAGGCGTGGGTGCAGCGGTGGCAGCCCATGCTGCGGTCAGTGCGATTAAACGGGCTCAGCACAAAGGAGATCAGGAATAATGAATACCCCGATGAATGCAAGCGATCTTGATAACTCTGGCCGTCGTATCGTGGTTGATCCGGTAACCCGGATCGAAGGGCATATGCGCTGTGAAGTTAACGTTGATGACAACAATGTTATTCGTAATGCGGTCTCCACCGGCACTATGTGGCGTGGTCTGGAAGTGATATTGAAAGGCCGTGATCCCCGTGATGCCTGGGCCTTTGTTGAACGTATCTGCGGCGTGTGTACCGGTACCCATGCACTGACTTCGGTGCGGGCGGTGGAAGATGCGCTGGGGATTCAGATCCCTCTGAATGCCCATCTGATCCGTCATCTGATGGATAAGACTCTGCAGGTGCATGACCATATCGTCCATTTCTATCATCTGCATGCCCTCGACTGGGTGAACCCGGTGAATGCGTTGAAGGCTGATCCTGTGGGGACCTCTGATCTGCAGAAAATGGTATCGCCGCATCACCCTAAATCCAGCCCAGGTTATTTTAAAGATGTGCAGACCCGGCTGAAAAAGTTTGTCGAAACCGGCCAGTTGGGGCTGTTTTCTAACGGTTACTGGGATAACCCTGCTTATAAATTGCCACCGGAAGCGGATCTGATGGCGGTGGCTCACTACCTCGAAGCTCTCGACCTGCAGAAAGATATTGTCAAGATTCACACCATCTTCGGCGGTAAAAACCCACACCCTAACTTTATGGTGGGCGGTGTTGCCTGTGCGATCAATATCGATGGTGTGGGGGCGTCCGGTGCACCGGTAAATATGACCTCACTTAACTTTGTATTGCAGCGGATTCAGGAAGCGCAGGCGTTTACCAAGAATGTCTATCTGCCGGATGTGCTGGCGGTTGCGGGCATCTATAAAGACTGGCTGCATGGTGGTGGTCTGGCGTCTCAGAATGTTCTTTCTTACGGTACCTATCAGAAAGTGCCGTACGATAAATCTTCCGAACTGCTTCCGGCAGGCGCTATTGTTAATGGTAACTGGAACGAAGTTCACGAAGTGGATGTGCGGGATCCGGAACAGATTAAAGAGTTTGTCGACCACTCCTGGTACACCTATGAGGGTGATAAGCAGGGGCTGCATCCATGGGATGGTGAAACCGCGCCTAAATTTGAGTTGGGGCCCAACACCGTGGGCAGCCGCACTGATATTAAAGAGATCGATGAGTCGGCGAAGTACTCCTGGATCAAAGCGCCACGCTGGAAAGGTCATGCGATGGAGGTGGGGCCACTGGCTCGCTACATCGTCGCTTATGTGTCGGGCAAAGAGTATGTCCAGGAACAGGTGGATCGCTCACTGTCAGCATTTAATCAGAATACCGGTCTTGATCTGGGGCTGAAGCAGTTCCTGCCATCAACGCTGGGCCGAACTCTGGCGCGGGCGCTGGAGTGCGAACTCTGTGTCGATACCATGCTGGATGACTGGCATCAGCTGGTGGGTAATATCAAAAACGGTGACAGCTCTACTGCCAATGTCGAGAAGTGGGATCCTGCCAGCTGGCCAAAAGAGGCGATGGGTGTGGGAACCAATGAAGCTCCCCGTGGTGCCTTAGGTCACTGGATTAAGATCAAAGATGGCAAGATCGAAAACTATCAGGCGATTGTGCCGACCACCTGGAACGGATCCCCCCGGGATGCAGAGGGCAATATTGGTGCCTTTGAGGCGGCATTGATGAATACGCCGATGGAGCGTCCCGATGAGCCGGTCGAGATTCTGCGCACACTGCACAGCTTCGATCCCTGTCTGGCCTGTTCTACCCATGTGATGTCTGCAGATGGGCAGGAACTGACTAAGGTAAAAATCCGCTAAGAACCCGATGCCCGTAGTGAAAACTGCGGGCATGCTGGAGGTATGCTATGGAAACAATAAAACAGAGAAAGCAGACGGCGGTCTATGTGTATGAGGCACCGTTGCGCTTATGGCATTGGGTCACCGTGTTTTCGATTATCACACTCTGTATTACCGGGTATTTTATCGGTTCACCATTGCCGACGATGCCGGGGGAGGCCAGTGATCATTTTCTGATGGGTTATATTCGCTTTGCGCACTTCACTGCGGGCTATATCGTTGCCGTTGGATTTCTGGGACGAATCTACTGGGCCTTTGTGGGTAACAGCCACGCCCGGGAGCTGTTCCTGGTGCCCATCTTCAGTGGCAAATGGTGGAAAGAGGTGGGTCATGAGATCCGCTGGTATCTGTTTCTGGAGAAGACTCCGAAGAAATATATTGGCCATAACCCGTTAGGGCAGCTGTCGATGTTCTGCTTCTTCGTCGTGGGGATCACCTTTATGATCATCACCGGCTTTGCGCTTTATGCTGAAGGATTAGGTCGCGGTAGCTGGGCTGATACGCTGTTTGGCTGGGTGGTGCCGCTGATGGGGCAAAGCCAGGATCTGCATACCTGGCATCATCTGGGGATGTGGTATCTGATTATCTTCGTCATGATGCATGTTTATGTCGCCATTCGAGAAGATATTATGTCCCGACAAAGCCTGATATCTACCATGATTGGTGGTTGGCGGATGTTTAAGGATGACAAGCCCGACTGAGCTTGTCAGCTCATTTAGTTGGTGAGTTTGCCGGGGCTATGCTCCGGCATTTTTATCCTGGGTCGTGATTTTGGAGGCTTTGATGCAACGTTTACGCTTTCATGGGCGTCGTCCTGAGCATCCGGGTGGCTTTCTTGAACGCTGTTACCTCAACCCGTTAAAAATCAGTCAGTCTCAGCTGGCAAAAGAGCTGGGGATCTCCCGACGCAGAGTTAACGAGATTGTAAATGGTCAGAGAGCGATTACCGCAGATACCGCGTTACGTCTGGCGCATTTTTTTCATACCTCACCCATGTTCTGGCTGGAGAAACAGCAGCTTTGGGAGCTGTATCAGGTAGGACGAGAACCGATCTGACAGCTTTAACCATCTGGTTCAATAACTGGAAACTTACTTTCCACTTTGCTCTCTGCTTATAACTGTAACCCCCTCTGTAACACCCCTGGCATGGCGCTTCGTCGCAATACTCTGAGTTGGCATAAAGCTTGTAGTTCTAAATTCAGTCCTGCTTAAGTTCTTATTTAAGTTCTTATTTGAGTTCTTTTTTAAGTCCTTATTTAAGTATGGCAACTTCTGAAACAACAGTGATGTGAGGGGCAGATGTCTGAATCGTTATCCCGGACGGAGTCTGAACTGCGAGTAATGATCCTCGGTATCGGTAACCTGCTGTGGGCCGATGAGGGGTTTGGTATCCGTGTGGTTGAGACCCTGCATGAACATTATCGCTTCCCGGCCAATGTAGAACTGATGGATGGCGGCACCCAGGGGATCTATCTGGTGCAGCATGTGCAGCGCTGTGATCTGCTGCTGGTGTTTGATGCGATCGATTATGGCCTGGAACCGGGAGCCATGAAGGTGATTCATGGCGACGATGTGCCCAAATTTATGGGGGCAAAGAAGATGAGCCTGCATCAGACCGGTTTTCAGGAAGTGCTGGCGATGGCCGAGTTTACCGGCGACTACCCGCAGCATCTGCTGCTGATCGGCGTGCAGCCCGTTGAGCTGGAGGATTTCGGTGGTAGTTTGCGGCCCGCGGTTCAGGCGCAGGTCGACCCTGCCATCCGTATCGCACTCGATTATCTTGACTCATTTGGTATCCATCCTCAGAAGCGTGATCAGCCGCTGCCCCTGCAGGAGCAGTTAGCGCCCTCCGAGTTACAGCAACGCCGCTATGAGGAGGGACGTCCCTCAGAAGATGATGCCTGCCGGCGGGGTGATGAGCGCTTTCTGAATCAGACAGCCGTTAAAGAGAGCGGTAACTGATGTGCATCGGTATTCCTATGAAGGTTGTTCACTGTGACGGATTAGTGGCGGTGTGCGAGTCTGAGGGGCAGCAACAACAGGTTGATATGAGCCTGGTAGGGGCGTTGGACTCAGGCAGTTGGGTGCTGGTATTTCTCGGTGCCGCCCGAGAGCAGATCACGGAACAGCGTGCCAGAGAAACCGCTGATGCGATCACTGCGCTACGCAGTGTGATGCGGGGTGAAACCGTTGATATGGACTCGCTGTTTGCTGACCTGATGCAGAGCGAGCCACAACTGCCTGAACACCTGCAGATAAAGACAGAGGAGCAAGAGAAACATGGCTGAACTGATAGACCGTTTAACTGAACAGCTGGGATATCCATTACTGGATCAGTCCAGCTTCGATGAATTCATTCAGGATCAGCCATTTTCGGTGCTGTTTTTTACCGAAGACCCGGCGCGATTCCCTGAATCTCTGGATGTTGCCGTGATCCTGCCTGAACTGCTGAAACAGTTTCCCCAGCTTACTCCGGCGGTGATCAGTCGTGAGGCCGAGAGGTCATTGCAGGGACGCTATAACTTTACCGTCTGGCCGACGCTGGTGTTGTTAAAAGAGGGACGCTATCTGGGGGCAATCAGTAAGGTGCAGGACTGGGATCTCTATCTCAGGGATATTGAGTCTCTGCTACAGCGGGAACCCACCCGTAATCCCGGCATCGGTATTCCCGTTGTGGTGAATCCGCAGCAGACCCAGCCGTGTGGCTGAAATGATCGACTAAAAAGACAGACTGAAAAGACAGACTGAAAAGACAGGACAGAGCGTATGAACCAGGGCGATATTCCACTGATCAATATGCCGGTTGGCCCCGGCAGTCAGTCAAACGGTGAAGACAGCTTAGTGCTGGACTATATGCCGATGCCAAAAGAGATGCATACCTATGATATTCCGATGTTGCCGGAAGCTGAGCAGTTAGAGAGCTGCCCGGAAACACTGGATCTGCTGGACCGGCTTCAGCAACAGCTGGATGATTACACCCCGGAGCGACCGGTGATCAGTCTTGGACTGGAAAAACTGTCTGCCGCGGGACTTGATCTGATTAACCAGATTCTCGGTGAAGGTGAAGTTGGCCTGATCTGCAAAACTCAGGATGAGATAAGTTACGAAGTACATGCGCAGGAAACCGTTCTGGCGGGTGTATGGCGGCTTCGCTATCTGGATGCCGATGCCAGCCTGATACGGGAAACACTGGAGATTGCGGATGTGCCTTCGGTGGCGCGTCAGTACGCGTTCTCTCAGCCACGTGCTCTGTCGGTCGCCGGTACAGAATGGCCTGCGGGTATTTTAAACGCGCCTCCTGTGTTGATTGAGCTGCAGCATAAAAGCGAATGCTATCAACCGGGTGATGAGCCCCATGTGATCAATCTGTCTCTGTTGCCCTTTTCTCCGGCGGATCATCAACTGCTGGAAGATCACCTCGGCTCGGGTGCGCTGGTGATCTTATCCCGGGGGTATGGGAACTGCCGCATCAGCAGTACTGGAATCTCTCCTATATGGCGGGTGCAGTATTTCAACTCAACGGATCATCTGATTCTCGATACGCTGGAGGTGGTCGATATGCCCGCCGTTGCCTGTGCTGCACCGGAGGATCTGCAGGATAGTGCTCTGCGTCTGAAAGAGATAAGAGAGGTATTAATCTGATGAGTGTTGATTCGGGTCAGAAGTTTGAAGGCAGCTATCTGGGGCAGAACGATCTGCTCAGTGATGCCACCTGTCTGGAGTGCAAAATCTGCTGGTATGTTTACGATCCCGGCAAAGGGGATGATATCTGGCAGATTGAGGCCGGAACGCCGTTCAGTCAGTTGCCAGAGCACTGGCGCTGTCCAGTATGTGATGGCGACAAAGACCAGTTTATGGTGCTGGATAGCTGAGGTGTTAAACAGATGGTGGATATCGGTTTAATTGAGTCCCGTTATGTCGAAATTCTTCACACCCGCATGGAAGGGGTGGCCGTGGTTAACCAGAAACTCCAGGTAAAGGCTCTGGGGTTTCAGTCGCTGGGAAATGAGCAACTGGGTGTCTTAATTACTCCCTGGTTTATGAACCTGATGCTGCTGCCTGAAACTGTGTTGCCAGAGACAATACTGTTGGAAACCGAACTGTCGGAAACTGAACTGTTGGGAACCGAACTGCCG
Organism: Amphritea sp.; assembly: GCF_050300915.1. Lineage (GTDB taxonomy): Bacteria > Pseudomonadota > Gammaproteobacteria > Pseudomonadales > Balneatricaceae > Amphritea. Next base: position 32,145 of record NZ_JBNKYN010000045.1, read on the forward strand.
GAATCAGAGGAGCAATGGACTGAGCAGCAGGTGGGCAGCAAATGTATTCGTCATCTGCCCTCCGGGCCCTATGAGTTTATTCTGGGCTGGGATGAGGTTTTAGGTGGTTATGGCATGTGTGCACTGTTCTCTCCCATGTTTGAGTTTAATGATCAGGCTGCTGCTGTTGCCACCGCAGAGGAGGTGATAAAGGCGCTGTTTGAGTCTGATAACTTCGCTCCCACCGACCGACAGCGGCAATTAAGCCGTTCTGATTCGTTGCTGGAAGCCACTGAAAGCAAAGCTGAGCCAGATACTTCAACGGTAACTTCAGACGAAGGGGAAACCGTAAAGCTGAGTCGCCGTCAGTTCCTGACCGGAGGGGGGAAACCAACCGCCCGGTGTTCTGGTCATGGCTGATGTGGCGGGACAAATTACTGCCTTACTGGACTGGCGTGAGGGCAGAATCGCAGCACTACAGCTGACTTCAAGTCGCCCGGCACAGATGGGACGGTTATTTGAGGGACGAACGGTCATCGAGGTTTCGCGGATGATCCCGCTGCTGTTTACGGCCTGCGGTGTGGCCCAGCGGCTGGCCTTTTTACAGGCAGTGGAACAGAGTCGTGGCGCTATCGTTGCCAGAGAGATCAGCAGGGGGCGTCAGCTTTTGCTGCAGGTAGAGAACTGCCGGGAGCTGTTGTTCCGCTTGCTGAAGGACTGGATAGCGACTGATTCCACTAAGATGGCGATATTGCAGCAGATTCAGGGATTGCTAACCAGACTGCTGCGTCGCTGGGATTACCTGTTGCAGCCTCAGCGGAATAAAGACCGCTTGAATAGCGATCAGAATCGGGAGCTGACAGCGCTGTTGGGTCCGGAGCGACAACAGATTGCCGGGCAGTTAAATGAGATGCTCACACCGTTGCTGGGGATGCCTGCAGAGCGTTTCCATGGCTGGCTGGATAAGATATCACCTGAGCATCAGTTCAGCGCTCCGTTGCTAGATCCGGTCATGCAGCTTCACCGTGATTTTTCTGGTGTGACGCTGGGAGCAGATGTGCAACCACTGCCTGACTTGCAACAGAGGCAACAGCAGCAGATACTTAAAACGGCGTCTTCGGAAGTGCAGCAAAGAGTGTTTTGCGCGACACCACGCTGGCAGGGCGAGTGTTGTGAAACCGGTAGTTACAGCACTTACCGTGGTGAGTTACAGCATTTTAAACAGCGGGGCTGGCATGAACTGAGTTGTCGTTATGCTGCTATGTTGATACAGCTGAGTCAGATCCCCGGGGCGATCAGTGCTGATTGTGGCGCTGGCGCAACAGAGTCTGCCAGTGGCATCGCCGAGGGCGTTGGTCTGGGAATAGTAGCAACATCCCGCGGACAGCTGTTACACCGGGTAGAGATGATGGGGGAAAGGGTTTTGAGTTATCACATTCTCGCACCGACCGAGTGGAATCTTCATCCCCGGGGGCTGGTCGCGACAAAGTTACAGGGCGCCAGAACTGAAACCGACTCACAGGCGCTGTCACTGGGTCGAACGATGCTTTTACTGGCGGACCCCTGTGTTGCTTTTGATATCACACTGAATCAATGGGAATCTGTCTGAATGCATGAGATGTCGATCTGCGAAGGGATCATTCAGGTATTGGAAGAGCAAGCGGCCAGTCAACACTATCAGCGTGTGAAAACGGTCTGGCTTGAGATCGGCCCTCTGGCAATGGTTGAGAACGATGCCCTACGGTTTTGCTTTGATGCCGTCACCCGTAACAGTCTTGCTGAGGGTGCGCGGTTAGAAATAATAGAGTTACCAGGGCTGGCATGGTGTCTGGAGTGTGTCAGGTCCGTGACGATAACAAAGCGCTATGATGCCTGTAGCGAGTGTGGCAGTTATCAGCTGCAGGTCACTCAGGGTGAAGAGCTAAGAATAAAAGAGTTAGAGGTGGAATAACCATGTGTACAGTTTGCGGTTGCAGTGAAGGCGAGGTTTCAATCGAGGGACACCAGCATCATCATGGGCATTCTCATTCGCACAACCATCAGGAAGGGCATCATCAACATAGCCATGCTGAAACAGTGGTCGTAGCCGAGGGTAATAACCTGCATTTCGGTCAGGGTGCTGCCCATGCTCACGCGCCAGGTATGAGCCAGAGCCGTATGGTGCAGATTGAGCAGGATATTCTTGGTAAAAATGATCGCTATGCCGGACAAAACCGGCAGCGTTTCGAAGCGCTGAATCTGTTTGCTCTGAATCTGGTTTCCAGCC
>NZ_JBNKYN010000046.1:0-34122 GCF_050300915.1 Amphritea sp.
CCCGAAAAACATCCAGCAAGACAGATTTATCCGGGTAATGATAGGGAATCTGAATCAGCGGCGAGACAGCTGACGGATCAATCACAATCCCCAGCTCCTCTTCCAGCTCCCGGGCAAGGGCAGAACGTACCGGCTCACCGGGTTCTACTTTTCCACCAGGAAACTCCCACAAGCCGCCCTGATGTTGATTTTTATCGCGCAACGCCAGCAGCAGCTCACCGGATTCATTAAAAATTGCCGCCGCCGCGACATGTATCAGCTTGGCCAAAATGTATATCTATTCAAAAATAGTGAAATCAGGAGCGGTAATCCGCATTAATCGCCACGTAGTCTTTACTCAGATCAGTGGTCCAGACAGTTTCCTGCTTGTCGCCACGATTGAGTAGAATACGGATCGTAATCTCCTCACGACTCATTACGGCCTGCCCGGCTGCTTCAGTGTAGCTTGAAGCACGCCCACCGTTTTCAACGATACAAGCCTCTCCCAGCCAGATCTGAAGAGCATCAACATCCAGATTATCGACTCCCGCATAGCCTACGGCTGCCAAAATTCGTCCCCAGTTGGGATCGCTGGCAAACAGAGCCGTTTTAACCAAAGGAGAGTGAGCTACCGCATACGCTGTTTTAAGCGCTTCTTCAGAGCTTGCAGCCTGTTCAACGCTGATCGTAACAAACTTGGTGGCACCCTCCCCATCACGAACAATCGCCTGGGCAAGCTCAAGTAAGACTTTATTCACCGCCTCAGAAAACTCAGCCAACAGCTCAGCATTATCTTCGCTCACCTCGACACCACTGGCCCCGGTAGCAATCAGCATGCAGGAATCATTGGTGGAGGTATCACCATCAATAGTAATCCGGTTAAAGGACTGATCCGCCGCCTGACTCAGCAGAGACTGTAGCAGTTCTGGCTCGACCTTTGCGTCGGTCGCAATATAAGCCAGCATAGTTGCCATGTTTGGCTTAATCATACCGGCACCTTTTGAGATACCAGTCAGGGTAATCACCTGCCCCTGAAAATCCAGCTGCATTGAGTAAGCCTTAGGACGGGTATCCGTTGTCATGATACCGCTGGCAGCTTCCAGCCAACCGTTATCAGAGAGCGCATCAAATGCAGCGGGAATGGCGCTAATAATTCGGTCTGTTGGCAGTTTTTCACCAATAACACCGGTTGAAAATGGCAAAACCTGGCCAATGTTCACCCCGGACTGATCGGCAACCGCCTGACAAACATCCAGAGCATCCTGATGACCCTCTTTACCAGTACCTGCATTCGCATTTCCGGTATTAATCACCAGATAGGATGGCATCCCCTGCTGTAAGTGAGCTTTACAGATTTGCACCGGCGCGGCGCAGAACTGATTCAGGGTAAAAACGCCCGCAGTGCTTGCACCGTCGGCAATCTCCATCAGTACCAGGTCTTTTCGGCCTGGCTTCTTGACGCCCGCTGATGTTGTACCGATACGAAAACCTGCAACCGGGTGCAGAGTGGGAAGCGTGCCAGGACCTACTGCCATTACAGACTCCTTAAACTTTACCTAAAATAGAAAAAAAGAAAGCAGCTTCGCTGCTTTCTTTATATAAATCAATCACCAGAACAGGGTAAAGAAGAAACAGTTAACCGATCAGTTCAGCTTACCGTGGCACTGTTTGTATTTCTTACCAGAACCACAAGGGCAGGGATCGTTACGTCCCACTTTCTTACCCTCCCGGACAAAAGGCTCAGCCCCGACGACACTCTCGCCGTCACCGGTCTCTTCCGATTCCATAGCAGAAGACTCTGCGTGCTGGAAATTCATCTGCTGCTGAGCCGCCTGCTCCCGACGCTGACGTTCCATCTCTTCAATCTCTTCAGGCTGACGCACCTGAACATGGCTCAGAATTTTAATAACATCGGTTTTAATATTTTCAAGCAGCTGCTCAAACAGGATGAAAGATTCGCGCTTATACTCCTGCTTGGGATTCTTCTGAGCATAACCTCGCAGATGGATACCCTGACGCAGCATATCCATAGACTGCAGGTGTTCTTTCCACAGCGTATCCAGCACCTGAAGCATAACCTGCTTCTCAAACAGGCGCATATTTTCTTCGCCCACAATCGCAGCTTTGGCCTGATAGTCCTCTACAATATCTCGCAGAATCCGCTTACGCAGCGATTCTTCATGCAAGGTATCATCTTTATCCAGCCATTCCTGTACCGGCATCTCCAGACCAAACTCGGACTGCAGATGCGTTTCCAGACCAGGTATATCCCACTGCTCTTCCAGACTTTGCGGTTTGATGTAATCACTGATCGCATTTTCCACCACTTCAGCACGAACCGCTTCGATGGTTTCAGAAACGTCATTGGTCGCCATCAGCTCGTTTCGCTGATCATAAACAGCTCGACGCTGATCATTCGCAACATCATCATACTCAAGCAGCTGCTTACGAATATCGTAGTTTCGGCCTTCAACTTTACGCTGGGCTTTTTCGATCGCATTGGAAACCATCTTATGCTCAATCGCCTCACCCTTCTCCATACCCAGTGCTTTCATAAACTGACGCACACGGTCTGAGGCGAAGATGCGCATCAGGTCATCTTCCAGTGACAGGAAGAACCGGGATGAACCATTATCACCCTGGCGACCGGCACGGCCCCGGAGCTGGTTATCGATCCGACGAGACTCATGACGTTCGGTGCCGATGATATGCAGACCACCCGCTTCCAGGACCGCATCATGGCGAGCCTGCCACTCCGCTTTTGCCTCAGCAATCTGTTCCTCTGTCGGGTTTTCCATCCCTTCAAGAACGGACTCAAACTTACCACCCAGAACAATATCGGTACCCCGACCCGCCATATTGGTTGCGATAGTCACGGCACCAGCACGACCAGCATCCGCAATAATGCCCGCCTCTTTGCCGTGATTCTTGGCGTTCAACACGTTGTGGGGGATTTTTTTCTTTTTCAGAAATGCTGAGATCAGCTCAGATGACTCAACCGACGCAGTACCGACCAGAACTGGACGTTTTTCCTCGACGCAGTGCTCAATCTCTTTAAGAATCGCTTCGTACTTCTCTTCGATGGTAAGAAAGACCAGATCGTTGTAATCGATACGCGCAACCGGCACGTTGGTCGGAATAACAACAACATCGAGACCATAGATCTGATTAAGTTCGAATGCCTCAGTATCGGCGGTACCGGTCATACCTGAAAGCTTATCGTAAAGGCGGAAGTAATTCTGGAAGGTTGTCGACGCAAGCGTCTGACTTTCCTGATTAATATGAACACCCTCTTTCGCCTCAACCGCCTGATGCAATCCTTCAGACCAGCGACGTCCCGGCATAATCCGACCGGTGTGCTCATCAACGATCACCACCTGACCATCCTGAACGATATAATCCACATCGCGCTGAAACAGATTATGAGCCCGCAAAGCAGCTAATACGTGGTGAAGCAGACTGAGATTCTGTGGTGCATAAAGGCTCTCACCCTCATTGAGAATCCCCTCCTGGGACAACATATCCTCAATACGCTGATGGCCTCGTTCAGTCAGTTCAACAGTACGATTCTTCTCATCAACGGCAAAGTCCCCTTCGATCTCCTCTTCACTCTTCGGATCGATCTCACCATCGTACTTTTCGAGCGCAGGAATCAGAGTATTCATCTTACGATACATCTCTGAACTGTCTTCTGCTGCACCAGAGATAATCAGTGGCGTACGAGCCTCATCGATAAGGATCGAGTCAACTTCATCCACCACCGCAAAGTAGAAGTCCCGCTGAACTTTCTCATCTACGCTGAATGCCATATTATCGCGCAGATAATCGAAGCCGAACTCATTGTTGGTACCATAAGTAATGTCGGCGTTATAGGCATCACGCTTGGTCTGCGAATCCTGGCCCGATAAAACAACGCCGACACTCATACCCAGAAACTCATAAAGTGGACGCATCCACTCAGCATCCCGGCTGGCAAGATAATCGTTTACAGTAACAACATGAACACCACGACCCGCAAGAGCATTCAGATAAACCGGCAACGTTGCAACCAGGGTTTTACCCTCACCGGTACGCATCTCAGCTACTTTGCCTTCATGCAGTGTAATACCACCAATCATCTGCACATCAAAGTGGCGCATCGACATGACCCGACGGGATGCCTCGCGAACAACAGCGAACGCTTCTGGCAGGATAGCATCAAGGCTTTCTCCCTGCTCCAGGCGCTCTTTAAACGCTGCGGTCTTGGCTTTCAGCTCATCATCAGAGAGTTGTTCAACTTCGCTTTCATAGCTATTGATCTGTTTAACGACCTTACCCATCTGTTTGAGTACGCGCTCGTTCTTACTACCAAAAACCTTCTTTAACATCGAAGTGAACATAATCTGATTATTTACCTGTTAAAAGCGGCGGGTAAGCCGGTTAAAGTATTAAATTAACGCAACATTCTACCTCTATTGGGGCATCAAATTGAATCTCAATAGGGATATTTTTTTAGTGGGTTTAAGCGCCTGGAAAATAGTAAAAAGCCGGACTATTCAGTCCGGCTTTTAGTCAATTGATGCAAATCAGCCTACAGCAGCGGGCTGCAGGTATGAGATAGGTGCTGCCTGTTCTCGTCCTTCGAAGGTGACAATTTCCCAGGCATCTTCGGTTTCCAGTAGCTTGCGCAGCAACAGATTGTTCAGATAGTGGCCTGATTTAAATCCATGAAACTCGCCAATCAGGCTCTTACCCAGCAGATAAAGATCACCGACTGCATCCAGCACTTTATGCTTTACAAATTCATCATCGTAACGCAGTCCATCTTCATTCAGAATGCGGTAATCATCGACCACGATAGCATTATCCATACTGCCGCCCAGCGCCAGATTCTGTGCGCGAAGGTATTCGATATCACGCATAAAACCAAAGGTACGCGCCCGGCTCACCTCTTTAACAAATGAGGTGCTGGAGAAGTCCAGCGTCGCTTCCATGTTACGGTCAGCAAAAGCAGGATGATCAAAATCGATGGTGAAACCAACTTTGAAACCGTTGAACGGTTTGAACGTTGCCACTTTATCCTCAAGCTGGACAGTCACCTCTTTTTTGATGCGGATAAACTGTTTCGGCGCATCCTGTTCCTGAATACCAGCCGACTGGATCAGAAACACAAATGGCGCAGCACTACCATCCATAATCGGCACTTCTTCAGCACTCAGCTCGACATAGGCATTGTCGATACCCAGCCCCGCCATCGCTGACAACAGATGTTCAACTGTCGATACTCGCACATCCCCTTTCTGCAGGTTCGTGGACAGCGTCGTATCACCGACATTTTTTGCCCGGGCATGTATCTCTACTGCCGGCTCAAGATCCACTCGACGGAAAACAATACCGGTATCCACGGGTGCCGGCTTCAGTGTCAGATACACCTTTTGCCCAGTATGCAGGCCCACGCCAGTTGCTTTAATGCTGTTCCGTAATGTACGTTGTCCGATCATATTTCCTGCCAAGGCTCTTTGGTGGGTTCTTGTGTGGCGAATTAACGCGACATACTAACAAAAATACCGCTATTTCAGCAATAACTGATTAGCGTAACCCCTAGCGTATCGGGCTACCCGCGACATCAGCTTAGTCAGCCTGACGTCGCAAAAAAGTCGGGATATCCAGGTAAGTATCGGTTTCACCTTTTGCGTTACTCTTCGACTGCTGAGTTCCGGAAAGTTCCCTGTGCGACACTCTATTTTTTTCAGCGCTGATATGGTCCGCTTTACGGCGATGTACAGCGGGCAGCTCCAACTGATTCAGATCCAGCTGACCATCCGGTTTACGGTTGCTGCTGACCACTTTAACCGTCGTCTCTTCCGGCCGGGCTTTCTGTAACCCGGTGGCTACAACAGTCACTTTTATATCATCAACCATTTCCGGATCGATAACCGTACCCACCACAATAATTGCACTGTCCGAAGCGAACTGTTCAATCACCTGGCCAACATCACTGAACTCACCCAGACCGAGATCCAGGCCGGCGGTGATATTCACCAGAATACCCCGGGCACCCATCAGATCAACATCTTCCAGCAGAGGACTGCGCACAGCGGCCTCGGCGGCTTCCATCGCACGATTGTCACCGCGGGCCATACCGGTTCCCATCATCGATGTACCCATCTCTGACATCACCGTGCGTACGTCGGCAAAGTCAACGTTGATCATGCCCGGGCGGATAATCAGGTCAGAGATACCCTGTACCGCGCCTTTGAGGACATCATTAGCCTCGTCGAACGCTTTCATCAGGGTGCAACTTTTACCCAGCACCTGCAGCAGCTTTTCGTTGGGCACGATAATCAGCGAGTCAACGTGTTCAGACAGCTCTTTGATTCCCTGCTCGGCGATCAGCATGCGCTTCTTGCCTTCAAACGGGAACGGTTTGGTCACCACGGCAACGGTCAGAATACCCAGCTCTTTCGCCACCTGCGCCACAACCGGGGCCGCACCGGTACCGGTACCGCCGCCCATACCCGCAGTGATAAACACCATATCCGCACCGCTGAGCATCTCAACGATCTGATCGCGGTCTTCCAGCGCAGCCTGACGGCCAATATCGGGATTTGCCCCGGCTCCCAGCCCCTTGGTAATGCCGCCACCCAACTGCAGAACGCTGCGTGAACCCATGTTATTCAGCGCCTGTGCATCGGTATTGGCGCAGATAAACTCCACCCCGCCCACTTCCGATGAGACCATGTGCTGCACGGCGTTGCCGCCACCACCACCGACGCCAATAACCTTAATGACGGCGTTCTGTGCGATATTACTCACTAATTCAAACATATCCCTTCCCTCCAGGTTCAGTGCCCGACCCGCACCTGTTTTTTGTTGCGTTCTGTTTCATTGTTGTCTGTCACATCCTGTGAACTCGTCAATCATCGGGTTTAATGCCTTGAGCACCTTGTTGAGGGGTGCTCCCCGTTAAACTTGTTTTACAAAATTCGTCCTCGGCCTGTTGTACACGAAACATCAGAAGTTCCCCTGAAACCAGGCTTTCATACGGCTCAGCACATTGGGTCGCTCAACCACATCTTCAACCGCTACCGCTTCGCGCAGGTGACGAATGTCCTGTTTGGCATACTGTAACAGGCCAATACCGGTGGCATAGATCGGGCTGTTGAGAATATCTCCCATGCCCCGCACCCCTTTTGGTAACGCCAGTCGTACCGGCATATGAAAGATCTCTTCTGCCAGCTCGACCGCCCCTTCCATCTTGGATGTGCCACCGGTCAGGACGATACCCGCCGCCACCATATTTTCAAATCCACTGCGACGCAGCTCTGCCTGTACCAGGCTGAACAACTCGTCATAACGAGGTTCAACCACCTCAGCCAGCGCCTGCCGCGACAGCTCCCGTGACGGACGATCACCGACACTCGGTACCTTGATGGTATCCTCTGCACTGGCCAGCTGCGCCAGCGCGCAGGCGTACTTAATTTTGATCTCCTCCGCATGGGGGGTCGGGGTCCGCAACGCCATGGCGATATCGTTAGTCACCTGATCGCCCGCAATCGGAATCACCGCGGTATGCCGGATAGAGCCGCCGGTAAAGATAGCGATATCGGTGGTACCGCCCCCCATATCCACCATGCAGACACCCAGCTCTTTCTCATCCTCGGTTAACACTGCATAACTGGAGGCCAATTGCTCAAGTACGGCGTTATCCACCGCCAGACCACACCGTTTGACACATTTTTCAATATTCTGGACCGCGTTCACGGCACCGGTCACCAGATGTACTTTGGCTTCCAGACGCACCCCGGACATTCCCAGCGGCTCTCTAATGCCCTCCTGGTTGTCGATCACGTATTCCTGCGGCAGGATATGCAGGATCTTCTGGTCAGCGGGAATCGCCACCGCACGGGCGGCGTCAATCACCCGTTCCAGGTCATGTTCCATCACCTCACCATCGCGTACTGCTACGATGCCATGGGAGTTCATGCTATTAATATGGCTGCCAGCCACGCCAACAGTCACCGAATGAATCTTACAGCCGGCCATCAGCTCAGCCTCTTCCACCGCCCGCTGAATGGAGTGCACGGTGGACTCGATATTCACCACCACGCCCCGCTTCAATCCCCGGGACTCATGAGAACCAATGCCGACGATATCGATCGTGCCATCCAGGCCAACTTCACCCACCAGACAAACCACTTTTGAAGTGCCAATATCCAGTGCCACGATCATATTATTTCCAGGCTTCATCGCCATATTCACAGTTTTAACCTTTTTGTTGATCATTAGTGGTCACCTCAGGGCGCCACTTAACGGCAATGCCGTTGTTATATCGAATATCTATCTGTTCTATCCGTCCGGCGTCAGCCTCTGCCTGTAACCGCTGCTGATAAACGGTCAGAAACCTTTCTAGTCGGGCCACCACCTGATCCCGGCCTACAACCACTTTAATGCCGTTATTCAGAATCAACGTCCAGGCACCCCGAGCCTCCAGTTTCAGCTCAACCAGCTGCAACCCCACATTACGCAGCATCTGGTTCAGGTCGTAATACTCCGACATCATCATCGCGGTATTCCCCGATGGCCCTTTCAACAGTGGAAGGGAGGTGTAGCTGGCGGCTTCATCAGGCCAGAAAATATCCCCTTCATGATTCAACAGACCGTCATCTCCCCAACGGGCAACCGGAACCTCCTCGGTTATCTGCAGATACAGAGCCGCTGGCCAGCGCCGGGTCACCCCTACCTGATAGACCCAGGGATTCTCCTGAATACCCGCTTTTACTGCATTAAGGTCTGCACTCAACAGACCTCCGTGCATCAGAGCAACTGAACTGGCTGCCAGTTGCTGTCGATCAAGATGCCGGGTAGTGCCATCAAAGCTGACCCGCTCAACCGGCTTATCCAGCCAGCGATAAACCGTGCCATAACCGTAATTAGCCAACGCTACAAAGACCGCCAGCGCGGTCAGAATAGTGGCCGGTTTCAGCCACCAGTCACCATCAATACTGCTCCAGTACTGCGGCTCTCCTGTGGCTGAAACCGTTTCCCCAACCCCGGGTTGAGATCTATCTGGCCGTTGATTTTTTTCAGTGTCGCCTTCTACATCGGCAGAGCGCTCAAACAGCCAGAAACGCTTACTCACACCACGCTGCTCTGTTTTCTTATGAACGGTCGCCGAAGCCCCCCTTTTGGGCGGCTCTGGTGGCTGTTCAGCAGTAGAAAACAGTTTTTTCAACATTATTCAGAGACTCCCCCGCAGGATCGTCACCACCAGCTCTTCAAAACTGATTCCCGCTTCACGGGCAGCCATCGGTACCAGGCTATGATCGGTCATGCCAGGCAGCGTATTCACCTCAAGCAGCTGGAAACCCCGCTGCCGATCAAACATTACATCCACCCGCCCCCAGCCACTGCAGCCAACCATTTCAAAGGCCTGTTCAGCCAGGCGTTGCAATTCAGCTTCCTGATCCGGGGTCAGATCATTATCAAAATGGTACTGGGTATCACTGGCCTGATATTTAGCATCAAAATCATAAAACTCATGGGGCGTCTCCAGCCGGATAACCGGCAGGGCTTTGCCATTTAACACCGCAATCGTAAACTCAGGACCACTGATCCAGCTTTCCACCAGCACCGCACGATCAAACTCGCGCGCCGCACTGATCGCCTGCTCCAGTTCCGCTGCGCTACGGACTTTACTCATGCCGATACTGGAGCCTTCATGCGCAGGCTTAACAATCATCGGATAACCGAGCTGCCCGGCCATCTGTTGCAGATCAGTGGTTTCATCAGGAACGGCATACGCCGGTGTTGGCAGGCCTGCAGCGCTCCAGATCTGTTTACACTTGACCTTATCCATCCCCAATGCGGATGCCATAACACCACTGCCGGTATAGGGTTTGGCCATAATTTCCAGAACCCCCTGCATAGTGCCGTCTTCACCACCACGACCATGCAGAATCAGAAACGCCCGATCAAACTCCGCAGACTGCAACTGCTGCAGCGGATCAGCGCCATCGACACAAAGATCAATACCAAAAGCATCAACATTCGCCTGTTGCAGCCCGTTTAATACTTCAGCGCCACTCTTAAGAGAGATTGTCCGTTCAGCTGATGAGCCACCATATAGCACGGCCACCCGGCCAAACTGCGCACGCTCTTCAGCAGAAATTTTAAAGGTCGTCATCAACCTTCCTCCGTTGCCACAGTCAGATCCAGTTTAGAAAGCTCATGGGCCAGCGCGGTAATATTGCCAGCGCCCTGGGTCAGCAAAAGGTCTCCTGGCTGCAGCAGGTTTTGTAATAACCCGGGAACCGCGGCAACCGACTCGACAAATACAGGATCAACGCTGCCCCGCTGACGAATACTGCGACACAGACTGCGGCTGTCAGCTCCCGCTATCGGATCTTCACCAGCAGCGTATACTTCCATCAGCAGCAGGACATCCGCTTCAGACAGCACCTGCACAAAATCCTCATACAGATCACGGGTACGGGAATAACGATGCGGCTGATTGATCATCACCAGTCGTTTACCCGGCCAGCCCTCTTTGACCGCCCGGATAGTCGCCTGAACCTCACGGGGATGGTGTCCATAGTCATCCACCAGCATCGCTGTTCCGCCCACAACCGGAATTTCGCCCAGCACCTGGAAACGACGGCCAACCCCTTCAAACTTTTGCAACGCGTTACAGATGGACTGATCATCAATCCCTTCATCGCTCGCCACGGCAATAGTTGCCAGGGCATTCAGTACGTTGTGTCTGCCCGGCATATTCAGCGTAACCTGCAGATCGGCACGGCCATCCGGCCGCTTTGCAGTAAAGCAGGTTTTCAGACCGCTCTGGACAATATCTTCTGCGCGGTAATCCGCATCTTTATTGACACCATAGGTCACAACCGGCCGACCAACCGCCGACACAATCTCACTCACCACCGGATCATCGGTACAGAGTACGGCCAGACCATAAAATGGCAGGTTATGCAGGAAATCGACAAAGGTCTGTTTCAGCTTGCCAAAATCACCGCCATAGGTGTCCATATGATCAGCATCGATATTGGTAACAATCGCTACCATCGGTTGCAGATGGAGGAATGACGCATCACTCTCATCGGCTTCAGCCACCAGGTAACGGCTCCCCCCCAGCTTGGCATTAGTGCCGACGCTGTTCAGCCGCCCACCAATCACAAAGGTCGGGTCTAAATCAGCTTCAGCCATTACCGATGCCAGCAGACTGGTAGTGGTGGTCTTGCCATGGGTACCGGCAACGGCGATACCGTGACGATAACGCATCAGCTCCGCCAGCATCTCTGCACGCCGGACTATCGGAATACGTCTCTCGCGGGCCGCACTCACTTCAGGGTTATCCTCGCGCACCGCCGTTGAGGTAACCACCACGTTAGCTGCGGTAATATTTTCCGCCAGGTGACCAATAAAAATCTCTGCACCCATACTTTTGAGGCGTTCAGTGGTGACCGAGGTTTTAATGTCTGATCCTGAGATCTGATAGCCCTGGTTTAACAAAACCTCAGCGATGCCACACATACCCACACCGCCAATGCCAACAAAGTGAATCCTGCGAATACGCCGCATCTCAGGAACTTCATAAATTTCAGTCGTATTCTCAGTCACTTTTTCATCACCTCCAGACAGATCTCTGCTACTGTTTGACTCGCTGCAGGTTGTCCCAGTTGACGCGCCTTCTGCGCCATTTCCAGGAGTACCTGCCGGTCATTCAATTGCTCTGTCAAAATATTTATCAGACGATCCTGATCCAGCTCTTTCTGCTGAATAAGGATGGCCGCCCCGGCTTGCGCCAGAAACCGTGCGTTGCCTGTCTGATGGTCATCCACCGCGAACGGGAAGGGCACCAGAACAGACGCCACACCCGCTATACTCAGTTCACTGACCGTCAGCGCCCCGGAACGACACAACACGAGATCCGCCCAACCATAGGCTTCATCCATACGCTCAATAAACGGCACCACCCGGATAGATTCGCGACCATCAAGACCCGCCGCTTTATACAGCGCCTGAGTCTCCGCAAGGTTACGCTTACCCACCTGATGCAGAACCTCAAACTGATCATCATCCGCTAAACGACTCAGCACGACTGGCAGTAACTCATTGATCGCTCTGGCTCCCAGACTGCCACCAACCACTAATAATCGAATCGGCCCCTGACGCTCAGCAAAGCGCAAGCCGGGCTCCGGCAGGTTGAGAATATCGCCCCGTACCGGGTTGCCCACCACCGTCGTAACGACTTTGCCTCTGAACGCGCCACCAAAGGCCTCAAGCACTCGTTTGGCCATACGTGATAAAATCTTATTGGTCATCCCGGCACAGGCATTCTGTTCATGCACCACAATCGGCACACCAGTTAGCCAGGCAGCCAGACCACCCGGGCCAGAAGCGAAACCGCCCATCCCTAATACCAGATCAGGCTTCACCCGGCGCAACACAGCTAAAGCCTGATACAGGGCATGCAGTAATCGCAAGGGTGCCAGCAGCAGACTCAACTTTCCCTTTCCGCGTAAACCTTTAACATCGATACAGTGCAGTTTGATATTCGCGGCGGGCACTACTTCCGCCTCAATACCGGCAGCCGTCCCCAGCCACTCCACCGCAACGCCCTGCTGACGCAGGCAATCAGCGGTCGCCAGCGCAGGAAATACATGCCCACCGGTTCCTCCTGCCATGATCAGGGCTTTGCGATTGTTACTCATCTGCACTGTCCACTTTTGACCGTTTCTGTTTCGCTGCAACGGGTGCTTTTGCCGCATCCACCTGCAACCGTTTCAACTCATAATCTATGCGCATCACGATAGCGATCATGACGCAGCTGATCACCAGACTACTACCGCCATAACTAACCAATGGCAGTGTCAGACCTTTCGTTGGCAGTGCGCCAACATTCACACCGATATTGATCAGTGCCTGACCGGTGATCATGATGGCGAAACCATATGCAACATAAGCCATAAAAAACTGCTGCAGCTTTTCTGCTCTGCGACCAATACGGAACATCCGCACCGCCATCAGTCCATACAATCCCACCACCAGCAGCGCAAACACTAATCCCATCTCTTCCGCCAGCACAGAAAACACAAAGTCAGTGTGCGCCTCCGGCAGATAAAACAACTTTTGCACGCTGTTACCCAGCCCTTCACCAAACCAGTCGCCGCGACCAAACGCGATCTGTGCCTGGGCTAACTGATAACCGGAGCCAAACGGATCAGCCCAGGGGTCGAGAAAGGTTTTTAAACGTACCACCCGGTATGGCTGAAGCATCGCCAGTGAAGGGATAACCACCGCACAGCCCACCACAATCATGGCGAACTGGCTGAACTTCATCCCCCCAAGGAAGATCATCCCCATCACACTGCCCATTAGCACTACAGCAGCACCGAAGTCCGGTTCCAGAATCATCAGAAAAACAAAAAAAGCCAGCGGCAGGGCTGGTTTGGCAATCCCTTTCCAGCTACTTCTGACCTCGGTTAACCGGCGCACCAGATAACCCGCCAGGTAGATAACCATGGCAAACTTTGCCACCTCTGAAGCCTGAAGATTGACCGGCCCCAGAGAGATCCAGCGAACCGAGCCATTGATCTCCCGACCAACCACCAGCACCAGTACCAACAGGATAAAACCGATCAGCAGCAACCAGGGACCACTGCGCTGCCAGAAACTCACCGGTATTCTCAGCACCACAATCGCCGCCGCCAGCCCCAGCAGGATAAAAACCCCGTGACGAATCATATAAAAGAACGGGTTACTGTTACGTACTGCCGCCACCTCAATAGACGCTGAACTGATCATCACAAAACCAACCAGAATCAGACAGAGTGTCACCGCCAGCAACAACGGATCAAACGGCAATACCCGGTTGTTAGCAGTTAGCGGGGCAGCAGCAGCGATACTCATAGCGCCTCCACTGCCTCGACAAAGGCATCGCCACGAGCGGGGAAGCCACTAAACATATCAAAACTGGCGCAGGCAGGTGAAAGCAGTACAATATCGCCTGGCTGAGCCAAACTGGCCGCCAGTGAAACAGCATCCTCCATGCTAGTGGCGTACTGTCCCTCCAGGCAGCCAACCGCCTGATCTATTAACCCGCCATCCTTACCGATCAGCACCAATGCCCGACCCGCCTGCAGCATTGGCTCATTCAGGTCACTGAAATCGGCACCTTTACCGACGCCACCCGCGATCAGAACAATTTTATTACCGCAAGACAGAGTTGCAGCCAGACCATTAATCGCGGCTACTGTCGCCCCCACATTGGTGCCTTTACTGTCATTAAAAAATGCCACGCCAGCTTTCTCATCCACCCACTGACAGCGATGTTTCAGTCCGGCAAAATTTTTCAGGGTTTGCAGCATCGATTCCAGTGGGATATCGACCGCTGCACCTAAGGCCAGTGACGCCAGCGCATTAGCAATATTGTGCTGCCCCTGAATCTTCAGTTCGCTCACAGCCAGCAGCGGTTTCAGCCCCTGAGCCAGAAACAGTTCACCCTCTTTTTCGATCAGGCCAAACTGATGCAGATCGGGACGCCCGAGGCCAAAACTGCTCACTTTCACACCGGTGCTCACCAACGGCGAGGTTAGCGCATCATCACGATTAACAATGACATTAGCCGCACCTTTGAACACCCGATGCTTCGCCTGATAGTAAAGCGGCAAACTATTGCTATAGCGATCCAGATGGTCCGGACTGACATTCAGTACAGTCGCCGCCGTTGCCCGCAGATCATTCACCGTCTCCAGCTGAAAACTGGACAGTTCCAGAACATAGAGCTGCTGCTCACCCGCACTGAGCATATCCAGTACCGGGGTTCCCAGATTGCCACCAATACCGGTATCAATTCCCGCATCCAGCGCCATCTGCCCCACCAGCGTGGTCACAGTGCTTTTCGCATTAGAGCCGGTGATAGCCACAATCGGCGCAGTAACCGCCTGACAAAACAGATCGATATCGCCGCTCAGCTTTACCCCTGCGGCAACCGCCGCCTGAATAGCGGGATGATCCTTAGCCACCCCGGGGCTCAGCAGAATCTCACTGCCACGACACAACAGGTCTGAATCGAGTTCACCACAATGCACCTCTACACCCGGAAACTCGGAGTGAATCAGATCCAGATTGGGAGGTGTATCACGGGTATCAACGAGAATAAATGCACTCCCTTTGCGCGCCAGATAGCGGGCGCAGGAGATCCCGGTCTGTCCCAGACCGATAATAATCCGCAGTTGGTCAGTCGCTATCAGGCTCACGATTGCTCCGTTAACGTATTTTCAGGGTTGCCAGCCCGATCAGAACCAGCACAACAGTGATAATCCAGAACCGCACAATCACGCGGGGTTCCGGCCAGCCTTTCAATTCGAAATGGTGGTGCAGCGGTGCCATTCTGAAAATCCGGCGACCCGTGAGTTTGAATGACGCAACCTGCAAAATCACCGATACCGTTTCGATAACAAATACCCCGCCCATAATCATCAAGACCAGCTCCTGGCGCACGATCACCGCGATAACCCCCAGAGCAGCACCCAGCGCCAGCGCGCCAACATCGCCCATAAATACCTGGGCGGGATAGGTGTTAAACCAGAGAAAGCCAAGGCCAGCCCCCACTATCGAGCCGCAGATAATAATCAACTCACCTGAACCTGCGATGTACGGTATGTGCAGATAATTCGCAAAGTTGACGTTACCGCCCAGATAAGCAAAAAATCCCAGTGCACCGGCAACTAATACGGTAGGAAGAATAGCCAGACCATCCAGACCATCGGTCAGGTTGACGGCGTTGGAGGTGCCGACAATCACAAAATAGGTAAAGACAATGAAAAACAGCCCCATCTCGATAGCGACATCTTTAAATATCGGAATAATCAGCTGTGTTTCTGCCGGAGACTGGGCCGTCACATACAAAATAATGGCAGCACCAAAGCCCCCCACCGATTGCCAGAAATATTTCCAGCGCGCTGGCAGCCCCCGCGTACTCTTCTCAATGACCATGCGGTAATCATCAACCCAGCCAACCGCACCAAAGACAAAGGTCACACCCAGTACGATCCAGGTATAACGATTACTCAGATCAGACCAGAGCAGACTGCTGATCATAATCGCCAGAATAATCAACGCTCCGCCCATTGTTGGCGTACCCGCTTTGCTGAAGTGGGACTCTGGCCCATCATTCCTTACAGTCTGGCCAATCTGCTTACTTTTCAGTTTACGGATCAGTGCAGGCCCCAGCAGCAGCGAGATCGCCAGCGCGGTCAGAACCCCCAGAATTCCGCGCAACGTCAGATAGCTGAATACGGAGAAAATGCTGTTATATTCAGCCAGCCAGTTGGCCAGAAGCAATAACATCAGTGACTACCCCCATCGGTAGAGCCTGAGTTCGTCAGGCCCGTTACAATTTGATCCATCCCCGCACTGCGGGAGCCTTTTACCAGCACAACCCGTGGACGTTCTGGCAACTGCTGCAGAGCGTTCAGCAGCGCAGCTTTATCACTAAAGTGTTGTGCGTTCTTACCACCAGCAGCCATAAAACCTGCGTGGGTTGCGGCACTCAGAACACCACAACTGAGCAGCAGCTCGACCTTTTTGCCAGCAATATACTCGCCAACATCCCGGTGCTTCTGCTCTGCGCCATCACCCAGCTCTCCCATATCCCCCAGCACCACTACTTTTTCGCCAGTAAGCTCGACCAGCGCATTGACCGCTGCTTTCACTGCATCCGGATTAGCGTTATAACTGTCATCAATAATCAGCGTGGATTCATCTAACTGAATCGGCCGCATCCGCCCTGCAACTCCCTGACACAGGCTCAACCCCTTCACCGCGATCTCCGGCGGGCAACCATCCGCCAGTACCGCAGCAGCGGCCGCTAGCGCATTAGCAATATTGTGCTGCCCCATCACACTCAGGCTGACCGGATATTGTTGCCCCTGATAGTTGAGCTTGAAGCCATAACAGCCATTCGCCTGCAAATAGCTGGCAGATGCAAAAACCGACGCACGGGTATTGTCGATGGAAAACGTCATCAGCGGTTGCTGCTGTAACATGCCCAACCAGATATCCGCATGGGGGTCATCAAGATTCACCACTGCGGTGCCGGTTTCAGATAGCCCTTCAAAAATCTCTGCCTTCGCCAGCACCACTCCCCGAAGTGAGCCAAACCCTTCCAGATGGGCACCATAAGCATTGTTCAGAATGGCCACATCCGGTTGCGTCAGACGGGTGCTATAGGCGATTTCATGTGCACCACTGGCGCCCATCTCAATCACGCCATAACGGTCTCCCGCAGATAGCCTTAACAGGGTCAGCGGCACTCCAATATCGTTATTCAGGTTACCCTGGGTCGCCAGGGTCTGTCCGCGCAGCCGGTTGATCGAAGCCAGCATCTCTTTTACTGTGGTTTTGCCACTGCTACCGGTCACTGCAAACATTGAGCCGCTAAAACGACTGCGGTTATAGGCCGCAAGGTTTCCCAACGCCATGCGGGTGTTATTGACCACCAGCTGAGGCACATCAACATCGACTTCATGCTCGACCACAACCGCAACGGCTCCATCGGCGACCGCCTGTTTGACAAAGTCATGGGCATCAAAATGTTCGCCGCGCAATGCAACAAACAGATCGCCAGCATGAATATTACGTGTATCAGTACTCACGCCCTGTACATCACAACTACCACCAATCAGACGGGCAGACAGTGCCGGAGCCAGATCGCTCAGACCAAACGGCCCGTTCATCGGGAACGCTCCGGCGTTACGTTCTGTGCCTCAGCTAAACCCAACGCATCTCTGGCAACGGCCAGATCATCAAACGGCATCTTCACCCCTTGTATATCCTGATAATTCTCATGCCCTTTTCCGGCAATCAATAAAATATCGTCTGACTGCAGCGCCGCAACCGCCCGTTGAATCGCCAGCTTCCGATCAGACTCGCAAATCACCGCTGCGGTGCTGTCGAAGCCCGCCATAATCATGCTGATAATCTGTTGCGGATCTTCTGTTCTGGGGTTATCGCTGGTCACAACGATACGATCCGCAAGCCGCTCGGCGACCTGTGCCATCTGCGCCCGTTTGCCGCTATCCCGGTCACCACCACAACCAAATACGCACCAGATCTGCCCCTGACAATGATTGCGTAGAGCTTCCAGTGCTTTCTCCAGGGCATCCGGTGTATGCGCATAATCCACCACGACCAGCGGCGCTTGTCGCGACACCAACTGCATCCGCCCGGCTACCGCTGTTAAGCGCTGCAGACCGGCCTCAATCTGTTTCAGATCGAAGCCCATTTTCTGCGTAATGGCGACCGTCAACAGCAAGTTACTCAGATTAAAACGGCCGATAAGAGCAGTATTCAGCAGGAACGAACCCTGTGGCGTTTCAATATGCGCCTGAATGCCGGTAGCTGACAGCCTTACCTCAGTTGCCCGCACTGCCGCCCGCTCGGATTCACCAAACCCTATTCGCTCCTGACCATCCTTACGCGCCAGAATCGTTGCGCCAAAGGCGTCATCGGCATTGACGACCTGATGATCAATATCCATGTTATAAAAAAGCCGGGCTTTAGCAGCGCCGTAACTATCCATATCACCGTGATAATCCAGGTGATCCCGCGACAGATTGGTAAACCCTGCCGCCTTGAAATGCACACCGCTTACCCGCTGCTGATCAAGCGCATGACTCGACACTTCCATGACCACCACTGTCGCACCTTTAGCGCGTAACTCCGCCAGCAACCGATGTACGCCGATGGCGTCAGGAGTGGTATGGGTCGCTTCGTGCAGCTGACCCAGCAAACCATTACCCACTGTACCGATGAGCCCGCAGGTCTCACCGCACTGCTCTAACAGCTGAGCAATATAATGGGCGCAGGAGGTTTTACCGTTGGTACCGGTTATAGCCACCACCCGCAGGTGAAGAGAGGGTTCTCCAAAAAAACGTGACGCTACCTCACCGATCTGTGCGGCAACATCTGCCACACCGATCAGCGGGATAGTCACATCAATAGAGTCCGCTGCAGCCAGTTCTGCGTCATCAACAATCGCAGCAACTGCCCCTTCTGCTGCAGCGGAGCAAACAAAATCGATCCCTTTATGGTTAACACCATCACGGGCAAAAAACAGATCGCCCGGTTTAACTTTACGACTGTCCTGACAGATCCCGTTGATCTGCAGTTGCGCCAGACCGCTGTCAGCCAGCTGTGGCAACAGCTCTGACAAGCAAACGGAGGCGCGGCTCATTTCATCACCATCTGCGAGCTGACTGGCTGCCAGTCATCCGGCGCCACATTCAGCATTCTCAGCGCACCACCCACGACCCGCGAAAACAGCGGTGCAGCGACTTCACCACCGTAGTACTCCTGCCCTTTCGGATTGTCCACCATCACCACAGCAACAATTTCAGGATTTTCAACCGGCGCAACACCGGCAAAGATCGACATATACTGGTCATCTGCATAGCCACCAGTACCAACTTTATGCACTGTCCCTGTTTTACCTGCCACACGATACCCCTCAATCGCGGCACGACGCCCGGTTCCGCCAGCCTGGGTAACGGTTTCCATCATTCTCAAAATATCGTTAGCCACTTTTTCCGGCATCACCCGGACACCGGCTTCAGGCCGATCCAGTTTCAACAACGATACATGGCGAACCAATCCTCCGGTCGCAAACGGCAGATATGCCTGAGCTAACTGCAGCGGCGATACTGCCAGACCATAGCCATATGCCATGGTGGCGCGTTCAACCAAGCGTTTTTCCGGGAAAAAAGGCAACACTCCGGATTGCTCTCCAGGAAACCCTGTTCCAGGCACCTGTCCCAAACCAACATTCTGAAATATATTGCGCACGGCATCACCGTGCATACTCAGCGCCAGTTTAGTGGCGCCAACGTTACTGGATTTGGTAATAATCCGTCCCAGATCCAGCTCACCATAATTGCGATGATCCCGAATTGTTTTTCCCTTCACCCGGATATACCCCGGCGAGGTATCAATCACACTCTCGGTGGTATACAGACCACTCATCAGCGCCGCAGCGATAGTCAGCGGTTTCATCGTCGAACCCGGCTCAAATGTATCGGTCACTGCCCGGTTACGCAGCGATTCCATATCAGCGCCAAGATTGCTCCGGTCATTCGGGTTGTACGAGGGCTGATTCACCATCGCCAATACTTCGCCGGTGTGCGCATCCAGCACCACCATCGAAGCAGAGTCAGCTTTATGCGCCTGCACCGCCGCTTTAAGTTCCCGATAGGCCAGATACTGTAGCCGCAGATCGATACTCAGTTGCAGGTCCTTACCCTGAACCATAGGCTCCAACTCACGAATATGCTTGACGGTGCGGCCCAGCAGATCCCTCATCACCAGTTTTTTGCCCGGCACACCCTGCAACCAGTCTTCAAACGCCAGTTCAATCCCTTCCTGCCCAACGCCATCCACACTGGTAAAGCCGACCAGATGAGTGGCGACCTCTGCTGCGGGATAAAACCGTTTGTACTCTCGATCCACATACACACCCGGCATATGCAGATCTTCCACCTGCTCTGCCTGAGTCGGTGTCATCTGCCGTTTCAGGTAGATAAACTGCTTATCACGGGACTGCGCTACCCGCTTCAGCAGCGAGGTTTTGTCACTCTCGACCAGAGACGCCAGTTTGTTGATTGAGGCATTTTGCAGATCAAACTCTTTCGGATTCATCCACACCGTGGATACCGGAGCACTGACCGATAACGGCAACCCGTTCCGATCGCTGATCATTCCCCGATGCGCCGGTATCACCGCGGTACGCAAAACCCGGGCATCCCCTGACGCTTAAGAAACGCCTGTTCCTGAACATTCAGGGAGAGCATTTTCCCCGCTACCGCCGCAGCGATCAGAAACAGCAGCAGAAACACCAGCCACAAGCGCCAGCCCCGTGCCGCACGAGCTTGAAAATCCTGCTCATCGCTCATCTCTGATCACCTCAACCTGCTCAGGAATTCGCATTCCCAGGCGTTTAATTGCCACTGACTCAACCCGATTATTGGCGGCCAGGGTCCCCTGTTCCAGTAGCAGCTGTCCCCACTCAACCTGCAACTCATCCCACTGCTGGACTAACTCTTGCTGCTGGTTAAACAAAATCCGATACTGATGTGCAGACCAGATAACCATTAACGATGACACCACTACCAGTCCAACCATACACAACAACATCAGCCCTGGTTTAACCAGCTCAACGGGCTCGACTACCCCGTCAATTTGCTGTTCCTCTTCTGCCTTTAGCCATCCAGGCAGGGGCAAACTCAGTTTCATCGTATTTTTTTCGCTACCCGCATGACCGCGCTGCGTGAACGGGGGTTATCTGACACCTCATCTCGCCCCGCCTTAACCGCCTTACCTTCGGCCTTAAGCCGGATATTCAACATATCATCAGTAACCGGAATCCCCGGCGGCAGATGCTCATCACCTTTTACATACTTACGAATAAAGCGT
Organism: Amphritea sp.; assembly: GCF_050300915.1. Classification (GTDB taxonomy): domain Bacteria; phylum Pseudomonadota; class Gammaproteobacteria; order Pseudomonadales; family Balneatricaceae; genus Amphritea. Next base: position 21,442 of record NZ_JBNKYN010000046.1, read on the forward strand.
TTAACAATTCGGTCTTCCAGCGAATGGAAGCTAATCACCACCAGCCGGCCACCGGGCTTGAGCATCTCCAGCGCCTGATCCAGGCAGTCTTCCAGGTCTTCCAGCTCCCGGTTGATAAAGATCCTGATCCCCTGAAATGCACGGGTTGCCGGATTTTTCCCCTTCTCCCAGGCAGGATTTGCCGCGGTAATAATTTTCGCCAACCGCCCCGTGGTCTCAATTGGCTCTTGCTCACGTTCATGAACAATCGCACGGGCCATCCGCCGGGAGTGACGCTCCTCACCATAGGTGTACAACACGTCAGCAATCTCTTTCTCACTTGCATGGGCAAGCCATTCTGCAGCACTCTCACCCACATCCGGATTCATCCGCATATCCAACGGGCCATCCGACATAAAGCTAAACCCGCGATTGGGGTCATCCAGCTGCGGCGATGACACACCAAGATCAAGCAACACCCCATTAACCCGTCCGGCAAGTTCACGCTGCCGAACAAACTCTTCCAGCTGTGCGAATGAGCCCCGCTCAATACTGAAGCGCGGCTCATCGGCAAAACGTTCTGCTGCACAGGCAATCGCCTCTGGGTCTTTATCGATTCCCATCAGGCGGCCATTCTCAGACAGACGGCTCAAAACCAGTGCCGAGTGCCCACCACGTCCGAAGGTACCATCGATGTAAAAGCCATCCGGATCCTCGACCAGGGTATCCACAGCCTCATTCAGCAGCACTGTGATATGTTTAAACTCTGCACTCATGTGCTAACCCCTGTCGGTTTAAAGTGATAAATTCTGTAATTCGTCCGGTAGCTCTGCACCACCATCCGCTTCTGCCAGATACTCTTCACGGGTCGCCAGCCAGAGATCTTCGCTCCAGATCTCAAACTTATTACCCTGCCCCAGCAGAACAATCTTTTTATTCAGTCCGGCATACTCACGCAACGGCGCGGGCAACAGTAAACGCCCATTGCCATCCATATCAATATCAGTAGCATGGCCAATCAATAAGCGCTGAATACGGCGGGCTGCTGGGTTAAAACTGGGGAGCGCTTCAATCTTTTCCTGTATCACTTCCCATTCAGCCAGCGGGTACAACAACAAGCAGCGTTCTTCCGTATCAATCGTCGCAACCAGGTGCCCACAGCAATGCTCCGTGATTGCATCACGGTAGCGTGCCGGTATAGCCATGCGGCCTTTAGCATCCAGATTGATTGGATTGACACCACGAAACTGCAAAAAGTTCTCCCAAAAACCAAATTAACCCACATTTACCCACAATTTCCCACTAGTGCACACTATAGGAATTAACCCACTGGTTTGCAAGGGAGAAACTCCTCAGTAAAGCACTATAAAAAGCTGGATTATGAACCTGACGAATACAGTTTTTTCCTGCATCAGAGCACTAAAAAAAAACCGGAGATAAAACAGGGAGTTGAAACAAGAGACAATCAACAACTAAAGGATAGAGGCAACTTTCAGATGAAAGAAAAAGAAAAATACTCATCGCTAGCAGAGCATTCAATTCAAAGCCGCGCCACTGAAAGATCAGGAAGCCTGAACGGATTACCGGAACAGTAAAACAAAAACAAAAAGTCCAGAGATTTTTACAGCACTGCCAGGAACAAGCCTCCCTATCAAACTTATGGAATTTAAGAGATATGAGGATTATAAAATATAAAAATTTTTGGAGCTCGCCTATAAGCCCTGAACTTTCCTCAAGCGCTGTCGAGGACAACCTATCATGATGAGCTTATGGGATTTAGAAAATGTGTAGAATTCGCCGATAAGCCCCGAGCTTTCTTCAAGAGCTGTCGAGGACAATCATTCATCTGAGTTAAATAAGTGTAGAGTTCGCCGATAAGCCCCGAGCTTTTTGAAGAGTTGTCGAGGACAAGCGCTCATCTCAAGCTCATGGGGTTTAAGAGGTGCGGGTATTATGAGGTGTAAAAAATGTAGAGTTCGCCGATAAGCCGGGTTTTGTCGAGGACAATCATTCATCTAGGACCTGCGTCACCACAGGCCTCAAGCGACCTACCCGAATCCAGCATGGGCCATGCCTCATGGATTCCTATTTGGTCTTGCTCCAGGTGGGGTTTACCTTGCCGTGACGTGTTACCACGCACGCGGTGCGCTCTTACCGCACCCTTTCACCCTTACCGGCTTCCTGTAAACAGGAAACGTAGGCGGTTTGCTCTCTGCTGCACTTGCCGTAGGCTTTCGCCCCCCAGGCATTACCTGGCACCCTGCCCTATGGAGCCCGGACTTTCCTCCCCTCCCTTACAGGAGCAGCGATTGTCTGGCGAACTCTACGGCGCACAGGATACCAGCAAGCCCGCTATAAGCAAGCAGAACCGTGACGCAGGTGGGGATTATTTTCGATCCAGCGCCGCCTGATACATTACCTTCTTTTTGACACCGGTAATTTTTGCCGCCAGCGCCGCAGCCTGTTTCACGGAAAGCTCCTCAAGCAGGATATCCAACACCTCACTACTGCGAGGATCAAGCAGACTATCATCCTGTTGCGGCGCCCCCTCAACCATCAACACAAACTCTCCCTTGCGCTGATTAGGATCAGCCTCAACCTGCGCCAACACCTCTTCTGCTGTACCACTGAGAAAAGTTTCAAATGTCTTGGTTAGCTCCCGGGCTATTGCTATAGGGCGCTCAGCACCAAAGGCGGTCACGATATCTTTTAAGCTATCGATAATCCGGTGAGGCGACTCATAAAACATCAGCGTTCTGTTTTCAGCCGCCAGTGCACTATAAAAATTAACCCGCTGCTGCGACTTTGCCGGCGGAAAGCCCTCAAAGGCAAAACGATCGGACGGCACACCCGCAGCACAAAGCGCAGCAACCAGGGCACAACACCCGGGAAGTGGCACAACCCTGAATCCGGCAGCCCGGACTTCACGCACCAGAACAAAGCCGGGATCAGAGATCAGCGGCGTTCCCGCATCAGAAATCAGCGCAATATCATCCCCCTGCTGCAACTTTTCGATAATTTTTTGCTGCTGCTGGCGTTCATTATGGTCATGAACTGCTATCATCGGCGTCTTGATATTAAAATGTGACAGCAAACGTCCACTATGGCGGGTATCTTCAGCCGCAATTAATGCAACCGACTCCAGTATACGGAGCGCGCGCGGCGTCATATCTTCCAAATTGCCAATCGGCGTTGCGACTACATACAAAACTGCTTCGGACATCGGTATTCGAGCCATTTATAAATTCAGGGTGTGAAAGTATATGACGTTTCCAAGCCGCCTGTCTCTGCTACTGACCGCCAGCGTGACACTTTTTCTGGCAGGTTGTGGTTCCCAGCAGAGCAACATTGCCACACAGCGGTCTGACGACCCCATGCAGCAAGTCGCTGAGTTAATCCAGCAAGCAGAAACCGCTGCTCCCATAAAAGCCGCGCAACTGAAAGCAGAAGCGGCTCGTATTCTGATTATGCAGGATCGCCAGGAGGAAGCCTCCCGTCTGCTGGATGAGGTCGACATGCAGCTGCTGACCCCCGCCCTGCAGTTTGAGATATCTGAGCTGAAAGCCCGCACCGCGCTGGAACAACAGGACGGCCAGAGCGCCCTGCGCTATCTGCAACAGTTGCCACCCGAAACCACACACAACCTACCGGCAGAACAGCAGTATCAACTGGGCGAGATGCAGGCCGACGCCTACCGTTACCAGCAAGACACGCTCAGCGAGTTGCAACAACTGATTCAGCTCAGCAGTTACAGCCCCGCGGACAAGACTCAGGCACTGCACAACCGTATCTGGACCCTACTCACCCAGATTCCGACAGACCAGCTAAAACAGCTAAGCCTGCGACCTGATAACAGCTACTATCAGCAGGGCTGGTATGAACTGGCACTCAGCGCCGCCAACCCCCTGGACCTGAGTCAGCAAAACAAGCAGATGCAGCAGTGGGAGATCCTCTGGCAGTCGCATCCGGCACAACAGACCCCACCAGATGCTCTGCGGGCAATCACCGCCACTGACACCCTCAGCGCGGAGCATATTGCACTTTATTTGCCAATGAGCGGTAATCTGGAAAAACCGGCTGAAGCGATAACCACCGGCTTTATGACCGCTTACTACAATGCCGTCAAAGCAGGTAGAACCAATGCCAAAATCACCATGCTGGATTCCACCAAAATCAGCAATCCCGAACAGCTCTATCAGGTGGCGCAGGAACGAGGCATCGACCTGATCATTGGCCCATTACAGAAAGAGCTGGTAGAGAGTCTGATCAGCTTTGGTCCGGCCCCCATTCCAACGCTGACACTCAACACCACTCCCGGCCGCCAGCAAGCGAACGTCTATCAGTTCGGACTTGCGATTGAAGATGAAGCGATCCAGGCAGCTGAACAAGCATGGCAGGATCAGAAAAAACAGGTTCTGATCTACACCCCCGACACTGACTGGGGAGCTCGCTCAGCAATCGCCTTCAAGCAGCGCTTTACCGAACTCGGAGGCACCATCCTGGATAGCTTCACCTACAGTAACGATACCAACTACTCTGAACAGATAGCCACAATGCTAGGCACACAGAAGAGTAACGAGCGGGATACTCAGCTTAGCCGGATTATTGGCGAGCGACCCGAATTTGAAAGCCGCAGGCGGCAGGATGTGGATGCAATCTTCCTCTCCGCATTGCCGCAAACCGCCCGACAAATCAAACCCACACTGGCATTCCACTACGCAGGAAACATTCCGGTTTACGCAACGTCACAGATTTATACCGGCACGGAGTCAGCGATTGAGGATCAGGACCTCAACGGCATTCGCTTTGTCGCCACACCATGGCTGAGCGTCGCGCCGTCCACCACCCATCTGCAACTGGCACAGTTACGCGACGACACCAACAGCCGCTTTGGCCGCCTCTACGCACTGGGGATCGATGCTTTCGGTCTGTTTCCTTATCTTGCCCAACTATCCGCCTCCGCGTCTGCTAAGATAGAGGGCGAGACAGGATCACTCTCAATCGGCAAATACAATCAGATTGTACGCACCCTTAACTGGGTAACCTTCAAACAGGGAATCGCCCAGGCTGAAGGCGCAAACAACTAAACCCGGATAGAGTTAAGCATGGACAGACAGCAGATCGGCAGGGACGCCGAGCAGAGAGCATTGATCTACCTGAAGCAACAAGGCCTCACGCTAATCAGCCGTAATTATCACTGCCGCTTTGGCGAGATCGACCTGATTATGCAGGACCGTGAGCAACTGGTATTTATCGAAGTGCGCAGCAGGCGCCATAGCCACTGGGGTGGCGCAAGCCTCTCTGTCGATATATATAAACAGAAGAAATTAATAAAAACAGCCAGTTACTATCTCAGCCAGCAGAAAAGCAGTAACCTGCCAATATGTCGGTTTGATGTAATTGCTTTTGAAGCCAAACAGAATAACGGGAGTGGAGATTCCCGCCCTGTATGGTATAAAGACGCCTTCAGACCTGAAGCCACTTTCTGACAGGAGCACCGATGGTACTTCAAGACCGAGTTATTAGCCTGTTCCATAACAGCATGGAGGTTAATGCCCAAACCATCGAAGAATACACCCCACTGATCTCACATGCCGGAGAGCTGTTACTCAGCTGCCTGATGTCTGAAAACAAGATTCTCTGCTGCGGCAATGGGGGCAGCGCAGCATTATCACAACATTTCAGCAGCTTACTGATGAATCAGTTTCGCCATGAGCGGCCAGGCTTACCTGCCATCTGCCTCAGCGCCGATGGCGCAGCACTGACAGGTATCGCCCATGATGATCAGTTTAACGAAATCTTTTCTAAACAGATTCGCGCCCTCGGACAACCTGGCGACCTGCTACTTATCCTTTCAAATGATGGCCGCACGGCTAACCTGGTACAAGCAATTCAGGCAGCTCATGACCGGGATATGCTGGTAATTGCACTGACCGGGGGAACTAATGACAATATCCACTCTCTATTACTGCCGGACGAGGTCGAATTTTGCATACCCGCAGATGATCCTGCACTGATTTTTGGTGCTCAGACACTAATTCTGCACGCTCTATGCGACCTCATAGACTATCAACTTTTTGGCGGAGAATAACTGATGAAACGCATCGCTATCCTGATTATGGCGGGTATTTTAAGCAGCGGCTGTTCAACAATTGTCAGCAGCTTTAAAGAGGAGCCTATCAAGGAAAATCCAACTGACCGCACCACCGGCAGCTTTGTCGATGACGAGTTAATTGAGATCAAGTCTAACGTCAACATCAGCAAAGGCTCTACCGAGCTCAGCAGCAGCCATGTGAACGTCACCAGCTTTAACGGTATCGTCCTGCTGACTGGTCAGGTGGCTACCGAAGAGACTCGCATGGAAGCAGAACAGATTGTCAGCCAGGTGCGTAAAATTCGCCGTATCCACAACGAGCTGACTGTCGCCAGCCCAACCGCAACCCTGGCTCGTGCCAACGACACCTGGATCACCGCCAAGATCAAAGCCAATATGATCGGCGATAAACAAGTCGATGCAACGCAAATTAAAGTTGTCACTGAAAACGGCGTCGTCTATCTGATGGGCCTCGTCACCCGTGCCCAAGCAGATAATGCAGTACGGATTGTGCGCGGCGTCAATGGCATCCAAAAAATCGTGAAGATATTTGAATATATAGATTAGTTACAGCACCCAGCGCCGGCCCTGTGATAGTCGCAGGGTGCCGGCAATCAATAAACCGCACCTAATCACCTGACGAATGGTCGGTTCGCAAGCTCAGCAGCCCTCTACACCAAAGTTCAGCACTATTTAACCACCTTCAGCGAAGGACGCTTATTCGGTTTAGGCGCTTCCGGCGGTGGCGAATCATCCTCTGGCTGACCGTCATACAACGCTTCAACACCCGGCTCAGCCCCAAACCCCATCCCCTGACCATTTTCACGGGCGTAGATCGCCATCACCGCCACCATCGGCGCAAATACATTCATCGGCACACCGCCAAAGCGGGCATTAAAACTGACAGCATGGTTTTCAATCAGCAACCCCTGCACTGCAGATGGCGCTATATTCAGAACGATCTGCCCATCACTGATAAATTGCTGCGGCACCATCACACCCTGAATCTCGGCGTCAATCACCAGATGCGGTGTCCAGCCACTGTCCAGAATCCACTCATTCAACGCCCGGAGAAGATATCCACGACTCGATTGCATTACATACTCCAAAAAAAAGGATGAGTAATAACCCATCCTTTATCTATTAATATCACACGTCCAACTTCAGTCACGCATTTCGCGCTCTTCTTCAGACAGACTGATCTGGAATGCCTCACGCTCAAACAGGCGAGCCATATATTTAATCAGATCTTTACACTGAGCTTCCGGCAACTCGACACCCAGGATTTCCAGACGCCACAGCAACGGAGCAATACAGCAGTCAACCAGTGTAAACTCTTCACTCATGAAGTAGTCTTTTTCACCAAAGATAGGTGAAACAGCAACCAGACTGTCACGCAGCGCTTTACGGGCTTCATCAGCCTCATCAGCATCTTCTGCACTCAGAATTGTATCTGCCAGAGAACACCAGTCACGCTGAATACGATACATGAACAGACGGCTTTCAGCACGTGCGACAGGATAGACAGGTAGCAGCGGCGGATGAGGAAAACGCTCATCCAGATACTCCATCATCACATTTGGCTCGTACAATACCAACTCACGATCCAGAAGGGTCGGCAGGTTATTGTACGGATTCAGTGAAGCCAGATCCTCAGGCAAGTTATTTGGATCGCAATCATTGATCTCAACTGCAACACCCTTTTCTGCCAGAACGATACGTACCCGATGGCTGTAATGATCATTACCATCGGAGTAAAAAGTCATAGAAGAACGCTTGGCCACTACACCCATTAAATCACCCCGTTTCACATGTTCCATAAAAAAAATATACGCGGACCAACTAAATTGGACCGCGTATCGGTATTACTGACCGGCAGACGCTTAGTGAACGTCTTTCCAGTACTCTTTCTTCAGCGCGTAAGCAAAGAAGAAGAAGATAAACAGGAAGATCAGTACTTTATAACCAATAGCCTGTGACTCCAGCTTAACAGGGTTACCCATATAAGACATGTAGTTCACCAGGTCGTAGATTGTCTTGTCAAACTCTTCAGCAGACAGCGAACCCTTCTTAGCAATACTCAGACATCCACCCATCTGCAGACCTGTCAGAGGATCGATAGTCTTAACATGCTCAAGCAGCTCGGCTTTAGTACAGTGACTTACCTGCTCCCCCTGAAGACCTTCGAGAATGTTAGGCATACCTACATCCGGGAAGACAACGTTGTTAACACCCCATGGACGCGCAGGATCTTTGTAGAAACTGCGCAGGTATGTATACACCCAGTCTTCACCACGCAGACGGGTTTCCAGCGTCAGATCTGGCGGTGGATTACCAAACCATGCAGCAGCATCGGTTTTAACCATGGCATTGGTCATCTGCTCACCGACCTTGACATCACCAAAGATCAGATGTTCCTGAACCAACTCAGGCGGCATACCCAGATCTTCTGCAGAACGTGCATAACGCTGAAAACTGGCTGTATGACAACCCAAGCAGTAGTTTACAAAGGTCTTCATACCACGCTGTAGCGATTCTTTATTAGCAGGATCCGGAGTCATTTTATCCAGATGAGGTCCTGCAGTATTCGCACTGGCAACGACAGGCACCAGCACCAACATAATAGCGATAAAAAACTTTTTCATTAGCCTGTCACCCTTTCCGGTACCGGTTTAGTGCTTTCCATTCTGGTGTAGAACGGCATCAGGAAGAAGTATGCGAAATACAGTGCAGTACAGATCTGCGCTACCACAGTACGCTCAGGAGAAGATGGAACAACCCCAAGGTAACCCAGGATAACAAAGCTGATTGCAAAGATTACCAACCACAGTTTGCTCATCCAGCCTTTGTAGCGTATGGATTTAACCGGGCTACGGTCCAGCCAGGGCAGGACAAACAGGATAGCAATCGCACCACCCATTACCACAACGCCTGGGAACTGAGATGCTGCAATTGGTGGAATCGCACGCAACATGGCGTAGAACGGCGTGAAGTACCATACCGGCGCAATATGCGGCGGAGTTTTCAGCGGGTTAGCCGGTTCAAAGTTAGGCTGCTCAATAAAGTAACCGCCCATCTCCGGGAAGAAGAAGATGATCAGACAGAATACGAACAGGAATACCACCACACCGACAATGTCTTTAACAGTGTAGTAAGGGTGGAATGGGATACCGTCCAGAGGTACGCCGTTCTCATCCTTCTTCTCTTTAATTTCAATGCCATCAGGGTTGTTAGAGCCCACTTCGTGCAGCGCAATAATGTGCATGACAACCAGCGCCAGCAGGACGATTGGCAGTGCAACAACGTGCAGAGAGAAGAAACGGTTCAGGGTAATACCAGAGATCAGGTAGTCACCACGAATCCACTCAGCCAGATCCGGACCAATCACAGGTACCGCAGAGAACAGGGATACGATTACCTGCGCACCCCAGTAAGACATCTGACCCCATGGCAGCAGATAGCCCATAAAGGCTTCAGCCATCAGCGCTAGGTAGATCGTCATACCGAAGATCCACACCAGCTCGCGGGGCTTACGGTAAGAACCGTACAGCAGACCACGGAACATATGCAGATAAACCACAGCAAAGAATGCGGAAGCACCGGTAGAGTGCATGTAACGTAGCAACCAGCCATAATCCACATCACGCATGATGTACTCAACAGAAGCAAAAGCACCTTCTGCCGTTGGGTTATAGCTCATTGTCAGCCAGATACCAGTCAGTAGCTGGTTAACCAGAACCAATAGTGCCAGTGATCCAAAGAAGTACCAGAAGTTAAAGTTCTTCGGAGCATAGTATTTTGCTAAATGATCATCCCACATCGCTGTTAGCGGGAAACGATCATCGATCCAGCCCATGAAGCCTGGATTTCCTTTATTACGTGCGCCAGCCATTATGCAGTCTCCTGATCCACACCAACGATGATCACATTGTCGCTCTCATAATAATGAGGCGGGATCACCAGGTTAGTAGGTGCCGGAACACCCTTCATTACACGACCAGACAGGTCAAAACGGGAACCATGACATGGGCAGTAGAAACCACCAACCCAGTCCTCACCCAGATCTTCAGGTGCGATTTCAGGACGATAGGTCGGAGAGCAACCCAGATGGGTACAGATACCAACCATTACCGCGATATCCTCACGAATCGCCCGTGCATCAGTATGCGGTATATAATCTGGCTGCTGTGGCGCTTCTGACTTAGGATCAGCCAGTTTGTCATCAATTTTTGCCAGATTCGCAAGAGCTTCAGGTCCGCGACGAACAATCCATACAGGCTTGCCGCGCCACTTGACGATCATCTGCTGACCGACTTCCAGCTTGCTGATATCAGCCTTAACCGGGGCGCCAGCGGTTTTCGCCTTTGCACTCGGATACCATGAAGCCACGAACGGAACTGCTGCTCCTACGGCACCCACTGCCCCAACAGCAGAGGTGGCACCGATCAGGAGACGTCGCCGCCCCTTATTCACGCCGTCATTACTCATTAAGATTATCTCCCCTCACTCAACCTTCCAACCTCTGCCATATTGCAGCGCAGCAATTATCCGATTGCTCAGTAATGAATCCCGAATTAACGGATTTTTAAAATGGCACAAATAGTAATGAAATTCCCCCCCTCTTACAAGGCTAATTAGGGGTAAAACCTCCTTTTTACGCCTATAGTCGACCTACTCTTGACCTCACCCCAGACCACCACAATTGAAACCAAAAAAACGCCCGAACCATCTCTGGCGCGGGCGTTTCCTGGTACGATACAGGAACTGTATCGCCGCGAATTAACGCTTGGAGAATTGTGGTTTCTTACGTGCTTTACGCAGACCCACTTTCTTACGCTCAACTTCACGCGCATCACGGGTAACAAAACCAGCAGCACGCAGTTCAGCACGCAGAGTCTCATCGTATTCCATCAGCGCACGGGTGATGCCATGACGGATTGCACCAGCCTGACCAAAACCACCACCACCTTTAACGGTAATGTAAACATCAAACTTTTCAGCGTTACCAGTCAGGTTCAGAGGCTGACGAACGATCATGCGAGCAGTTTCGCGACCGAAATAAACATCAAGCTCACGCTGGTTAACGGTGATTTTACCTGTACCTGGACGCAAAAATACACGCGCAGTAGAGGACTTACGACGGCCTGTGCCGTAATACTGAGTTGTAGACATATTGACCTGCCCCTTAGACGTTCAGTTCTTGTGGCTGTTGAGCCGCATGCGGATGTTCTGCACCAGCGTACACTTTCATCTTAGTGTACATAGCACGACCCAGGGGACCTTTAGGTAGCATACCTTTAACGGCCAGTTCGATGGTGCGTGTTGGATGAGTTTCAACCATCTTCTCGAAAGAAGTTTCACGCAGACCACCTGGGTAACCGGTGTGGCGATAGTACATTTTGTCCTTACGCTTGTTACCAGTTACGTTAACTTTCTCAGCGTTGATAACGATGATGTAATCACCAGTGTCAACGTGAGGAGTGTATTCTGCTTTATGCTTGCCACGCAGACGACGAGCGATTTCAGTAGCCATACGACCCAGAGTTTTACCCTCAGCGTCGATAACATACCAGTCGCGTTTAACCTCTGCAGGCTTTGCGCTTAATGTAGTCATGATAATTTACCTATACATCAGTCTGATTACCGCGAAACCAAAGGGCTCGCAATGCTCGACGACCTTATAATTATTGGTTGCAAACCTTGATTTACAACGTCATAAATCCCCGGACCTATCCGAAGGAGCGCGGATTATACTGCAAGTTAAAAAAGATGCCAATAAAAAAAGCGGTTTCTGTCTAGAACGCGAAACGCAGTTGCTAGTTGTTAGAACGCGACTGCGTCGCTTGCCAGAAAAAGAAAAAACAAAACCTGTAATTTCACCTGGGAGCAACATCAGTACACTGCAGTTCTTCCCGTCGCACTTAACTGGAAAACCCAAACACAACTGCGACCTTAAAGAACACACAAAATAAGCCTTTACAGGCAACTTTTTTCAAGCAAGTCGCGCAGCGACGTCTGACAACTGCTCTTAAGCCCGATGTTCTTTCGCCAGATATTCGTGAGACTGCATCTCTAACAATCGACTCTGAGTTCGCTGGATCTCAAACTCCAGTCGACCTTCGCTGTATATCTCATGTATAGAGGTTTGCGCTGAAAGAATCAGTTTCACCCCACTGTCATAAAACTCATCAACCAGATTCACAAAGCGGCGGGCTGCATCATCATTACTCCGCCCCAACTGGGGCACGTTACTGATCAATACCGCATGGAAGATCTTACCCAACTCAATATAGTCATTCTGACTACGGGGACCTTCACAAAGCTCCTTGAAATCAAACCAGACAACATCTTCACAACAACGACGTGCTTTAATATCCCGGCCATTAATCTCGACAGGACAGTTTTCAACCACCTCTTCAATGTCAGGCACCAGGCTTTCAAAACTGGTATTCAAACTAATATCTGCTGCACTATCGAGTGGATAGTGATACAGCTCTGCCTGTTCAAGCGTTCGCAAACGGTAGTCGACACCACTATCCACATTCACAACATCAGTAAACTTATTCAACATATCGATAGCCGGCAGGAAGCGGGCCCGCTGCACACCA